>NZ_JAKUMP010000015.1:0-210386 GCF_026341415.1 Pseudomonas sp. MCal1
CGGTTACCGGGATAGCGAATTCTTTTTCATGAAGATCAAGAGCGTCTTTCCCGGTAATCCGTGAAGAACCAAAAAAAGAGCCGCGATTGCGGCTCTTTTTTTTGCTGCTGGCGTGCGTCAGATACCCGAATATTTCGGACGGTTGCTGTCGGCCCACTCCTTGAGCAACGCATTGACCTGCCGAGTGAACGTATCGGTCACCGCCGCTTTTGGCGTATTGAACGCCAGCGGAAGGAACCAGATGCCCATCCAGGTGCCGACCGCGTCATGGTTGCTGGCGGTGGACAACGGCTGGCCTTGCTGATCGAGAGTTTCCAGGCTCATGGTGTATTGGTCGGTGGCGTAGGCCGGAATGATCGTCATGCTCAGGCCACTGATGAACGCCAGCACCATCTGACCGCCATTCGGTGGATGGTTGTACATCTTCAGACGCAGACTGTAATCACCTGGCTGCTTCTCGAACTGGTCGAAGGTGACACGACCGAACAAACCGGAATCCTTCAGGACGGTTTGCAATTGCGGTTTGAGCATCTCCCGAGCTTGCGGCATTTCCACGGCGGAAGCGCTTTTCGGCTCGCCCTGGTAGAAGTCGAAATCCACATAGACATTTGGCTTGTTGGCATAGCTGGCCATCGATGGCAGCGTGACCGGGGCCACTTCGTCCTTGGTGAAACTGGCACAGCCACCCAGCGCGAGCACCAGACCCAGCGCAAGGATTTTCCCGAATTGCATGATGTCGTCCCTAAAATGATATCAAAGAGCCTCCATTGCGGAGCGCCGGGGGCGGATTCTAGTGATGGTCTACGTTCGGGGAAAGACCTGATTCGGGAAAAACCTGAAAAAGCCGATTCAGCTTTAACGCAAATCGAGGGTGTACGTGTAATAGGCCGTATCACGCACCCAGCCAAGTGATTCGTACAAACCCTGGGCGGTGAAATTGTCGGTGGCGGTTTCCAGCACCAGCCCTTTGGCGCCGGTATTGACGGCAAAGTCGCGGGCGGTGTTCATCAATAGCCGCCCGACTCCACGGCCCCGAGAGGCCGGCGTGGTGAACAGGTCGCTGAGCAGCCAGGTTCGGTGGGCGTCTATCGAAGAGAACGTCGGGTATAGCTGGACGAATCCCAGCGCCTCACCGCTTTCATCCTCAACCAGAAAAATCGCCGATTCATTGCCGGTCATGCGCTCGGCGATGAAGGCCCGCGATTGCTCGAGATTTGACGGCTGGCCATAAAAACCACGATAGGCGTCGAACAGCTTCGCCACCGCGTCGAGGTGACTCGTCGTGGCGCGCAGTGCCTGAAGGGGCATTGTCATTTTCCTGAGGTTACCGAAACTGATACCAGCATAGCGCTGAAGAACAAGTTCGCTGGTCCAATCGCTATATAGTTTTGTATATTGCGAACCCGCAATGGCCAGAACCTTCATGCCGTCCATGAGCAGCATCCGCGAACGCAACCAGCAACTGATCCTGGCCGCCGCCAGCGAGGAATTCGCCGCCAACGGCTTCGACGCGACCCAGACCCGCGACATCGCCGCTCGCGCCGGTGTACCCAAAGCCAACCTGTATTACTACTTCCAGAGCAAAGAAAACCTCTACGGCAAAGTGCTGCTCGGCTTTATCGAACCGTTGCTGGAAGCCTCGGCGGTACTGCGCGAAAGTGACGATCCGCTGATCGGCCTGCGCGCCTACGTCGCCGCCCGCATACGCATCGCCCGCGAATATCCGGCAATTGCCAAAGTGTTCAGCGGCGAGTTGCTGCTCGGCGGTCGCCAACTGCCCGACGAATGCCGCGACCTGCTGCACGGCGAAGCCCGGCGCAATGTCGAATGCCTGCGCAGCTGGATCGACCGTGGGCTGCTGGCGCCGGTCGATCCCGAGCATTTAATGCTCTTCATCTGGTCGGCGACGCGCACCTACACCAATATTGGCTGGCAGATGGGGCGCATCACCGGGCGGGAAGTGCCGCAGGATGAGGACTATGCGTTGGCGGCGGAGACGATTACGCGGTTGGTGCTGAGCGGTGCGGTGTCCGAGCCGGTGAGCGATGTTCGCAGGTTGATGTTTGCGACTTGATTTCAGGCGGTCGCAGTATGCCTTCGCTTATTCCCGACGTCATTCAAGGAGCAACACATGGCCGAGTCAGATATTCACTTGTCGGGCAGTTCGGACACAGAATCCTTCAAGCGTATCGCCGATGAGCTCCAGCAGACGCTGAGCGGAACCTGGACAACCCAGGCCAGCGGTCTGGATCAGTGTTACTGGGACCTGGCGGTCGATGGTCAGGTGATTACCCTGCACCTGGAGCATTACCTGGGGATCATGTTGCTTGTGGAGGATGCGGATCCCCAGTGGGTAGCGTCGGAGCGGTTTCAGGCCGTGGTGCGGCGGTTGCAAATGGCGTGATTCACACGCGTCAGTGTGGGAGCGAGCTTGCTCGCGATAAGGGCAGCACATTCAACATCATCGGTGACTGAACGAATGCCATCGCGAGCAAGCTCGCTCCCACAATGACTGTGATAACCCATCAGAACGTAATCTGGGCCGCCGGCTTCACATCGATCCGCGCCACGGAACCGCTCAGATGCGCCCAATCCTTGTTGTACTCGGCGATGATGTCTTCGGCGCTCATGTTGCCGTTGTCGACCGTCGTATGGGCGTCGGCCGCCAGTTCCACGTCGTACCCCAGCTGATGGGCCTGACGCACGGTGGCGTTGACGCAGTAATCGGTTTGCATACCGCAGATCACCAGGCGGTCGAAGTCCTCCCGGGGGATCAGTTTCTGCAGGTTGGTCTGGTAGAACGAGTCGTTGGCAGTCTTGTCGACGCGCAAATCGCCGGGCGCGGTTTCCAGTCCTTCAGCCAGTTGCCAGCCTTCGGCACCGTGAGCGAACGGGCTGTCCTTTTCGCTGTGCTGGATCAGCACCACTGGAATGCCCGACTTGCGGGCGCGGGCGCTGAGGCCGTTGATGGTGTCGATTACCCGCTTGGCGTCGTGGCACTCGTACTCGCCTGCGCACAGGGCGCGCTGGACATCGATGATCAGCAATGCGGTGGTCATGGTGAGCCTTCCTTGATCGGTCCTTGAGACAGGGGCGGACGTGTGCCCGCCCCTTTTTACTCCGCTCAGTAACCCAATGACAACCCGGTGTTGCGCCGTGGATCGTTGGCGCCGTAGAAGCGGTTCTTGCCGACCGGTTTGCCACCCAGCGACGGTGCACCGACCAGAATCGCGGCGATATGGTTGGCGTCCTGCGGCCCGGCGAACTTGTGGCCCCAGCTCTCGAGGATCTTCTTCGTGTCGGGGCTGGCGGCGAAGTCTTCGAGGTTGGTTTCCTCCGGCATCCACTGCTGGTGGAAGCGCGGCGCGTCGACCGCCTCCTGCAGGCCCATGCCGTAGTCGATGACGTTGAGCATGGTCAGCAACGTCGCGGTGATGATGCGACTGCCGCCCGGCGTACCGACCACCATCACCACCTTGCCGTCCT
This sequence comes from Pseudomonas sp. MCal1, assembly GCF_026341415.1. NCBI lineage: Bacteria > Pseudomonadati > Pseudomonadota > Gammaproteobacteria > Pseudomonadales > Pseudomonadaceae > Pseudomonas > Pseudomonas sp. MCal1. Next base: position 3,487 of record NZ_JAKUMP010000015.1, read on the forward strand.
TGGTGACGATGGTCGGGCTCATCGATGACAGCGGCGCCTTGCCCGGGGCGATAGCGTTGGCTTCACCCTGCACCAGGCCGTACATGTTCGGCACGCCGACCTTGGAAGTGAAGTCGTCCATTTCATCGTTGAGGATCACCCCGGTCTTGCTCGCCATCACGCCCGCGCCGAACCAGTCGTTGAGGGTGTAGGTGACCGAGACTGCGTTGCCCCATTTGTCGACGATTGAGTAGTGCGTGGTGTTGCTGCCTTCATGAGGTGCGACACCGGGTTTGAGCTCCGCCGACACGCCGGCCTTCTGCGGCTGGATCGCGTTACGCAGTTTGGTTGCGTAGTTCTTGTCCAGCAGGTGCTCGATCGGGTTTTTCACAAAGTCCGGGTCGCCCAGGTAGCTGTTGCGATCCACGTACGCGTGGCGCATCGCCTCGATCTGGTAGTGCATGCCCTGGGCCGAATGGAAGCCCAGATCCTTCATCGGGTAGCCTTCGAGAATGTTCATGATCTGGCAGATCACCACCCCGCCGGAGCTCGGTGGTGGTGCCGACACAACGTGGTAGCCACGATAGTCGCACTCCACCGGGGCCAGTTCGCGGGTCTTGTATTTGTCGAGGTCGGCCTGGGTGATGATGCCCTTGTTGGCCTGGCTGGACGTCACGATGGCGTCGGCCACCCAGCCTTTGTAGAAGCCATCGGCGCCTTTTTCGGAAATGGTGCGCAGGGTTTTGCCCAGATCCTTCTGCACCAGTTTCTGCCCGACCTGCATCGGCTCGCCGTTGCTCAGGAAGATCGCGCCGGAATCCTTGATGTCCTTCTTGAACACGTCGGTAGCGTACTCCAGCAGTTCGACGTCGCCCTGTTGCAGCTCGAAACCTTCTTCCGCCAGCTTGATCGCCGGGGCAATCATGTCCTTGCGCGGTTTGGTGCCGTACTTGCTCAGCGCCAGCTCCATGCCGGACACGGTGCCCGGAACGCCCACCGCGAGGTGGCCACGGGTACTCAGGTCCGGAATGACGTTGCCGTCCTTGTCCAGGTACATGTTGGCCGTTGCGGCCAGCGGGGCTTTTTCCCGGAAGTCGAGGAAGGTCTTGCGTCCGTCCGCCAGTTGAATGGTCATGAAACCACCGCCACCGAGGTTACCCGCCGCCGGGTAAACCACCGCCAGTGCATAACCCACGGCGACCGCCGCATCCACCGCGTTGCCACCACTTTTCAAGACGTCGACGCCCACGTGAGTGGCCAGGTGCTGGGCGGTGACCACCATGCCGTTTTCGGCGGCAACCGGGGCAACCGAAGCGGCGTGGGCCATCAGGCAGCTCAGCGCCAATGAGGTCGCAATCAGCGATTTGGCAAAAGGTTCGTACTTCATGAGTCGGTCTCTTCTTTTTATAAGGTAGGAAAGCGCTTCAAGAGCATCAGCCAGTATGGTCGCGTTTACGGTTTGCGCCTCCCCGATCCGGCAGTATGCTGGGCGCAGTTTTCGCCCCCGTACCGGAGTTTTTTCCATGGCCTACACGTTCATCACCCTGCCCTCGCCCGTCGGTGAGTTGAAGCTGGTCGCGAACGGTTCACGTCTGGCCGCCATCCTCTGGGAAAACGACAAACCGAACCGGGTGCGCCTCGGACCGATGAGCGAGGCACCGGACAACCCGGTGTTGATGAAAACCGCGCGACAGCTGGAAGAATATTTTGCAGGCACGCGAAACGCGTTCGATCTGGAGCTGGACTTTGCCGGCACCGAGTTCCAGAAAAAAGTCTGGGCCGCACTACTGACCATTCCGTTTGGCGAAACCCGCACCTACCGCCAGATCGCCGAACAGATCGGCCATCCGAGCGCGGTGCGTGCGGTCGGCGCGGCAAACGGGCGCAATCCGATTTCGATCATCGCGCCGTGCCATCGAGTCATCGGCGCATCAGGAAAACTGACCGGGTTTGCCGGAGGCCTGGAAGCCAAGGAGCGCTTGCTGACCCTTGAGGGTGGCCAGTGGTCGGACATTGGCAAAACCGGTGATCTGTTTTAACCGCCAAACAGGTTATTCATCGCCGCATATTGCAGCAGCATGATGGTCTTGGCATCGCAGATCTCACCACGCTGGAACGCCGCCAGCGCGTCGTCGAAACGCCACTCCAGCACTTCAAGTTCTTCGGTCTCCTCTTCCAGACCGCCCCCTTCACTGACCTTTGACGAGGCATCGTACTCGGCGATGAAAAAGTGCAACTTCTCGGTCACCGAGCCGGGACTCATGTAGGCCTCGAACACCTTCTTCACGTCATGCACGCGGTAGCCGGTTTCTTCCTCGGCTTCGTCACGGATGCGCTGCTCAGGCGCCGCACCTTCAAGCAACCCGGCCGCCACTTCAATCAGCAAACCGTCGTGACCGTTGACGAACACCGGCAGGCGGAATTGTCGGGTCAGCACCACGGTGCGTTGCTCGCGGTTGAACAGCAGAATCGCCGCGCCATTGCCACGGTCGTAGACCTCGCGCGTCTGACGCTGCCAGTCACCGTTGTTGCGGCGATAGTCGAAGGTGATTTTCTTCAGCAGATACCAGTCGTGGGACAACACCTGGGTATCGACGATGTTGACCCGCTCGGTTGTGTTGGACATGACGCCTGATCCTTTTTGTCATTCGGAAGATGGCCATGGTAGGTGAAATGATGCGAACCGCCGACGAAAAAAAGCCCGGCAGCGCTACCGGGCTTTTACTTCATTGACTACTGATGAGCCACGTTCATGGTTGCTGCATCAGTGCCCTGCGCCGCAGACGGCGCCCCGTGAATCAGCGGTCCATAACGCCGACTGAACTCCCAGTTGTACGACACGCGATCCTTGCTGGTGCCGTTATCCCAGTTCACCGACCAGGCCATCAGCCCCTTGATCGGATGCCCTTTGACCGCCAGGCGTTTCATCGCGTTACCAACCACGGTCTTGTCGATCACGTAACCGGTGGCAGCGGCATCGACGTTGGCCGGCAGGCCGATGACGAATTTGTCCGCCGGGATCTTCGTGAAACCGCGAGTGCCGGTCACCAGGCTTTCGGTCAGGTAATAGAGGAAGTCCTCTTTCATCGCATCGTTGTTCTGGGCGATCCACGCTCCATTGCCGTTATTGGCTTCCGGCACCCAGACCCCGTCGCCACCCTGGTTATAGAACTGCGGAGCGATGAAGTCGTAATAACCTTCCAGCGCCTGCAAGTAACCGACGTATTTGCCGGAGGTGGTCAGGTACGGAAACTCCGGCGCCATGCTGATGATGAAATGCTTGCCTTGGCCGGCGTAGTGATCCTTGACCAGTTTCAGTGCGGCGGGCAGGACGGCCTTGTTGGCAGCGAAATCAATCGCGCTCTGTTCAAGATCGATGTCCAGGCCGTCGAAGCCGTAGGTTTCCACCAGACGGATGATTTCATTGGCCAGCGGTTGCTCCTGGCCGGCGCGCAAGTCGATGTGCGCATCGGCACCGCCCAGGGAAATCAGCACGGCCCGCCCCTGACTGTTGAGCACGCCAACCTGACGGCGGAACTCGGCATCGGAGACGTTGAACGGCTTGAAGGTCGGAATCCCGCTGCCCTTCATGAAGGCCACCGCGACCACGTTGTATTCCTTCGGCACGTTTTCCAGAGCGATGTTGGCGAACTGGCCGCGCTGGTAACCATCGCTCGGTCCGGCTGGCCAGTTGTGCCAGAAGCCCATGAGGATCTTCTTGCCGGCAAGTGTCGGCATCAGCGACGCCGCGTCGCTGGCCTGGTTTTTCAATAGGGTGAAGTCGATGTTTGACATGTTCTAATCCTTCAGAACCTGCGGGTTTGATGTTGCGGGCTTATTTGAAGTCCACATCGAAGGCCTGATAGAAGGCGTTGCCGGTGTTGGCGACGATCCACATCAGGACAATGACGTGATGCCCCTGCTTGTTGCCGGGAAGTTTCACGGCGTGGTTGACCTTGGCTTTCAATTCCGCCGAGTGACTGTAATAAGGCACTTGCGGATAGAAATCCTCGGCGAACGGCTGCGCCTCCAGTTGCGCTCGCGTGATGCGTTGTTTCGGGTCCCAGCCATCCTTGGTGATCAGCCAGCGGTAACCGCGGGTGGTGTGCGGCGCGGTGTACTCCCACTTGACCTCAAGGGTCTGGCCGGGGGTGACATTGAGCAGCGGCCAGGAGAACGGACGTCCGAGTTTCTTGCTCATTTCTTCTGCGGTGAAGTTCACGCAATCACGTGCGTCGTTTTTGCCGCCACTGAGAATATAGCCGTCAGCGGGCGGCACGACGCTCGGATTGTCGCTTTCGAATGGCGCGGGAAACGGGCCGGCCGCGAGTGCCGGGAAGTTCTTGCCGCCTTCCATTTCATTGACCTGCCAGCCGCCGAGCAATCCTTGCTCGATGGCCACCGCACCGCGGCTTGCAGGGGAAATGACGCGACCGTGTCGCAGTTGAGTTTGAGCTTGTGGTTGATTCATGTTTTTCACTCCGTTGATTTAAGAACTCTCCTGTCCAAGGAGAGGCCTTCAAGCTAACGGAGGAGGATTTTTTGTCCATCGGCGGTTTTGTCGCAGTCTGCCTCGACGAAATTCGAAAAACGCCGAAAACACTGTATATAAACACAGTGCATTGCGATGAGGCTCACTCAACGCATGGCAAAAGGACTACACCGCGTTATTGCAAAAACCTGCATTCAGCGGTTCAGGAAAGCTGTGCCTTGAACTCCTTTTCATATTGCCCGGCGAGCTGTTCCTTTTGCTTGTCGTCGAGCAGCTTGCCGGCCATCTGGAAGAACTTCTGCTCTTCTTCCTGCAGGTGGTGATGGACTTTCTCCGAAAGCTTTTTCGCCGTGGCCAGCCAGGCCGGACTGGACATCTCGATCTCGTCGAGTTCTTCCATCATCTCGTCCATTTCATGGTGTTCGGCAATGGCATGGCGGCTGAGGTCGACACCGTTGTCGAACTCCATCAGCGGGATATAGAAGTGGCGCTCTTCGGCCGTTTCGTGGGCCTGCAACTCAGCCTTCAACCGCTTGTAGGCCTCGACCCTTTCCGGGGTGTCACCGCTGGTCTCGATCAACGATTTCGCGTAGGTCCGCTGACGGTCGTGGCTTTCACGAAGGGCTTCGAAAATGTTCATGGAATCTCCCAGGCAAACGCGTTCCGGATGGACGCCCTAAAGGGCTAGACCCCGGCACAACAGCGACGGTTCCAAGCGTTTGCCTGAATCGGCTGCGGCGCGATAGGCTGCCGATTCATTACTACAAGGAAGACAACATGACGTTGCGGATCGAGCTGTCACAAGACCCCACCGAAGAACAGCGCGCAGCCATCCTGGCGCCCCTGCGTTCCCATAACATCGCCAAGGCCGGGCCTTCGCTGTACGAACCGGTTGCTCTGCTGGTGCGCGATGATAATGACGCGATCCTCGGTGGCCTTTATGGGCACACGTTCTATCGGTGGCTGTTTATCGAGTTGCTGGCGGTGCCGGAAGAGGGTCGGGGACAGGGGATCGGCTCGAAGCTGATGCAGATGGTCGAGGAATTCGCCCGGGAAAAAGACTGCGTAGGGATCTGGCTCGATACCTTTGATTTTCAGGCGCCCGGGTTCTACAAAAAACTGGGGTATATCGAGTGTGGCGAGATTGCGGATTACCCGCTGGGGCACAAGCGGCATTTCTTCCAGAAGCGCTTGATTGATTGAATTCAGCGCCCCTCGCCCGCAGGCTGGCGCGGGGCGCGTAGCGTCAACGCATCCAGCTGCCTCGTTACAGACAGGTTGCCAGTGCCGCCAAGCGGCGCTTGGCCACAAAATCATCCTTCTGCGCGTAGTAATTCAGCACGGTGCCGGACGCCTCCGTGGTCAAGTCGACAAACGACTCCGCCGAGCGCGTATAGACCGTCGAACCGCCCTTCTTGCCCGGTTGCAGATACGCCGCCGCGTCCACGCCGAACACCGCTTCGTCCTGCCAGGCGAACTGAACGCACCGCGCCACGTCTTTTTCGGGCTTGTCCGAATTCAGGGTCTTGTAAGGGGTTTGCGTGCGGGCGTCTTCCATCGCCGAACCCGCGCAACCGGCCAGCAGGGTTGCCGCCAGCGCCACCATCAGCATTCGCATTGCATTCGCTCATTCGGAAAAAAGCGGACTGTATCACCGCAACGCCAAAAAACGTTCTGCTTTACTGCATTTAGAGCGCGACACATGCCGGCCGCTGCGGCACATTAACGGTCATCAGCCTTACAAGGAAAGCCCATGGCGCCTACTGAACAGCGACACGAACAGGCCCTGAAACTGTTTCTCGATGCGCATGCGGAACTGCGCGAAACCCTCGACCACCTCAACCCGCTACTGGCCCAGGCCAAGGGCGAAACCCAGGCGCAGTACCGCGAAGAACGGCTGCACGAAGCTTTCGAAGCCGAGGCCGAAAGCCAAGGGTTGTTTGCCTGGGAACTGACGTTGCAGCTCACCGCCGCGACGCCCGAGGAGTATCAGGCGCAACGCCTGGAAGTGCATCGCGAAGTGGCGGAAATGGCCGGGATGGACTGGCTGGAATATTGCGATCTGTATGGCATAGAACCGTAACCCCTGCACAAGGATGCTGCCTCGATGCTGCCTTCCACCTCGACCCACCGCGCCAGCCCCGGACACCTTCACATACAGAAATGGCGCGGCCGTGTTGGCCTGGCGCTGGTTGCCTGTCTGTCGGTATTGGCCGGCATGACCGACGCCATCGGCTTCATGGCCAGCGGCGATTTCGTTTCCTTCATGAGCGGCAACACAACGCGACTGGCAGTGGCGATCAGCGAGGGTGACAGCGGACTGACATTGAGGCTGATCCTGCTGGTGGCGACGTTCATTGTCGGCAATGCCCTGGGTGTCGTGGTCAGCCGACTGGGTGGACGACGGGCGCTGCCATTGCTGCTGTCCATCGCCGCTCTGCTCTGTTTGGCAGCCTGGCCCTTTGACACGCAACTGCCGGCCCTGCTGGCGGCGATTATTGCGATGGGCATGCTCAACGCGGCGGTGGAAGAAGTGAACGGTCTGCCGGTCGGGCTGACGTATGTCACCGGCGCACTGTCACGATTCGGCCGGGGATTGGGGCGGTGGGTGCTAGGCGAACGGCGAAGTGGCTGGCGGGTGCAACTGGTGCCGTGGAGCGGGATGCTGGTCGGGGCCATTCTGGGGGCGGTGCTGGAACATCATCTGGGGCTCAAGGCGATGTTGGTCAGCGCACTGTTTGCTGGCGTTCTGGGGCTGCTGACCCTGAAAATTCCGCGGCGCTGGCAGTTGGGCTACATGCCGCGCTGACAACCTCCTGTTCGCATCGAGACGGGCGCGGGAAACATCGACTTCGCCGCCCCGCCGAGAAAGCTTTATCATGGCCGCAGTTTTGCTGATCGAGTCCGTCATGAAGTTCGCCATTGCGCTGTTTTCCGCCGCCCATGCGCCGTCCTCGCGCCGCGCCCTGCTGTTCGCCCAGGCTGCGCTGGCCGGCGGGCATGAGATTGTCCGGCTGTTTTTCTATCAGGACGGGGTCCACAACGCGTCCGACGCCGTAGTCACGCCGCAGGACGAACTGGACCTGCCCAAGCAGTGGCGAACCTTCATCACCGAACAAAACCTCGACGGCGTGGTGTGCATCGCCGCGGCCCTGCGCCGTGGCGTGTTGAATGCCGAGGAAGCCGGACGTTATCAGCGTGATGCCGTGGCAGTCAGCGCACCGTGGGAATTGTCCGGCCTCGGTCAGTTGCATGACGCGGTGCAGGATGCCGACCGCCTGATCTGTTTCGGAGGCGCATGACATGGCCAAGTCCCTTCTGATTATCAGCCGTCAATCGCCGTGGTCCGGCCCCGGCGCCCGCGAAGCGCTGGACATCGTGCTGGCCGGTGGCGCGTTCGATCTGCCGATCGGCCTGCTGTTTCTCGACGACGGTGTGTTGCAACTCGCCGCCGGGCAGAATGCCAAGGCCCTGCAACAGAAAGACCTGAGCGCCAACCTGCAAGCATTGCCGATGTTCGGTGTCGAAGAGCTGTTCTACTGCGCCGACAGCGCCAGTGCTCGCGGCCTCGTCAATCGTTCGCTGGACGAGGCGCAGCCTTTGGCCGCCGAGCAAATCACCGCCCTCATTGACCGTTACGACCAGGTGATCACCCTCTGATGTCGACTCTGCATGTGTTGTCCCATTCCCCGTTCGGCGACGAACGCCTGACCAGTTGCCTGCGTCTGCTGGGTGCCAGCGATGCGTTGTTGCTGTGTGGCGATGCCGCTTATGCGCTACAACCCGGCACTGCGCCGTTCAGTGCGCTGGAATTCCGCAAGGTGAAATTGTTCGTGCTGGCCGAAGATGCGCAAGCCCGCGCCGTGCAGGTTCCGGACTGGGCCGAAGCCATCGATTACCCGGCCTTCGTCGAGCTGTCGATCCACCACGCCAAGGTCAACAGCTGGCTATGAGTGCGCTGACCGTCGGCGCTCGCGCCATTGAACTGGACAAGGACGGCTTTCTGGTCGACCTCAACGACTGGTCGGCCGAAGTCGCCAGCGCCCTCGCCGCTGCCGAAGACATCGAACTGAGCCCGGAACACTGGGAAGTCCTCGAGCTGCTGCGCAGCTTCTATGCCGAATTCCAGCTCTCCCCGGCCACCCGGCCGCTGATCAAGTACACCGCGCTCAAACTCGGCGCGGAGAAAGGCAACAGCCTGCACCTGAACCGACTGTTCAAAGGCACCCCTGCCAAACTCGCCGCGAAACTGGCGGGCCTGCCCAAACCGACGAATTGCCTATGACCGACTATCCAGCGCTGACCCTCGAAACGCCCGCCGAGCATCCGTTCGCCCAGTTCGTGCGTATCCTCGGCAAGGGCAAGCGCGGCGCCCGAGACCTGACCCGCGAGGAAGCCCGGCAAGCCATGGGCATGGTGCTCGATGAAGCGGTCGAGGAAACCCAGCTCGGCGCGTTCCTGATGTTGCTGCGGCACAAGGAAGAAAGCGCCGAGGAAATGGCCGGCTTCACCGAAGCTCTGCGTGAACGCTTGCAGGCACCGGCACTGGACGTCGATCTGGACTGGCCGACCTACGCAGGCAAGAAGCGTCACCTGCCGTGGTATCTGCTGGCTGCCAAGTGCCTGGCGCAGAACGGCGTGCGCATCTTCATGCACGGGGGTGGCGCCCACACCGCCGGGCGTTTGTATTCCGAACAGTTGCTCGGTGAGCTGAACATTCCGCTGTGCCGCAACTGGCAGCAAGTCGGTGCGGCGCTGGATAACGGTGGCCTGGCGTTCATGCCACTGGTGGACTGGGCGCCGCAGCTGCAAAGGATGATCGACCTGCGCAATACCCTGGGTCTGCGCTCGCCGATCCATTCGCTGGCGCGAATCCTCAATCCACTGGGCGCGCGTTGCGGCCTGCAGAGTATTTTCCACCCCGGCTACCAAGCGGTGCATCGCGATGCCTGCGGCCTGCTCGGTGACACGGCGATCGTGATCAAGGGTGACGGCGGCGAAATCGAGATCAACCCGGATGCCGACAGTCACTTGTACGGCACCACCGGCGGCGAGAGCTGGGACGAGGAATGGCCGCAACTGTCGACGCAGCGTCATGTCAAACCGGCGTCGCTGGATGTCGAGCATCTGAAGGCGGTCTGGCGCGGCGATGTGGTCGACAGCTACCCGCAAATGGCGCTGATTTCGACCATGGCGCTGGCACTTCGTGGCCTTGGCCACTCCCGTGAACAGGCTTTCGAAACCGCCGAGAAATACTGGGCTGCGCGGGACAAATCGATTTAACCGATCATTAACGCCCGATCTTTGCGCTTTTTGTTCGAACTCATCGGAATAGACTCGGCTCCAACGAATATTGGTTTATGGAGTCTTGATCATGGGTTTACTCGTCGACGGCCGCTGGCAGGACAAGTGGTACGAAAGCAGCAAGGACGGCGCGTTCCAGCGTGAACAGGCGCAACGCCGCAATTGGGTCACTCGCAACGGCGAGCCGGGCCCGAGCGGTGAAGGCGGTTTTGCCGCCGAAGCCGGGCGTTATCACCTTTACGTCTCCCTGGCGTGTCCATGGGCTCATCGCACGCTGATCCTGCGCAAGCTCAAGGGCCTGGAAAGCCTGATCGACGTGTCAGTCGTCAGCTGGCTGATGCTGGAAAACGGCTGGACCTTCGACCAGAACCTCGGTTCGACCGGCGACAAACTCGACCACTTCGATTTCATGCATCAGCGCTACACCGCCGACACCGCCGACTACACCGGCCGCGTCACCGTACCGGTGCTATGGGACAAGAAACTGAAACGTATCGTCAGCAACGAATCGGCGGAGATCATCCGCATGTTCAACAGTGCCTTCGATGACTTGACCGGCAACGATCTGGACTTCTATCCGGCGCCATTGCGCGGCGAGATCGATGCGCTGAACGAGCGGATCTACCCTGCCGTGAACAACGGCGTGTATCGCGCCGGGTTCGCCACCTCGCAAAAAGCCTATGAAGAGGCGTTCGACGATGTGTTTGCCGAACTGGATCATCTGGAGCAGGTTCTGGGCGCCAACCGTTATCTGACGGGCGAATACCTGACTGAGGCGGACGTGCGTCTGTTCACCACGGTGATTCGTTTCGACGCGGTGTACCACGGGCACTTCAAATGCAATCTGCGGCGGATCAGCGATTATCCGAACCTGTCGAACTGGCTGCGGGAGATGTACCAGTGGCCGGGCATTGCCGAGACCGTGGATTTCCAGCACATCAAGAATCACTACTACGGCAGCCACAAGACCATCAACCCGACCGGAGTTGTGCCGAAGGGGCCGAAGCAGGATTTCACTGTTGCCCATGACCGGAACCGGTTGAGCGGGAAAGGGATCTGGCGCAGAGGTTGAAAGCAGGATTGTTCCCACAGCGTGGGAACAATCCCTTCAGAGTCGTCAGATTTGACCCTGAGCGCCCTCGAACCAGGCCAGTTTCTCGCGCAGTTGCACCACTTCGCCGACGATCACCAGCGTCGGCGCATGCACTTCATGCTCCGCCACCAGACGCGGCAGGTCGGCCAACGTGCCGGTGAAGACCCGCTGATTGACCGTGGTGCCCTGCTGGATCAGCGCGGCCGGCGTTTCGGCTGCACGACCATGCTTGATCAACTGCTCGCAAATGATCGGCAACCCCACCAGGCCCATGTAGAACACCAGCGTCTGCGCCGGCGCGACGAGGTCGGCCCATGGCAGATCGCTGGAACCGTCCTTCAGGTGGCCGGTGACGAAACGCACCGACTGCGCGTAATCGCGATGAGTCAGAGGAATCCCGGCATACGCCGCGCAACCGCTGGCCGCCGTGATGCCCGGCACCACCTGGAACGGGATGCCATGGGCCGCCAGTTCCTCGATCTCTTCGCCGCCACGGCCGAAGATGAACGGATCCCCGCCCTTCAACCGCACCACGCGCTTGCCGGCCTTGGCCAGATTCACCAGTTGCTGGTTGATCTGATCCTGCGGCACGGCGTGATCGGCGCGTCGCTTGCCGACGTAGACCCGCTCGGCATCGCGGCGGCAAAGCTCAAGAATCGCCGGAGCCACCAAGCGGTCGTACAGCACCACATCGGCTTGCTGCATCAGACGCAAGGCGCGGAAGGTCAGCAGATCCGGATCGCCCGGCCCTGCGCCCACCAGATAAACCTCGCCGGTGGTTACGCTCGCTTCGCCGTCGATTTTCGCCTGCAACAGACGCTCGGCCTCGGCGCCCTGCCCAGCCAGCTGGCGATCGGCAATCGGCCCCTGGAACACGTCCTCCCAAAAACCGCGACGTTGCTGCACATCGGGAAACAGGCCTTTGACCTGATCGCGAAACCGTGCGGCCAGACCGGCCAGATGGCCGTAGGTCGAAGGAATCCAGGTTTCGATCTTGGCGCGGATCAACCGGGCCAGCACCGGCGCATCGCCGCCACTGGAGACCGCGATGATCAGCGGCGAACGATCGACAATTGCCGGGAAGATCACGCTGCACAACGCTGGCGCATCCACCACATTGACCGGTACGCAACGCCGATGAGCATCGGCGGAGACCTGCGCGTTCAACGCTTCGTCATCGGTGGAGGCAATGATCAGCCCGCAACCGTCCAGATCCGTTTCGGCGTAGCCACGCAGCAGGCATTCGCCACCGCTGGCGGCAACCAGTTCGCGCAGTTGCGCTTCGATTTCAGGTGCAACCACCCGCAGCAGCGCACCGGCATCGGCCAGCAGGCGGGACTTGCGCAAGGCAATCTCCCCCCCACCGACAACCAACACACGACTGCCGCGCAGGTTGTGAAACAGCGGCAGATATTTCATTTAGCCGATGACCTCAAGGCCACCCATGTACGGCTTCAGCACGTCCGGCACACGGATCGAACCGTCGGCCTGCTGGTAGTTTTCCAGCACGGCCACCAGAGTACGACCGACCGCCAGGCCGGAACCGTTCAGGGTGTGCACCAGCTCAGGCTTGCCGGTTTCCGGGTTGCGGAAACGCGCCTGCATGCGGCGGGCCTGGAAGTCGCCGCAGTTGGAGCACGACGAGATTTCGCGGTATTTGTCCTGGCTCGGAATCCACACTTCCAGGTCGTAAGTCTTGACCGCGCTGAAGCCCATGTCGCCGGTGCACAGCGCCAGGGTACGGTATGGCAGACCCAGCAGTTGCAAGACCTTCTCGGCGTTGGCGGTCAGGCCTTCCAGCGCTTCCATCGACTTCGACGGCTCGACGATCTGGACCATCTCGACCTTGTCGAACTGGTGCTGACGGATCATGCCGCGGGTGTCACGACCCGACGCGCCGGCTTCGCTGCGGAAGCACGGAGTGTGGGCGACGAATTTGATCGGCAGCTGTTTCGAATCGACGATTTCACCGGCGACGATGTTGGTCAGAGACACTTCGGCGGTCGGGATCAGATACAGATCGGCTTCGCCTTCACGACCGATCTTGAACAGGTCCTCTTCGAACTTCGGCAGTTGACCGGTACCTTGCAGCGCCGGGGCCTGAACCAGATAAGGCGTGTAGGCCTCTTCATAGCCGTGCTCGGTGACGTGCAGGTTGATCATGAACTGCGCCAGCGCGCGATGCAGACGGGCAATCGGGCCGCGCAGCAGGGCGAAACGGGCGCCAGACAGCTTGGCGGCGGTTTCGAAGTCGAGCCAGCCGAACTTCTCGCCCAGGGCCACGTGGTCCTGAACCGGGAAATCGAAAGCGGTCGGAGTGCCCCAGCGACGGACTTCGACGTTGCCGTCTTCGTCCTCGCCGACCGGTACCGATTCGTGCGGCAGGTTCGGGATGCCCAGCAGGATCGAATCCAGTTCGGTCTGGATCGCGTCCAGTTCGACTTTGCCGGCGCTCAGTTCGCCCGCCATGCGCTCGACGTCCGCCATCAGCGGCGCAATGTCTTCGCCGCGCTGCTTGGCCTGACCGATGGATTTGGAACGCGCGTTACGCTCAGCCTGCAGTGCTTCGGTGCGGGTCTGGACAGTCTTGCGCTGTTCTTCCAGCGCTTCGATGCGCGCGACATCCAGGGCAAAGCCACGGGAAGCCAGGCGGTCCGCTACGTCCTGAAGGTTGCTACGTAACAGTTTGGGATCGAGCATGTCGGTTTCTCGTTATCAAAGTTTGGTCAGGGACAGGCCGGCCCAGGTCGCGAGCAGCCCGCCGAATACGCTGATGGCCGCATAGCCCAGGGCCAGCGGCACCTGCCCGCTTTCCAGCAGGCGCACCGTATCCAGTGAAAAGGATGAAAAAGTCGTCAGCCCCCCGAGGAAGCCGACCAGCAACCCGGCACGTACCTCGATCGGCACTTCCGGGCGTATCAAAAACAGGCCGTACAACACGCCAATCAGCAGGCAGCCCACGATATTAACGGCCAGCGTCGCGGTATAGAAGTGCCGCGGCCAATTGGCGTTGACCCAATTGCCGGTGGCGAAGCGCAACAAGGTGCCGGCCATCCCGCCGACGGAGACTGCAACGATCAATGGAACCACTATTTTCTCCGCTGCCGGGGGCTTAAACGATCAAGTTGGGCGAGATGATTGAGCTTTTCGCCGATCTTCAACTCCAGGCCACGGGGCACCGGTTGGTAGAACGGAATCGGGTCGAGTTCTTCCGGGAAATAGTCTTCGCCGGCCGCGTAAGCATCCGGTTCGTCGTGGGCGTAACGATATTCGTCGCCGTAGCCCAATTGCTTCATCAATTTGGTCGGCGCATTGCGCAGGTGCAGCGGCACTTCCAGTGAACCATGCTCGGCGGCGGCGCGCAGCGCGGTCTTGAAGCCCATGTACACCGCGTTGCTTTTCGGCGCACACGCCAGATAGGTGATGGCCTGGGCCACGGCCAACTCACCTTCCGGGCTGCCAAGACGTTCCTGCACTTCCCACGCGGCCAGGCACAGGCTCAGGGCGCGAGGATCGGCGTTGCCGATATCTTCACTGGCCATGCGCACTACGCGCCGGGCCAGGTAAAGCGGATCGCAGCCGCCATCGATCATTCGCGCAAACCAGTACAACGCGCCGTCAGGATTGGAACCGCGCACTGACTTGTGCAGCGCGGAAATCTGGTCGTAGAACGCTTCGCCGCCCTTGTCGAAACGCCGGCGAGTGTCGCCGAGCAGGCTCTGCAGCAACTCGGTACCCATTTCGCTGTGGTCTTCGGCCAGGTCCGAGGCATTTTCCAGCAGGTTCAGCAGGCGCCGGCCATCGCCATCGGCGGCGGACAGCAACATCTGGAAGCCTTCATCGCTGAGGGTCAGATGACGCTTGCCCAGACCACGCTCTTCGGTCAGCGCGCGATGCACCAGTTTGCGCAACGCCGCTTCGTCGAGGCTCTTGAGCACGTAGACCCGCGCCCGCGACAGCAATGCATTGTTCAGTTCGAAAGAAGGGTTTTCGGTGGTGGCGCCAATGAAGATCAGCGTGCCGTCTTCAACGTACGGCAGGAAGGCGTCCTGTTGAGACTTGTTGAAGCGGTGCACTTCATCGACAAACAGAATCGTGCGCTTGCCGTACTGGCCGGCCTGCTGCTTGGCAATTTCCACCGCCTGACGGATCTCCTTGACCCCGGCCAGAACTGCCGAGACCGTTTCGAAGTGCGCATCCGAGACTTCCGCCAGCAACCGCGCCAGCGTGGTTTTGCCCACGCCTGGCGGGCCCCAGAAGATCATCGAATGCAGGGCACCCTGCTCCAGTGCTTCGCGCAAAGGCTTGCCGCGAGCGAGCACGTGTTCCTGACCGACGTACTCATCCAGATTGGTCGCCCGCAAACGGGCGGCCAGTGGCTGGGCAATCGGTGCACTGCGAAACAGATCCATCACGAACCGTTGAAACCTCTGTGTTTATTCCTGGATCACATCGGCACCCTTCGGGATGTCGAACTTGAACTTCGATGCCGGGACCGCTTCGTTGGCCTTCACACCGGTAAACAGGATGTTGGTGCGCTGGCCGACGCTGTCGATCAGTTGCATGTCATTGACCAGACCGTTGCGGAACGACAGGCGCAGGCTGTCGAACAGGGTGTCCTTGGTTTTCGGCTTCAGGGTGAAGTCGATCACGCCACCGGCCTCTTTGGCGGTGATGTCGAAGCTCTGGCTGATCTTCGATACGTCGCCGGACAGCAACAGGGCTGGAGTCTGAGTCAGGCGCTCATCGAGCTTCTTGATGGTGGCCTGTTCCAGATCCGGGTCCCACAGGGTGACTTTCTTGCCGTCGGACACCATGGTCTGCTCGGCTGGCGCATTGGTGTGCCAGTAGAACAGGCCCGGACGCTGCAGGGTCATGTCGCCGGTGGTTTCCTGCAACTGGGTGCCACTGCCGTCGAGGGTCAGTTGGGAAAAGTTGGCAGTCAGAGTCTTGGATGTTTCGAGCAATTGGGTCAGGCGAGCCACATCCTTGTCATCGGCGTGAGCCGTGAGGGTGGTCAGAGCCAGTACCGGCAGCAACATGCGGATAAGACGCATGGGAGTCCTCTTGAATACTCGTGGGAAAGTGGACGGCGCTTCATGCACCGTCCATTGCATTTGGATCAGGGTATCGAATCAGTCGCGTACCGGGCCAGGGGCCAGAACTTCGCGGGAACCGTTGGTGTTCATGGACGTCACGACCCCGGCCATTTCCATGGCTTCGATCATGCGCGCGGCACGGTTGTAACCGATCTTCAGCTTGCGCTGCACAGCGGAGATGGAGGCGCGGCGACTTTCCAGTACGAACTGCACGGCTTCGTCGTACAGCGCGTCGGCTTCCGGATCGTCGCCGTCTCCGCCGCCGCTGCTGCCTTCGAAACCACTGCCCGCCTCCTCGACACCGTTGAGGATGTCGTCGTTGTATTCCGGTGCGCCGCGCAGTTTCCAGGCTTCTACCACCCGGTGAACTTCATCGTCGGACACGAATGCGCCATGAACCCGGATCGGCAGACTGGTGCCCGGCGGCATGTAGAGCATGTCACCGTGACCAAGCAATTGTTCGGCGCCGCCCTGGTCGATGATGGTTCGGGAGTCGATCTTGCTCGATACCTGGAACGCCATCCGCGTCGGGATGTTGGCCTTGATCAGACCCGTGATCACGTCCACCGACGGCCGCTGGGTCGCGAGGATCAGGTGGATACCGGCCGCACGCGCTTTCTGGGCGATACGGGCGATCAGTTCTTCTACCTTCTTGCCGACGATCATCATCATGTCGGCAAACTCGTCCACGACCACAACGATGGTCGGCAGCTTCTGCAACAGCGGCGCTTCGTCGTGGATGCTTTCGCGTTTGTACAGCGGATCGCTCAGCGGTTCGCCGGCGTCCTGGGCTTCCTTGACCTTGGCGTTGAAGCCGGACAGGTTTCGCACGCCCATCTTCGCCATCAGCTTGTAGCGACGCTCCATCTCGGCAACGCTCCAGCGCAGGGCGTTGGCGGCGTCCTTCATGTCGGTCACGACCGGGCACAGCAGGTGCGGAATGCCTTCGTAGATCGACAGTTCAAGCATTTTCGGGTCGATCATGATCAGCTTGGCGTCGTCCGGGCCGGACTTGAACAGGATCGACAGAATCATCGCGTTCACGCCCACCGACTTACCGGAACCGGTGGTACCGGCTACCAGCAAGTGCGGCATCTTCGCCAGGTCGGTGATGACCGGCTTGCCGCCGATGTCGTGGCCCAGGGCCAGAGTGACCGGCGACTTGAAGTTGTCGTATTCGGATGTCGACAGCACTTCTGAGAAGCGCACGATCTGTCGGTCTTCGTTGGGAATTTCGATACCGACCGTGGTCTTGCCAGGAATCACTTCCACCACCCGGACGCTGGTCACGGCCAGCGAACGTGCAAGGTCTTTCGCCAGGTTGGCGATACGGCTGACCTTCACGCCTGCAGCAGGCTGGATTTCGTAACGGGTAATGACCGGGCCGGGATGGATGGAATCCACGGTGACTTCGACGCCGAATTCCTTGAGCTTGATCTCCAGCAAGTGGCCGACCGCCGCCAGGGATTCGGGCGAATAATTGAGTTGTTTCTTTTCCGCAGGGTCGAGAATCGAGATCGGTGGCAAGGTGCCTTCGACGGCGCTGTCGACAAACAACGGCACCTGTTTCTCTTTCTGCACGCGCTTGCTCGGCTCCGGCGCCTTGACCGGGGCCGGGGCGATGACCGGCGGCACCTGTTTCTCGCGCTCGGACATGTGCTTGCTCAGGGCCTGCTCGCGCTCGATCAGACGCTCCTTGACCTTGGCCTGCTCGCGCTTGTCGGTGACGGTCGGTGCAACCACGTCATGCACTCGATCGTCGACTTCACGCAATTGCGCGACCAGTTGCTTGCGCTCGGTACGCGCCGACCACCAGCGGTTGACCGCGCCCTGGAACAGTTCGAACAGGTCGAGGGTGATCTTGCCGGTGATGTCCATCACCTTGAACCACGACAGGTCAGTGAACACCGTCAGCCCGAACAGGAACAGCGCGATAAACAGCAAAGTGCTGCCCTGTATGTTCAGAGCATTGCGGGCCAGGTCACCGAGGCTTTCACCCAGCGCACCGCCGGCACCAGCGGGCAAACCAGTGGCCGCGTGGAAGTGGATGTGCGCCAGCGCGGCGCCGGACAACACCAGGAACACCAGGCCAATCAGGCGCCAGGAAAACAGCCAGCCGCTCCACTGCCATGGCTCGTGACGCTGACGGAAGATCTGATACGCCTTGATCGCCAGCAGCAACGGGAAGATATACGCGAAGTAACCCAGCACCATGAACAGGATGTCGGCGCTGTAGGAGCCGGCCGGACCGCCGAAGTTCTGCACATCGTCGATCTTGCTGTTGTGGCTCCAGCCTGGATCGTCCTTGCCGTAAGTCAGCAACGCCATCATCAGGAACAGGCACAAGGCGCCGATGGCGATCAATGCACCTTCCTTGAGCCGGTAGTGCAACTGTTGACGCCAGAGCGGAACGACTGTTTTTGGTGCTTCCGTGGATTTCTTCAAAACGCTTCTTTTCCTGCGCCAGAGGCGCGTCCATCTATTGAATGACGATAAAAAACTGCCCGATCCAGGCAGGTAAAAAAATGACGGGCGCAACGGAGACTACTTTTAACACTGCGCCCCGCCTTTTATAAACACGGCACGCGGCGAATATTCTGTAACAGCCCGGCATTGTACGGGTTTGCGCGTTCGACGCCATGCTTCGCGGCCCCTGGTTCAAGCATAGCCAAAGGCACAAGGCCCGGCGTTCAATTTGAGCATGCATTGTCTTTTGTGACAAAGGCTTATGAGGTGTATTTGATGAACGTAGCGAAGCATTCGCGCCTCATCCCCCCTGAGCGCCACACATTGGCATCGGTCACCTTGCCCGCAGCGGTGTTGCGCCCGATTACGACCGCATCCGGATGCTCAAGTTGCAGCAGCCCAATCATCCCACTGCAACGGAGGACATTCGCGTCATTTCCCGGCACACTTTACCGCGGGCCCAGCGCCCACCGCCCTCCCCTTCTGCAAGCCCGGACGCCATGCTGACTTGGTTACAACGCAATTCACTGACTTTCCCGCCACTGGATAAGGCCATGCGCGATCCCAACGGATTGCTGGCGGCCGGTGGCGACCTGTCCGCCGATCGCCTGATCCAGGCGTATCGCCACGGCTGCTTTCCATGGTTTTCCGAAGGTCAGCCGATTCTCTGGTGGTCGCCGGATCCGCGCACCGTACTTTTTCCCGACGAACTGCACGTCTCGCGCAGCCTCGGAAAATTGATGCGCAAACAGCGTTATCAAGTGACCTTCGATCAGGATTTCGAAGCGGTAATCCGTGCCTGTGCCGCTCCCCGGGATTACGCCGACGGCACCTGGATCACCGAAGCGATGCAGGACGCTTATGTCGAATTGCATCGACGCGGCTTTGCTCATTCAGTGGAAGTCTGGGATGAGGGCGAACTGGTCGGCGGCCTGTACGGTCTGGCGATGGGGCAACTGTTCTTCGGTGAGTCGATGTTCAGCCGCGCGGACAATGCCTCCAAGTACGGTTTTGCGACGCTGGTGCAACATCTGAAAGAAGCGGGTTTCGTATTGATTGACTGCCAGATGCCTACCGATCACCTGCACAGCCTCGGCGCCCGGGCCATTTCACGGCAGACATTCGCCGAATACCTGGCCCGGCACCTCGACCAACCCAATCATGCAACCTGGGTTTGCTGAGCGACTTTTGCGCGCGTGGCTTACACTTAATTTCACCAGCTTACCCTTGAGGGTTGATCATGACCGAGTTGGCGCGGTTGAAGTTTTATGCCACTCAGCCTCACTCTTGCAGTTATCTGCCCGAGGAACAGGCGACGACCCTGTTTCTCGACCCGAGCCAGCCCATGGATGTGCATGTCTACGCAGACCTGTCAGAAATGGGCTTTCGTCGCAGCGGCGACCATCTGTACCGCCCGCATTGCCAGAATTGCAATGCTTGCGTGCCGGCGCGCATCCCGGTGGCGCAGTTCACCCCCAACCGTCAGCAAAAACGCATTTTCAAACGCAACATCGATTTGCAGGTGCGCCCGGTCAAGCCGGCATTCAGCGAAGAATACTTCGACCTCTATCAGCGCTACATCGAACAGCGCCACGCCGACGGCGACATGTACCCGCCGAGCCGGGATCAATTCTCGACTTTTCTGGTACGCGACCTGCCCTTCTCACGCTTTTACGAGTTCCGGCTCGACGGACGGTTACTGGCGGTTGCCGTGACCGATCTGCTGCCCAACGGACTGTCGGCGGTCTATACCTTCTACGAACCGCAGGAAGAACGCCGCAGCCTGGGGCGCTACGCGATCCTCTGGCAAATCGCCGAAGCCCGGCGCCTGGGGCTTGAGGCGGTGTACCTTGGCTACTGGATCAAAAACTGCAAAAAGATGAACTACAAGACCCAATATCGGCCTATCGAACTGCTGATCAACCAGCGCTGGGTCATCCTGAACTAAACGCAAACCCTAAACCCCTTGGCGTAAACCCCATTTTTCGGGCACAATGCACGCCGCTTTTGCCTGGCGCAGTTGCACCGGGCCATTCACTGGACACCGAGGGCTTTACTGCATGTCGAAAGAAGACAGCTTCGAAATGGAAGGCACTGTCGTCGACACCCTGCCAAACACCATGTTTCGCGTGGAATTGGAAAATGGGCACGTCGTAACCGCGCATATCTCCGGCAAGATGCGCAAGAACTACATTCGTATTCTTACCGGTGACAAAGTGCGCGTCGAGCTGACGCCCTATGACTTGAGCAAAGGGCGTATTACTTACCGCGCTCGCTAATCAAGTCAATACAGAACGCCCGGCTTAATGCCGGGCGTTTTTGTCTGTGCGTTTTTTGAGTTTGGGTGTATATCCGTTGCTGCGGTAACGGCTATACACCCAAAACCGCAGACAGCAAAAAGGCACCAAAAGGCGCCTTTCGCTTTACAACAGACCAACAACCATCAGGCCATTTCCGCAGTAGTCTCGAAGTCAAACGTCAGCTCACCATCCTTGATGTCGATGTGAACCACACCGCCATGCTCGGCCAGTTCGCCAAACAGAATCTCCTCCGCCAGCGGACGCTTGATCTTGTCCTGGATCAGACGCGCCATCGGACGAGCGCCCATGGCCGAATCGTAACCACCGGCCGCCAGCCAGCTGCGCGCCGCATCGGTAACTTCCAGAAGCACACGCTTGTCTTCCAGCTGCGCCTGAAGCTCGGTGAGGAACTTGTCCACCACGCTTTTGATGACCTCATGACTGAGGCGACCAAACTGAATGATGGTATCCAGGCGGTTGCGGAATTCCGGCGTGAAGCTCTTCTTGATCACTTCCATCGCATCGGACGAGTGGTCCTGATGGGTGAAACCGATCGAAGCACGCGCCGCCGTTTCAGCACCGGCGTTGGTGGTCATGATCACGATCACGTTGCGGAAATCCGCCTTGCGCCCGTTGTTGTCGGTCAGCGTACCGTGGTCCATCACCTGCAGCAGCAGGTTGAAGACTTCCGGATGCGCCTTCTCGATTTCATCGAGCAGCAATACGCAATGTGGTTGCTTGGTGATCGCCTCGGTCAACAGACCGCCCTGGTCGAAACCGACATAACCCGGAGGTGCACCGATCAGACGCGATACGGTGTGGCGCTCCATGTACTCGGACATGTCGAAGCGAACCAGCTCAATGCCCAACGCCTTGGCCAGTTGACGCGCGGCTTCGGTTTTACCGACACCGGTCGGACCTGCAAACAGGAACGAACCGACAGGCTTGTCAGGCGACTTGAGACCGGCACGGGACAGTTTGATCGCGGTCGACAGCGAATCGATCGCCGCGTCCTGACCGAACACCGTCAGTTTCAGGTCACGCTCGAGGTTGCGCAGCAGTTCCTTGTCGGAGCTGGTGACATGCTTCGGCGGAATCCGCGCGATTTTCGCCACGATGTCCTCGACCTCAGACACTTCGATGCGCTTCACACGCTTCTCGACCGGTTGCAGACGCTGGAAAGCGCCAGCCTCGTCGATCACATCGATGGCCTTGTCCGGCATGTGCCGGTCATTGATGTAGCGCGAAGCCAGTTCCGCAGCGGCGCGCAGCGACTCATCGCTGTATTCGATGTTGTGGTGCTGTTCGAAACGACCTTTCAGGCCACGCAGGATACCGATGGTGTCTTCCACCGACGGCTCGACGACGTCGACCTTCTGGAAGCGCCGTGCCAGAGCACGGTCTTTTTCGAAAATGCCACGGAATTCCTGGAACGTGGTCGAGCCGATGCAGCGAATGTCGCCAGACGACAGCAGCGGCTTGAGCAGGTTCGAGGCATCCATCACGCCACCGGACGCAGCACCCGCACCGATAATGGTGTGGATTTCGTCGATGAACAGGATCGCCTGCGGACGTTTTTTCAGTTCGCTGAGCAACGCCTTGAAGCGCTTCTCGAAATCACCGCGATACTTGGTGCCCGCGAGCAAAGCACCCAGATCAAGGGAATAAACGACGCTGTTGGCCAGCAGGTCCGGCACCTGATTGTCGACGATGCGCTTGGCCAGGCCTTCGGCAATCGCGGTTTTACCCACGCCCGCCTCGCCTACCAGCAGCGGATTGTTCTTGCGACGGCGCGCGAGAATCTGCGCCACACGCTCGACTTCCGTTTCACGCCCAACCAGCGGATCGATCCGGCCCTGGCGCGCGAGTTCGTTGAGATTGCTGGCATACGCATCCAGCGGATTGCCTGAAGAAGAAGACTCACCGCCCTCGTCGTCCTGCATATCTTGTTCACCTTCAGAGTGATCGCCATGCCCCGGCACTTTGGAAATGCCGTGAGCGATGTAATTGACGACATCAATGCGTGCAACGCTCTGCTG
Organism: Pseudomonas sp. MCal1; assembly: GCF_026341415.1. Classification (NCBI taxonomy): domain Bacteria; kingdom Pseudomonadati; phylum Pseudomonadota; class Gammaproteobacteria; order Pseudomonadales; family Pseudomonadaceae; genus Pseudomonas; species Pseudomonas sp. MCal1. The sequence continues at coordinate 26,259 of NZ_JAKUMP010000015.1, forward strand.
TTTCAGCAGGAACACCGCCTGACTCTCTTGCTCACTGAAGATTGCAACCAGCACGTTGGCGCCGGTCACTTCGCGCTTGCCCGAGCTCTGCACATGAAAGACAGCACGTTGCAGCACACGCTGGAAGCCCAGGGTTGGCTGGGTTTCGCGATCCTCGTCGTGGACGGGGATCAGTGGCGTGGTGGAGTCGATGAACTCCTGCAGGTCGTGCTTGAGTTTGTCGAGGTTTGCGCCGCAGGCACGCAATACAGTGGCGGCAGCCTCATTGTCCAATAGGGCCAGCAGCAGGTGTTCGACGGTCATGAATTCATGACGCTTCGAACGAGCCTCCTTGAAGGCAAGATTGAGGGTGACTTCGAGCTCGCGGTTTAACATAGCTTCACCTCATACCCAAGTGGTCGGCGATTAACCGTCCTTCTCGATTTCACAGAGTAGCGGATGCTGGCTTTCCCTGGCGTACTGGTTGACCTGCATGGCCTTTGTCTCGGCGATGTCGCGGGTAAACACTCCACATACTGCCCGCCCTTCTGTGTGGACGGCCAGCATGACCTTGGTCGCCAGCTCGCGATTCAGGTTAAAAAACACCTCGAGCACTTCGACGACGAAATCCATCGGTGTGTAGTCATCATTGAACAAAACCACCTTGTACATCGGCGGCGCCTGTAACGCGGGCTTTGCTTCCTGAACAGCAACGCCTGCCGAATCGTCGTCGTGCTCCTGTGGAAGATCCTTTTGGAGAAGCGGGCGATCCTGATTGAATGTTAGTCGAATCTGGCTGATTGCATGCATGGAAAGAAAGGTTCGTCAGTTGTGCAAATACAGTGGTGGGGGCGGCTTGACACGTTTTCAACTCCGACTGCCCGGTCACCTTGACTATCGGGAAAACGGTGTTACAACCAATAGAACCCACAGTGGGGAAAAAAGATCCGCGGAGTCAATCTTTTTAACGGATTCGACTGCGGATGAATTGGATGATACTCCAGCGATGGAGACTGTTGCAGAGGGATTTGAGCATGGCTGTCGGCAAGGTGAAATGGTTCAACAATGCCAAGGGGTTCGGTTTCATCAACACCGACTCCCGCGAGGGGAAGGACGAGGACGGCAAAGAGATCGATTTCTTTGCCCACTACTCCGCCATTGAAATGGACGGATACAAAACCCTCAAAGCCGGGCAAATCGTCAAATTCGAGATCGTGCAAGGGCCCAAAGGCCTGCATGCCACAAAAATTCAGAATGCCGACGCTGCAAAAGATGCCGCCTCGACCGCTGTTCAGCATCAGTCAGTGACCAGTTGAAGCAACACGGACACCTGCCAGAAAGCAAACCGCCCGGCTCGATCACTCGAGCCGGGCGGTTTCGTTGCAGCTGCCTTTTTACATGTGCTTGACGATCGCCTCACCGAAGCCCGAAGAAGATACCAGCGTGGCGCCTTCCATCAGACGTTCGAAGTCGTAGGTCACGGTTTTGGCCTTGATGGCGCCGTTGGTGCCCTTGATGATCAGGTCGGCCGCCTCGGTCCAGCCCAGGTGGCGCAGCATCATCTCCGCCGACAGAATCACCGAGCCCGGGTTGACCTGGTCCTTGCCGGCATATTTCGGCGCAGTACCGTGGGTCGCCTCGAACATGGCCACGGTGTCGGACAGGTTGGCACCCGGCGCGATACCGATACCGCCCACTTCCGCCGCCAGGGCGTCGGACAGGTAGTCACCGTTGAGATTGAGGGTGGCGATCACGTCGTATTCGGCCGGACGCAGCAGGATCTGCTGAAGCATGGCGTCGGCAATGGCGTCCTTGACGACGACTTCGCGGCCGGTTTTCGGGTTCTTGAACTTCATCCATGGGCCGCCATCCAGCAGCTCGGCGCCGAATTCTTCCTTCGCCACCTCGTAACCCCAGTCCTTGAAGGCACCTTCGGTGAATTTCATGATGTTGCCCTTGTGCACGATGGTCAGCGACTTGCGGTCGTTGTCCACCACGTACTGCAGGGCCTTGCGCACCAGACGCTTGGTGCCTTCCTTGGAAACAGGCTTGATGCCGATACCGCAATCCTGGTCGAAACGGATCTTGGTGACGCCCATTTCTTCTTTCAGGAACTTGATGACCTTGGTGGCCTCAGGCGAGCCGGCCTTCCATTCGATGCCGGCATAAATGTCTTCGGAGTTCTCGCGGAAAATCACCATGTCGACGTCGCCAGGCTTTTTCACCGGGCTTGGCACGCCGTCGAACCACACCACCGGGCGCAGGCAGACATAGAGATCGAGCTGTTGACGCAGGGCAACGTTAAGGGAGCGGATACCACCACCGACCGGAGTGGTCAGCGGGCCTTTGATGGAAACCACGTAATCCTTGACGGCGTCCAGGGTTTCCTGGGGCAGCCAGGTGTCCTGGTCATAAACCTGAGTTGCTTTTTCGCCAGCATAAACCTCCATCCAGGAAATCTTGCGCTTGCCCCCGTAGGCTTTTTCTACGGCAGCATCAACCACTTTGATCATCACAGGGCTGACGTCGACGCCAATGCCGTCACCTTCGATGAAGGGAATGATCGGGTTATCAGGGACATTGAGAGAATGGTCTGCGTTGACGGTGATTTTGTCGCCGACGGCTGGAACCTGAATCTTCTTGTAACCCATGCTGAACTCCATTGTTTGGATTGAACATCTGGCTTGGTTCGAGCGTAACCCAGTTGAATCAACACGCAAACCCTCTGTTCCGGGCCTGACCACATCTCGTTTCGTACAAGCCTGAAAGCAAAGGGAAAAGCGCCAATCTCAAGCATTCACGGCGACTCTACGCCCCACCCCGCCCTGCGACCTTTAGACCAATGGACGAGAATCGTTGCATATGAACCATCGGCAGATTGCCAGCTACCTATGTATAATGCCGCCCGCTGACCAAAGGGTCACGACGGCTGGCCTCTCTAGCACGAGACTTTCCGCCTGATTGGTCGGGTTGTTACCGCAGTCCGACTGCTTGACGCTCTACTGATGCACCCAACATCACCGCGAAGATTCTCGACATTCGGTTCATGGATGACTTTGAACGAACGCGCTTACCCGGCGCCCCTCGAGTTTCTGCGCACGCTTTAGCAAAGAAGAGAGAGTTAATCCGAATATGCCCACCCGCTCGAAGATCATCTATACCTTCACCGACGAAGCTCCAGCCCTCGCCACCTATTCCCTGCTGCCGATCATCGAGGCTTACACCGCCTCGGCCGATATCGCCGTGGAAACCCGCGATATCTCTCTTGCAGCACGCATTCTGGCCAGCTTCCCCGAGCAACTGGGCGACAAAGCCGTAGCCGACCACCTCGCCGAACTGGGCGACCTGGCCGTTACGCCTGAAGCCAACATCATCAAGCTGCCGAACATCAGCGCCTCGGTTCCACAGCTGCAAGCCGCGATCAAAGAACTGCAAGCCCAGGGCTACAACCTGCCGGACTACCCGGAAACCGTGACCAACGACGCCGAAAAAGAAGCCAAGGCGCGCTACGACAAGGTCAAGGGCAGCGCCGTGAACCCGGTTCTGCGTGAAGGCAACTCCGACCGTCGCGCTCCGCTGTCGGTCAAGAACTACGCTCGCAAGCACCCGCACAAAATGGGCGCCTGGGCGAAGGACTCCAAGTCCCATGTCGCTCACATGAGCACCGGTGATTTCTACGGCAGCGAAAAAGCTGCCCTGATCGACGCCGCTGACGCCGTGAAGATCGAGCTGATCGCCAAAGACGGCACCGCGACCGTCCTGAAAGAAAAAACCACCGTTCAGGCGGGCGAGATCCTTGACTGCTCCGTCATGAGCAAAAAGGCCCTGCGCGCGTTCATCGCCGCTGAAATCGACAGCGCCAAGCAACAAGGCGTGCTGCTGTCGGTTCACCTCAAAGCCACCATGATGAAGGTCTCCGACCCGATCATGTTCGGCCAGATCGTTGCCGAGTTCTACAAGGACGCCCTGACCAAGCACGCCGACGTGCTGGCCGAAATCGGCTTCAACCTGAACAACGGCATCGGCGACCTGTACGCCCGCATCAAATCCCTGCCGGCCGAACAGCAAGCCCAGATCGAAGCTGACATTCAAGCGGTCTACGCCGTTCGTCCGTCGCTGGCGATGGTCAACTCCGACAAAGGCATTACCAACCTGCACGTGCCGAGCGACGTCATCGTCGACGCCTCGATGCCGGCCATGATCCGTGACTCCGGCAAGATGTGGGGCACCGACGGCCAGTTGCACGACACCAAGGCTGTGATCCCGGATCGTTGCTACGCCACCATCTACCAGGCCGTGATCGAAGATTGCAAAGCCAATGGCGCTTTCGATCCAACCACCATGGGCAGCGTGCCAAACGTTGGCCTGATGGCTAAAAAGGCTGAAGAATACGGTTCCCACGACAAGACCTTCCAGATCAAGGCCGACGGCGTGGTTCGCGTGACCGACAGCAAAGGCACCCTGCTGATGGAGCAGGCTGTTGAAGCCGGCGACATCTTCCGCATGTGCCAGACCAAAGACGCGCCGATCCAGGACTGGGTCAAACTGGCCGTCAATCGTGCTCGCGCAAGCAGCACCCCGGCCATTTTCTGGCTGGACCCGATGCGCGCCCACGACGGCGTGGTGATCGAGAAGGTTCAGGCTTACCTGAAGGATCACGACACCGCCGGTCTGGACATCCAGATCATGTCGCCGGTCGACGCCATGAAGTACACCCTGCAGCGCACCCGCGAAGGCAAGGACACCATCTCGGTGACCGGCAACGTACTGCGTGACTACCTGACCGACCTGTTCCCGATCATGGAACTGGGCACCAGCGCCAAGATGCTGTCGATCGTGCCGCTGATGAACGGCGGTGGTCTGTTCGAAACCGGCGCCGGCGGTTCGGCGCCCAAGCACGTGCAGCAGCTGGTCGAAGAGAACTTCCTGCGCTGGGATTCGCTGGGTGAATTCCTGGCCCTGGCCGCTTCTCTCGAGCACCTGGGTGTGAACTACAACAACCCGAAAGCACTGGTTCTGTCCAAGACCCTGGACCAGGCCACTGGCCAGTTCCTGGACAACAACAAGTCGCCATCGCGCAAAGTCGGCAACATCGACAACCGCGGCAGCCACTTCTACCTGGCCATGTACTGGGCACAAGCCCTGGCTGCCCAGACTGAAGACGCTGCACTGCAAGCGCAGTTCGCGACTCTGGCCAAGACCCTGACCGAGAACGAAGCGACCATCGTCGCCGAGCTCAACGCCGTTCAAGGCAAGCCAGTGGACATCGGCGGTTACTACCACGCCAATGCCGAGCTGATCAGCAAGGCCATGCGCCCAAGCGCAACCCTCAACGCGGCGATTGCTGCGCTGGTATAAGGTTGTAAAGGGAACTTCACAAACCCCGGCCATGCGCCGGGGTTTGTTTTTTTCAAAAGGTTGAAATTTTGTTTTCGGTCTTACTTACCCCCCCCCCGAGAATCGAGCGCCTTATTCCACATCGTCGCAATGGACGATCGCAAAAAAGCATAATCAACTGTCAAAGTTGACAGGTCACAAGACTCGAGCAAGCCACTAATCTCAGAACACTCGAAATAAAATATCTGCCACCTCACTCACGCTCCCGACAACACAAAACACCGAAATAGCCGGCCGGCCATTACTCCGGAATCAATAATAAAAAACGAGCGAGTCGAATCAACACCTTGCATCCCCGATGCAGACATCCGAGCCCAACAAAAACTTTGAGAGACAACTTTTTCAGATACCTTTAAACCTCGCAAGGAGATAAAAATGAAACCGTCGAGCCTACTCACCAGCTTTGCATTGGCCGCACTTATATCTTCAGCATCTGCCGACACTCTCTCATGGAATGACCCGGCAATCAGTGATGGACCATGCACTGACCCTCCCGCCCTCCAGGTCCCTATGCAACTCTTCAACACTCTGAAAGGCCTGCCACAAGGTTTCAGAGTTTATTTACCTTTTGGAAATCAGGCGTATTACCGCTGGATCCATCAAAAAATAAATGGTGGTATGGCTGCGACAGACGAATCCCAGATTCTGGCAACCAAACCCCGAGTGACTTTCCCGGACTTGCTGGCACCCATATTTTGGGCAGTGGGAAAAGTTGATGTCTACGATCACAACCCCGTCGATAAATGGTATTACGTACAAGCCATCCCCAAGAATCTCATCGCCACAGACTTAAGTGTCAACATTGTCAATCCAAGCCCAGGATCTGCGCCTTATGGATTTGGAGGCACGAACATTCCATCTCGGTATATTTGGGCGGACCCCTACGCACTTGTCGAGTGGCACTGCTTTGCGGGCAACGTTCAAGTCTTTAATGTAATTTCATTAATACCCGCACTTACGAACGAACAGATTTCAAAAATCTCGACTTTCCTGGAAAGTTATGGCTTTCAATCAAAAAACTTTATGAGCATGCCTTATTAAGCAGACCTGCATGAATCGGTTGAGGACTACGACGCCTTGTTGTTTACTTGCGCCCCTCCCCCCGAGCAAGAGCAGTCCATGAACTGGCAACCCCACATCACCGTCGCTACCATCGTCGAGGACAACGGTCGTTTCCTGATGGTCGAGGAACACAAGGCCGGGCGTAACGTGCTCAATCAGCCGGCTGGCCATCTGGATCCGGACGAAACCCTGATCGAAGCCGCCGTGCGCGAAACCCTCGAAGAAACCGGCTGGGACGTCGAACCCACCGCCGTGATCGGCATTTATCTGTACACCGCACCGAGCAACGGCGTGACTTACCAACGCGTGTGCTTCAGCGCCAAAGCCGTCAAGCACCACCCGGATTATCAACTGGACGACGGCATCGTCGGCGCCAAGTGGCTGACCCGCGACGAATTATTGGCCCAGCGCGATAACTGGCGCAGCGAGCTGATCATCCGTTGCATCGATGATTATCTGGCCGGCAATCGCTTCGGCCTCGAACTGATCCGCCCTTCCCTTTAGCCTTGAGGGCGTGAGCCTGATAGAATCGCGTCCTTTTTCAAGACACTCATTGAATCCCTATGCGTGATCCAGCCCCTTCTGACACATCCAAGAAGCGCGTCATTGTCGGCATGTCCGGTGGCGTGGACTCTTCCGTTTCCGCTCTCCTGCTGATCGAGCAGGGCTATGAAGTGGAAGGCCTGTTCATGAAGAACTGGGAAGAAGACGACGGAACGGAATACTGCACCGCCATGGACGACCTGGCGGATGCACAGGCCGTGTGCGACAAGATCGGTATCAAGCTGCACACCGCCAACTTCGCCGCCGAGTACTGGGACAACGTGTTCGAGCACTTCCTGGCCGAATACAAGGCCGGCCGCACGCCGAACCCGGACATCCTGTGCAACCGCGAGATCAAGTTCAAGGCGTTTCTCGACTACGCCATGATGCTCGGCGCGGACCTGATCGCCACCGGTCACTACGTGCGCCGCCGCGACATCGATGGCCGCACCGAACTGCTCAAGGGCCTGGATCCGAACAAGGATCAGAGCTACTTCCTGCACGCCGTCGGCGGTGAACAGATCGCCAAGACCCTGTTCCCGGTCGGCGAGCTGGAAAAACCGGAAGTCCGTGCCATTGCCGAGAAATACGAGCTGGCGACCGCCAAGAAGAAGGATTCCACCGGGATCTGCTTCATCGGCGAGCGCCGTTTCAGCGATTTCCTCAAGCAATACCTGCCGGCACAGCCGGGCGAGATCAAGACCACCGAAGGCGAAGTCATCGGCCGTCACCACGGCTTGATGTATCACACCATCGGCCAGCGCCAAGGCCTGGGCATCGGCGGACTGAAAGACGCTGGCGACGAGCCGTGGTACGTGCTGCGCAAGGATCTGGACACCAACGAGCTGATCGTCGGCCAGGGCAACAACCATCCGTGGCTGTTCTCCAGTGCCCTGCTCGCTTCGGAAATCTATTGGGTCAACCCGATCGATCTGAGCCAGCCGTTGCGACTGACTGCCAAGGTCCGTTATCGCCAGAGCGATCAGGCCTGCACCCTGGAAAAAACCGCAACCGGTTATCGCGCCGTGTTCGATGAGCCGCAGCGCGCGGTCACGCCGGGCCAGTCGGTGGTGTTCTATGACGGAGAAATCTGCCTCGGTGGCGGCGTGATCGAAGTTGCCGAGCCGTGGAGCGGCCTGGCATGAGCCCGACTCAGGAGCAACTGACGGCGCTGGGCGGCGTGTTTCTCGCCGCCGTGCTGGTGGACCGGATCGCCAAGACCGGCCAGACCAACGAGGCCGGCCTGAGCTGCATGCTCGGCAGTCTGCTGGTTCGCGACCCGAAAGACACCCTGGATGTGTACGGCGGCGACGATATCAACCTGCGCGAAGGTTACCGCGCGCTGATCGGCGCCCTCGAGCGCGATCCGAGCACCTTGCAGCGCGAACCGCTGCGCTACGCGTTGTCGATGCTTGGCCTCGAGCGACAGCTGGCCAAACGCGACGACATGCTCGATGTGATCGGCAAGCGTTTGCCGCAGATCCAGTCGCAGGTCGAGCATTTCGGCCCGGCCCACGAAAACGTGATCGCGGCCTGCGGCGCGCTGTATCAGGACACCCTGAGCACGTTGCGCCAACGCATTCAGGTGCACGGCGACATGCGCAATCTGCAGCAGCCGAGCAATGCCTCGAAGATCCGCGCCCTGTTGCTCGCCGGCATTCGCTCGGCACGCCTGTGGCGTCAGCTCGGCGGTCATCGCTGGCAGTTGGTCGTGAGTCGGCGCAAGTTGCTCAAAGAGCTGTATCCGTTGATGCACAGCGAGTAAATCGCCGCGCAATAAAAGCCTTGTAGTCTGTAACGCGTAATACGCCGGTCAGTTGGCGACGGACCGGCGGATTTTTTCATGTATGATACGCGCCCCATTTCGTTGCCCGACTGTCCGAGAACACCCCATGCAGCTCTCTTCGCTCACTGCGGTTTCCCCTGTTGACGGCCGCTACGCCGGCAAAACCCAGGCCCTGCGCCCGATTTTCAGCGAGTACGGTCTGATCCGTGCCCGCGTTCTGGTTGAAGTGCGCTGGCTCCAGCGCCTGGCCGCTCACGCCGGCATCCCGGAAGTGCCAGCCTTCTCCGCCGAAGCCAACGCCGTTCTGAATGAACTGGCCGAGAACTTCTCTCTCGAGCACGCCGAGCGCGTCAAAGAGATCGAGCGCACCACCAACCACGACGTAAAAGCGATCGAATACCTGCTAAAAGAGCAGGCGGCCAAGCTGCCGGAGCTGGCCAAGGTCAGCGAGTTCATCCACTTTGCCTGCACCAGCGAGGACATCAACAACCTGTCCCACGCCCTGATGTTGCGCGAAGGCCGTGACGACGTGATGCTGCCGCTGATGCGCCAGACTGCCAACGCCATCCGCGAACTGGCCCTGCGTTTCGCCGACGTGCCAATGTTGTCGCGCACCCACGGCCAGCCGGCTTCGCCGACCACTCTGGGCAAAGAGCTGGCGAACGTGGTTTATCGTCTCGAGCGGCAGATCGCGCAGGTCGCTGCCGTTCCGCTGCTGGGCAAGATCAACGGCGCTGTCGGCAACTACAACGCTCACCTGTCGGCCTATCCGCAGATCGACTGGGAAGCCAACGCCCGCGCCTTCATCGAAGACGAGCTGGGTCTGGCCTTCAACCCGTACACCACACAGATCGAGCCGCACGACTACATCGCCGAGCTGTTCGACGCCATTGCGCGCTTCAACACCATCCTGATCGACTTTGACCGTGATATCTGGGGCTACATCTCCCTGGGTTACTTCAAGCAGCGCACCATCGCCGGTGAAATCGGCTCGTCGACCATGCCGCACAAGGTCAACCCGATCGACTTCGAAAACTCCGAAGGCAACCTGGGCATCGCCAACGCGCTGTTCCAGCATCTGGCGAGCAAACTGCCAATCTCCCGCTGGCAGCGCGACCTGACCGACTCCACCGTGCTGCGCAACCTCGGTGTCGGCTTCGCCCACAGCGTGATCGCGTACGAAGCAAGCCTCAAAGGCATCAGCAAGCTTGAACTGAACGCTGACAAGATTGCTGCCGACCTGGACGCTTGCTGGGAAGTCCTGGCCGAGCCGATCCAGACCGTGATGCGTCGCTACAACATCGAAAACCCGTACGAGAAGCTGAAAGAACTGACTCGCGGCAAGGGCATCAGCCCTGAAGCCCTGCAGACTTTCATCGACGGCCTGGACATGCCGACCGAAGCGAAAGCCGAGCTCAAGCAACTGACCCCGGCCAACTACATCGGCAACGCTGTAGCGCAAGCCAAACGCATCTGATCGACTGCTTGACCCGTTTGAGACGCCCGGCCGCGCCGGGCGTTTTTATTCCCGTCTGAAAAATGCTTTTTTTCAATAGGTTACATATGAATCCCGATATTCCTCTTCAACTTCTGGGTGGTCTTACGGCGCGCGAATTCATGCGCGATTACTGGCAGAAAAAACCACTGCTGATCCGCCAGGCGATCCCTGATTTCGAAAGCCCGATCGACGCCGACGAACTCGCCGGCCTGGCCCTGGAAGAAGAAGTCGAATCGCGCCTGGTGATCGAGCACGGCGAGCGACCTTGGGAACTGCGTCGCGGCCCGTTCGCCGAAGACGAATTCAGCAAGCTGCCGGAGCGCGACTGGACCCTGCTGGTGCAAGCGGTCGATCAGTTCGTGCCGGAAGTCAGCGAGCTGCTGGAAAACTTCCGCTTCCTGCCAAGCTGGCGCGTCGACGACGTGATGATCAGCTTCGCCGCCCCGGGTGGCAGCGTCGGCCCGCATTTCGACAACTACGACGTGTTCCTGCTGCAAGGCCACGGCAAGCGCAACTGGAAAATCGGCCAGATGTGCGATTCGGAAAGCCCGCTGCTGCAACACGCAGACCTGCGCATCCTCGCCGAATTCCACGAGACCGAAGAGTGGGTCCTGGAACCGGGCGACATGCTCTACCTGCCGCCGCGCCTGGCTCACTGCGGCGTTGCCGTCGATGACTGCATGACCTACTCGGTCGGCTTCCGTGCACCAAGCGCCGCTGAAGTACTGACCCACTTCACCGACTTCCTCAGCCAGTTCCTGACTGACGAAGAGCGCTACACCGACGCCGACGCCAAACCGGTCAGCGACGATCCACATCAGATCCAGCACGATGCCCTCGATCGCCTGAAAGCGCTGCTCGCCGAGCACATGAGCGACGAACGCCTGTTGCTGACCTGGTTCGGCCAGTACATGACCGAGCCGCGCTATCCAGAGCTGGTGGTAGGCCCGGAAGAAGTCGAGGAAGAAGACCTTCTCGGTGCGCTCGAAGACGGCGCCATCCTGATCCGCAACCCGAGCGCGCGCCTGGCGTGGTCGGACGTCGATGACGATCTGCTGCTGTTCGCCAGCGGCCAGAGCCGATACCTGCCGGGCAAGCTGCGTGAATTGCTGAAGCTGATTTGCTCCGCCGACGCCCTGCACACCGACAACCTTGGTGAGTGGCTGAGCGACGAAGACGGTCGCGGCCTGCTGTGCGAACTGGTCAAACAGGGCAGTCTGGGGTTCGCCGACGATGAATAAGATTCGCGTACGTGTTGCAGACTGGCAAAAGGACAACGCCGAGATCCGCCGCATTCGCGAAACGGTGTTCATTGCCGAACAATCGGTTCCACCCGAGCTTGAGTGGGACGCCGATGACGCCACGGCGGTGCATTTCCTGGCTTTCGAAGGCGACTTTCCGATCGGCACCGCCCGCCTTTTGCCCGACGGGCATGTTGGCCGGGTTTCGGTACTGAAGGACTGGCGCGGGCTGAAGGTCGGCGATGCGCTGATGCAAGCGGTGATTGCCGAAGCGGAAGCGCGTGGCTTGAAGCAGCAGATGCTCAGCGCGCAGGTGCAGGCCACGGCGTTCTATGAGCGCCTGGGTTTCAACCTGGTCAGCGAGGAATTCCTCGAAGCCGGGATTCCGCATGTCGACATGGTTCGCCATTCGGCATAACGCTTGATGAGCACCACAAAACGCCCCGCCATCGACCGATGCCGGGGCGTTTTGCTGTCTACGATTCAACTTGCCCCACCCCGGGCCGACAAACTGGCAATATCAAGCCTTTCGAAAGCGGAGATAACGGACATGTCCCTACGCACCCTGCTCACCACCCTGCTGCTCGGCTGCAGTTTTTCGGTGATGGCAGCCACAGAAATCGTTCCCCTCAAGTACCACACCAGTGCCGACATGCTGCCAGTCGCTCAGGACTTCATCGGTAAGGACGGCCAGGTCAGCGCCTACGGCAACCAACTGATCGTCAAGGCCGAGCCCGGCAAAATCGAAGAGCTCAAGGATTTGCTCTCGCAGCTCGACACCGCACCCAAGCGCCTGCTGATCACGGTCGATACCAACGAAAACAACGGGCGTGGCGACGAAGGCTATTCGGTCAACGGCGCGCAGACCCGCATCATCAGCCGCAGCACTGCCAGCCGAGACGGCGGAATTCAGCAGATTCAAGCCAGCGAAGGTGCGCCGGCGCTGATTCAGGTCGGCCAGAGCGTACCGATCACCAGCAGCCAGACCAACTCGTACGGCGATTACAGCAGCCAGACCCAATATCGCAACGTCACACAGGGGTTTTACGTTACCGCCAGCGTCACTGGCGAAACCGTTCATCTGGCAATCAGTACCAACCGTGACCGCATGAGCCAGGAACGTCCCGATGTAGTGAACGTGCAAAGCACCGACACAACCGTCACCGGACGACTGGGCGAATGGATCACCCTTGCCGGCGTGAATCGCCAGACTCAAGCCGACAAACAAGGTCTGGCCCGCAGCTACTCGACTCAAGGCCGGGATGACATGACCTTGCGGGTGAAAGTCGACACACTGGACTAAAGCACCAAAAACTGACTGATTAGTCGTATTAGACGAAAGATGTAGTGCTTTAAAAAAAGCACTACAAAATGTTTGACGAGCCAAAAAAGCGAAGGCATGATGGCCTCGCTCCCGCTAATCAGAGGCCCTGGCAAGGGCCTTCGAAGCGCTGCTCGCAACCATCCCCGCGAGCCGTTTCGTGTCTGTACCGCCCACAAGGTGTGTTTGACGAGGTTGCCGACTGGAACGAAGTTGTCCCGAGGGACGGAAGCGTAATTAGGTAACCCGGCTTTACACTGTAGTTCGCATAAAGGCCCACGACACCCGAATGCGCCCACCAGTTGCCTTTACCTGCTCACTTCCCCTCGAGCCCATCGTTCATCCCGTCGCCTGCCCCGCCGAACCCGACCTGACCACCTAAGCTTCTGGTCAGCGAGCGCAAGGAATTTTCCACCGCAGAACAACTTTTCATAAAGACGCGACGAGGTTTATCTCCATGGCACTGACACGCGAACAGCAAATTGCAGCCCTTGAAAAAGACTGGGCTGAAAACCCGCGCTGGAAAGGCGTGACTCGCAATTACTCCGCTGCTGACGTCGTCCGTCTGCGTGGCTCGGTTCAACCAGAGCACACCTTTGCAAAAATGGGCGCCGAAAAACTGTGGAACCTGGTCACCCAGGGTGCCAAGCCGTCCTTCCGCCCAGAGAAAGATTTCGTCAACTGCATGGGCGCCCTGACCGGCGGCCAGGCTGTTCAACAGGTGAAAGCCGGTATCCAGGCGATCTACCTGTCGGGCTGGCAAGTCGCTGCGGACAACAACTCCGCCGAATCGATGTACCCGGACCAGTCGCTGTACCCGGTGGACTCGGTTCCAACCGTGGTCAAGCGCATCAACAACTCGTTCCGTCGTGCCGACCAGATTCAGTGGAAAGCCGGCAAGAACCCGGGCGACGAAGGCTACATCGACTACTTCGCGCCAATCGTGGCTGACGCCGAAGCCGGTTTCGGCGGCGTACTGAATGCCTACGAGCTGATGAAGAGCATGATCGAAGCAGGCGCCGCCGGCGTTCACTTCGAAGACCAACTGGCTTCCGTGAAGAAATGCGGCCACATGGGCGGCAAGGTTCTGGTTCCAACCCAGGAAGCCGTGCAGAAGCTGACCGCCGCTCGTCTGGCTGCCGACGTGGCCGGTGTACCGACCATCATCCTGGCCCGCACCGATGCCAACGCTGCCGACCTGCTGACTTCCGACTGCGACCCGTACGACCAGCCGTTCGTGACTGGCACCCGTACCCAGGAAGGTTTCTACAAGGTTCGCGCAGGTCTGGACCAGGCAATCGCCCGTGGCCTGGCCTACGCACCGTACGCCGACCTGATCTGGTGCGAAACCGCCAAGCCAGACCTGGAAGAAGCCCGTCGCTTCGCCGAAGCGATCAAAAAGGAATACCCGGACCAGATCCTGTCGTACAACTGCTCGCCTTCCTTCAACTGGAAGAAAAACCTGGACGACGCGACCATCGCCAAGTTCCAGCGCGAACTGTCCGTCATGGGTTACAAGCACCAGTTCATCACCCTGGCCGGCATTCACAACATGTGGCACAGCATGTTCAACCTGGCGCACGACTACGCCCGCAACGACATGACTGCCTACGTGAAGCTGCAAGAGCAGGAATTCGCTGACGCCGCCAAGGGTTACACCTTCGTGGCTCACCAGCAGGAAGTGGGCACCGGCTACTTCGACGACATGACCACCGTGATCCAGGGCGGCACGTCCTCGGTGACTGCGCTGACCGGTTCGACCGAAGAAGAACAGTTCCACTGATCGACTTCACCGAGTAAACGGCCTTTGCGGACCGTTTAGAAAGCTAACCGCATTGCCGAAAGACTAACGCCCCGACTGGTTCGGGGCGTTTTTTTTACTCGCGCTTTCACCATTACTGCCATTTACACAGGCCATTTCAGACTGCAGTCGCATAGCGGCTCTTTCTGGTAGCAAGTAAAAGACAAGCGCTTCCGAACAAAATGCCCACCAGCCCGTAGACACTCCAGCTCAACTGGAAACCGATCCCGGCGATCAAAGAGGCGCCGATGCCCACAGAAACCATCCTCGCCAACGCCAGCACTACAGGAATTATCGAAAACAGACTGGCCTGGGTTTGCAACGTGGTTTTCTGCGCAATCAACGCAGTGATGTAGGTAACACCGAGAATCTCACCCAGCGTCCAGAGGAAAACAAACGAGAGGATCAGTGCGGTTTGCTCGAAAAAGGCATAGGCTCCAAATCCGATACCGTAAAAAACCGCCGCCAGGGACAAATTGGTCAGCGCCCCGAAACGCGACGTCAATGCAATCAGAGGCTGCGTCACCACGACCACCAGCAATGCATTGACGATACCTACCGCACCAAACAGCCCGGCGGCCTTCCCCACCGTCACCTGATCAAGCCATAGAGGCAGCTGATACTCGCGCTGGGCATCCAGCACCGACAACGCAAAAAACATGGCGCCTGCCACGATCACGATCCTTGGCACATCGGCCAGTGCGCGAATGGAAGCACTTCTGGTTTCAGTTAAAACATTCTGACGCTCCGGCAACACCAGAAACACACTCGCCAACAGGCACAACACACTGGCAACCATCGCAAACAGCACCAGATAGTGACTGTCGAGACCGAGCAAGTACCCACCCATCACAAATAGCAGCGCTCCCCCCAGATTGCTGGCCAGGTGCAGATAACCAAAGGAGGCGATGCGATTGCTGTCGTCCGCGGCCAGGGACGTAAGCACACTGAATACCGGCGTGATCAGGCCTGCGCACAGCATGAACAACAGCACCATCGCAATTGATGCGATCGTTGAACTGAATACGGCAGCGAACAACAAAAACAGTGATGAACAGGACGACGTACAGATCAAAAGTGCCCGGAAGGTAAAACGACCGATCAGCGCTCCACCCAACAGATTACCCAGCAGATAAAATGCCGACATCAGCGTGATCACCCAGGCCACCGCCGCGCTGTCGAGCTCGTAATGCCGCTGGAAAAACAATGCCGCAAAAGGCCCCAATGCGTTGGCCATGACGAACAGCAAGCGCAGCGCAATGATATTGCGCATCCCTGCCGCCAGACCGATCCTTTTCAGCCATCTCCTCATATGAGCATCACCGCGATGCTCCGCCAGTGCGCAGCTTTGGTCTTCCGGCAATCCAGCGTTCTATTTTCACATCGCTCAAACAGGCCGCGCCGCCGCTCCCGCGCAATATCGCCATCAGCAATAGTTTGAGATCCGACGATGAAGGGACAGCCACCCGCAGTAAATTGTCGAGCAGGCCAAAACTGTGCGGGTATTGCGAGCAGTTGCTTACGCGGATATTGGCCTGAGCGAAAGCGCTGGCCAGACGACCGTCGTGCTCATCCTGCAGCAGCAGAAAGTTCGTGTCGCTCTCATAGACGACGATCGCGTTGGCCCGACAGACTTCGATTATTTCAGTCTTGATCTGCGCAAGATGATCGTGCGCCTGCTGCAAGACTTTCTGATTCTGCAAACAGAACAGCCCGGCTTTCACCGCTACATGGTTCACATCCCATGGGCCGCGCACTTTCATCAGTTCACGTATGGATTCCGGTCGCGTGACCACATACCCCAGGCGCAACCCGGCAAGACCGAAGTACTTGGAAAACGAACGAATCACAAACAACTGCCTGACCGCACTGAATGCATCCAGACAAGATTGTTGCAAATACTCGAAATAACATTCGTCCACGATCATCGGTTTGTCTTGCCTGACACAAGCCTCGACGAACACCTGCAATTGCTCTGGATCGATGCGAACACCCAGTGGATTGTTGGGGTTGCACAGGATCAGCCCTTGGCTGGTTTGCAGGGACTGGAGTACCGCCTCGGTGGACAGCACGAATTTTTCGGCCTGTTTTTCAAACCCCACGATCACGGGAGCCACACCGTTTACGTCGAGCATCTGGTAATAAAAGGAAAAAACCGGAGAAGGCACCACCACCCGATCCCCTGGCGAAAACAGTAACCGAATCACCAGATCGATGGCCTGATCCGCGCCATTGGTCAGCAGCAAACGGTCGGTGGAGACCTTGCAGTACTGTGCGAGCTGGTTAAGGAGCGGCCGGTAATTGGGATAGGCGAACAGATCCTGGGGCTTCAATTCGTTGGCGATGAACCCTGCCAGAAACCTTTGTAAAAACTGGTTTTCGTTCAAATCCAGCAACACCGATGAAAGATCGCGCTCCGGCGCCTTCCATAATCCGGAACATGAGATGTGAGGGTGAAACTTCATTTGCGCATCCCTCCATAGATCACCTGCTCGCCAAGCGCATACATCTGCCTGACCTCTTCGTGACTGGCATACACCACCGATTTCCCCGTGGCGGCCGATAGAAACTGGCTGGTAATCAAGCGGCTGATTTCGGCAGTGAATGCCACGGCGCGATGAAACGCCTCCGACAGGTCGCGGCCAAAACAGGTAATGCCATGACCGGGCATGACAATGCAGTTGGTGTCACCCGCGCAGCGGCCAATGGCACTGACATCCAGCTCGATATTCACACCTTCGCCGAGAATGCACGGTGGTTTGCCCATGACCAATGCCGTGTCGTTCGACACGTATTTCATCTCACGCCACTGCGAGACAGCGAAGAAGGAAATGACTTCATTGGGATGCAGATGCACCGTCGCATTGACATCGGCGCGACAGTGCATGATTTCCCGATGCATCCGGTGCCCCTGGCTGGGCCGGAAACAACCGTGCAAAAGCTCATCGGATTGCATGTCCAGCACCGACAAATGCTCAAGCCCGCACTCTTCCAGAGAGATGCCGCGGTGTTTGGTGTAGATCACGTCGCGTTGCCAGTACTGAGAGCGGCTGCGTACAGCGATATTGCCCAGCGTATTGACCAGTAGTTGTCGCGCCGCCAGCCGCTGACCGTATTGAACAATGCTGTTGCCGATCGCCATGTCGAACCAAGGTGGCAACCCGGCTCGGGACGATTCAAATCCCGCACGTTTCAATTCAGGCATATCCGTCTGCCTCCCGCGATACACAATCGGAATTGACCACAGTTTCGACTGTTTTCCCCTGTAACAGAGCCAGCAGGGTTTCCAGGGCATTGGCTTTGAGTTGGGCCAGAGAGCGCTCGCTGTAAAAAGCGGCATGCGGCGTTAATAACACCCGCTCATGCTCGATCAAGGCCTGGAGAGGAGCAGGCTCTTCCTGCACGACATCCAGCAGAGCCATGGACACGCCCCCTGCCTGCAAGGCCCGAAGCAGCGCATCGGTGTCGACGATGCCACCTCGCGCGGTATTGACTAAGGTCGCACCGTGCTTCATCCGTGAAAATGCCGCGTCGTTCATAAGATGTGCAGTGTCCGGGGTAAGCGGCAGATGCAGCGACAGAATATCGGCCGTTTCGAGCAGTGAATCCAGCGTCACGCCCGTGGCAATGCCTTCGGCACAGCGCTCGACCCCGGGGTCGTAAAAACAGATGCGGTAACCCAGGGCCGCCGCCCTGCGGGCCAACGCTCGCCCTGTTGCACCATAACCCACGACTCCCAGAACGGTGTCTGCACAGGGTCTCACTTCACCGGTATGGGCTCGCCAGTTCCAGCCTCCCTGGCGGGTGTGTCCCGCGTAGTCGAACAGCTTGCGCTGGGCAAAAAGGATCAATGCCAAGGCGTGCTCGGCAACTTCCTCCACCCCTACAGAACCGATGTTGGCGCACACAATGCCTCGCGCGCTCAACGCCTCGACGTCCACATCATCAAGGCCGATCGTGGCCTTAACCAATGCGCGGCAACGATGCATTCTGGCGATCAGCGGCGCGTCGATGACCACCGAATGAAACGCGATGATGCCGTCGGCTTTGGCCAGTTGTTCATCCGAGGGCCGGAACGTCACCTCCACGCCGTAGTGTCGATACTCCGACCCCGGGCCATATTCCCCGGGGTCGACGTAGTTCACTCGCTGCGAATCGATCATCAAAATATTCATGGGCATCCTTTTCCTTCCTGCGTCGTTGGCACTGCTGATTCAAAACGTTGCGCCCGGCGACTCTCAGGCATTGAGGTAGTCGCACTGTTGGCCGATATGCCCCTCCACGGCCGCGCCATAGACGCAGGCGGCAACCACCATGTCCTGACTGGCATGGCCAACACTGCGGAAGTAACTGAGGCCTTGTTTACGGGTAACCGGCGAAGGCTGCTCGACAACCAAAGTACTGATCTCACGGATGTCCTTGCGGTTGATCACCGACCACGCCAAGGCCTGGGCAATTTCGCCCGATTCGCGGCATGCGGCGTCCAAATGATCGACATGTATTTGAGCACTGCCCAGCAATTTTGGATCGACCTCGCACGCCTGCTGCGTACTGCCGCCAACGGCATTGATATGGGCATCGGGTTTGAGCTGATGTACCCCGATCAACGGCAGCGGACTGTCGTAGGAGGTTGTCGTACAGACAATATCCGCGTCTGCCAAAGCATCCTCCATGCGCTCAACAGCCTCGACCGGCTGCGCAAGTTCAATGGACAGACGTTCGGCCAAGGCGACACTGCGGGCCATCGAGCGGGAAAAGATCCTGACCTGCCCCAATTCCCTGATAGCGGCCATCGCCTGGATATGCGCCGCCGCTTGAGCCCCAGCCCCGATCACCGCCAGATTGAGCCGGGCCTGCAGGCAGAGTTTGTCCGTCACCAACGCACTCAGGGCACTGGTGCGAATTGCTGTAAGAGCGGCACTGTCGAGCATCGCCAATAACCTGCCGCTATCGACGTCGATCAGCAAAACCGCGCCATTGACCGCCGAGCGCCCCAGCACTGCGTTGCCGGGATGAAACGACGACACTTTGATGCCCAGCGTCTGGCTCACAGGCAAAAAGGCCGGCATGAACAAAGAGAATGCTTTTTGTCGCGAGTGCGTGATTATCGAACGTGGCGGAACCACGGGTGCCGCGAGAGAAAAACCCTGGTGAGCTTTTTCGAGTACGCGCACAAGCGACGGCAACTCGACACAACGCCCTATATCTTCACGATTAAGCAGCAGCATGGTTTGTCCTTTTCCATCAAGGCTCTTTGAAGGTCCCGGCCATTCCCTCACCGGCAGCGCTTCCACGCTGACTGAAGCTGACCTTCAGCCGAGGGGGTAGCCCTGGGAAAACCCCTGCTTTGGAACCAGAAAAGTGCGCAGGTAGGTGATGACCGGAGTGCCATCCTGCTTACGCCCAATCACCCTGATGGTGACGATGCCCTGGCCCGGACGCGACCGGGACTCACGCTTGGAAACCACCTCGCTCTCCGCGTACAGTGTGTCGCCGACATACACCGGGCTGGGCAGGCGTATTTCATCCCAGCCCAGGTTGGCGATGGCTCGTGCGCTCATCGTCGCGACCGTCATGCCGCTGATAATCGACAAGGTCACGGAGCTGTTCACCAGCAACTTTTCGAACTCGGTGCGCTGTGCGTAAGCCACATCGATATGCACCGGATGGTTATTCATGTTCATCAGTGACTGCCAGATGTTATCCAGCTCCGTCACCGTGCGCCCGGGGCGGTGCTCGAACACATCGCCCACCACAAACTCTTCGTAATGCAGCCCATAAGATTCACGGTAGCGATTCGCCCCAATCCGTTCATGCGCCGGAATCATCGGTTCCATGGCGTCCTCCTTAAAGACCCAGTTCCTGGGCGCGCTGGATGACTTTGCGGGCTAGCTTCACAAAGGGCGGCCCGACCATCAGATTCTTCAATCGGGTGATTTTTTCACCGCTGTTTTGCGCAGCCTGCACAACGGCCAAGGCATGTTCGTACTCCGCGATCGAAGGCGTGAATGCCTCATTGATGATCGATATCTGCCTTGGGTGAATGGAGGTCTTGCCACTGAAGCCCAACTCCCGGGTGTCCTGGCATTCCTTCAGTAACCCGGCTTCGTCATCGAGGTTGAAGTAAGCGGTGTCGAACGCGGGAATACCCGCTGCGCTGGCGGCGGCAATGATGCTTGCACGGGCGTGGAGGATGTTGCTCCAGCCGCCAATCGGCACACCCAGGCTGGCCGCGTAGTCGGCGGAACCGAAGATCAGTCCGTCGGCGCTGGATGCAATGGCGTAAATATCCCGAAGACAGGCCGGGGTTTCAACGGTGACCAGGATTTTCGGACTGCTTCCCTGCCCCCCTAAGTTGGCGCGTACCACGTCTATCTCGGCCGCGGCTTCAGTCATTGCCAGGACGACATACTCGGGTCGCTGTTCAAGTGACTGCACCATCAGCAAATCGAGCAATCCCTGATTGTCACGCAAGGGATTGATACGCAGTGCCGTACGCTGCACCACAGCGGATCGATAGAACTGCTCGACACATAGGCGGGCTTCGGCTTTTTTGAGGAGCGGGACGCCGTCCTCCAGATCAATCACCATGACATCCGTCAGGGCACTCTTGGCATATTGCTCAGGGTGCAAGGCAGAGCAATACAACAAGCTTCGTGGTATCGGATGAGTCATCACCACCTCGCGTTCGGCAGGTTCGGGTTCAGACGGGCTTCTTCGATCTCTGCCCAGACTGCGGAGCAAAAACTGCGGATATCTTCTTGCGACATATCGGCACGCATCATCACGCGTAAACCGGACTTGTTTCTGGCCACAATGGGAAAGAACACCGCCGAGGTGTAATACCCTCGTTTGAAGACGCCCTCGGAAACGCTGATCGCCAGGTCCGGGCTGTCCAATGGAATAACCCGAATCGGCAATTCGGACCCCGCGTGTTCCGTATCAAACAAACTGTCGAAGAGGCGAATGTTGCAACGTAGCTTGTCCTGCAAGACGCCAAGCTCAGGACTCTTATGGATATCCAGCGAAGCCATGGCCGCCCCGACTGCCGCCGGATTTATATATTGAGAATAAGACATCGGACCACCAAAGCGTCGGAAGACACTTTGATAATCGGCCTTCACCGACATGAATATGCCTCCACCATTGGCACCAAATGCCTTGGCCAATGAATAAACCAGAAGCGTTCTGGGATTGAGCTCAGGCATATAAGTACGGATATAACCTTCACCCCGATCGCCATAGGCACTCAAGGAATGAGAGTCGTCAAAATAAAGAAACAGCCCATATTTATCCTGCAACGCCAACAACCGTTCAATAGGCGCACTTCCGCCCATGCTGTAGGCACCATCAGCAACATATGCGACCAACGGATGTCGCTTGCACATATCCTCAATAAAATCTACATCGTTATGATTGCAGGTCATCACCTGCGTTTCATCACCACAAATGGCCTTGACCTGATTCAGTGCAAAATGGGCGTGCTTGTCAAAGATCAAAAAGGGGCGCTGCCCTTCAGTAAACATGCCAGCAGCCAGAAGCGGCAACGAGGCAACAATACCCGCACTGCAGGACGTCGCGGTGAAGGCTCGACAGTTGAAATGCGCGGACAAGGCATCCTCAAGCTCATCGAGTTCTCGCAACCTTATTCTGATACGCGAGGTGGGCAGATTCACCGTACCGCTATTGAGCACATAATCTGCGGCGCGGCGCGCCAGACGCTGATCGACCTCAAGACCCAGGTATGAACAAGAGCACATGTTCATGAATGGATGACCGTTCTGATCCTGCATACGCCCCTGCTGGGTATGTTTGACGCTCAAATCGGTCAGTCCCGATTTTTGCGCGAGGGCCCAGGAAGGGTTACCGATATCGACGGACCTGGCGGTATTAATGAATTTATTTCGTTATTCTGACATACACGACCTCAGTATAAGTCCATATAACAGGAACAATTACTTACATGCGTTCGCACGTAGCCGACTCAATGACAATGCTGAACACCCATAAACATCCGATCTCTACTCAACCAAAGCTTAGCTGACAACAGCCCGCCACCGGCGGTTAAAATCAGAGCCCTTATAGACACTCAAGAAACTTCCTTCACCCATTAATGAATGATCCGTAGGAACACTCTTAAATAATCATTTACACATGCCGAATCACATTAACGGATCTACGTTCTAACCGTGCGCTGCGTACAACTTATAGGCGCGCGCACTGCAGCCTTGTATTATGGAGAACTATTCATGAATGGAAGATTAAGAGGAAAGCGAGCGCTTATAACCGGCGCGTCCTCAGGCATTGGAAGAGCGATAGCCGAAGCCTTCATTACCGAGGGCGCTGATGTATTCATTACCGCTCGCACCGATGAAGCTGCGGCTCGTGAAGTTCTTGAGTTCGCAGCGCGCCAGGGTCAGCGCGCCAGCTTAACCCTCATGGAAGCCACGAGCGTCTGCATCGAGGCGCTCTTTGATGAAGCGCACGCCGCCATCGGGCCCATTGATGTACTCGTCAACAATCCCGCGTTTATCACCCGCACGCCTTTTCTTGAACTGAGCAACGATGAGTATGAGCAGACGCTGGCGGTCAATCTGCGTTTTCCTTTTTTTGCCACTCAGCGCTTCGCAAAGAACTGCATCGCTCGCGGTCAGGGCGGTAGCGTCATCAACATCTCATCTGTCAGTGCTTTCAGGGCGGTCAGTCGCCTGTCGGCTTATCAAGCCAGCAAGGCGGCGCTGTCGATGCTCACACGAAGCTGCGCGGTGGAACTGGCTCCCCATGGCGTCAGAGTCAATACGATTTCACCCGGACTGACCGCGACAGGTGGTAACGCCAGCCAGTGGCGGGACGCCCCGGCGATATGGCAGGAAAGAAAAAAGCACATTCCCCTGCAGCGAGCGGGAATACCTTCAGACATGGCAGGCGCGGCGATCCTTCTGGCCTCTGATGACTCCTCCTGGATGACCGGTGCCGATCTGGTCATTGATGGAGGCCACAGCGCGATTTGAATTACGGAGGTCGGCCGCCTGTTGCGGACCGCCCCAAGGCTAACCGACGGGTTGGGAGGTTTTTGCCTGCGATTCGCCCCGCGCCTTGCCATGCCTTCGGCAGAAACATTGATCCAGAGCAGATCCGTCCCTCGAAAAATGCGGTAAAACGACCTCGGCTGCTACTTGCGCAGTAACCGCTATTCAAGACAACTTCCCACCCACATACCCGCCTAACAATCTAAAAAACCCCGCAAACAATATTGATTATCATTTGGCCGCAACTATGTTCGTTACATTCCAAACAAAACATATTTCCCGTAAACCCGGCTAATGCCCGCAACGCATGGGCTGCGGGCCCTTCGAGGAGCGCTATGTCCTTATTCCAATAAATAATTTCGCTATAGGAATTTTACTTGCAGGGTGTTTAGCCATAAAATCAGCGCGATTGATTGCTGCGACATATCGTCACTGCCTTATTTCTTTATCAAGCTCAGAGACCTTTGCTCTCTGTTAAGGATTTCCAGCATGCCCGAAGCGACAGGACTCATGGCCCACAACTGGGGCTTTGCCATTTTCCTTCTGGGTGTAGTCGGCCTGTGTGCCTTCATGCTCGGCGTCTCCAGCCTCCTCGGGTCAAAAGCCTGGGGCCGCAGCAAAAACGAACCGTTCGAGTCCGGCATGCTACCTACCGGTGGCGCCCGCTTGCGGCTCTCAGCCAAATTCTATCTGGTCGCGATGCTGTTCGTGATCTTCGATATCGAAGCCCTCTTTCTCTTTGCATGGTCTGTGTCCGTCCGCGAAAGCGGCTGGACCGGATTCGTCGAAGCTCTCGTTTTCATAGCAATTCTGTTGGCAGGTCTTGTCTACCTGTTCCGAGTGGGCGCCCTTGACTGGGCTCCGGAAGCTCGTCGCAAGCGGCAGGCGAAGCTGAAACAATGAGGCTTTGGCAATGCAATACAATCTCACCAGAATCGACCCCGATGCTCCTAACGAGCAGTATCCGATTGGCCAGCGGGAAACCGTTTCCGATCCGTTAGAAGATCAAGTCCACAAAAACATTTTCATGGGCAAGCTGGAAGACGTGCTGAGTGGCGCGGTCAACTGGGGACGTAAAAACTCCCTTTGGCCGTACAACTTCGGCCTTTCCTGCTGCTACGTGGAAATGACCACCGCCTTCACGGCGCCCCACGACATCGCGCGCTTCGGCGCCGAAGTTATCCGGGCATCACCGCGTCAGGCCGACTTCATGGTTATCGCCGGGACCTGCTTCATCAAGATGGCGCCGATCATTCAGCGCCTGTATGAGCAGATGCTCGAGCCCAAGTGGGTGATCTCGATGGGTTCGTGCGCCAACTCCGGCGGCATGTACGACATCTACTCCGTGGTTCAGGGGGTGGACAAGTTCCTGCCCGTTGACGTCTACGTACCTGGCTGCCCGCCCCGTCCAGAAGCGTTTCTGCAAGGCTTGATGCTGTTGCAGGAATCCATTGGCCAGGAGCGTCGCCCACTTTCCTGGGTCGTTGGCGATCAAGGCGTTTATCGCGCCGACATGCCTTCGCAGAAGGAACAGCGCCGCGAACAGCGAATCGCAGTCACCAACCTGCGCAGCCCTGACGAAGTCTGATCCAGTCTGTTTCAAAGAAACGAGAAGCTGGCTTCATTCTTTACGTTGACCGAAAGCGAAAAAATAACCATGACTACAGGCAGTGCTCTGTACATCCCGCCTTATAAGGCAGACGACCAGGATGTGGTCGTCGAACTGAACAACCGTTTTGGCGCCGAAGCGTTCACCGCTCAGCCGACCCGCACCGGCATGCCGGTGCTGTGGGTCGCGCGCGCCAAACTCGTCGAAGTCCTGACTTTCCTGCGCAACCTGCCCAAGCCGTACGTCATGCTCTATGACCTGCACGGCGTGGACGAGCGTCTGCGCACCAAGCGTCAAGGGCTGCCGGGCGGTGCCGATTTCACCGTGTTCTATCACCTCATGTCGCTGGAACGTAATAGTGACGTGATGATCAAGGTCGCCTTGTCCGAGAGCGACCTCAGCTTGCCGACCGTCACCAGCATCTGGCCGAACGCCAACTGGTACGAGCGTGAAGTCTGGGACATGTACGGCATCGACTTCAAAGGTCACCCGCACCTGTCGCGCATCATGATGCCGCCGACCTGGGAAGGTCACCCGCTGCGCAAGGACTTCCCGGCGCGCGCCACCGAATTCGACCCGTTCAGCCTGAACCTGGCCAAGCAACAGCTTGAGGAAGAAGCCGCGCGCTTCCGTCCTGAAGACTGGGGCATGAAGCGTTCCGGCCCGAACGAGGACTATATGTTCCTCAACCTGGGTCCGAACCACCCTTCGGCTCACGGTGCGTTCCGCATCATCCTGCAACTGGACGGTGAAGAAATCGTCGATTGCGTTCCGGACATCGGTTACCACCACCGTGGCGCCGAAAAGATGGCCGAGCGTCAGTCCTGGCACAGTTTCATTCCGTACACCGACCGTATCGACTACCTCGGCGGCGTGATGAACAACCTGCCGTACGTGCTCTCGGTCGAGAAACTGGCCGGCATCAAGGTGCCGGAGAAGGTCGACGTCATCCGCATCATGATGGCCGAGTTCTTCCGGATCACCAGCCACCTGCTGTTCCTGGGTACCTACATCCAGGACGTCGGCGCCATGACTCCGGTGTTCTTCACCTTCACCGACCGTCAGAAGGCGTACACGGTGATTGAAGCCATCACCGGTTTCCGTCTGCACCCGGCCTGGTACCGCATCGGTGGCGTCGCCCACGACCTGCCGCGCGGCTGGGACAAACTGGTGAAAGACTTCGTTGAATGGCTGCCGAAGCGCCTCGACGAATACACCAAGGCCGCCCTGCAGAACAGCATCCTCAAGGGTCGTACCATCGGCGTTGCCCAGTACAACACCAAAGAGGCCCTGGAATGGGGCGTCACCGGTGCCGGCCTGCGTTCCACCGGTTGCGACTTCGACCTGCGTAAAGCGCGTCCGTACTCCGGCTACGAGAACTTCGAGTTCGAAGTGCCGCTGGCCGCCAACGGTGATGCCTACGACCGCTGCATGGTTCGCGTCGAAGAGATGCGCCAGAGCGTCAGGATCATCGACCAGTGCCTGCGCAACATGCCGGAAGGCCCGTACAAGGCGGATCACCCGCTGACCACGCCGCCGCCGAAAGAGCGCACGCTGCAGCACATCGAAACCTTGATCACGCACTTCCTGCAAGTTTCGTGGGGCCCGGTCATGCCGGCCAACGAATCCTTCCAGATGATCGAAGCGACCAAGGGCATCAACAGTTATTACCTGACGAGCGACGGCGGCACCATGAGCTACCGTACCCGGATCCGTACTCCGAGCTTCGCCCACCTGCAGCAGATCCCTTCGGTGATCAAAGGCAGCATGGTCGCGGACCTGATTGCGTACCTGGGTAGTATCGACTTCGTTATGGCCGACGTGGACCGCTAAGCATGAACAGCACGCTTATCCAGACAGACCGTTTCACCCTGAGTGAAACCGAGCGCTCGGCCATCGAGCACGAGCTGCATCACTACGAAGACCCGCGCGCGGCGTCGATCGAAGCCCTGAAGATCGTCCAGAAGGAACGCGGCTGGGTGCCGGACGGCGCTCTGTACGCCATCGGCGAGATCCTCGGCATCCCGGCCAGCGACGTTGAAGGCGTCGCCACGTTTTACAGCCAGATCTTCCGTCAACCGGTCGGCCGTCACATCATTCGCGTCTGCGACAGCATGGTCTGCTACATCGGCGGCCACGAGTCGGTGGTCAGCGAAATCCAGAACAACCTGGGTATCGGCCTGGGTCAGACCACCGCCGACGGTCGCTTCACCCTGCTGCCGGTCTGCTGCCTCGGCAACTGCGACAAGGCACCGGCGCTGATGATCGATGACGACACCTTTGGCGATGTCCAGCCTGCCGGCGTCGCCAAACTGCTCGAGGGCTACGTATGACCCTGACTTCTTTCGGCCCGGCCAACCGCATTCAGCGTTCGGCCGAGACTCACCCGCTGACCTGGCGCCTGCGTGACGACGGCGAAGCCGTATGGCTCGACGAGTACCAGGCCAAGAACGGTTACGCCGCTGCGCGCAAGGCCTTCGCCGACATGGGACCGGACGACATCGTCCAGACCGTGAAGGACGCCGGTCTCAAGGGTCGTGGTGGTGCAGGCTTCCCCACTGGCGTGAAGTGGGGCCTGATGCCCAAGGACGAATCCATCAACATCCGCTACCTGCTGTGCAACGCGGATGAAATGGAGCCGAACACCTGGAAAGACCGCATGCTGATGGAGCAACTGCCTCATCTGCTGATCGAGGGCATGCTGATCAGCGCCCGCGCGCTGAAAACCTATCGTGGCTACATCTTCCTGCGTGGCGAGTACACCACCGCCGCCAAGCACCTGAACCGTGCCGTGGAAGAAGCCAAGGCAGCGGGCCTGCTGGGCAAGAACATTCTGGGCAGCGGCTTCGATTTCGAGCTGTTCGTCCACACCGGCGCCGGGCGTTACATCTGCGGTGAAGAAACCGCACTGATCAACTCCCTCGAAGGCCGCCGCGCCAACCCGCGCTCCAAGCCGCCCTTCCCTGCCGCCGTTGGCGTGTGGGGCAAGCCGACCTGCGTGAACAACGTTGAAACCCTGTGCAACGTGCCGGCGATCATTGCCGACGGCGTGGACTGGTACAAATCGTTGGCCCGTGACGGCAGTGAAGACATGGGCACCAAGCTCATGGGCTTCTCCGGCAAGGTCAAGAACCCGGGCCTGTGGGAACTGCCATTCGGCGTGACCGGTCGCGAGCTGTTCGAAGACTACGCCGGCGGCATGCGCGACGGTTACAAGCTCAAGGCCTGGCAGCCAGGCGGCGCCGGTACCGGTTTCCTGTTGCCGGAACACCTCGACGCACAAATGTACGCCGGCGGCATCGCCAAAGTGGGCACCCGTATGGGTACCGGCCTGGCCATGGCGGTGGACGACAGCGTCAACATGGTGTCCCTGCTGCGCAACATGGAGCAGTTCTTCGCTCGCGAATCCTGCGGTTTCTGCACCCCTTGCCGTGATGGCCTGCCATGGAGCGTCAAGCTGCTGATGGCCATCGAGCAAGGCCGCGGCCAGCCAGGCGACATCGAGACCCTGCTGGGTCTGGTCAACTTCCTCGGCCCGGGCAAGACCTTCTGTGCTCACGCACCGGGTGCCGTGGAGCCGTTGGGCAGTGCCATCAAATACTTCCGTCCAGAGTTCGAAGCCGGTATCGCGCCTGCAAGCGCCGCCGTCCCGCCTCTGGCGAAGCCGATCACAGTCGGCGCGTAAACGCTTAAAAGGCGAAGGGTCCGTGCCCTTCGCCTTTCGTCCGATGACGCCTTTCGGGGCTGACTGGATTCGGACGGATAACAAGATTCCATTAGCCACGCCCGCTGACACCGGGCCAACGAAGACCTTTGAACCATGGCCACTATCCACGTAGACGGCAAAGCGCTCGAAGTCGACGGGGCAGACAACCTGTTACAGGCATGTCTGTCGCTGGGCCTCGACATCCCTTATTTCTGCTGGCACCCCGCGCTTGGAAGCGTCGGGGCCTGCCGCCAGTGCGCGGTCAAGCAGTACACCGACGAGAACGACACCCGTGGTCGCATCGTCATGTCCTGCATGACCCCTGCCACCGACAACACCTGGATCTCCATCGACGATGAAGAATCCAAGGCGTTCCGCGCCAGTGTCGTTGAATGGCTGATGACCAACCACCCGCACGACTGCCCTGTGTGCGAGGAAGGCGGTCACTGCCACCTGCAAGACATGACGGTGATGACCGGCCACAACGAGCGCCGTTATCGCTTCACCAAGCGCACCCACCAGAACCAGGATCTGGGCCCGTTCATTTCCCACGAAATGAACCGTTGCATCGCCTGCTACCGCTGCGTGCGTTTCTACAAGGACTACGCCGGCGGCACCGACCTCGGTGTGTACGGCGCCCACGACAACGTGTATTTCGGTCGCGTTGAAGACGGCACGCTGGAAAGCGAGTTCTCCGGCAACCTCACCGAGGTCTGCCCGACCGGTGTGTTCACCGACAAGACTCACTCCGAGCGCTACAACCGCAAGTGGGACATGCAGTTCTCGCCGAGCATCTGCCATGGCTGCTCGAGCGGTTGCAACATCTCCCCGGGCGAGCGTTACGGCGAACTGCGTCGCATCGAAAACCGTTACAACGGTTCGGTGAACCAGTACTTCCTGTGCGACCGTGGCCGTTTCGGTTATGGCTACGTCAACCGCGCCGACCGTCCACGTCAGCCAATGCTGGCCGACGGCACCAAGCTTGGGCTGGATGCTGCGCTGGACAAAGCCGCCGACCTGCTGCGCGGTCGCAACATCGTCGGTATCGGTTCGCCGCGTGCCAGCCTCGAAAGCAACTACGCGTTGCGTGAACTGGTCGGCGCCGAGCACTTCTATTCCGGTATCGAAGCCTCCGAGCTGGAGCGCATCCGTCTGGTCCTGCAAGTGCTGAAAGACAGCCCGCTGCCCGTGCCAAACATGCGCGACATCGAAGACCACGACGCCGTGTTCGTCCTCGGTGAAGACCTGACCCAAACTGCCGCCCGCATGGCCCTGGCCCTGCGTCAGTCGGTCAAAGGCAAGGCCGAAGACATGGCCGAAGCCATGCGCGTCCAGCCTTGGCTCGACGCCGCGGTGAAGAACATCGGTCAGCACGAGCTGAACCCGCTGTTCATCGCCAGCCTGGCTGAAACCAAGCTCGACGACATCGCCGAAGAGTGTGTACACGCCGCTCCGGACGATCTGGCCCGCCTCGGTTTCGCCGTGGCTCACGCCCTGGACGCCAGCGCGCCTGCCGTTGAAGGTCTGGACGCCGAAGCCCTGGAACTGGCCAAGCGCATCGCCGACGCCCTGCTCGCTGCCAAGCGTCCGCTGATCATCGCCGGTACTTCGCTGGGCTCCAAAGCCCTGATCGAAGCTGCGGCGAACATCGCCAAGGCCCTGAAGCTGCGTGAGAAGAACGGTTCGATCAGCCTGATCGTGCCGGAAGCCAACAGCCTCGGCCTGGCCATGCTCGGTGGCGAATCGGTTGATGCCGCGCTGCAAGCTGTGATCGACGGCAAGGCCGACGCCATCGTCGTGCTGGAAAACGATCTGTACACCCGCACTGCCAAAGCCAAGGTCGATGCGGCACTCAACGCTGCGAAAGTAGTGATCGTTGCCGACCATCAGAAGACCGCCACCAGCGATCGCGCGCACCTGGTTCTGCCAGCCGCCAGCTTCGCTGAAGGCGACGGTACGCTGGTCAGCCAGGAAGGTCGCGCCCAGCGCTTCTTCCAGGTTTTCGACCCGCAATACATGGACGCGAGCATTCTGGTCCACGAAGGCTGGCGCTGGCTGCACGCCCTGCGCTCGACGCTGCTGAACCAGCCGATCGACTGGACGCAACTCGACCACGTCACCGCTGCCGTCGCTTCGAGCACCGAGCAACTGGCGCGCATCGTCGATGCCGCTCCGTCCGCTGCGTTCCGCATCAAGGGTCTGAAACTGGCGCGTGAGCCGCTGCGTTATTCCGGTCGCACCGCAATGCGCGCCGACATCAGCGTTCACGAACCACGCACCCCGCAAGACAAGGACACCGCGTTCGCCTTCTCGATGGAAGGTTACTCGGGCTCCGCCGAACCGCGTCAGCAGGTTCCTTTTGCATGGTCGCCGGGCTGGAACTCGCCGCAAGCCTGGAACAAGTTCCAGGACGAAGTCGGTGGTCACCTGCGTGCTGGCGATCCGGGCACCCGCCTGATCGAAAGCACCGGTGATTCGCTGAACTGGTTCGCCGCTGCGCCACGTGCGTTCAACCCGGCGCCGGGCACCTGGCAAGCCGTGCCGTTTTTCCACCTGTTCGGCAGCGAAGAAACCTCTTCGAAGGCTGCTCCGGTTCAGGAACGCATTCCGGCGGCTTACGTTGCTCTGGCCAAGTCCGAAGCGGATCGCCTGGGCGTCAACGACGGCGCACTGCTGAGCCTCAATGTTGCCGGCCAGACCCTGCGTCTGCCGCTGCGCATCAATGAAGAACTGGGCGCAGGTCTGGTGGCATTGCCTGCGGGCATCGCCGGCATTCCACCGGCATTCGCCGGCGTATCCGTTGATGGTCTGCAGGAGGCAGCGCAATGACCTGGTTCACCCCTGAAGTGATCGATGTGATCCTGACGGTCATCAAAGCCATCGTGATCCTGCTGGCCGTGGTGGTCGCAGGCGCGTTGCTCAGCTTTGTCGAGCGTCGCCTGCTGGGCTGGTGGCAGGACCGTTACGGTCCGAACCGTGTCGGCCCGTTCGGCATGTTCCAGATCGCAGCCGACATGCTGAAGATGTTCTTCAAGGAAGACTGGACCCCGCCGTTTGCCGACAAGGTGATCTTCACCCTGGCACCGGTGGTGGCCATGTCCGCCCTGCTGATCGCTTTCGCGATCATCCCGATCACCCCGACCTGGGGCGTGGCGGATCTGAACATCGGCCTGCTGTTCTTCTTCGCCATGGCCGGTCTTTCGGTCTACGCGGTGCTGTTCGCCGGCTGGTCGAGTAACAACAAGTTCGCCCTGCTCGGCAGCTTGCGTGCCTCGGCGCAGACCGTGTCCTACGAAGTGTTCATGGGCCTGGCCCTGATGGGCATCGTGGTGCAGGTCGGCTCGTTCAACATGCGCGACATCGTCGAGTACCAGGCGCAGAACCTGTGGTTCATCATTCCGCAGTTCTTCGGCTTCTGTACCTTCTTCATCGCTGGCGTGGCCGTGACTCACCGTCACCCGTTCGACCAGCCGGAAGCGGAACAGGAACTGGCCGACGGTTACCACATTGAATACGCCGGTATGAAATGGGGCATGTTCTTCGTCGGTGAATACATCGGCATCATCCTGATCTCGGCGCTGCTGGTCACCCTGTTCTTCGGTGGCTGGCACGGTCCGTTCGGCATCCTGCCGCAACTGTCCTTCGTCTGGTTCGCACTGAAGACTGCGTTCTTCATCATGCTGTTCATTCTGCTGCGCGCTTCCATCCCGCGTCCGCGTTATGACCAGGTGATGGATTTCAGCTGGAAATTCTGCCTGCCACTGACCCTGATCAATTTGCTGGTGACCGCTGCAATCGTGTTGTGGAACACGCCTGCGGTTGCGGTTCAGTGAGGATTTGACCCATGTTCAAATATATTGGCGACATCGTTAAGGGTACCGGTACCCAGTTGCGCAGCCTGGTCATGATCTTCGGCCATGGCTTTCGCAAGCGCGACACCCTGCAATACCCGGAAGAGCCGGTCTACCTGCCGCCACGCTACCGTGGCCGCATCGTCCTGACCCGCGACCCCGATGGCGAAGAACGCTGCGTAGCCTGCAACCTGTGCGCCGTGGCATGCCCGGTGGGTTGCATCTCGCTGCAGAAAGCTGAAACCGAAGACGGCCGCTGGTACCCGGACTTCTTCCGTATCAACTTCTCGCGCTGCATTTTCTGCGGTCTCTGCGAGGAAGCCTGCCCGACCACCGCGATCCAGTTGACCCCGGATTTCGAAATGGCCGAGTTCAAACGTCAGGACCTGGTGTACGAGAAAGAAGATCTGCTGATCTCCGGCCCCGGCAAAAACCCTGATTACAACTTCTATCGTGTTGCAGGTATGGCCGTTGCGGGCAAGCCGAAAGGCGCCGCACAAAACGAAGCCGAGCCGATCAACGTGAAGAGCTTGCTGCCTTAAGGAAGAACGATGGAATTCGCTTTCTATTTCGCATCGGGTATCGCTGTTGTGTCCACACTGCGTGTGGTCACCAACACCAATCCTGTGCACGCCCTGCTCTACCTGATCATTTCGCTGATCTCCGTGGCCATGACCTTCTTCGCCCTCGGCGCACCGTTCGCCGGCGTGCTGGAAGTGATCGCCTACGCCGGCGCCATCATGGTGCTGTTCGTGTTCGTGGTGATGATGCTGAACCTTGGCCCGGCCTCGGTTCAGCAGGAACGCACCTGGCTCAAGCCCGGCATCTGGGCAGGACCGGTGATTCTCGCCGCCCTGCTGCTGGCCGAACTGCTGTATGTGCTGTTCGCTCACCAGAGCGGTCAGGCCATCGGTCAAACCACCGTTGACGCGAAAGCCGTGGGCATCAGCCTGTTCGGTCCGTACCTGCTGGTGGTCGAACTCGCCTCGATGCTGCTGCTCGCTGCAGCCGTCACGGCGTTCCATTTGGGCCGTAATGAGGCTAAGGAGTAGAACATGCCTGTTATCCCTCTCGGTTCTATACCTATGGAGCATGGCCTGGCCGTTGCCGGCATCCTGTTCTGCCTTGGTCTGGTCGGCCTGATGGTCCGCCGCAACATTTTGTTCGTGTTGATGAGTCTGGAAGTGATGATGAACGCCTCTGCACTGGCCTTCATCGTCGCGGGCGCCCGCTGGGCGCAACCGGATGGACAGATCATGTTCATCCTGGTGATCA
This sequence comes from Pseudomonas sp. MCal1, assembly GCF_026341415.1. Taxonomy (NCBI): domain Bacteria; kingdom Pseudomonadati; phylum Pseudomonadota; class Gammaproteobacteria; order Pseudomonadales; family Pseudomonadaceae; genus Pseudomonas; species Pseudomonas sp. MCal1. The sequence goes on from NZ_JAKUMP010000015.1 coordinate 60,357, forward strand.
GCCTTGCAGCCGCCGAAGCCAGTATCGGCCTGGCGATCCTGCTGCAACTGTATCGCCGCTTCCACACGCTCGATATCGACGCTGCCAGTGAGATGCGCGGATGAACCTACTCTTTCTGACTTTCGTATTCCCTCTGATCGGGTTTCTGTTGCTGTCGTTCTCGCGCGGCCGCTTCTCGGAAAACCTGTCGGCGCTGATCGGTGTCGGCTCCATCGGCCTGTCTGCCATCGTCGCGGCTTACGTGATCTGGCAGTTCAACGTCGCTCCACCGGAAGGTGGCGTCTACACCCAGGTGCTGTGGCGCTGGATATCGGTGGAAGGTTTCCAGCCTGACTTTGCGCTGTACCTGGATGGTCTGTCCGTGACCATGCTCGGTGTGGTCGTCGGTGTCGGCTTCCTGATCCACCTGTTTGCCTCCTGGTACATGCGTGGCGAAGACGGTTACTCGCGCTTCTTCTCGTACACCAACCTGTTTATCGCCAGCATGCTGTTCCTGATCCTGGGCGATAACCTGCTGTTCATCTACTTCGGTTGGGAAGGCGTGGGCCTGTGCTCGTACCTGTTGATCGGTTTCTACTACAGCAACCGCAACAACGGTAACGCCGCACTCAAAGCCTTCATCGTCACCCGCATCGGCGACGTGTTCATGGCGATCGGCCTGTTCATCCTGTTCCAGCAACTGGGCACGCTGAACGTCCAGGAACTGCTGGTGAAGGCGCCTGAGCACTTCAAGGTCGGCGATTTCTGGATCGTGCTGGCGACCCTGATGCTGCTGGGTGGTGCAGTCGGCAAGTCGGCTCAACTGCCGCTGCAGACCTGGCTTGCGGACGCGATGGCCGGTCCTACCCCGGTTTCGGCACTGATCCACGCTGCAACCATGGTGACTGCGGGTGTCTACCTGATCGCCCGTACCCACGGTCTGTTCGCCCTGGCGCCGGATATCCTGCACCTGGTCGGCATCGTCGGTGGCGTGACCCTGGTACTGGCCGGTTTCGCCGCGCTGGTGCAAACCGACATCAAACGTATCCTCGCCTACTCGACCATGAGCCAGATCGGCTACATGTTCCTGGCGCTGGGCGTTGGCGCCTGGGAAGGCGCGATCTTCCACCTGATGACCCACGCCTTCTTCAAGGCCCTGCTGTTCCTTGCCTCCGGTGCGGTGATCGTTGCCTGCCACCACGAGCAGAACATCTTCAAGATGGGCGGCCTGTGGAAGAAACTGCCGCTGGCCTACGCCAGCTTCATCGTCGGTGGTGCCGCCCTGGCCGCCCTGCCGCTGGTGACCGCAGGTTTCTACTCCAAGGACGAAATCCTCTGGGAAGCGTTCGCCAGCGGCAACCACGGTCTGCTCTATGCAGGTCTGGTCGGCGCATTCATGACGTCGCTGTACACCTTCCGCCTGATCTTCATCGCGTTCCACGGTGAAGCCAAGACCGAAGCCCACGCCGGTCACGGCATCGCTCACTGGCTGCCGCTGTCGGTGCTGATCGTGCTGTCGACCTTCGTCGGCGCCATGATCGTTCCACCGCTGCACGGCGTACTGCCCGAGAGCGTTGGCCATGCCGGTGGCGAAGCCAAGCACAGCCTGGAAATCGCCTCGGGCGCCATCGCCCTGGCCGGTATCCTTCTGGCGGCCCTGCTGTTCCTTGGCAAGCGTCGCTTCGTGACCGCGATCGCCAACAGCGGCATCGGCCGTCTCCTTTCGGCCTGGTGGTTCGCTGCCTGGGGCTTCGACTGGATCTACGACAAACTGTTCGTCAAGCCGTACCTTGCGATCAGCCACATGCTGCGCAAAGACCCGCTCGACCAGACCATCGGTCTGATCCCGCGCATGGCCAAGGGTGGTCACACTGCCCTGAGCCGTACCGAAACCGGTCAACTGCGTTGGTACGCTGCTTCGATGGCTGCTGGTGCCGTGTTGGTCATCGGTGCTGTCGTGCTGGTAGCGGTCTGATATGAACCTTGCGAATTTGCGAAAGGAAACGAGCCCGTCATGATTCTGCCTTGGCTAATCCTGATCCCCTTCATCGGCGGCCTGCTGTGCTGGATGGGTGAGCGCTTCGGCGCTACCCTCCCCCGCTGGATTGCGCTGTTGACCATGACCCTGGAACTCGCCCTCGGCCTCTGGCTGTGGGCCCACGGTGACTATTCATTTGCTCCGGCGCCTGGCGCCGATCCGACCTGGGCGCTTGAGTTCAAGCACGTCTGGATCCAGCGCTTCGGCATCAACGTGCACCTGGCCCTCGACGGTCTGTCGCTGCTGATGATCCTGCTGACCGGTCTGCTGGGCATCCTGTCGGTACTCTGCTCGTGGAAAGAGATCCAGCGTCACGTTGGCTTCTTCCACCTGAACCTGATGTGGATCCTGGGCGGCGTCGTCGGCGTGTTCCTCGCCCTCGACCTGTTCATGTTCTTCTTCTTCTGGGAAATGATGCTGGTGCCGATGTACTTCCTCATCGCGCTCTGGGGTCACAGTTCTTCGGACGGCAAGAAAACCCGTATCTACGCCGCGACCAAGTTCTTCATCTTCACTCAGGCTTCCGGCCTGATCATGCTGGTGGCGATCCTGGGTCTGGTCCTGGTCAACTACAACAGCACCGGCGTGATCACCTTCAATTACGCCGATCTGTTGAAGACCAAGATGTCGATGACCACCGAGTACATCCTGATGCTCGGCTTCTTCATCGCGTTCGCGGTCAAGCTGCCAGTGGTTCCGTTCCACTCCTGGCTGCCTGACGCTCACGCCCAGGCACCGACTGCAGGTTCCGTCGACCTCGCCGGTATCCTGCTGAAAACCGCGGCCTACGGTCTGCTGCGTTTCGCCCTGCCGCTGTTCCCGAACGCCTCGGCCGAGTTCGCGCCGATCGCCATGACTCTCGGTCTGATCGGGATCTTCTATGGTGCGTTCCTCGCTTTCGCACAAACCGACATCAAGCGTCTGATCGCCTTTTCGTCCGTTTCCCACATGGGCTTCGTGCTGATCGGCATCTACTCCGGCAGCCAACTGGCGCTGCAAGGCGCCGTGGTCCAGATGCTGGCCCACGGTCTGTCGGCAGCCGCGCTGTTTATCCTCAGCGGTCAGCTGTACGAGCGCCTGCACACTCGCGACATGCGTGAGATGGGCGGTCTGTGGTCGCGTATCGCATACCTGCCGGCGATCAGCCTGTTCTTCGCAGCCGCTTCGCTGGGTCTGCCGGGCACCGGTAACTTCGTCGGCGAGTTCCTGATCCTGATCGGTACCTTCGCCAGCGCGCCATGGATCACCGCAATTGCCACCTCCGGTCTGGTGTTCGGTTCGGTCTACTCGCTGATCATGATCCACCGTGCCTACTTCGGTCCGTCCAAATCGGATTCGATCCTGCACGGCATGGACGCTCGCGAACTGATCATGGTGCTGGGCCTTGCGGTGCTGCTGGTCTACCTCGGCGTCTACCCGCAACCGTTCCTCGACACCTCTGCCGCCACGATGCATGGCGTGCAGCAGTGGCTCGGCACCGCCTTCACTCAACTCGCTTCGGCCCGGTAAGAGCGCTATGGAATTCACGATTCAACACTTTATTGCGCTAGCGCCACTGTTGATCACCAGCCTCACCATTATCGTGGTGATGCTGGCAATCGCCTGGCGCCGCAACCACTCGCAGACCTTCCTGATTTCGGTGGCGGGCCTGAACCTGGCCTTGCTGTCGATCCTGCCGGCCCTGAAAGTCGCGCCTCTGGCCGTGACTCCATTGCTGCAGATCGACACTTTTGCCTGCCTGTACATGGCGCTGATCCTGGTCGCCACCCTCGCTTGCGTCACCCTCGCCCACGCCTATCTCGGCGATGGCGGTTCGGGTTACCCGGGCAACCGTGAAGAACTGTACCTGCTGATCCTGATGGCCGCCGCCGGTGGTCTGGTTCTGGTCAGCGCGCAGCACCTGGCCGGCTTGTTCATCGGTCTGGAACTGCTGTCGGTGCCGGTCTACGGTCTGGTGGCCTACGCCTTCTTCAACAAGCGTTCGCTGGAAGCCGGCATCAAGTACATGGTGCTGTCGGCCGCCGGTTCCGCGTTCCTGCTGTTCGGTATGGCGCTGCTGTACGCAGACTCGGGTTCGCTGAGCTTCGTCGGCATCGGTCAGGCACTGGCCGCAACCGGCCTGCCAAGCTCGCTGGCGCAACTGGGTCTGGGCATGATGCTGATCGGTCTGGCGTTCAAACTGTCGCTGGTACCGTTCCACCTGTGGACGCCGGACGTGTACGAAGGTGCTCCGGCGCCGGTGGCCGCGTTCCTCGCCACCGCGTCGAAAGTGGCTGTGTTCGCGGTCATGGTTCGCCTGTTCCAGATCTCCCCTGCCGCAAGCAGTGGCGTACTGAGCAACGTGCTGACCATCATCGCCATCGCCTCGATCCTGTTCGGTAACCTGCTGGCCCTGACCCAGAGCAACCTCAAGCGTCTGCTCGGTTACTCCTCCATCGCGCACTTCGGCTACCTGCTGATCGCACTGGTGGCGAGCAAGGGTCTGGCGGTGGAAGCCATCGGCGTGTACCTGGTCACCTACGTGATCACCAGCCTCGGCGCGTTCGGCGTGATCACCCTGATGTCCTCGCCGTACAACGGCCGTGACGCAGATGCGCTGTACGAGTACCGCGGCCTGTTCTGGCGCCGTCCGTACCTGACCGCCGTACTGACCGTGATGATGCTGTCCCTGGCCGGTATCCCGCTGACCGCAGGCTTCATCGGCAAGTTCTACATCATCGCTACCGGTGTCGAGTCGCACCAATGGTGGCTGGTAGGTTCGCTGGTACTGGGCAGCGCAATCGGTGTGTTCTACTACCTGCGCGTGATGGTGACCCTGTACCTGATCGAACCGAACCTGCGCCGCCACGACGCCCAGCTGCACTGGGAACAGAAAGCAGGCGGCGTGATGCTGCTGGCGATCGCCGTTGTCGCGTTCTTCCTCGGCGTCTACCCGCAACCATTGCTGACACTGGTTCAGCAATCGGGCCTGGCGGGCTGATCGCTCAGCGATAGTCGGCTACGAACAGAAACGGCACCTTCGGGTGCCGTTTCTGTTTTTGCGGGATTTCCATTTTCTACACCCTCCCCTTTCGGCGACCCTGCCGGCGGGCCCTTGCCCGTCGAACAATAAAACCCACGCCGAAGCACGTTCCCGTCTGCCGGACTCAGGAGCGATTAATGGTCAACAACACAAAAATATCGATGCCGCTCTGGTAGTGGTCGTCGGGACGTCCACGGTGACACCGGTGACGGCCGCAACTCTGTTTCCCGCGATGAACCGGGAACGGCACTGACCCCCAAGCCGATTTGTGCGGTTTTTTCTCAAACTCCATGGGAAAAATCGCCGCACAAGTGCTGCATACAGCCTCGTAAATCCTTCAGTAAGAATTTGCCTCCCCCCCTGCGCTGAAACGTCTGACAGCGACAACAGATAGAACACCTGAGACAGCTGATTCCTTTCGCCTGGTTCGCCCGCTCCCACGCAGGGCTACCCCTCTCAGAAACACGTCCGCCCGGCGTCAATTCACGTTTTATCAGTACGTATTTCGACACCGCTGAAACCCGCTGCTGGAAACGTCTGGACATTTTTGACCCGCCCTCACCGCGCTTTTAGATTCGGCTCGTGCTTGCAACAGCACACTCCCCCAACAACTTAGGAGCGACATCATGGGCTATATGGGCAACTGGAATGCCAACCACATCGACGAACTTGAAGAGCAGGAAGCGCCCTCGGCAGAGCAGATCGAAGCACTGCAACTGACCGAGGAAGAACAGGCAGAGCTGAACGCCGAGTGACAGAACCTGCGAGGGCCTTGCGCCCTCGCAGGCTTTCCAGGAAGGGAATCATGGACAAGACAACGTTGGCCGAGCGTAAGCTCACGGCCGATCAGGCAGAACGGCGTATTCATACCGAACTTTCACGCCTGGGCCTCACGCCGCACACCCGCACCCTCGGCAGCAAAGTCGTTGCGGTTCACGCAAGTCTGCAGGGCAGCGACAACCGTCATGCCCGTGGCTGCGGCAAAGGCTATGCCGATCAGGCACACCTGGGTGCGCTTTATGAAGCACTCGAACACTACTGGACCGATGAGCTCTGTACCTCCGATGTTCACCACGAGACAGAAGGTTATTTCAAAGATGCGCCGATGTTTGCCGATGACTCGCTTCTGCACAGGCTCACCTGCCAGCAAAACGTGCGCATCGCCTGCCGGACTTATGTCTGTCCGCCGTGGCATGACCGGTTTTCCTATCCGGTTGCGCTGACTTCGCCGAACGGTTCACGTTTGCCCTCGTCACCGGGCATGGCGGACTACCGCGCCGTGCGGCGCTACGCCAGCAACAGCGGCACCGCGATTGGCGCCACTTACAACGAAGCGATGCTGCACGCCGCCAACGAATGCATCGAGCGCGATGCCGTGTCGTTGTTTCTGCTCGATCATTTTTATTACCAGAACCATCCGCCGCTGCGACGGGTAGCGCGTCTCAATGAAAGCGACCCACTCGGACGTCTGTGGGCCGATGCCGAACAGGAAATCGACGGCGAGATCGTCCTGGTGGATATCAGCACCGAATTCAAGGTACGGACCTTTCTGGCCTTCACGACCAGGCCGGGCGTTCACCCACAGGTGTTTGGCAGCGGTAGCTCTCTCGACCCGCGCCACGCGGCATGGCGGGCGCTCACTGAACTGGTGCAATTGCAACTGAATGCCGCCGAACCCGAATACTGCCAGACGCTGGCCAATGCGTTACGCAACCTGCGACCCTTCCCGCGCCTGCTGCGCTGCGCGCAGTTCGATACGCAGACGCTGCTGCATCGCTGCGTTCAACACGAGGTGAGACTGCCGGATTGCGCTAAAAACCTGTCAGTGGAAAACCAGCTGTACTTGCTGACTCAAGACCTGCGGATTCATGGCCGTACGCTGGGTACAGCCGTCCTGCAACGAACCGAGCTCGACACCACCCTGCTCAACGTGGTGATCCCCGGCCTTGAGCGCTTCTTCGTGGTTTCCAGCGGCAACGTCGTCATCCCGCAAGCCCGGGGCCGTACGCTGGAGAGGCGAGCCCCATGAACCGACTCGATCGCACCCGGGAACTGACATTGGCCCGATCCATGCGCCTTCATCTCAATGAGAACGGCGCTGTTGGCCACTTCCTCGAACCGCGAGGCAGCGGACTGCATCAGGTTTTTTTCCTGCGGGTGAGCGATGAGCTCTGGGTCGGCCGCAAGCTCCTGCAACGTGACCGGCATTTTCGCTGGCAGGCCAGCAGCGTGCTCAAACCCGGCATGTTGTTTGGCCCGCATCTGCATTCATTGTGGGGGGATGACGGTTTGTCGATCGGCTATCGAACGGCCTCCCCCGCGGAGAAAACGCAGGTCTTCGAACATGCATTGCATCAGGCTGACAGCGAGATCCTGGTTCCCTTTCCACTGCTGGATGAGGCGGGCCGGGAAGCGGTCTGCCCGGCAGAGTTCTGGCAAGGCAACGAATCACTGGCCGAACAGCTGAACACTGACGAGCACCACCTGCGCGAATACTGCGCCGGGCTGCTCCAGGCCATCACTGAAAAAGGCGCACTGGTTTACGACCCGGCTTGTTCAACGGGCGCGTTCATCGCCCATCTCGCCCGCGCCCTGCCCGATTGTCTTTGCCTGGGCAGTGACCGCTCGGCCTCGATGATCGAACATGCCAGGCGATGGCACAGCGGAACATCCGTCGAGTTCGACGTGCTGGAGGCGAGTGAGGCCTTCGATACCGGGATTCGCTGCGATGTCTTGATCCTGCGTTTCCTCAACGCCGAAGTCTTGACCCGCCGAGAGGCGCAAACCGCATTCGAGTCGCTGATCCGCTGCGTCAAGCCCGGCGGCACGATCCTCGTTTTCGGTCACACCCCGGTGCTGATCCCGGTCACCTGGCTTGCCTCCATCCACCACCTGAAACTTGAATCCAGCGTCGCGGCCCGGCCGGGGCAAGTCGAGCTGTTCCAGTTTTATCGTCTGACGGTTCACGCGTCATGACCTTTTCCCTGCACAGCCGAGGTTATTACCCGACTGGTGACGGACATCGGCTCTATTGGGAACGCCATGGTGTTCCGGGACACGAACCGGTGTTTTTCCTCCATGGCGGCCCCGGCGGACGTATCAGTCGTCACCATCTGCAGTTTTTCGACCTGGGCCGGTTCGACATCATCCTGTTTGACCAACGAGGTTGCGGGCGCTCGACGCCCTACGGCGAGCTGCAGTACAACACCACCGGGTTGTGTGTCGAAGACATCGATGCCCTGCGCCAGCATTTCGGCTTCGAAAGAATCAGTGTGTTGGGAGTGTCATGGGGCAGTTGGCTGGCGATTCAGTACCAGCAGCGTTACCCGCAGCACCTGCTGAAAACCACGCTGGTTTCGGTATTCGTGCCGTTTGCCGCCAATGTCCGGGCTTACGATCAGGCGCTCAATGACGGGCTGAGGCAATCGCCAGAATCATCGTCCGGCCAACGCGCCAGGGACATCTACCGGATACTCGGCGAAGGCCGCCCATCGCAGCAACACCGCGCCGCCATCGAATGGTTGAACGCTGTTCTACGTCGCACAGGGCAGACGATCTGCCCCGACACCCTGGAGCGCTTTGTCGATCAGGAAGCGGTGCTCGCCATCCGCCTCGAACTGCATTACCACCTGCAGAACTACGGCTTCACGCCAGAGGATGAAGATCTGACTCTCGATGACAACACCCAGCTGATCCAGGGCATTCGCGACACCCATGGCATGGCCAGCGTGCGCTGGCTCAGGCAACGCATGAACATCCACTGCCGACTGCTGCACACCGGGCACAACGCTTTTGAAAACGCCACACTCAAAGCGGTGCGCCGGGCGGTGAAACGTGAAATCGAAGGCTAAAAAAAACGGCACCCGAAGGTGCCGTTCCGTCCTGCAAAAGCGCTTACTTGCGTGCCGCCTCCCACGACTTGAGCAGTTCGTTGTAGCTCACGGTTTCGCCTTTTGGTTTCTCGTTGGCCAGTTTCGGTTTTGGTGCGCCCGGCTGGTCGAACCAGTATTGCGCGTCGCGCTCGGGGTTCATTTTCGGTGCGCACACCGCCTGGGCCTTGGAGCGTTCCAGGCGAGTCATGATCGCGTCCTGATCCTTGGCCAGACCATCGAGGGCCTGTTGCGGGGTCTTCTCGCCGCTGGCGGCTTCGGCGATGTGGCTCCACCACAGTTGCGCCAGGCGTGGATAGTCCGGCACGTTGGTGCCGGTCGGCGTCCATTGCACCCGGGCCGGGCTGCGGTAGAACTCGACCAGACCACCGAGTTTCGGCGCCAGATCGGTCATCGCTTGCGAGTTGATGTCCGACTCGCGGATCGGCGTCAGGCCGACGATGGTTTTCTTCAGCGACACGGTTTTCGAGGTCACGAACTGCGCGTACAGCCAGGCTGCGAGTTTCTGCTTCTCAGGCGTGGATTTCATGAAGGTCCAGGAACCCACGTCCTGATAACCGAGTTTCATCCCCTCTTCCCAGTAAGGCCCGCGTGGCGACGGCGCCATGCGCCATTTCGGCGTGCCGTCGGCGTTGACCACCGGCAGGCCCGGTTTGGTCATGTCGGCGGTGAACGCGGTGTACCAGAAGATCTGCTGGGCGATGTTGCCCTGGGACGGCACCGGGCCGGACTCGGAGAAGGTCATGCCCGCCGCTTCCGGTGGCGCGTACTTCTTCAGCCAGTCGACGTATTTGGTGGTGGCGAACACCGCGGCCGGGCCGTTGGTGTCGCCGCCACGGGTCACGCTGGAACCGACCGGATGGCAATCCTCGACACGAATCCCCCACTCGTCCACTGGCAAGCCGTTGGGAATGCCCTTGTCGCCGCCACCGGCCATGGAGAACCAGGCATCGGTGAAGCGCCAGCCCAGGGACGGATCTTTCTTGCCGTAGTCCATGTGTCCGTAAATGCGCTTGCCGTCGATTTCCTTGACGTCTTCGCTGAAGAACTTGGCGATGTCTTCATAGGCCGACCAGTTCACCGGCACGCCCAGTTCATAGCCGTACTTTTCCTTGAACTTGGCTTTCAGGTCGGGGCGTTCGAACCAGTCGGCGCGGAACCAGTACAGGTTGGCGAACTGCTGGTCGGGCAATTGGTAGATCTTGCCGTCCGGCGCGGTGGTAAAGGAGATGCCGATGAAGTCCTTGATGTCGAGGGTCGGCGAGGTGAAGTTCTTGCCTTCGTTGGCCATCAGGTCGGTGATCGACTCGGTCTTGCCGTAGCGAAAGTGCGTACCGATCAGATCCGAGTCGTTGACCCAGCCGTCGTAGATGTTCTTGTCCGACTGCATGACGGTCTGCATTTTTTCCACGACGTCGCCTTCCTGCAACAGGTCGTGGGTCAGCTTGATGCCGGTGATTTCGCTGAAGGCCTTGGCCAGTACCTTGGATTCATATTCGTGGGTGGTCAGGGTTTCCGAGACGACCTTGATGTCCATCCCGCGAAACGGCTCGGCCGCCTTGATGAACCACTTCAGTTCTTCGAGCTGCTGCTCGGCTGTCAGGGTCGACGGCTTGAACTCGCTGCCGATCCATTTTTTTGCGGCATCTTCGTAGGCGTCGGCCCAGGCGGACGCGCTCAAACCGCTGAGTGCCAGCATGGCTGCCAATGAAATGCTATGTCGCAGCTTATTTTTCTTATCGAACATAGAGACCTCCTGTTAGGTTTTCGGAGCAAAATTGCCGAGCGATTCGACTAGCCCCAACGCATCACAGCCAACAGCCACACCAGGGACAACGCGGACGCTACCCAGATGCTCCAGTCGGTCACGCCAATTACCAGCAAATGCAGGTAGGCGCTGCCGAGAAGACCAATGAACAAGCGATCGCCACGGGTGGTGGCAATCGGCAGAAACCCTCGCCGCAAGATGCTCGGCGAGCGCAGTTCCCAGGTGGTCATGCCCACCAGGATCAAACCAATCACGATGAAAAACGCCGCCGTCGGGACGGTCCAGCTCATCCATTCCATCATCAGTTCCTCAGACCCGGCCCAGGGCAAAGCCCTTGGCCACGTGGTTGCGAACGAACCAGATCACCAGCATGCCGGGGAGAATAGTCAACACCCCCGCCGCCGCCAGTACACCCCAGTCAATGCCGGACGCCGACACCGTGCGCGTCATCACCGCTGCGATCGGTTTGGCGTTGACCGAGGTCAGCGTGCGCGCCAGCAACAGTTCGACCCAGGAAAACATGAAGCAGAAAAACGCCGTCACACCGATGCCGGAGCCGATCAGCGGGATGAAGATCTTCACGAAGAACTTGGGAAAGCTGTAGCCGTCGATGTAGGCGGTTTCGTCTATTTCCTTCGGCACCCCGGACATGAAGCCTTCGAGGATCCACACCGCCAGCGGCACGTTGAACAGGCAGTGCGCCAGCGCCACGGCTATGTGGGTGTCGAACAGGCCGATCGACGAATACAGCTGGAAGAACGGCAGCAGGAACACCGCCGGTGGCGCCATGCGGTTGGTCAGCAGCCAGAAGAACAGGTGCTTGTCGCCGAGAAAGCGATAACGCGAAAACGCATAGGCCGCCGGCAGTGCCACGGTCAGAGAAATGATCGTGTTCAGACTGACGTAGTACAGCGAGTTGATATACCCGGTGTACCAGCTCGGGTCGGTGAAGATCACCTTGTAGTTCGCCAGCGTGAAATCCTGTGGGAAAAGGGTCAGTCCGCCGAGGATTTCGGTGTTGCTCTTGAACGACATGTTCAGCAGCCAGTAGATCGGCACCAGCAGGAACAGGATGTAGAGCAGCAGGGGAATCAGCTTTCTTTTGCTCATGGCCGGGCCTCAGCGGTTGGCATCGTTGTGGGTCATGGCGGTGTAGAACAGCCAGGACACCAGCAGGATGATCAGGAAGTACACCAGCGAGAATGCCGCCGCCGGCCCCAGGTCGAATTGGCCTACGGCCATCTGGGTCAGGGTCTGACTCAGGAAGGTCGTCGAGTTACCCGGCCCGCCGCCGGTGAGCACGAACGGCTCGGTGTAGATCATGAAGCTGTCCATGAAGCGCAGCATCACCGCGATCAGCAGCACACTCTTCAACTTGGGCAACTGAATGTGCCGGAATACGGCCCAGGCCGAGGCCCGGTCGATACGCGCAGCCTGGTAGTACACATCGGGAATCGCCCGCAGCCCGGAGAAACACAACAGCGCCACCAGCGAAGTCCAGTGCCACACGTCCATCACCAGCACGGTGACCCAGGCGTCCATGGTGTTGGCGGCATAGTTATAGCTGATGCCCATGGCGTTGAGGCTCGACCCGAGCAGGCCGATGTCGGCGCGGCCGAAAATCTGCCAGATGGTGCCGACCACGTTCCACGGAATCAGCAGCGGAATCGCCAGCACGATCAGCACCACTGACGACCAGCGCCCCTTGGTCGGCATGGTCAGCGCGATGGCGATGCCGAGCGGGATTTCGATCAGCAGCACGCACGCCGAGTAGATGAACTGACGCAACAACGAGTCGTGCAGACGCGGATCGAGCAGCACCTGCTTGTACCAGTCGGCGCCCACGAAGTAGCGGCTGGACTGGTCGAAGATGTCCTGCACCGAATAGTTGACCACGGTCATCATCGGAATGACGGCACTGAAGGCCACCAGCAGGAACACCGGCAACACCAGCCACCAGGCCTTGTTGTTTTGCACCTTGTTCATGGCTGTACCTCGCTGTCGGTGGCATCCAGCAGAAACTCGTCGGCATAGACCATCAGCCACTGCGCCGGAAAACTGATGTAAGCCGTGCCCTGCGGCACCGGTTTGTCTTCGGCCAGACGCACCTTCAGCGGGGCGCCGTCCAGGTCCAGGGTCATGATCTTGTAGGTGCCGAGGTCTTCGACGTGTACGACCCGTGCCTGCATCGCGTCATCAAACGGCTCGTCCCACACATGGATGAACTCGGGGCGGATGCCGACCTTCAGATTTTTCCACTGGCAGTGTTCGATATGGCGCTGCAAGGCGTCGGACAACGGCAGATGGGTCGAGTTGAAACCGACACCGCCCGGTTGCGGCTGTACCTCAATCAGATTCATCCCCGGGCTGCCGATGAAGTAGCCGACAAAGGTGTGGCTCGGCCGCTCGAACAATTCCCGTGGCGTACCGAACTGGACGATCTGCCCGCCGTACATCACCGCAATCTTGTCGGCGAAGGTCGACGCCTCCAGCTGATCGTGGGTGACGTAGACCATGGTGATGTTGAACTGCTCGTGGATCTGCTTGAGCTTGCGCCGCAGTTTCCATTTCAGGTGCGGGTCGATCACCGTCAGCGGCTCGTCGAAGAGGATCGCCGACACGTCGTCGCGCACCAGGCCACGGCCCATGGAGACTTTCTGTTTTTCGTCGGCGGTGAGGTTGCGCGCCTTTTTGCTCAACAGGTTTTGCAGATCGAGGACTTCGGCGATTTCCTGCACCTTGCTGTGTACTTTCGCCTCGGCCAGGCCCTGATTTCTCAAGGGAAAGGCCAGGTTGTCGAACACGGTCATGGTGTCGTACACCACCGGAAACTGAAAAACCTGAGCGATGTTGCGCTTCTCCGGGGTCAGGTCGTTGACCGCTTTGCCGTCGAACAACACATGCCCCTGGGACGGGCTGAGCAAACCGGAAATGATGTTGAGCAAGGTCGATTTGCCGCAGCCCGAAGGGCCGAGCAAGGCATACGCGCCGCCCTGCTCCCAGATGTGGTCCATCTCGCGGATCGCGTAATCCTCGGGCCCGCTCGGGGTTTTGCTGTAGCTGTGGGCGAGGTGCTGCAAACGGATTTCGGCCATCAGGCAACCCTCGCGACACGCCGGCCCGGTGCCTGCACCAGCCGGCCCTGCGCATCGAACACAAACAGTTTATGGGTCGGGATATAGATGCGGATCGGCGCATCGACGTCGTATTCGTGAACACCCGGCAGATGCAGCACCAGCAGGAAATGCTCGTTGCGCACGTGCAGGAAGGTTTCCGAACCGCTGATCTCCGCCACCTCGACGGTCACCGCCAGTTCCAGGTCGTCATCGTTGCTCGGTACCAGCGAGATGTGGCTCGGGCGCACGCCAAAACGGTACTCGCCCTCGCCCACCGGCCGCAGATCGACGTTCAACGGAAAGTGTACGAAGTTGGCGAAGCTCACTTCGTTGCCGGCGATACGTCCCGGCATCAGGTTGATCGGTGGCTCGGAGAACAATTCGGCCGCCAGCACGGTTTTCGGCTGGTGATAGACCTCGGTCGAAGGGCCGCTCTGGATCACCCGACCTTCGTGAAGAATGGTAGTGGTGCCGCCCAGCGCCAGCGCTTCGTTGGGTTCGGTGGTGGCGTAGATGGCGATGGTATGGCGCGCCTTGAACAGCTCGCGCATCTCCTGGCGCAGCTCTTCGCGCAATTTGTAGTCGAGGTTGACCAGCGGCTCATCGAACAGGATCAGCTCGGCATCCTTGACCAGCGCTCGCGCCATGGCGGTGCGCTGCTGCTGGCCGCCGGACAGTTCCAGCGGATAGCGCTTCAGAAACTTCTCGATGCGCAGCATCTTCGCGGTTTCCTGCACCTTGCTCTGGATCAGCTCGTTGGAGATCCCGGCCTGGCGCAACGGCGAGGCAATGTTCTCGAACACCGTCATGGTCGGGTAATTGATGAATTGCTGATAGACCATCGACACGTTGCGCAAACGCACCGGGCGCTGAGTAACGTCGACGCCGTTCATCAGGATGCGGCCGCTGTCGGGCTTGTCCAGACCGGCCATCAGGCGCATCAGACTGGTTTTGCCGGACAGCGTACGTCCGAGCAAAACGTTAAAGGATCCAGGTTCGAATTTCAGGCTCGCATCGTCGATCCAGGTCTGGCCCTCGACGGTACGGCTGACGTGCTCCAGGGTGAGTGACATTGCTCGGCCTTTTTATTATTGGAGTCAAGCGACCTGTCCTGTAGAGCGACATTCGTGCCAGAAACGGCAAGCTGTTGATTTACCGTCGAATTCACTGAAAGCCACGCAAACCATGGTTCGTAGCTGAACACAAATGAACAGTTGTGACTGAACAATTGAACAGTCGCGCGATTGACAATGAACAATAGTGAACAACACTCTATGGATGCTTTTTGGCACGGATCCTGTGAGAGCGAGCTTGCTCGCGATGGCGGTATGTCATTCACCGTTGATGTAACTGACACATCGCTATCGCGAGCAAGCTCGCTCCCACAGAGATCTCAATAACAATAATAAAAATGCTGTATTCAGAGGCTGACTGCCATGGCCGCACCTGCCCCGCCGCTTTCCCATGACGCCATCGTCCAGGACTCCTGGTCCCGTTGCCGCGCCTTCGGTCTCAATCATCAAAGCGCCCCGGCTTTCGATCAGCTGCCCGCCGCCGGCATCGCGCAGTTGCTCGACCGCCATCATTCGCTGGTGCAGACCACTCACCAGGAAGTGCTGCCGTATTACGAGAACATCCTGAGCAACTCCAACTGCCTGATCATGCTGGCCGACAATCAGGGCCAGGTTTTGACGTCCTGGGGCACCCAGCGCTTTATCGAGCCGAATCTGGCGCGGGGTTTCCAGGCCGGCGCCAGTTGGGTCGAGCGCGCCAGCGGCACCAACGCCATCGGCACGGCGCTGGCCTGTGAGCAGGCGGTGCACATCGAACACGATGAACACTTTCTCAAGGCCAACCGTTTCATGACCGGTTCCGCTGCACCGATTTTCGATGCCGAGCGCAAGGTCATCGCCGTGCTCGACGTGTCCAGCGACAGCTACCTGCCGCCCTCGCACACCCTCGGCATGGTCAAGATGATGAGCCAGACGGTGGAGAACCGACTGATCCTCAACCTGTTCCACGGCCAGCACTTTCAACTGACATTCAACACCGGGTTGAACAACCTCGACAGCCAGTGGGCCGGGCTGCTGATCTTTGATGAGAGCGGTCAGGTGCTGTCGGCCAACCGTCGGGCCGACAATCTGTTGGGTGTGCGGTTATCCCGGGTCAGCGTTGAAAGCCTGTTCAAGGTGTCGTTGCTGGAGTTGATCAATCAGCCGGACGGATTGCCGTTTGCCTTGCAGACCTCGGGGCGCAATCGTTTCCAGTGTTTGTTGAAACGGCCTAAACAGGTGCCGATTCAGGCGCGGGTCTTCAATGAAACCAGAACCGCTGAAACCAGAACCGCCGAACCGAAAGTCGCCGTACCGACGGCGATCAGCCTGAGCACTTTGCATTTCGGCGACAGCCGCGTGGAAAAAGCCGTGCGCCAGGCTGAACGCCTGCTGGAAAAGGACATCCCGCTGCTGATTCACGGCGAAACCGGGGTTGGCAAGGAAGTTTTCGTCAAAGCCCTGCATCAGGCCAGCTCACGCTGCAAACAGGCGTTCATCGCCGTCAACTGCGCGGCGATCCCCGCCGAACTGGTGGAGTCAGAGCTGTTCGGCTACGAGAAAGGCGCGTTCACCGGCGCCAACCAGAAAGGCAGCATCGGGCTGATCCGCAAGGCCGACAAAGGCACGCTGTTTCTCGATGAAATTGGCGATATGCCCCTGCCAACCCAGGCAAGGCTGTTGCGGGTGTTGCAGGAGCGCTGCGTGCAACCGGTGGGCAGCAGCGAGCTGTTTCCTGTGGATCTGCGGATCATCTCCGCCACCAACCGTTCGCTCAGGGAACAGGTGCAACTGGGGCGCTTTCGCGAAGACTTGTACTACCGCATTGGCGGTTTGACTCTGGAGTTGCCACCGCTACGCGAGCGCAGCGACAAGCAGGCGCTGTTCAAACGGCTGTGGGAACAGCATCGCGAGCCGACGCAGTGGGCGGGATTGAGTCGTGAAGTGCTGGAACTGTTCGAACGGCACCCGTGGCCGGGCAATCTGCGTCAGGTCAGCAGCGTGATGCAGGTGGCGCTGGCGATGGCCGAGGAACAACCGATTCGACCCGAGCATCTGCCGGACGATTTTTTCGTCGATCTGGAGATGGAGCCGGTAGAGGTGGCCGAGCCGTTGGGCATTGATCTGAACGATGCCGAGGCGTTGAACCGGGAGTTGCAGTTGGCCGGGGGCAATATTTCCCATCTGGCGCGACGGTTGGGGGTGAGCCGCAATACGCTGTACAAGCGATTGCGGCAGCTTGAAAACTGAGCGCCCCACGGGATCGATCCCATGCTCTGCGTGGGAACGATCACGCCGTCAGAAAAACAAAAACCCGCACAAGGCGGGTTTTGTTTGTAACAGGCGCAGCAATCAGTCAGCCAGACGCCAGGTCGTGCCGCCCTTGCCGTCTTCCAGCACCACGCCCATGGCGGTGAGCTGGTCACGGATGCGGTCGGATTCAGCCCAGTCCTTGCCGGCACGTGCCGCCAGACGCGCAGCGATCAGCGCCTCGACTTCAGCTGCATCGACACGCCCTTCGGCGCCGGCCTGCAGGAAGTCATCGGCCTCGAGCTGCAACACACCGAGCACGCTGGCCAGTTCTTTCAGGCGCGCCGCCAGACCGGCCGCGGCATCGAGATCGCTCTCGCGCAGACGGTTGATCTCACGGACCATCTCGAACAGCACCGCGCAGGCTTCCGGGGTGCCGAAGTCGTCGTTCATCACCGTGGTGAAACGCTCGACGAACGCTTCGCCGCCAGCCGGCGCCACGTTCGGCAGGCCTTTCAACGCGTGGTAGAAACGCTCCAGTGCGCCCTTGGCGTCCTTGAGGTTGTCTTCCGAGTAGTTGATCGCGCTGCGGTAGTGGCTCGACACCAGCAGATAACGCACGACTTCCGGGTGGTACTTGTCGAGCACGTCGCGAATGGTGAAGAAGTTGTTCAACGACTTGGACATCTTCTCGCCATTGATACGGATCATGCCGCAATGCATCCACGCGTTGGCGTAGGTCTTGCCGGTGGCCGCTTCGCTCTGGGCGATTTCGTTTTCGTGGTGCGGAAACTCGAGGTCGCTGCCGCCGCCATGAATGTCGAAAGTCTCACCGAGGCAGCAGGTGGACATCACCGAGCACTCGATGTGCCAGCCCGGACGCCCGGCGCCCCACGGCGACTCCCAGCTCGGCTCGCCCGGCTTGACGCCTTTCCACAGCACGAAGTCCAGAGGATCTTCCTTGGCTTCGTCGACTTCAATCCGCGCACCGATGCGCAGGTCTTCGATCTTCTTGCGCGAAAGCTTGCCGTAGCCCATGAACTTGCCGACGCGGTAGTACACGTCGCCATTGCCCGGGGCGTAGGCGAAGCCCTTGTCGATCAGGGTCTGGATCATCGCGTGCATGCCAGGGATGTGATCCGTGGCGCGCGGTTCCATGTCCGGCTTCTGGATGTTCAGGCGCGCTTCGTCTTCGTGCATCGCCGCGATCATGCGTTCGGTCAACGCTTCGAACGACTCGCCGTTCTCGTTGGCCCGGTTGATGATCTTGTCGTCGATGTCGGTGATGTTGCGCACGTAGGTCAGGTCATAACCGCTGAACCGCAACCAGCGGGTCACCAGGTCGAACGCGACCATGCTGCGGCCGTGGCCCAGGTGGCAGTAGTCGTACACGGTCATCCCGCAGACGTACATGCGCACCTTGTTGCCATCCAGCGGCTTGAAGACTTCTTTGCTCTTGGTGAGCGTGTTGTAGATCGTAAGCACGGTGTTTCCTTAAGACTTGATCACTGGCCCCACGAATCACGCAGGGTCACGGTACGGTTGAATACCGGCTGACCGGGTTTCGAGTCCTTGATATCCGCGACGAAGTAGCCTTCACGCTCGAACTGGAAACGGTCTTCCGGCTGTGCATTGCCCAGCGAAGGCTCAGCACGACAACCGGTCAGCACTTGCAGTGAGTCAGGGTTGATGTTGTCCAGGAAACTCGCGCTGTCTTCGGCCTTCTCCGGGTTCGGAGAACGGAACAGGCGATCGTACAGACGCACTTCGCACTCGATGCTGGCAGCGGCCGGCACCCAGTGGATCACGCCCTTGACCTTGCGGCCTTCAGGGTTCTTGCCCAGGGTGTCCGGATCGTACGAGCAACGCAGTTCGACGATGTTGCCGTCGGCGTCCTTGATCGCTTCGTCGGCACGGATCACGTAGCTGCCGCGCAGACGCACTTCACCGTTCGGCTCCAGGCGCTTGTAGCCTTTTGGCGGCTCTTCCATGAAGTCATCGCGGTCGATGTAGATTTCACGGGCGAACGGCAGCTGGCGCACGCCGAGTTCTTCTTTCTGCGGATGACGCGGCAGTTCGAGGTTCTCGACCTGGTCTTGCGGATAGTTGGTGATCACGACTTTCAACGGACGCAGCACGCACATGGCGCGCGGGGCGTTCGCGTCCAGGTCCTGACGGATGCTGAACTCGAGCATGCCGAAGTCGACCACGCCGTCGGAACGGTTGGTGCCGATCATCTCGCAGAAGTTGCGGATCGACGCCGGGGTGTAGCCACGGCGGCGGAAGCCCGACAGCGTCGACATGCGCGGATCGTCCCAGCCGTTGACGTGCTTCTCGTCAACCAGTTGCTTGAGCTTGCGCTTGCTGGTGATGGTGTAGTTGAGGTTCAGACGGCTGAACTCATACTGACGCGGGTGCGCCGGCACTGGCAGTGCGTCGAGGAACCACTCGTACAGCGGACGATGGCTTTCGAACTCCAGGGTGCAGATCGAGTGAGTGATGCCTTCGATGGCGTCCGACTGACCGTGGGTGAAGTCGTAGTTCGGGTAGATGCACCACTTGTCACCGGTCTGGTGGTGATGGGCGTGGCGGATGCGGTACATGATCGGGTCGCGCAGGTTCATGTTCGGCGAGGCCATGTCGATCTTGGCGCGCAGCACGCGGGCACCGTCCGGGAACTCGCCGGCGCGCATGCGGGCGAACCAGTCCAGGTTCTCTTCCACCGAACGGTCGCGGAACGGGCTGTTCTTGCCAGGCTCGGTCAGGCTGCCGCGGTATTCCCTGGCCTGCTCAGGCGTCAGGTCGTCGACGTAGGCCTTGCCGGCCTTGATCAGCTCGACGGCCCAGTCGTGCAGCTGGTCGAAATATTGCGAGGCATAGCGCACTTCGCCGGACCATTCGAAGCCCAGCCATTTGACGTCGCTTTCGATCGCGTCGATGTATTCCTGGTCTTCCTTGGCCGGGTTGGTGTCGTCGAAACGCAGGTGAGTGACGCCGCCGAACTCCTGGGCCAGGCCGAAGTTCACACAGATCGACTTGGCGTGACCGATGTGCAGGTAACCGTTGGGCTCAGGCGGGAAACGGGTGACGATCTGCGTGTGCTTACCCGAGTCCAGGTCCGCCTGGATGATCGGGCGCAGGAAATTGACCGGCGTAACGGGACCGGTCTTGGAATTCGAGGTAGGGTCGACAGTGGGCTTGCTCATAGGATCCTTGAACGTACAGTGCGCGGCCGGGACACAGGCCTGACAAAACAAAGCCGTTATCATAGCCGATGCTGTCAAGCCCCTGACAGAGCGGGGCTTAAAAGGAATGCATTTAATCGCCGGGTTTTGAAAAACAGCCTCGAAATTCGCGCCTGTCACGCTAAACTGCGCACCTTGGCCCTCAGGGGCTGAACCGGTACGGGGCCGAAATGTCCCAATACCCACGAATTCCTTATAAAGAGTAGCGATCATGACTCAAGTTAAATTGACCACCAACTTCGGTGACATCGTCCTGCAACTGGACGCTGAAAAGGCGCCGGTCACCACCGCCAACTTCATCGAGTACGTTAAAAAGGGTCACTACGAGAACGTCGTGTTCCACCGCGTCATCAAAGGTTTCATGATCCAGGGCGGCGGTTTCGAGCCGGGCATGAAAGAAAAGAAAGACAAGAGCCCGAGCATCCAGAACGAAGCCGACAACGGTCTGAAGAACGACAAGTACACCATCGCCATGGCCCGTACCATGGACCCGCATTCGGCTTCGGCGCAGTTCTTCATCAACGCCTCCGACAACAGCTTCCTGAACCACACCGCCAAGACCGCTCAGGGCTGGGGTTATGCCGTGTTCGGTAAAGTGGTTGCGGGCACCGACGTTGTCGACAAGATCGAAGGCGTTTCCACCACGTCCAAGGCAGGCCACCAGGACGTACCGGCAGACGACGTGATCATCGAGAAAGCCGAGATCATCGAAGCGTGATATTGCTGATTTCAGACTTGCATCTGGAAGAGGAGCGCCCGGACATTACCCGGGCGTTTCTGGATTTGCTCGCCGGACGCGCCCGCTCGGCGAGTGCGTTGTACATTCTGGGCGACTTCTTCGAAGCGTGGATTGGCGACGACGCCATGACCCCCTTCCAGCGTTCCATCTGCCAGGCCCTGCGCGAACTCAGCGACAGCGGCACGGCCATATTTCTGATGCACGGCAATCGCGACTTCATGCTCGGCAAGGCCTTTTGCAAACAGGCCGGCTGCACGCTGTTGAAGGACCCGAGTGTCGTGCAGTTTTACGGCGAACCGGTATTGCTGATGCACGGCGACAGCCTGTGCACCCGCGACGAAGCCTATATGAAGCTGCGCCGTTATCTGCGCAACCCGCTCAGCCTGTTCATCCTGCGCAACCTGCCCTTGCGCACCCGCCACAAGCTCGCCCGCAAGTTGCGCAGCGAAAGCCGCGCGCAGACACGGATGAAGGCCAATGACATCGTCGATGTCACGCCGCAGGAAATTCCGCGGATCATGCAGGAATACGGAGTGAAAACCCTGGTTCACGGGCACACCCATCGCCCGGCGATCCACAAGTTGCAGATCGGCGATCAGGCGGCGAAGCGGATTGTGCTGGGGGATTGGGATCGTCAGGGTTGGGCATTGCAGGTGGATGAGAACGGGTTTGCGTTGGCGCCCTTTGACTTTGCACCGCCGCCAGCATTACCCGCCCCTGCCACCGCCTGATCGTTCCCGGACTTAGTTGATCGTTCCCACGCTCTGCGTGGGAATGCCTCAATGGACGCTCCGCGTCCGCTTCGGCATGGGACGCGGAGCGTCCCGGGCTGCATTCCCACGCAGACGGTTCGACGCCTCGACGTGGGAACGATCTGCCTGACTTAGTGACCGCTGGCGGCCGGGCCTGCCTTGGCAGCAAACGGCGGTTTCGCCAGCCACACAATCAGAATCAACCCCATAAAGCCCCAACCGAGCAGCGTGAAGTAATCCACGGTGGAGAGCATGTACGCCTGACTGGTGAGGATCTGATCCATCTGCGCATACGCCGATTGGCTCGCGCCACCCAGCGAATGCAAGGTCTCGCGAGTCGCTGGTTCGAAGGTGCTGATGCTCTCGCTCATATAGGCATGATGCTGATCCGCCCGGCGAATCCAGATCCATGTCGTCAACGACGCCGCAAAGCTGCCGCCCAATGTCCGCAGGAACGTCGCCAGACCGGCGCCATCGGCAATCTGACTTGGCGGTAGATCCGACATCAGAATGCTCAAGGTCGGCATGAAGAACAGCGCCACCCCAATCCCCATGAACAGCTGCACCAGGGCGATGTGCTGGAAATCCACCTCGTTGGTGAATTCGGCACGCATGAAGCAGCTCAGGCCGATCGCCAGGAACGCCAGACCGGCCAGCAGGCGCAGGTCGAACTTGTGCGCGTACTTGCCGACAAACGGTGACAGCAGCACCGGCAGAATGCCGATCGGGGCCACCGCCAGCCCGGCCCAGGTCGCGGTGTAACCCATCTGGGTCTGCAACCACTGCGGCAGGATCAGGTTGATGCCGAAGAATCCGGCATACCCCAACACCAGCACCAGCGTGCCGATGCGGAAGTTGCGATAGGCAAACAGCCGCAGGTTGACCACCGGATGCTGGTCGGTCATTTCCCAGATCACGAACACCGCCAGCGAAATCACCGAAATCGCCGCGCCGATAATGATGAAGTTCGATTCGAACCAGTCCAGGTCATTGCCCTTGTCGAGGATCACCTGCAAGGCGCCCACGCCGATGATCAGCGTGATCAGCCCGACGTAATCCATTGGCTGACGATTGGTGACCACCGGGCGCTTGGCCAGCTGCTGGCGCACCACCATCACCGCGAAGATCCCGATCGGCACGTTGATGAAGAAGATCCAAGGCCAGCTGTAACTGTCGGTAATCCAGCCGCCGAGGATCGGCCCGGCGATGGGCGCCACCACCGTGACCATCGCCAGCAACGCCAAGGCCATGCCCCGCCTTGCTGGCGGATAGACCGCAATCAACAGTGTCTGGGTCATCGGGTACAACGGCCCGGCCACCAGGCCTTGCAACACGCGAAAACCGATCAGTTCCGGCATCGAGGTGGAAATACCGCAGAGGAACGAAGCCAGCACAAACAGGATGGTCGCCCACAGAAACAGCTTCACCTCGCCGAAGCGACGGCTCAGCCAGCCAGTGAGCGGCAGCGCGATGGCGTTGCTCACGGCGAACGAGGTGATGACCCAGGTGCCCTGCTCCGAACTCACGCCGAGGTTGCCGGAAATGGTCGGCAGCGCCACGTTGGCGATGGTGGTATCGAGCACCTGCATAAAGGTCGCCAGCGACAGGCCGATGGTGCTGAGCAACAGGCTGGGCGGCGAAAAAGAGGCGTTATTGCTCATCGCGAATCCTTTGGAACTCGGCGGGTGCCGCGCTTGTTACAGACGCAGTAACCTTTGTGGGAGCGAGCTTGCTCGCGATGGCGGTCTGTCCGATAAATCAATGCTGAATGACACACCGCTCTCGCGAGCAAGCTCGTTCCCACAGGGGAAGGGATCAGCGTTGCGCGGTCTTGCTGACCGCCGCGCTGTTGTCGTGGATCAATTGGGTGATCATCGCGTCGGCTTCGGCCAATTGACGGTCGTAGACGTTGGTGCTGAACGAAGCTTTTTGCGGCGGCTGCTGGGCCAGTACCGGACCGCTCTGGTCATGCAGGTTGACCTCGACATTGGTCGACAGACCGACGCGCAGCGGGTGTTTGGCCAGTTCTTCGGCGTTGACGTGAATCCGTACCGGCACCCGTTGCACGATCTTGATCCAGTTACCGGTGGCGTTCTGCGCCGGCAACAGAGCGAACGCGCTGCCGGTGCCTGCGCCGAGGCTGTCGACAGTGCCGCTGAACTTCACGTCGCTGCCGTAGATGTCCGACTCGATCTCCACCGGTTGGCCAATGCGCATGTCACGTAGCTGGGTTTCCTTGAAGTTGGCGTCGATCCACAGCTGATCCAGTGGAATCACCGCCATCAGTGCGGTGCCCGGCTGCACACGCTGGCCGAGTTGCACGGTACGTTTGGCGACATAACCGGTAACCGGCGCAATCAAGGTGCTGCGAGCGTTGGTCAGGTAGGCCTGACGCAGTTGCGCGGCGGCGGCCATCACGTCAGGGTGCGAGGAAACCACAGTGTCATCGACCAGCGCGCTGGTGGTTTTCAGTTGCTGTTTGGCATTGGCCAGAGCGTTCTGTGCCGAGGTCAGGTCATCGCGGGCGTGGGACAGTTCTTCCTGGGAAATCGCCCCGCCGGCCGCGAGATTTTTCCGCCGGTTGAAGTTGTCCTGGGCTTTCTGCACTTCGGCCTGTTGCGCGTTGACCTGAGCCTTCATGCCGTCGACGTTGCTGTACAGACCGCGCACCTGACGCACGGTGCGGGCCAGATTGGCCTTGGCACTTTGCAGGCCGACTTCGGCGTCGTTCGGGTCGAAGTTGATCAGCACCTGGCCTTCCTGAACCAGATCGCCATCGTCGGCGCCGATGCTGACCACGGTGCCGGTCACCAGCGGGGTGATTTCCACCACGTTGCCGTTGACGTAGGCGTCGTCGGTGCTTTCGCTCCAGCGCCCGATGAATTCGTGATACGCCCAGACACCGGCACCGGCGAGGGCAACCACAACGGCCAGCACCAGCAGCATCACCTTGCGTTTGCGCGGATTGCCAGTGTCCTGTGCGTTGTCTTGAGCTTGTGTGTTTTCGGCAGTGGCCATGACAAATACCTTGAATTAGTTGTGCGGCGTGGCTGGGGTGGCGTTGGCTGCGGTCAGGGCTTGCCCCTGGAAGCCGCCGCCCAGCGCTTGCATCAGTTGAATCGACAGGTCGATCTGCTCGGCATTCAGGTTGGCCAGCTGACGCTGGGCCTGCAGCAATTGCTGCTCGATGCTGAGCACGTCCAGGTAGTTGCCGATGCCGGAACCGTAACGCTGGACGACGGTGTTGTAAGAGTCCTGGGCAATCTCGGTCGCGTGTTGCTGGGCGCCGATCTGCCGGCCGATATCACGCAACTGGTTGATCGTGTCGCTGACATCGCCCAGGGCTTTCACCAGGTTTTTGTTGTACTGCGCCACGGCGAGGTCGTAGTCGGCGTCGCGGGCATCGAGGTTGGCGCGCAGGCGTCCGCCATCGAAGATCGGCACCGAAATCGTCGGGGCAATGTTGAAGAAGCGACTGGCGGAACCGAACATCGCGTCCCCCAACAAGGATTCGGCACCGGCGGAAGCCGACAGGTTCAAGTTGGGATAGAAACGGGTCTTGGCCGAGTCAATGTCCTTGCTCGCCGCCTCGACACGCCAGCGCGCGGCTACCAGATCCGGGCGACGGCCCAGCAGTTCGGCCGGCAGGACCGATGGCAGCGCGACGGCGCTGGCTTGCAGGACTTTCGGCCGGGCGATTTCGCTGCCGCGATCCGGGCCTTTGCCGAGCAGTACCGCCAAAGCGATTTTTGCGCTGTTCAGGCGCTTTTCGGCGTCGATCAGGCTGGCTTCGGAGCTGGCTTCCAGGCTTTGGGTCTGCTGGAACTGGTACTGGCTGTCGATCCCGGAGCTCAAACGACGCTGGCTCAGGTCGAGCATCTGCTTGGTGCGCTTGAGGTCTTCATTGGCCAGGTCATAAACGATATGCGCCTGACCCAGATCGCTGTAGGCCCGGGCAACGTCGGCAGCCAGGGTCAGTTGCGCGGCCTGACGGTCGACTTCGGCGGCGCGGGCCTGACCGAGTGCGGCTTCCCAGGCGTCACGCTGACCGCCCCAAAGGTCGAAGTTGTAATTGAAACCGGCGCTGATGTTGCGCGTGGTGGCGTAGGCATCGCCCTGCCCTCGCGGGTCCTGATCCTTGGCCAGACGCGAACGGCTGATGCCTGCGCTGGCGTCGAGGGTCGGATAACGCTCGGCATCGGCGGCGTACGCAGCGGCGCTGGCCTGATGGGCGCGGGCGTCGGCGATCTGCATGTCCGGGCTGTCTTTCAGGGCCTCGCGGATCAGGCCGTCGAGCTGAGGATCGCCGAGGCTGGTCCACCAGTCGCTTTTCGGCCACGCGGCCGGCGACAGTGTCACGCCATTGAGGGATTGGCCGACCTTAAGGTCTTTCGCATCAAGGTTTTTGCCATGGGTATCGAGGCCGCTGTAGTTGGCGCAACCGGCGAGGATCATCGCCGACAGCACCAGTGTCAGGCTGCTGCGCAAGGTTTTACCGCTCATTGTGTTCACCTAGCCGCTGGATGGTGATCGGGTCACCGGCCGCCAGCAAAATTTTCTTGAGGATGTATTCCAGGGTTTTCAACTCATCCGGAGTAATCGCGCCGGCCAGCTCATTCATGGCGTCGGCACCGATGTGCGGCAGACGATCGGCCAGCGCCTGACCTTGCCCGGTGAGCTTCAACTGCACCTGACGACGATCGCCTTCGCTGCGCTGGCGGATCAGGAAGTCTTTCTGCTCCAGACGGTCGAGCATGCGGGTCATCGAACCGCTGTCCAGCGACAGGTGCCGACACAGCTCGGCCGGGGTGTCGACGCCGTACTGGGCCATGATGATCAACACCTTGAACTGCGCGGCAGTGATGCCGTGGGGTTCCATGTGGGTGTCGATGATCCTGTCCTTGAGCAAGGCTGCACGGCCGAGCAACAGGCCGAGGTGACAATGCTTGAATTCATCCGGGGTGAAATGCTTCATGTACGCACCTAATAACTGCCTAGGCAGTGAATGTATGTCGAGATGTTACTGCCTAGGCAGCGAATGTCAACGCAATAGTTAGGCTGCTTTGTAATTAGGCGATAACTGACCGCACGAGATCGTTCCCACGCTCTGCGTGGGCATGCAGCCCGGGACGCTCCGCGTCCCATTCAACAGCGGACGCGGAGCGTCCATTGAGGCATTCCCACGCGGAGCGTGGGAACGATCAGGTGTTTGGGCGTGGGGACGATCAGGCAATCCGGCGATGGAAAAAGCGGGCTAGAAATCCCGCTTGTAGAAGATGTCCAGCGAACTGGCCACGCCGCTGGCGGCTTCGAGGTAGACCTTCTTGCTCAGTTTGTAACGCAAGGCAATGGTATTGGCCGGTTCGAACACACCGACGCCATAACGCAAACTGAGCTTCTCCGAGATATTGCCGCTGGCCACCACGCTGGTGGTGTTGCCGCTGCCCTGGGTGTCGAGTTGGAAGTCCTGAATGCCCAGATCACTGGCCAGACTGCTGGTGACCCCGGAACTGCCCATCAGACCCAGACCGAGCGCCGCCTGCGCGAGCATGTTGTTGTCCTCGCCGGTGGTGCTCAGCGGACGCCCCAGCACCAGATAGGACAGCGCCTGCTCCTGGCTCATCGCCGGTTCGGAAAAAATCTGCGTAGTCGGCTGCTCGGCGCTGCCGCTCAGTCGAATACCGGCGATCACGTCGTCAGTCTGGCGAATCGCTTCGATGTCCAGATACGGCTGATCGATCGGCCCGGCAAACAGCAGACGCGCGCGACGCACCGTCAGGCGCTGACCATAGGCGCGGTAGCGACCGTCGTTGAGCCACAGTTCGCCACGGGTGTCCATGTTGTCGCCGATGTGCACGTGACCTTGCAGGTTGGCGGTCAGGCCGAACCCGGCGAAGCTCAGTTTGTCCTCGCCGACCACCACGTCGATGTCCATCTTCATGGCCATCGGTGGTTTGCCCTCTTCGGTCTGCGCGCCGACGATGATCGTGTCATCGCTGACTTTCACCGTCGATGGCGGCAGCTCGCGCACGGTGATTTCGCCTCGGGGCACCAGCACCTTGCCGGCAATCGCCAGTTCATCGCCGGCCATGGAAATCTTCAGGTCCGGCGCCATTTCAAGCTTGGCGTAGGGCTCGACGGTCACCGGCAGTTGCGTACCCTTGAGCGCCAGATCCACCATCAGCGCCTGACCCCAGGCGATGTTGCCGCTCAGACTGCCCTGCCCGCTCTTGCCGCTTTTCCAGCTGCCGTTCAGTTGCACGGATTCTCCCGCGATCACGGCCTGCAGTTGCAACGCTTGCAGTTCGATCGGCAGCTCCGGCCCGGACACTTCGCCGTCGCTGAGTTGCACGGTGCCGTTGACCAGCGGCGCGAGCAGCCCGCCGGAAATCGTGCCGCTGCCATTGAGGCGCCCGGTAAGTTTTTCGACCATTGGCACAAACGGCCGCGCCACCGACAGGTCCAGCCCGCTGAGACGGAATGAACCGCTGAGTGGCTTGTTCTTCGGCAGCGGATTGATCTGCGCCTGCACCATCAACTCACCGAGTTTGCCACCGACGAAATTGAGGTCAGTGTCAATGCGTTTGGGCGTGAGTTTGCTGGTCAGCTTGAGGGTCTGGTACGGGAAGTCGACCCACTGATCCTTTTCCTTCATGCGCAAAGTGCCACCGCTGGCATCCACGCTGATCTGGCCGTTCGGGCCGCTGGCCGGCAGGTCCAGTTGCAGGTCGGCATTGAGCTTGCCCTGCCAGGCGAAATCCTTCGGCAACCATTGCGCGAGGCTTTCGATCGGAAACTGCTTGAGGTGGTAACGCAGCTTCGGCTCCGGCATCAACCGCTGATCTTCGCCACACAGGCTGGCATTGCCGGACATCCAGCAATGGGCGCCGAAGTTGATCTTGCCGTCGGCCAGACGTTCGAGTTTCGCCGGGTTTTGCAGCTTCCAGTCCTGACCGCCGGCCTGGATATCGCCGCTGGCCAGACGCCCGCGCCAGTTGCCTTTGTCCAGGTTGCCGTCCAGCCCCAGCGCGAGTTTCAGCCTCGGCCCGAGCAGGTCGAGGTTGAGCTTCTGATTTTTGATATCGCCCTGAGCGCTGACGGTCAACACACCCAGGTTCGTGTCGCCAGCCTGGATGCCGCTACCCTTCAGATCGATTTTCGCCCGCTGCGCGCTGTCGAGGGTGGCATCGAGGTTGAGGCTTTGCAGGCGGTTGTCCTGGAACACCAGTTGCGAGCCTTGCAGGTCGAGCTTGCCTTGCGGTGCTTTCAGCGTACCGGCGACATCGACTCGACCGTTGATCTGCCCGCGCAACTGCGGCCAGAGCTGGGCCAGACGCGGCAGCTTGATATCGATCTGCCCGGCAAGCTTCTGTTGCAGGCTGCCCTTGCCGTTGATGCTGTTGTCGCCGAGACGGATTTGCAGAGCATTCAGATTCCACTGCTCGCCGGCGCCGTCGGCCTTGGCTTGCAGGATCGCCGGCTGGCCGCGCAGTTTGCCTTTCAGATCGAGGTCGGCATTCAGGCTCAGGCGCTCGTTCTTCATTTCGCCTTTGCTCTTCAATGGGCCGGCCAGCGTGCCCGGCAATTCCGCGACCCAATACGCCGGGTTGAGCGCCGACAGTTCCAGCGCGGTGTCCCAGGCGATGCCATCGGCGAACTGCACGTTCACATGGCCTTCGGCCTTGCCCTGCCCGGCTTCGAGTTTCAGCTGTGGCAGGAAGATCTGCTTGAGATTGCCGCTGAACGGACTGCTCAGGGTGAACGCCCCCGCCGGCCCATCTGCAGCGGCGGCAAAGTTACCAATGTATTGACCGTCGGTGTAGGAGACTTCGCCGGTGAAGGTACGCAACGTGATCTGCGGCTCGTCGATCTCCGGATAGAGCCGGTGCCACGGAAAATCCAGCCAGTTGATATTGGCCTGGGCACTGAGGCCTTTGCTCCAGTCGACATTGCCGGTGAGCTTGAGGCTTTGTTTGTCGCTGGCCGTCAGATCGAGGCCGGCGATCTGCGCGCCGTTGGCGTCGACCTTGCCTTTGAGCAGCAACGCCACCGGACCTTTCTCGGCAGGCAGCGTCGCATTGCCGAGCAATTGGTAACCGTTTTTCAGGTCGCCTTCGCCGGTCAATACCAGTTGATTGAATTGCAGGGTGTCCGGCAGATCGGCGCTCGGCTTGAACGCCTCCGAGGTGATCCGCACTTTGGCCGGCAGGTTTTCCACCAGCGGTTGCAGCTCGCCGCTCAACTGGCCGTCGAGGTAGCCACGGCTGTCGGCGTGCAGGTTGAGGGTTTTCAGCAGGTCGCCGTCGATTTTCAGCGCCAGCGTCCACGGCTCGGGAGCCGGCGACGGCAAGGTCAGATCACCGGCGATGTTCAGCGGCCAGTTGCCGGTCGGTTGCAACAGACCGGACAGATTCAGGCTCAAGTCGTCACGCTGCAGTTTCACGCTGTCGATCTGCAGGCCTTTGGCGGTCCAGTGCGCCGCCAGTTGCAGGCCTTTGAGCTCTTCACTGCCGTTGAACAGCAGACTGCCGACCTGCACGTCGCCCAACTCGATGGCCACGGGCAATTGCAGATCAGGAAGTTTGATCGGACCGCTTTCGGTGACTTCTTCGCTCGGCGGAAATTGCAGGCTGACGGTATCGGCCTTGAGCTGTTCGATGCATAGCGTCATGCGCGTCAGGCACAGCGGCGACCATTCGAAGATCGGCTTGTCCAGTTCGACGCGGCTGGTGTCCTGCTGCCACAACAGGTGATCGGCGCTCCACTGCCCGCCGAGGCGACCCTGGAAATTGTCGACGCTCAAGCCCGGAACCAGTCCCAACACCCAACGGCTGCCGGCCTGCGTTCCGAGCACAACGGCAATACTCAATACCATCAGCAACACCAGCGACAACAGCGCCAGCGCCGACATTTTCAAACCACGCTTCACAGCTCAGGCCCCATGGAAAAGTGCAGCCGGATGCCGCCATCGTCGTCCAGCGCGTGGGCCAGGTCGAGGCGGATCGGCCCCACCGGCGAGACCCAGCGCACACCGATACCGACCCCGGTCTTGAGGTTCGGCAGTTCGAGTTTGTTGAAGGAGTTGCCCTGATCGACGAAGGTCGCCACGCGCCACTTCTCGGCAATCGAGTATTGGTATTCGACGCTGCCGGCCACCATGTAGCGCCCGCCGATGCGGTCGCCTTCGGAGTTCTCCGGGGACAGGCTCTGATAGTCGTAACCGCGCACGCTCTGATCGCCACCGGCGAAGAAGCGCAGCGACGGCGGCACCGATTTATAGCCGTTGGTGGCGCTGCCGCCGACCTGCACCCGACCGAGCAAACGGTGCTTGTCGAACACGGTGGTCAAGCCTTTGACCAGCGCCGTGCCGTAAACCAGGTTGTTGTCCGAGCCGAGGCCTTCTTTTGCCACTTTGCTTTCGAAGGTCAGGCGATAGCCATTGTGCGGATCGATGCGGTTGTCGCTCTTGAGGTAGGAATAGCTGACGCCGGGCATCAGCAAGGTGCTCAGGCCGGAGTCGTCGCCGAGCTGGTATTCCTCGCGCTGCCATTTCAAAGAGATGACCCGCTGCCAGCCGCTCGGCAGTTTGCTGTGCCATTCCGGGCCGAAAGTCAGCAGCTTGCTCAGGGTGTCGGAGCCGTCGATGTCCTCGTATTGATAACCGCCGGCCCAGCGCAGCTTGTCGGTCAGCGGCGGGTCGAGCGGGATGTCGTAAAACAGGCCGACGTTCTGCCGTGGCGCGGACAGTTCGGCCTCCCAGCCATAACTGTCGCCCTGCGGATTGACCCAGTGACGGGTCCAGTTGGCCTTGATTCGCGGGCCGACGTCGGTGGAATAACCAAGACCCAGGCCCATGGTGCGCGGCTTGCGGGTATCGAGTTTGACGTCCACCGGGATCACGTCGTTTTTCGCGGCGGTCGGCGCGGCGTCAACCCGCACGCCTTCGAAGTAACCGCTCGATTGCAAGTCGCGGTTGAGTTCGGCGATCAGCTCGGAATCATACGGCTCGCCGGCCTTGAACGGCACCATGCGTTGCAGCAGGTCTTCATCGAACGGTGTGTCGCCTTCAAAACTGACTTTGCCCAGCGCATAACGCGGGCCGCTTTCGTAGATCAGTTCGACGTCGGCGACCCCGGCGCGGGGATCGACCATCAATTTCTGACTGGTGAAACGACCGCTGAAGAAGCCATAGCGCGAAGCCTGGTTCTGAATCAGGCGCTTGGCGTCTTCGTAACGCCCATGGTTGAGCACCGCGCCGGGCTTGAGCACGTCGCTTTTCGGGACTCGAAAGGATTTGAGGGAGGCCGCCGGGCCGTCGATGCGCACGGTCACGTTACGCAGGCGGATCGGCTCGCCGGGATCGATGTTCAGCACTAGTCGCGGTTTTTCGCCGCCCTTGACGTCACTTTCGATCTGCGGCTGGTAATAGCCCAAGGCCTGGGCGGCCTTGCGCGCCTGTTCTTCGGCGCCGCGACTGAAGCGCTGCAAGGCTTCTTCG
Source organism: Pseudomonas sp. MCal1 (assembly GCF_026341415.1). Classification (NCBI taxonomy): domain Bacteria; kingdom Pseudomonadati; phylum Pseudomonadota; class Gammaproteobacteria; order Pseudomonadales; family Pseudomonadaceae; genus Pseudomonas; species Pseudomonas sp. MCal1. Next base: position 92,706 of record NZ_JAKUMP010000015.1, read on the forward strand.
TCACGATCGCCGAGGCTGCCGATATAGCCTTCTATATTGGCTTTCAGTTCATCGTTGGACGGTTTGATCCGCACATCCAATTCACTTTGCGCCAGCGCCGCGCAGCTGGTTAACAGCATGAGCACGCCACTGGTAAATCTTCCTGGAAACTTCATAGGCGCGGATGCTATCACGGGCTTGGGAGCGTGATAGAAGAGGAAATTTCCGAAAAAGTTCGATGGTTATCCCGTTGCAGTTTGTAACACCTGCGGGTTGGCATGGAAAAACACGTGCTCGCGCACCGGGCCGACAGCGACTTCGCCGATTTCTTCGTAACCCTGACGCTTGTAGAACTCCAGATATCGCGGGTTGCCGGTGTCGAGGATCACGCCTTGGGAGCTTTCGTCCACCGCGCACCAGTTGTGCACCGCTTGCAACAATTGTTCGCCGAAATGCTTGCCCTGAAATTGTGGGTGCACGCCGAGCAGCGGCAGCATGTGCACCGAGTCGGTCGGCACGCAGGCTTCGACAGCGGCGTGGTATTCCAGATAACGGCGGGTGCAGCGAAAACCGGTGCTCAGCACCATGCGCAGACGCCAGGCCCAACTCTCGGTGACGCCCAGACGCCGTTGCGGCGGCGCGATCAGGGCGATGCCGATCAAACGGTCGTTGACCAACAGGCCGATAGCCGGCAGATCCTGCAGGAAATGCTGTTTGACCAGTTCCCGCACCGTCGCGCGCACCCGCTGCTCGTAACCCGGACGTTCGGCCTCGAACAGATAAGCGAAAGTCGGCTCGTGGCGATACGCCTGATAAAGAAGGGATCGCGCTTCCCGGGAATAGCCGCGGTCGAGCATGTGGATGTCGGCGATGGCAGTTTGGGTTTCAGGCATGACGGTGATTCTCCCTGGACAGGACTCGACAGGCCCCGTTCTTGTTATACGAGCCTTGGGCTGAAGGGATCGTTCCCACACCCGAAAGACATTAGCAGCGCATATGGACTACCGCCACGCTGGCCCAGATCCTACATGTCAGCTAGCATCGCCCTTTTGCCAGGACTGCCGACCATGAAGATCGTTTCCTTCAACATCAACGGACTGCGGGCCCGCCCGCATCAGCTGGCGGCGCTGATCGAAAAGCATCAGCCGGACGTCATCGGCCTGCAGGAAACCAAGGTCCACGACGACCAGTTCCCGCTGGAAGAAGTGCGGGCCCTGGGTTATCACGTGTATTTCCACGGCCAGAAAAGCCATTACGGCGTTGCCCTGCTCTCGCGCCAGGAACCGATCGCCGTGCACAAAGGCTTCGCCACCGATGAAGAAGACGCGCAGCGACGCTTTATCTGGGGCACATTCGCCGACGCCAACGGCGTGCCGGTGACAATCATGAACGGCTATTTCCCACAGGGCGAAAGCCGCGACCACCCGACCAAGTTCCCGGCCAAGCAGCGCTTCTACAGCGATTTGCAGGCGTTGCTGGAAAGCCAGTTCCACAATGAACAACCGCTGGTGGTGATGGGCGACGTCAACATCTCGCCGGAAGACAGCGACATCGGCATCGGCCCGGACAACATGAAGCGCTGGCTGAAAACCGGCAAATGCAGTTTCCTGCCGGAAGAGCGCGAGTGGATGGCCCGCCTGAAAAACTGGGGCCTGACCGACAGCTTCCGTCACCTTAACCCGGACGTGACCGACATGTTCAGCTGGTTCGACTACCGCAGCCGTGGCTTTGAAGACGAGCCGAAGCGTGGTCTGCGCATCGATGTGATTCTGGCGTCCCACGGCTTGCTGCCACGGGTGAAAGCCGCCGGTGTCGACTATGAACTGCGCGCAATGGAAAAGCCTTCGGACCATGCGCCGATCTGGCTTGAATTGAGCTGAGATCCTGTGGGAGCGAGCTTGCTCGCGATAGCAGAGTGTCAGGCTGCAAAAGCTTGACTGGCACACGGCAATCGCGAGCAAGCTCGCTCCCACATTGATTCAGCTGTAATGTTTTGGTCATGCGCCTGACTTAATCTCCCCGGCAATCCCCTTGGCTGCATTCGGTGCCGGCATGACCCTGCGTGTTCTGTTCGTCTTTCTCCTCAGCGCCTGGCTGCAGGTTGCGGCGTTGCCCATTCCCGAGAACGGCCCGGTATTGCGCATCCAGGGTTCCAACACCATTGGCGCGGCGCTCGGCCCGGCGTTGGTGGAAGGCCTGCTGCAAGACCAGGGACTGCTGAAAGTCCACAGCGAAACGCCGGACACCGCCAACGAACAGCGAGTCGCCGGCTTGACGGCCCAAGGCCAAAGGGTCGTCGTGGAGATCGCCGCCCACGGCTCGAGCACCGGTTTCACTGCACTCAAGAACGCCAGCGCCGATCTGGCCGCCTCGTCACGCCCGATCAAGGACAGCGAACTGCTGAACCTGCAAGCCCGGGGCGATCTGAAAAGCCCTGACGCCGAGCAGGTCATCGCCATCGACGGCCTGGCGATCATCCTTCACCCCGCCAATCCGCTGAATCAATTGAACACTGAACAACTGGCGCGGATCTTCAGCGGCGAGGCGAAGACGTGGGACGACGTCGGCGGCAAGGGTGGGACGATTCATCTGTATGCGCGGGATGATCAGTCCGGTACCTACGACACGTTCAAGGAATTGGTTCTCAGCCGTCGTGGGAAATCCCTGAGCAATGCCGCGAAACGGTTTGAATCCAGCGAGCAGTTGTCCGACGCCGTCAGTGCCGACCCGCAGGCCATCGGTTTCATCGGCCTGCCCTACGTGCGTCAGGCCAAGGCCGTGGCGATTGTCGACGGGCAATCCCAGGCGATGCTGCCACTCGCCAGCCTGATCGCCACTGAAGACTATCCTCTGTCGCGGCGGCTGTTCTTCTATCTGCCACCCGACAGCAACAATCCCTGGGCCAAGGCCTTGGTGGAGTTTGCGCAGAGTCGTCGGGGTCAGGCAATTGTCGCGGCCAACGGTTTTATCGCCCAGACCGTGCAGGCCATCGCCGTCACGCCGAATGCGCTGATGCCCGAGGGTTATCAATCCCTCAGCCGCCACGCCCAGCGTCTGACGGTGAACTTCCGCTTCGAAGAAGGCAGCGCCAGCCTCGACAACAAGGCCCGCCAGGATCTGGCCCGGGTGTTCGACTATATAAAGCACCACGACAAGACTGACCGTGCGATAACACTGGTGGGATTCGGCGACGCCAAGGACGACCCGGCACGGGCGGATTTGCTGTCGAAGCTGCGGGCGATGGCGGTACGCCGGGAGCTGGTGAAAAACGGCGTGGTACTGCGCGAAGTGCGCGGGTTTGGCGCGCTGATGCCGGTGGCGACCAACAGCGGGGATGAAGGCCGGATCAAGAATCGGCGGGTTGAGGTGTGGGTTTACTGAGCGTCGAACCACTGATCGTTCCCCCGCTCTGCGTGGTAACGCAGCCATGGATGCTCCGCATCCACTGTGACGCGGAGCGTCACGTTATGCATTCCCACGCAGAGCGTGGGAACGATCACCGCGATCTCCTCGATCAGAGCTTTGCGTGGGAACGATCAGGGCTGAAGTGCTGGATCAGCGCTCGCTACGCAGCATTTCCTTCGGCACATACTTGCCGATCTCGAACTTGCCGATTGCCGCGCGGTGCACCTCGTCCGGGCCGTCGGCCAGGCGCAGGGTGCGTTGCATGGCGTACATGTAGGCCAGCGGGAAATCGTTCGAGACCCCTGCCCCGCCATGAATCTGGATCGCCCGGTCGATCACCCGCAACGCGACGTTCGGCGCAACGACCTTGATTTGCGCGATTTCGCTCTTGGCGACCTTGTTACCCACGGTGTCCATCATGTACGCCGCTTTCAGGGTCAGCAGACGCGCCATGTCGATTTCCATCCGCGAGTCGGCGATCTTGTCGACGTTACCGCCCAGACGCGCCAGCGGTTTGCCGAATGCAGTCCGGCTTACCGAACGTTTGCACATCAGTTCCAGTGCACGCTCGGCCATGCCGATCGAACGCATGCAGTGGTGAATTCGGCCCGGGCCAAGGCGACCCTGAGCAATTTCGAAGCCGCGTCCTTCACCGAGCAGGACGTTTTCGTACGGCACCCGCACGTTGTCGAACAGCACTTCGGCGTGGCCGTGAGGTGCGTCGTCGTAACCGAACACCGGCAGCGGACGGATGATCTTCACGCCGGGGGTGTCGACCGGCACCAGGATCATCGAGTGCTGGGCGTGGCGCGGCGCATCGGGGTTGCTCAGGCCCATGAAGATCAGGATTTTGCAGCGCGGATCGCAGGCGCCGGAGGTCCACCATTTCTTGCCGTTGATCACCCACTCGTCGCCATCGCGCACGGCACGGGCGGCCATGTTGGTGGCGTCGGAGGACGCGACGTCGGGCTCGGTCATGGCGAACGCCGAGCGGATTTCGCCGCGCAGCAGCGGTTCGAGCCAGCGTTGCTTCTGTTCTTCGTTGGCGTAACGCACCAGCACTTCCATGTTGCCGGTGTCCGGCGCCGAGCAGTTGAACGGCTCGGGACCGAGCAGCGAACGACCCATGATTTCCGCCAATGGCGCGTATTCGAGGTTGGTCAGGCCGGCGCCGAGTTCCGACTCAGGCAGAAACAAATTCCACAGCCCTTCGGCTTTTGCCTTGGCCTTAAGTTCTTCCATGATCGCCGTCGGCTGCCAGCGATCGCCTTCGGCGACCTGGCGCTCGAACACGGCTTCGGCCGGGTAAACGTAAGTGTCCATGAACGCGGTCACGCGCTCACGCAGTTCTTGCACCTTGGGCGAATAAGCGAAATCCATGAGCAATTACCTTTTTTCGGCAGGTTGTTTAAGTCATGCAATCGATGCTAGAACAGCGTTGATAATTTACCTAGCCTATTCTCGGCGTGTATAAACATTCATCACCGATATATGATTGGTTGATTTTCCTGGCCGCCCTGACCCGTGCCATCCATCTATAACAAGCACCTATAACAAGAGAGCCGCGTAATGAATCTGAGCAAGGTCGACCTCAACCTTTTCATCGTCTTCGACGCGATCTACACCGAAGCCAACCTGACCCGCGCCGGGCAGATTGTCGGCATTACCCAGCCAGCGGTGTCCAACGCATTGGCGCGGTTGCGCGAAACCTTCAACGACCCGCTCTTCGTGCGCACCGCTCAGGGCATGGTGCCGACGCCCATGGCGCAAAACATCATCGGCCCGGTGCGCAACGCACTGTCGCTGCTGCGGGTGTCAGTTCAGGAAAGTCGGATTTTCAACCCCTCGCAAGCGGTCAAGACCTACCGCATCAGCATGACTGACCTGACCGAAGCGGTGATTCTGCCGCCGCTGTTCCAGCGCCTGCGTCGTCTGGCGCCGACGGTGATCATCGAAAGCTTCCTGTCCAAACGCCGGGAAACCACCAAGGAACTGGCCGCCGGGCGTCTCGACTTTGCCGTGGATGCGCCGCTCAACACCGACCCGCAGGTACGCCACGTCAAGCTGATGGAAGACCGTTACGTCTGCGCGATGCGCAAAGGCCACCCGCTGGCGACCAAGGAAAAATTCACCCTCGACGATTACCTGTCGCTGACCCACATTCATATTTCCAGCCGTCGCAGTGGCCTGGGTCATGTCGATCTGGCACTGGGCAAGATGGGCATTCAGCGCAAGATTGCCCTGCGCTCGCAGCATTACCTGATGGCGTCCCAGGTGTTGCAGCAGACCGACATGGTGATGACCGTGCCGGAGCGTTTCGCCCGCCGCCATGACCTGCATGCGTTCAATCTGCCGGTCAACGATGTGCCGCCGGTTGAAACCCATTTGTACTGGCATGAAAGCACCGATCAGGATCCGGCCAACCGCTGGATGCGCGAGCAGATGATCGAGTTGTGCCAGCAAGTGACGGCACATGAGAAGAAGCTCGACAAGCTGCAGGCGCCCGCCACTTGACGTAAACGTCAACCTGCCATTAGCTTAGCGCCAAGCCCCTTCTTCGAGCGCTTTCATGAGCAGCCAGACCTACAGCATTTCCGACCTCGCCCGCGAGCTGGACATCACCACCCGGGCGATCCGCTTCTATGAAGAACAAGGCCTGCTCAGCCCTGAGCGCCGAGGCCAGGAACGCATCTACTCGCCGCGCGACAAGGTCAGCCTGAAGCTGATCCTGCGGGGCAAGCGCATCGGTTTTTCCCTGGCCGAGTGCCGCGAACTGATCGAGCTCTACGACCCGTCCAGCGGTAACACCAAACAACTCAACAGCATGCTGGCGAAAATCAGCGAACGCCGGGAACAGCTCGAGCAGCAATTGCTGGACATCGAACAGATGAAGCTGGAACTCGACACCGCCGAAGAACGCTGCGTGCAGGCGCTGGAGCAGACGCTCAAGAGTCAGCAAGTCGCGCAGTAACAGCCACACTTCATCTCCTGTGGAAGCGGGCTTGCTCGCGATGAGGCCGGAACATCCAGTATTGATGTTGACTGACCCAACGCCATCGCGAGCAGGCTCGCTCCCACAGGGTTCTCGATACAGTCAGATAATGAGCAGGTTCAGCCCATGTCCCTCCCCTCCAAAGTACGCCTGATCGAAGTCGGCCCCCGTGACGGTTTGCAGAACGAAGCCCAGCCCATCAGCGTCGCCGACAAGGTGCAACTGGTCGACGCGCTGAGCGCCGCCGGCCTTGGCTATATCGAAGTCGGCAGTTTCGTCTCGCCCAAGTGGGTGCCGCAGATGGCCGGCTCCGCCGAGGTGTTCGCGCAGATCCAGCGCAAACCCGGCGTGACCTACGGCGCACTGGCGCCGAACCTGCGTGGTTTTGAAGATGCGCTGGCGGCGGGGGTCAAGGAAGTCGCGGTATTCGCTGCAGCGTCCGAAGCGTTCTCGCAACGCAACATCAATTGCTCGATCAGCGAAAGTCTGGCGCGGTTCGCGCCGATCATGGAATCGGCGAAACAGCACGGCGTTACCGTGCGCGGTTACGTGTCTTGCGTGCTCGGCTGCCCTTATGAGGGCGAGGTCGCGCCGGAACAAGTGGCCATGGTGGCCCGCGAGCTGTACGCGATGGGCTGCTACGAAGTGTCGCTGGGTGACACCATCGGCACCGGTACCGCAGGCGCCACCCGCCGGCTGTTCGAAGTAGTGTCGAAGCAGGTGCCGCGAGAGAAACTCGCCGGCCACTTCCACGATACCTACGGCCAGGCCATGGCCAATATCTACGCCAGTCTGCTGGAAGGCATCGCGGTGTTCGACAGCTCGATCGCCGGCCTCGGCGGCTGCCCGTACGCCAAGGGCGCCAGCGGCAACGTTGCCACCGAAGACGTGGTGTATCTGCTCAACGGCCTGGGCATCGAGACCGGTATCGACCTCGACGCCTTGATTGCCGCCGGCCAACAGATCAGTGCCGTGCTGGGTCGCCCTACCGGTTCGCGCGTAGCCAAGGCCCGTAGCGCACAGTGAGGGCGAAGGTGTTACCGCTGCGTCCGAAACGTGGGCATAGGCGAGTAACACGGAAACAAATTGTCTGGTTTTGCCTGAAGGAGAAATCCTTCAAAAAATTCAACTCCTTGATTTATAAGGTTTTTTAAAAGTTGGCACGGCTTCTGCTATCTCTATGGCATAACAAGAATAAAAAGCAGCAAACCAATAAAAATAAGACGTACCGACTCTGACATAACAAAAACAACACGGCAGAAACGCAGCTAACAGATTTTTTTGGAGAAGGTGTGCTTTTCAGGGTGTTCCTCGGAATGACCCGCAACCGGGCAGAGAACAATAAAACTACCTTAAGGTAGCTCCCGAATCGGTTGGATCGCCTGGCGAGAAAGCAGATCAGCGCTCAAAAAAATACGTTTGCTCTTGACCCCGGATGGGGGTCGCCAAAAACAGCGGTAAAGGGCCACGGTTGCCAAAAACAACAACAGACCGCCCCTCAATAATAAAAAAGAGCACGCGACGACAAAATTAAAGGGGAGCTTCGGCTCCCCTTTGTGCTTTCCACGATTCCTGTTTTCACCGCCGCCCCCTTGTGGGAGCGGGCTTGCTCGCTCCCACATTCGATCTTCGTCAGGCCTGCTTTTCTCGCAACTCCTCGATACTGATCTCGCGCATCCGGAATTTCTGGATCTTGCCTGTTACCGTCATCGGAAACTCCTCCACAAACTTGAAGTAACGCGGCGTCTTGAAGTGGGCGATGCGTTCCTTGCACCACGCTTGCAGCTCTTGTTCGGTGGCGCTGTGGCCGGGATGGAATTTGATCCAGGCGACGATTTCCTCACCGTAACGCGAGCAGGGAATGCCGATCACCTGCACGTCCGCCACCGCCGGGTGGGTGAAGAAGAACTCTTCCAGTTCACGCGGGTAAATGTTTTCGCCACCACGGATGATCATGTCCTTGTTACGACCGGCGATGCACACGTAACCCTCGTCGTTCATGCTCGCCAGATCGCCGGTGTGCATCCAGCCCGCCGCGTCGATGGCTTCGGCAGTCGCCTGCGGATTGTTCCAATAGCCGAGCATCACGCTGTAGCCACGGGTGCACAGTTCGCCGATCGTGCCGCGTGGTACCGGGTTGCCGGCCTCGTCGATGATTTTGCTTTCGAGTTGCGGCTGGGTGCGGCCGACGGTGGTGACGCGCAGTTCCAGTTCATCGGATGGGCCGGTTTGCAGCGAGACCGGGCTGGTTTCGGTCATGCCGTAGGCGATCTGCACTTCGCTCATGTGCATTTCGCTGATGACCCTGCGCATCACCTCGATCGGGCACGTGGCGCCGGCCATGATTCCGGTGCGCAGGGTCGACAGGTCGAACTCGGCGCGTTGCGGCTGATCGAGCATGGCGATGAACATGGTGGGTACGCCGTACAGCGCGGTGGCTTTTTCTTCGGCGACGGTGCTCAGGGTCAGCAGCGGATCGAAGGCGTCGTTGGGATAAATCATGGTGCTGCCGTGGGTGATGCAGCCGAGGTTGCCCATGACCATGCCGAAGCAGTGATACAGCGGCACCGGGATCACCAGGCGATCAACAGCGGTCAGGCCAAGGCTTTCGCCGACCATGTAACCGTTGTTGAGGATGTTGTAGTGACTGAGGGTCGCGCCCTTGGGGAAACCGGTGGTGCCGGAGGTGTACTGAATATTGACGGGCTGATCGAAGTGCAGGCTGTCGCTGCGTTCACGCAATTGTTGCGCAGTGACACTGGCGGCCAGATCTGCCAGTTGCGACCACGGAAGAAAACCCGAAGGCGGCTGTGGGTCGAGGCTGATCAGACCGCGCAGTTCCGGCAGCCGCTCACTGTGCAGCTCGCCGATGGATTGCTCGGCCAGTTCCGGCAGCAAGCCTTGCAACATGCCGTGATAGTTGGAGCTCTTGAACGCCCCGGCGCAGACCAGCCATTGGCAACCGGATTGCTTGAGCACGTATTCGAGTTCAGAGCTGCGGTAGGCCGGGTTGATGTTGACCAGGATCACACCGAGCTTCGCGGTGGCGAACTGTGTGATGCACCACTGCGCGCAGTTCGGCGCCCAGATGCCGAGCCGGTCACCGGCTTGCAAACCCAACGCCAGCAGGGCTCTGGCGTGAACATCCACCGCGTCGGCCAGTTGCCGCCAGGTGTAACGCAGCTGCTGATGGCGCACCACCAGCGCCTCGCCGTCCGGGTACTGCGCGACGGTTTCGTCGAACTTCTGCCCGATGGTCATCGCCAGCAAGGCTTTATCCTGGGAACCGCGGGTGTAGCTGCGCTGCGGGTTTGCACTGGGTTGATCCATGACGACCCCTATTGTCTTTATTAGTGGGTGTTGGAACGGAGCTACAGCAGCTCCGACCATTCAGAACTGGCTCTACTCTCGCTCAAGTTGACGTTAACGTAAAGGGTGATTGACAGCCATTCGTCACAGGCTTACGTTAACGTAAAGGTGAGAACTGAAACGCCCTTCTCCCCACCCTACAAAAAAGCCAAAAGGTGAACCATGAGCTACCCATCCCTGAACTTTGCCCTCGGTGAAACCATCGACATGCTGCGCGATCAGGTTCAGTCCTTCGTCGCCAACGAGATCGCGCCGCGTGCCGCGCAGATCGACAGCGACAACCTGTTCCCGGCCGATTTGTGGCGCAAGTTCGGTGACATGGGCCTGCTCGGCATCACCGTGCCGGAAGAATACGGCGGCGCTGGCCTGGGTTACCTGGCGCACGTCGTTGCGATGGAAGAAATCAGCCGTGGCTCGGCTTCGGTGGCGTTGTCCTACGGCGCCCACTCCAATCTCTGCGTCAACCAGATCAACCGCAACGGCAACCACGAACAGAAAGCCAAATACCTGCCAAAACTGATCAGCGGCGAACACGTCGGCGCACTCGCCATGAGCGAGCCAAACGCCGGTTCCGACGTGGTCTCGATGAAACTGCGCGCCGATAAACGTGGCGACCGTTTCGTGCTCAACGGCAGCAAGACCTGGATCACCAACGGCCCCGACGCCAACACCTACGTGATCTACGCCAAGACCGACCTGGAAAAGGGCCCCCACGGCATCACCGCCTTCATCGTCGAACGCGACTGGAAAGGCTTCAGCCGCAGCAACAAGTTCGACAAGCTCGGCATGCGCGGCTCCAACACTTGCGAGCTGTTTTTCGACGACGTCGAAGTGCCTGAAGAAAACATCCTCGGCGTACTCAACGGCGGCGTAAAAGTGCTGATGAGCGGCCTCGATTACGAGCGCGTCGTGCTGTCCGGTGGCCCGACCGGCATCATGCAGTCGTGCATGGATCTGATCGTGCCGTACATCCATGACCGCAAGCAGTTCGGCCAGAGCATCGGCGAATTCCAGCTGATCCAGGGCAAAGTCGCCGACATGTACACCCAGCTCAACGCCAGCCGCGCCTATCTCTACGCCGTGGCTCAGGCCTGCGAGCGCAACGAAACCACACGCAAGGACGCCGCTGGTGTGATCCTCTACACCGCCGAACGCGCCACGCAAATGGCCCTCGACGCGATCCAGATTCTCGGCGGTAACGGTTACATCAACGAATTCCCGGCCGGCCGCCTGCTGCGTGACGCCAAGCTGTACGAAATCGGCGCCGGTACCAGTGAGATCCGTCGCATGCTGATCGGTCGCGAACTGTTCAACGAAACCCGCTAAACGGAGCTGTCCATGGCCATCCTGCATACCCAGCTCAACCCTCGTTCAGCGGAGTTCGCCGCCAACAGCGCGGCGATGCTCGAACAGGTCGACGCCCTGCACACTCTGCTCGCTCAAGTGGCTCAGGGCGGCGGCGCGAAAGCTCAGGAACGTCACACCTCGCGCGGCAAGCTGCTGCCCCGTGAGCGGATCAACCGCTTGCTCGATCCGGGCTCGCCGTTTCTGGAAATCAGCCAGTTGGCCGCCCACGCCGTTTATGGCGAAGACGTGCCAGCCGCTGGCGTGATTGCCGGGATCGGTCGTGTGGAAGGCGTCGAATGCATGATTGTCGCCAACGACGCGACGGTGAAAGGTGGCTCGTACTACCCGCTGACCGTGAAGAAACACCTGCGCGCCCAGACCATCGCCCAGCAAAACCGCCTGCCGTGCATTTATCTGGTGGATTCGGGTGGCGCCAACCTGCCGCGTCAGGACGAAGTGTTCCCGGATCGCGAACACTTCGGGCGGATCTTCTTCAACCAGGCCAACATGAGCGCCATGGGCATTCCGCAGATTGCCGTGGTCATGGGTTCCTGCACCGCCGGCGGCGCTTATGTACCGGCGATGGCCGACGAAGCGATCATGGTGCGCAATCAGGCGACGATTTTCCTCGCCGGCCCGCCCTTGGTGAAAGCCGCGACCGGTGAAGTGGTCAGCGCCGAAGACCTCGGCGGGGCCGACGTGCACTGCAAGACGTCCGGGGTCGCCGACCATTACGCGGAAAGCGATGAGCACGCCCTCGCCCTCGCCCGGCGCAGCGTCGCCAACCTCAACTGGCGCAAGCTCGGCGAAGTGCAGCAGCGCACGCCGATTGCGCCGCTGTACGCCAGCGATGAGTTGTACGGGGTGGTTTCGGCGGACGCCAAGCAGCCGTTCGATGTGCGCGAAGTGATCGCGCGACTGGTCGACGGCTCGGTGTTCGATGAATTCAAAGCCTTGTTCGGCACCACGCTGGTGTGCGGTTTCGCCCACCTGCACGGCTACCCGATCGCGATCCTCGCCAACAACGGCATCCTGTTCGCCGAAGCCGCGCAAAAAGGCGCGCACTTCATTGAACTGGCCTGCCAACGCGGCATTCCGTTGCTGTTCCTGCAGAACATCACCGGCTTCATGGTCGGTCAGAAATACGAGGCCGGTGGCATCGCCAAACACGGCGCCAAACTGGTGACCGCCGTGGCATGCGCCAAGGTGCCGAAATTCACCGTGATCATCGGTGGCAGCTTCGGTGCCGGTAACTACGGCATGTGCGGGCGGGCCTATGATCCGCGTTTCCTGTGGATGTGGCCGAACGCGCGGATCGGCGTGATGGGCGCCGAACAGGCGGCCGGCGTGCTGGTTCAGGTCAAGCGCGAGCAGGCCGAACGCAGCGGTCAGGCGTTCAGTGCCGAGCAGGAAAGCGAGATCAAGCAGCCGATTCTCGACCAATACGAAGAGCAGGGTCACCCCTACTATTCCAGCGCGCGGCTGTGGGACGACGGCGTCATCGACCCGGCGCAGACCCGCGATGTGCTGGCCCTGGCCTTGTCCGCGTCGTTGAACGCGCCTATCGAACCGAGCCGCTTCGGCGTGTTCCGGATGTGATCGGGAGAACCTCATGAGCGACTTCAACACCCTCGAATTGCACAGCGATCCACGGGGTTTCGCGACCCTGTGGCTGAGCCGCGAAGAAAAGAACAACGCGTTCAACGCCGAGATGATTCGCGAACTGATCCTGGCGCTGGACAAGGTCGCCAGCGACGCCAGCCTGCGCTTTCTGCTGGTACGCGGACGCGGCAAACATTTCAGCGCTGGTGCCGATCTGGCCTGGATGCAGCAATCGGCCGAACTCGATTACCACACCAACCTCGACGACGCCCGGGAACTGGCGGAGCTGATGTACAACCTCGCCAAACTGAAAATCCCGACCGTGGCCGTGGTGCAAGGCGCGGCGTTCGGCGGTGCATTGGGTCTGATCAGTTGCTGCGACATGGCGATTGGCGCCGATGACGCGCAGTTCTGCCTGTCGGAAGTGCGCATCGGTCTTGCGCCAGCGGTGATCAGCCCGTTCGTGGTGCAAGCCATCGGCGAACGCGCGGCGCGGCGTTATGCGCTGACGGCCGAACGTTTCGGCGGGCAGCGGGCGCGGGAAATCGGTTTGTTGTCCGAGAGTTATCCAGCGAATGAGTTTGAACAGAGCGTCGAGCAATGGATCGACAACCTGCTGCTCAACAGCCCCGCCGCCATGCGCGCCAGCAAGGATTTGCTGCGGGAAGTCGGCAACGGCGCGCTGACTCCGGCCCTGCGCCGCTACACCGAAAACGCCATCGCCCGCATCCGCGTCAGCCCAGAGGGACAGGAAGGTCTGCGGGCCTTTTTGCAGAAACGTCCACCGAGCTGGCAAGCCGCAACCACCACCAAGGAGCCGCGTTGATGAGCGCACCTGTTCTCACCACCCTGCTGGTGGCCAACCGTGGCGAAATCGCTTGCCGGGTCATGCGCACCGCCAAGTCGCTGGGCCTGACCACCGTTGCCGTGCACAGCGCCACCGACCGGGAAGCGCGGCACAGCCGTGAAGCGGACATCCGTGTTGATCTGGGCGGCAGCAAAGCGGCCGACAGTTACCTGCAAATCGACAAACTGATCGCGGCGGCAAAGGCCAGCGGCGCTCAGGCGATTCATCCGGGTTACGGCTTTCTTTCAGAAAACGCCGGGTTTGCCCGCGCCATTGAAGCGGCCGGCCTGATCTTCCTCGGCCCGCCCGCCTCGGCCATCGACGCGATGGGCAGCAAATCCGCCGCAAAAGCGTTGATGGAAACCGCCGGCGTGCCGCTGGTGCCGGGTTATCACGGCGAAGCCCAGGATCTGGACACTTTCCGCGATGCTTGCGAACGCATCGGCTACCCGGTGCTGCTCAAGGCCACGGCCGGCGGTGGCGGCAAGGGCATGAAGGTCGTTGAAGACGTCAGCCAGTTGGCTGAAGCGCTGGCCTCGGCTCAGCGTGAAGCGAAGTCGTCGTTCGGCGACTCGCGGATGCTGGTGGAGAAATACCTGCTCAAGCCGCGTCACGTGGAAATCCAGGTGTTTGCCGATCAGCATGGCAATTGCCTGTACCTGAACGAGCGCGACTGCTCGATTCAGCGTCGGCACCAGAAAGTCGTCGAAGAAGCGCCGGCTCCAGGCCTGAGTCCAGAACTTCGTCGGGCGATGGGCGAAGCCGCTGTGCGTTCAGCGCAAGCCATCGGTTACGTCGGCGCCGGCACCGTGGAGTTTTTGCTGGACGCTCGCGGCGAATTCTTTTTCATGGAAATGAACACGCGCTTGCAGGTCGAGCACCCGGTCACCGAAGCCATCACCGGGCTCGATCTGGTGGCCTGGCAAATTCGCGTCGCCCGTGGCGAAGCGTTGCCGATCACTCAGGATCAAGTGCCGCTGAACGGGCATGCGATTGAGGTTCGGCTGTATGCGGAAGATCCGTCGAATGATTTTCTGCCGGCGACCGGGCGTCTGGATCTGTATCGCGAATCCACCGCCGGGCCGGGGCGCCGTGTGGACAGCGGCGTTGAGGAAGGCGATGAGGTTTCGCCCTTCTATGACCCGATGCTCGGCAAGCTAATCGCCTGGGGCGAGGATCGTGAGCAGGCGCGCTTGCGACTGCTGAGCATGCTCGATGAGTTTGCGATTGGCGGGTTGAAAACCAACATCAACTTCCTGCGACGGATCATCGGTCATCCGGCGTTTGCGGCGGCGGAGCTGGATACCGGGTTCATTCCGCGCTATCAGGAACAGTTGCTGCCAGCGCCCGCTGCACTGAGTGATGAGTTCTGGAATGCGGCGGCGCAGGCTTTTGCGCAGAGTTTGCCGGGGATGGCTCGGGCAGATGATCCGGCTTCGCCCTGGGCGCTTCACAGCGGTTTGCGCGCCGGTTTGCCTCGCGAAATCACTCTGCATTTGAGCTGCGAGGGGCAGGATCGAGCGCTGACGCTCGGTGCCGGCGGCAATGCAAAACTGATCGGCGAGCAATTGGTGGTCGAGCACGATGGACTGCGTCGACAGCTGCGGGCGATTCGTCGTGGAGAAGTTCTGTATCTGCAATGGGACGGCGAGCTGCGACGCGTTGAAACGTACGACCCGATCAGCGCTGTCGAAGCCAGTCACAGCCATCAGGGCGGTCTGACCGCGCCGATGAACGGCAGCATTGTGCGGGTGCTGGTGGAGGCCGGGCAATCGGTTGAAGCCGGTGCGCAATTGGTGGTGCTTGAGGCGATGAAGATGGAGCACAGCATTCGCGCGCCCCACGCCGGTGTGATCAAGTCACTGTATTGCCAGGAAGGTGAAATGGTCAGCGAAGGCAGTGCACTGGTCGAGCTGGAAGAAGCTTGAAAGGTGGATCGATCCTACGCCTGGCGAGGATCGATCTGACTAGTATTTGGCGGTTGCCTGAACCACGACACCGATGATTCGGCACTCGTCGGTCAACAAGGCTTTCGGCCAGGTCGGATTGAGCGGCACCAGGTAACGCTGGCCGCCCTCTTCGATCAGTTTGCGGAAAATCGCCTCGTCGCTGTCCGGCCACTGGGCGATTACCAATTTCCCGGGCTCGGCTTCCAGTGCCGGGTCCACCAGAATCATCATTCCCTCGCCGATGCTCTGCCCGGTGGGCGCCGTCATCGCGTTACCCGTCACCGTGAGCCAGAACGCCGGGCCGCGGGCGTGGTAATCCGTCAGCACGAAACGTCGCTTGTCCTTGGCACTCGAATACGCTGGCTGGCTCTCACGGGCCTCGACCGGCGAATTCCACTCGCTGACCGGATAGCGAAAGTAAGGGTTGTACTTCTGCGCAAGGGGCATTTCGTCGTCCGCATCGACCTGCGGTTCACGAATCACCACCGCGACCTCGAGATACTCCATGCCCAGCGCTTTCAGCACGCGGTTCATCTGCGTGATGCCGGGCTCGCGGCGCTTGTTCAGCCAATGGCCGATACCGCCCTGAGACATGCCGACGCGCTCGCCGAGTTCGACTTGAGTGACGTTGAGTTCACTCATTTTGGCCTTGACCAACTCAATCCATTTATCCATGTGCGGCACCATACGTGGATGCCTGCGGCCGGCAAAACACATATTGTAGTATTTAATTTCTGGTCACAAATACTGATAGTACTATTCTTGAGTCACGGATTTGAATCGACCAAGGAGTGACCTTTCACCATGACCATCACCAGTAAAGACTTGCCCGATCTGCAAATGGACACCACCTTCACCTCCCCGCAAGGGTGCGCCGCTGCGCAACGGGCGTTGGATTATTACTTGAAACCAGCTGTGTCAGAACCAGAAGTGGACGAGCGCTTTTTCGGTGTGAACAGCAACCTGAGTGGCGAAGAATCCCTGGTCCACGCTTCCGATTTGCTGCGATGTGCAGCGGCTACCGCGTTCAAGGCGGCGGACGGCTTGCAGGGCGTGAGTCGGGATCTGGCTTTTTCAGTCGTGCACATGGTGGACATGGCGCGGGCGATGGTTGATCACTCGCTCGATGGCGCGGTTCGCTGAAGACGGGAGTTCGGACGGAAGGAAAAGAATTTTCCAATCGCGCAGATAAAAACATTTGACTTGCAAATGATAATGATTACTATTGCAAGCAACTGGTCGCGAGATCAGTCGATGGACCAGAGACCTTAGGTCGGTCTTCTGGACTATCTCCTCATCAGGCTAATCACGGTTTTTGACCCGGCTTTTTGCCGGGTCTTTTTTTGCCAGTTTTCTGGCTTATGGCTTCAGGCTAATGAAGTCTTTGGGTGCTGCAAATTCGATGGCGCGGATAATATCAAAAGAATATTGCTTGGCAAGCGGACCCCGGCCACATTGGGGCTAAGTAATGCCAATCAGCACTTGAGAATCAATCGCACAGTCACTAAGCTGCATCCGCGTCATGGAGGACGCCCCCCCGCCACACCCCGCAATTTCCCTCGGTTTCACCCCTGTCTTGCGTGTAAAGTAGCCGCCATAAAAATCATATTCAGGAACCGATTATGACCGTGGCCAAATCCTCGTTCGACATCAGCGCAAACTTCGACAGCGGCAACATCCAAGTCATCGACATCAGCAATCCGCTCAACCCGGTTCTGGCAATTCGGCCAGATACGCGCAGCGCCCATTTCCAGTGGTTCCACTTCAAGGCCAGCGGCCTGCACATCCATCAGGAACACTGGTTTCGCCTGGTCAACGCCAGCCAGTCTTCCTACAACAAAGCCTGGACCGGCTATCAGGCGGTCGCTTCCTACGACCACGTCAACTGGTTCCGTATTCCTACCCAATTCGAAGGCGACAGCCTGCGCTTCTGCCTCGAAGCCGAGCAGACCCACGCCTGGTTCGCCTACTTCGAACCTTACAGCCGTGGCCGTCACGACTGGCTGATCGAACAGGCGCTGACCAAGGCCGGCACCGAACTGCTGGCCACCGGCAAAAGCGTCGAAGGCCGCGACATCCAGCTGCTACGCAAAGGCACCGGCGCTGAAGGTCGCCGCAAGATCTGGATCATCGCCCAGCAGCATCCGGGCGAGCACATGGCCGAGTGGTTCATGGAAGGCGTGATCGAACGCCTGGAACATCATGACGATCCGGTACTGAACAAACTGCTGGCCAGCGCCGATCTGTACCTGGTCCCGAACATGAACCCGGACGGCGCCTTCCACGGCCACCTGCGCACCAACGCCATGGGCCAGGACCTGAACCGCGCCTGGCAGAACGCCAGTCAGGAAATCAGCCCGGAAGTATTTTTCGTACAGCAGCAGATGGAAAAGTACGGCGTCGATCTGTTCCTCGACGTACACGGTGACGAAGAAATCCCCCACGTGTTCACCGCCGGCTGCGAGGGCAATCCGGGCTACACCCCGCGCCTGGAGAAGCTTGAAGAGCACTTTCGCAGTCACCTGAAACACACCACCAAAGACTTCCAGACCAAGTACGGCTATACCCGCGACGAACCGGGCCAGGCCAACATGACCCTGGCCTGCAACAGCGTCGGCCAGAAATTCGACTGCCTGTCGCTGACTCTGGAAATGCCGTTCAAGGATCACGACGACGCGCCGAACCCGATCACCGGCTGGTCGGGCAAACGCTCGAAGCAACTGGGCAAAGACGTGCTGACCACCATCGCCGACATGGTCGACACCCTGCGCTGATCCCTCCCCGTTTTTCACTTCACGAAAGATCGCAGCCTGTCTGCGATCTTTTTTTTGTGCCGTCTTTTACCCAATCAGGTTGCAAATCAAAACTGGATTACTTACCGTCAATCAAGTTTCAACTTGAAACCCGAAAGGATCCGGGACATGAAAACTGCAACACTCGATAACGCTGTCGTACTGCTTTTCGCCATCGCTTGCGGCCTCGCGGTGGGCAACGTGTATTACGCCCAGCCGCTGCTGGATGCGATGGCCGACGCCTTCGGTCTGACGCCGGGCAGCATCGGCATCGTCATGACCTTGACTCAGATCGGTTATGGACTCGGTCTGTTATTGCTCGTGCCCCTCGGCGATCTGCTCAATCGGCGGCGGCTGATCGTCACGCAAACGCTGTTGTCCGCCGCAGCCTTGCTGATGATTGCTCTGGCCCCGAACAGCGCGTGGCTGCTGACCGGCGTCACCCTGACCGGTCTGCTTGCGGTGGTCACCCAGGTGCTGGTCGCCTACGCCGCAACCCTTGCCGTCCCCGCGCAACGCGGAAAGGTTGTCGGCGTGATCACCAGCGGCATCGTCGTCGGCATTCTGCTCGCGCGCACGGTAGCGGGCGGCATGGCTGATCTGGCCGGCTGGCGTTCGATCTATCTGTTGTCGGCGGGATTGACGCTGGTGATGGCCGCGCTGCTGTTTCGGGTATTGCCCAAGGATGAAGAAGCACGACCGGACACGCATTACGTGGCACTGATCACTTCAGTGTTCACTCTGTTTCGTGAGGAGCCGGTGCTGCGTCGACGAGCGATCCTGGCGCTGCTCACCTTCGCCAGCGCCATGGTGCTGTGGACGCCGATGGTGTTGCCGCTGTCCGCCCCGCCGTTGTCGCTTTCCCACAGCGAAATCGGATTGTTCGGACTCGCCGGCGCGGCAGGCGCACTCGCCGCCGCCAGAGCCGGTCACCTGGCGGATCGAGGATGGGGACAGTGGGTCAGCGGTCTGTCACTGTTGCTGATGCTGGGCTCGTGGCTGCCGATCGCACTCACCCAAACTTCGTTGTGGGCGCTGCTGCTTGGCGTCATCACCCTGGATCTGGGCTTGCAGGCCGTGCACGTCGCCAGCCAGAGCATGATCTACAGCGTCCGCCCGGAGGCGCAGAGCCGACTGACCGCCGGCTACATGCTGTTTTACTCCATTGGCAGCGCCTTGGGCTCGATCGCCTCGACGGCCATGTACGCCTGGGCAGGATGGCCGGGCGTCTGCTGGCTGGGTGCCGCAATCAACATGGTCGCGTTGCTTTATTGGTGGCGATCACTGGCCGGACAGAAACGTGGCGAGGCTGTTTGCACCCTCGCCACGTCGGACTGACACAATCAACCGCGATTGCGTCCCCGCAGCATGCTGTCGAGCACTTCGTCGCGGCGCACCCAGCCATGAAACAGCGCCGCCGCCAGATGCAGCAGCACGGTCAGGAACAACAAATACGCCAGATACCCGTGAGCCTTGCGCAGCAACGCAAACACCTGCGCATCCGCCGGCACGATCGACGGCAATTGCAAGGACGCGCCGAGCATCACCGGATCCCCCGCCGCGCTGATCATCGCCCAGCCCAGCAGCGGCAACACCAGCATCAGCGCGTACAGCAACAGATGAGAGGCCTTGGCCGCCAGCACTTGCCAGCCCGGCAGATCCGCTGGCAGCGGCGGCTGACGGGTGCCCAGCCGTACAAGAATGCGCACGACCACCAGCAACAGAATCGCGATGCCCAGCGGCTTGTGCAGATTGATCAGCCATTCATGCCGCGCCGACACCGAGGTCACCATGCCGGCACCGATGAACAACATCGCGATGATCATCAACGCCATCAGCCAGTGCAGCAACCGCGCCAGCGGATTGAAATGAGTCGGTTGCGTGCTCATGGGCGAGCCTCCTTTTTGCCGGTCGGCAGTTGGCTGACTTCGCTGGTGCGACGCAGGTAGGAATCGGCGTAACCGGCCGAGCGCGCGGCCAGCAACGGATCGTCGGAACCCTGAATGCCGGCCGGCAGCACCAGCGGATCGTAGTTGATGTCACGGCATTCACCGCTGAGCTGCGGTTGGGTCTTTTCCAGTACCAGAGTGCCGGCGTTCAACACTTTGCGGCCGGCGGGCCAGGTTTTGCTCGCGTCGTTCACCGGATCGTCGGCGTTGGCCAAGGTGATGTTCAACTGAAAGCGCAGCGGCCCTTCGGCCAGGCGTTGCACCAGGTCCTTCTCAAGGAAGTCGCTTCCTTCAGGCGCAGTCGCACCGGCAGCATCCTGGGCCAGAGGCGTCATGCTCCAGCGCACCGCCTGCTTCTTGCCGCTGGCATCCACCAGATAAAACGCGTTGATGCTGTTGTAGGTTTCCGTCGCGTAACTGGCCGACGGTCTGGCGGTTTTTATCCAGGTCAGAAACGGCACGGTTTCCGGGTGTGCGGCAAAAAATGCCGGCACCTTGGCCGGATCCGGCTTGCCCGTGGCGGGATCCGGCGATTGCGCCTGCTGCAACTGATAGAACGCCTCGGGCGTACCGACCGGGAATACCGGCATGCTGTTCATCCCGGTGCGCCACTGCTGGCCGTTGGCCTGAGTGAAACGCAGCGCCAGACTGCGGATCGGTACGGCGCTGTCCGGTGCGTACGGATTGCCGGCCGGTAGCGCAAAGCGCCCGACCACCGGGGTGCGCGGCTCGTTGAACACTTGCGCGACCGAATACGAGCGAGCCTCACCGCTGCTCTCGAAGTGGCCGATCACGCAAACACCTTTGGCGTGATTACGGCGAAAGCCGGGATGCACGCCGTTGTTCTTTTCCAGCACATCGACCAACGCTTTCGGCGTCAGTCGTTGTGGGTCAAATGAACCATGAACGTAGGCAAACGCCCCGGCCAGGGCTGCGACCACCACGGCGATTCCGCCAAGCCGCAACACCAGGCTCGCGGCACTCAGTGGCGGGCGTTGTGGCCCGCCGGGCGATGAGCTGCGATCAACCATGAAGCACTCCAGGGCCATCGGCCACAAGTAGGAAGAATCAGCAAGACGCACGCCATCGGGATTTATTCCACGGTCCGGTATTTATTTTTCAGAACGTGGAATAACCTCCAATGCCGGACGTCTTCCTAGTCCACAGCGTAGTGACTAGTAGAACTTCATGAGCGAATTCGACGAACAACTGAGAGAAATCATTCCCAGATTGCGGCGCTTTGCCGTGTCGTTGACCCGCAACGGCAGCAGCGCCGACGATCTGGTACAGGCCAGCCTGGAGCGGGCGCTGTCGAGTTGGGGCGACAAACGCGCCGACGGCGATCTGCGCGCCTGGCTGTTTTCGATCCTGTACCGGCAGTTCCTCGATGCGCATCGGCGTTCGCGGCGGTATGCGCGGATGCTCGAGTTCTTCACCGGCCGCGATGACGCCGAGCCCTCGGTGGAACGCACCGTCATTGCCCAATCGACCTTGCAGGTCTTCGACCGACTGCCCACCGAACAGCGCGCGCTGCTGTTGATGGTGTCGGTGGAAGGCCTGACTTATAAGGAGGTCGCCGAGATTCTCGACGTCCCCACCGGCACCGTGATGTCGCGCCTGTCCCGTGCTCGCCAGGCCCTGCGCCAGCTCAGCGACGGGGAAATCAGCAGCCCTTCCTTGCGGATACTCAAATGATCAGTCTGCCTCCCAACGAACGTGACCTGCACGCCTACGTCGACCACCAGCTCAGCGAGGCCGACCGACATGTGCTGGAAACCTGGCTCGCCAGCCATCCGGACGAAGCGGCGCAGGTTCGTGCCTGGCAACAGGATGCCCAGCACCTGCGCGCTGCCCTCGGCGGTGCCTTGCAACAACCGGCCAATCCGAACCTCGATCCGTCGCTGATCCGTCAGCGACTCAAGCGCCAGTCGCGCCGCCAGTGGGCCAGCGCGGCGGTGCTGCTGATTGCCGTCAGCCTCGGCGGTGTCGGTGGCTGGAAAGCTCGGGACATGACCGTGTTTCATCCCCCGGCACCGATGACGGACGCCTTGCAGGCCTACCGTTTGATCGCCCAGCAAGGGCTTCTGCCGGCGGACTACAAGGTCAACGGCGACGGCGACATCCAGCGCTGGCTCGACCGTTACTTCACTCAGGCCAATCGCCTGCCGGACCTGACATCGGCTGGATTTACACCGGTCAGCGGTCGTCTGCTGAGCACCGATGAAGGCCCGGCGGCGATGGTGATGTATGAAGACCAGAGCGGGCACAAGGTCAGTTTCTACGTGCGTCCACCAGGACCGAAAAATACCTTTCTGCCCCGGGGCAGCCGCCAGGACGGAGATCTGCAGGCCGAGTACTGGTCCGGCAAGGGCTACAACTACGCGATGGTCAGCCCGACTGACACACCTGCAGCGAAAATGCTCAAGCAATCCGTAAGCTTCTAGCCGGGTCAGAACCCCACATCCAGCACCACATTGTCCAGGCAGGTTCCAGCGGGCGGTGTGGTCTGGTCGGTGTGGATTCTCGCGTTGTCATTGCGCATTCTGCCCGTCGTTCAGTCCCACGGTGCAGGCACTGCCCTCTACACGCCGCAGCTTGCTCCCCGGAAAAACGATAAAGCGCAGTGGATGCAAAACTACCCGTCTGGTTAAACTACGCCGCCGCGCTCGGGGGGAGCCGGCCCGATGATGACGGAGTGATTGCAGTGCCCGCCCGACCGCCCGAACGTTCGCGTCTGACCCAGCGCTGGTCAGCCTTGCGCCATCTCTTCGGCAAACGCTCCGTTACAAACGCGGGCCAGTGCGCTGCCAGCGCGCAATCGATGCGTGACTATTTCCGGCAAAAGGCCCACGGCCAGGGCTACACCCTCAGCCACAGCCAGCAACGGGTCATCGATTGCATGGCGCAGCAGGCCGGCCTGATGTTTGGCACGCCTGCGCGAACCCCGCGCAGCCTGTATCTGCACGGAGCCGTCGGGCGAGGCAAGAGCTGGTTGCTGGACGGATTCTTCCAGGCATTGCCGATTCAGCAAAAACGCCGTCTGCATTTCCATGGATTCTTCGCCCAACTGCATCAAGGCATGTTCGAGCACCGCGACCGCGACGACGCCCTCGCCGTCACCCTCGATGCGCTGCTGATGGACTGTCGGGTGCTGTGTTTCGATGAATTTCATGTGCATGACATCGGCGATGCGATGCTCATCACCCGATTGTTCAAGGCGTTGTTCAAGCGCGGGATCCTGTTGCTGGTGACCTCCAATTACCCGCCCGAAGGCTTGTTGCCCAACCCGCTGTATCACGCGCGCTTCAAACCGGTGATCGACCTGATCAACGCGCGCATGCAGGTCATGGAAGTCGGCGGCCCGCACGATTACCGCAGCCAGGCGCGCCGGCATGAGCATCAGGTGTTCACCCAGGGCCATTACGTCTGGCCGGCCAGTCCGGCGCAGCGCCTCGCCTTGAACCTGCCGCCACTCGACGCCACACCGTTGCCGCTGGCGGTCGGCAGCCGGCACTTGCAGGCGCGGTTGTGCGAAGGCCGGCGCGTCGGTTTTACCTTCAACGACCTCTGCGAACAGCCCACGGCCGTGATGGATTATCTGGAACTGTGCCGACGCTTCGACCATTGGATCATCGATGAACTGCCGGAGCTGGGCGAATGCTCGATCGCCGCCCAGCAGCGATTCATCAACCTGATCGACGTGCTCTACGATCAGGACAAACACCTGACCCTGCTCGGCCAACGCCCGTTGCACGAAAGCCTCGGCGGTCAGGCGATCGATCTGTCCCGCACCCGCAGCCGACTCGGGCAATTGCGCGAAGTGCACGAACCGGGCTGATTTGCCGTTATCATGCGGCCCATTTCCGGCGCTCTGCGCCTTCTCGATAGCGATCCTGCTCATGCACACCCTTGCACAACTGCGCGCCGGCGAACTGTCGGGCATCACCCGGCTGGACCTGGCCGAAGGCCTGACTGAATTTCCGCCGGAGATTTTCAACCTGGCCGAAACGCTGGAAGTGCTCAACCTCAGCGGCAATGCCCTGAGCAGCCTGCCGGATGACTTGCACCGTCTGACGCACCTGCGCGTGCTGTTCTGCTCCGACAATCAGTTCACGCAATTGCCGGCGTGTCTGGGCCAGTGCCAGGCGCTGACGATGATCGGTTTCAAGGCCAACCGGATCACTCAAGTGCCCGGCGCGGCGCTGCCGCCGAACCTGCGCTGGCTGATCCTCACCGACAACGCCATCGAAACCCTGCCCACGGAACTGGGCGAGCGCCCGTTGCTGCAAAAACTCATGCTCGCCGGCAATCGGTTGCGCGCCCTGCCGCCGTCACTGAGCCAGTGCCATCGGCTGGAGCTGATCCGCATCGCCGCCAACCAGCTGACCGAACTGCCGCAATGGCTGCTGACCCTGCCGAGCCTGACCTGGCTGGCCTACGCCGGTAATCCGCTGGAAACCGAAGCCGATGCCGCCGCCCTCGATGCCGCGCCCCTGATCGACTGGTCGGCGCTGCAGCTGGAGCAACGGCTGGGCGAAGGCGCTTCCGGAGTCATTTACCGGGCGCAGTGGCAACCTGCCGATCAGGCGGCCGCGCCCGTGGCAGTCAAGTTGTACAAGGGTGAAATGACCAGTGACGGTTCGCCGCTGCATGAAATGAACGCGTGCATCACCGCCGGGCTGCACCCGAACCTGATCCGCGTCGAAGGTCGCATCGACCGGCATCCCGATGGCCAGCAAGGCCTGGTGATGCAGTTGATCGATCCGAGCTTCCGCAATTTGGCCGGGCTGCCGAGCCTGGCATCCTGTTCACGGGATGTGTATGCCGACGATTGCCGCTTCAGCGCCGACGTTGCCCTGCGCATTGCCCGGGGCATCGCCTCGGTCGCCGGGCATCTGCACGGTCACGGCATCACCCATGGCGATCTCTACGGACACAACATTCTGTTGAACGATCAGGGCGACTGTCTGCTGGGGGACTTTGGTGCGGCATCGTTCCACGCCACGGCGGACACGCCTGAAACCCGCGCGCTGCAACGCCTTGAAGTGCGGGCGTTCGGGATTTTGCTGGGGGAATTGCTGGCGCGCATCGACTCGGGGTTGAGCGATGAACAGCGTCAGGTGCTGGAAGCCCTGGAACAGCGCTGCTGTCAGCCGGATGTACTGGCGCGGCCGGGGTTTGGCGAGATCAGCCTGGCGTTGCAAGACGCCTGAAAAAAATCGCAGCCCGAGGGCTGCGATTTTCTGGTGTGTCAGCCGGCGAGACCAACGAACATGTCTTGCACGTCGTCATGGTTGTCCAGGCCTTCCAGGAATGCCTCGACTTCTGCCATCTGCTCGGCGCTCAGGCCGCTGACCGGGTTCTTCGGCTGGTAGCCCAGTTTGGCCGACAGCACGGTGAAGCCTTGTTCCGGCAGGGCTTTCTGCACGGCATCGAGGTCGGTCGGGTCGGTCAGGAACAGGGTCGCGCCCTCTTCGCCCGGCTCGAAATCCTGGGCGCCGGCTTCGATCGCGGCCATTTCCGGATCCGCATCCGGGGTGTCCGGCGACGCTTCGATCATGCCGACATGGTTGAAGTCCCACGCAACGGAACCGGAAGCACCCAGTTGGCCCTTGCGGAACGCCACGCGAATTTCCGCCACGGTACGGTTGATGTTGTCGGTCACGCACTCGACGATCAGCGGCACCTGATGCGGTGCGAAACCTTCGTAAGTCACGCGATGGTACTGAACGGTTTCACCCAGCAGGCCAGCACCCTTCTTGATGGCGCGATCCAGGGTTTCCTTGGGCATCGAGGCTTTCTTGGCCTGTTCGACCACCAGACGCAGGTGTGCGTTGGTGGCGGTATCGGCACCGTTACGCGCAGCAATGGTGATTTCCTTCACCAGTTTGCCGAAGATCTTGCCCTTGGCGTTGGCTGCCGCTTCTTTGTGTTTAACCTTCCACTGTGCGCCCATTACTCACTCTCTTGATCTGTGGCGCCGAGACATCTATTGGCCGACGCATGGCGCCAAGTTTATACGGCCTAAAGTCGGCAATCGACCAAAAATTCCGATGCGCATCGACATCTTCTACACGCCTTGTAGGGCAATTCTGAAAAACCGGTTTGCCACGTCCATTCAACGTCGTGTTTTCGTACCCTCTGTGGCCCGTATCGCCTGAACAGAGCCCGCTCGAATGCTCAATGACAAGGAAAGTCCGTTTTCGCTGACCCTGGCCGAGGGCGGGATAAACCTGCCGGTCCTGCGCTTCAGCGGTCATGAAGCGCTGAATCAGCCCTATCGGTTCGAGATCGAAGTCATGGGCCTGGCGCCCGCCTGGTCCCCCGGCACGCTGCTGCATCAGGCGGCATTTCTGCACCTGGATGATGACCACGGAATTCACGGCATCATTCAAAGTGCCAGCTGCGAATACCGCGCAACACACCGGATCGCCTACCAACTGGTGCTGATGCCGTATCTGCAGGCGCTGGAGCAACACCCTGTTCGCCGGGTCTTCACGCAACTGAACGTGCCCGCCATCCTTGAACAACTGCTCAGCGAACATCACCTGCCCGCCGACAGCTATCGGATCGAGATGACTGTCGGCCACTACCCGCCGCGCCCGTTCTGCATTCAATACGAAGAAACCGATCTGGCCTTTTTGCAACGGCTTTGCGAAGAGGAAGGCATCCACTATCACTTCGAACATCAGCCGGACGGCCACGTGGTGGTGTTCGCCGATGACAGCCTGAGCCTGCCGCAGCAACCGACAGCGATTCCTTTCAACACGCAGATCGATGCGCCAGCAACCGGCCTCAGCAGCCTGTTCCAGCGCCATGAGGCGGTGCTGCCTCAGATTCCTGCCGGAGTGCGTGAGCGAGGGTATTCGATTGCGGGCCAGGACGCTGCCAATCACACGCTGGGCAGTGCCATCGCCCCTCCGGGATTTCTGCCGACTGCGCAACGTCACGCGGCCCAGCGCAGTCGTCGCCTGCTGGAACGCCAACGCTGCAGGTCACGCTCGATCCACGGCCGCAGCGATTGCCCGCGACTGCTCAGCGGGCGTCTGGTGCAAGTCATGGAGCACCCGGTAAACGCGTTCAACGAGCAATGGTTGATCACCGACTTGCGTCATCAAGGCCAGCAACCTTCCATTCTCGATCCCGTTCAGACGGTTCGCCGTTATCACAACGACTTTACGGCGCTGCCCTGGTCGACCCCGTTTCGCCCGCCGCCGAAACAACCGCGCCCTGCAATTCCGGGGTATCAGTCGGCGCAGGTACTCGGCGTGCCGGGGCAACCGGCGCAAGTGGACGATCAGGGGCGGATCGCCGTCCGGTTATGGCCCGATCATGCGAATGCCAGCGCCAGCGAAGTGCTGTGGTTGGCGGTGGTCATGCCCCATGCCGGCAGCGGCCTGGCTCGGGAAAATCTGCCCTGCGCCGGCAGCGAGGTCTGGGTGAGTTTTCTCGACAGCGATCCCGACCGGCCGATCCTCTGCCTCGACGCCTGCCGCCCGCGAACATCGCAGCCCACGGAAACCGAGCCTGACGACGACTTATTGCTCGACTGGCTGCTCAACCGCTACGCCCCGCCCCGTTGACCATCAACCTTTGTCAGCCTTGCCCGCCGCAGCAGCAAATTTCGCCAGATGCACATCAAGGTGCCGGGGCCGACGACCGTGATCCTCGGCGCGCTCCTTGCGGCGAATGGCGTTGCGCACCATCAGCGAGCCGAGGTAGCGAATCGGTTCCGGCGGGAAGTAACCCAGCGGCCCGTTGACCAGCGGTGAACGCGTCCATGGGTTGTCGAGACCTTGCACCAGCGAAGCGAGAATCTGCCCGCCCATGTGGCACGGTCCGACGCCGCTGCCGGAATAACCGAAACCGTAGAACACGTTGCCGCCGGCACTCATCTGGCCGAAGAACGGCAGGCCGGTGACTGACCGATCCGATGGGCCATTCCAGGTTGCGTCGATCTTCACATCGGCAAAAGCCGGGAAGAAATCGTCGAGGCTGCGCTTGAGCAATCCGGCGTAAGGTGATGGCTGGTCGAATACCGGCAGCATCCGCCCGCCGTAAGCGAAGGTATTGCCGCCCTTGCCGAGCATGATCCGGCCGTCCGGGGTGTTGTGGTAGTAGTGCACGAAAATCCGCGAATCAAGCACGGTCACGCCGCTGGTCAAACCGATTTCCTGCAACAGATCCGGACGCGGTTCGGTGACCAGCATGTCACTGGAAACGATCGCCACACTGCGCTCGAACTGCGGGAAAGCGCGGGCCAGCCACGCGTTCATCGCCAGTACCACGCGGTCGGCGGTCACGCAGCCGTTCGCCGTATGAAGGCGCGCCGGACGGCCTTCCTCCAGCCCGGTCATCGCCGTGCCTTCATGAATCCGCACGCCCAGTTGCAACGCCACCCGGCGCAAGCCACGTACCAGTTTGCCCGGCTGCACGCTGGCGGCGGCTGGCGAAAACCAGCCTTCCAGGTGTTTTTCCGAACCGGCCATGCGCTGCACATCAGCGACCGGACGCTGGGTAAACGAGTTGATGCCGTTGCGCTCCAGCGCCGCAATCACCGCATCGGTGGAGCCGCATTGCGCGCGGTTGGTGGCGGTGTAAAGCGTGCCATCGAGACGGTAATCCGCATCGACGCCGTACTGCTCGCAGAACTCGCCGATGGCGTGGATGCTGCGCTCCGATTCCTTGACCAGCCGCACCGCCTCTTCGACGCCGAACAGCCGCTCAAGGGTGAAATACTTCGCCGACCACGACAGCGCACAACCGCCATTGCGCCCACTGGCGCCGGCGCCGCAGATGTCGGCCTCAATCAGCAACACATCAAGTTCGGGGTTCTGCTGCTTGAGCATGATCGCCGTCCACAACCCAGTGTAACCGCCGCCGACGATGCACACGTCGGCGCGCACATCTCCTTGCAGCGGCGCGCAAGGTTCGGACGTGTCGAGTTGCAAAGCCTGCTCCAGCCAAAACGGTCTCATGGGAGTTCTCCAGTCAGTCGGCCACGGCACAGCCTGCCGCGAATGGCGCAGCAGGCCGCGAGGCAGGTTTATTCAGTTACGCAGGGGTTTGATGGTCAGGGCCCGATTGGGCACCGAAGCACGGGGTTCCATGACGCCGACCGGGCGACTGTTCCAGTGCGGAATCAGCACCAGCGCCGAGAACAGCGCGCAACCGGCGAACACGATGAACACCGTCACCGAGTCGAAGTATCCCGGCAGCAAACCACCGAGCACCGCACCGACCGAGCCGCAGCCGTTGACGAATCCGGCCGCCGTGGCGCCGGCCTTGGCCTTGCCGAAATCGATGGCGGCCGCGCCGCTGATCATCGAGTCCGGGCCATACAGGGTCAGGCCCATCACGAACAACAATGCCACCACCAGCATGACGCTGCCGGTGTGCAAGGCGCCCATGAACAACGCGAGGGTCACGGTCAGCGCCAGCAGGCTCAACACGCAGGCCGGCATGCGTCGGGCTCCGAACAGTTTGTCTGAAGCCAGGCCGATCATGATCGGGCCCAGCAGGCCGGCCAGTTCAAACGCGGTGGGGATGATCGCCGCGCCGACCTTGCCGACCGAAGGCATCTGTTCGAACACGATCACCGGGCCCCACAGCAGAATCGCGTAACGCGCCGGTTTCAACAGAAAATACGCCAGCCCCAGCACCAGCACCGTGCGGTTGCGCAGGATTTCCTTGAGCGGTTCCCAGACGCTGAGTTTGCTGTTGGCTTCGGCTTCCTCGGCGCTGATGACCGGCTCCGGCTCCACGGCGGGCAAGCCGACATCTTCCGGTTTGTTGCGCTGAAAGATGAAGAACAGCACCGCCACCAACGCGACCACCGCCGCACTGGAAATGAACGCCGCGTGCCAGGTACCGACCAGTGTGTAAGCCCACCAACCGGCGAACGGTGACGCCACCAGGCCGCCAAACGCGTAGCAGGAACTCCATAACCCAAGCACCCGCCCGCGCTGTTCGGCGGGGAAGAAACTGCCGAGGTTCTTGCACAATCCCGACCATCCGGTGGACTGCGCCAGCCCCTGAATCAGCATGCAGGTCGCGAAGATCGGCAAGGTCGCGAAGCTGCCCATCACCAGCGCCGCAGCGGCGGAAATCAGCAAGCCGCCGAGGACCACGACCCGTGGACCAAAGCGGTCGGCGAGCATGCCCCAGGTGAACTGACCGATGGCGTAAGCCGCCAGATAAATCGCGTCGAGGTTGGCCATCGCCATTTTGTCGAGCATGAAGGTGGGGTCTTCTGCGATGCCCAGTTTGGCCACCGAAAAGGCTTTGCGGGTGAAATAGAACGCGGCGTAAGCGAGCCAGGTGACAGCGAAGATCTGCATGCGCCAACGCGCAAGGGTGCCGATGTGCTTGTTCATTGTGGTTCTGACCTCAGGGTGTGAGTGTGCCGGCAGAATCGTTAAGTAAACGCCTGTGTTTTTATTGTTGAGCACTGCGATATCACCCCGTCCCTTCGGCGATACCGGTCAGATGAGTCCTGCTGTTGCACGCACAGGCTCATGGCCAGCGTCGCTGCCCGACCGGGCAGTCAGCGTTGGCGTGAGCGGATCAAAGCAATTACTGTTTAATAAATAAAATCGATTTATCGTATTTCACACATAAGCTCAGCTTGTTACTGGAGTCAGAAATGTCGGTTTCACACGCACAGCTCAAAGCCTTTCACGCGGTCGCCGTGCACGGAAGCTTCACCAAAGCCGCCGAGCGGCTTTATCTGACGCAACCGGCGATTTCCGACCAGGTGCGCAAACTCGAAGAACGTTTCGGTGTGTTGCTGTTCCATCGCAACAAACGCTCGGTCCGTTTGACGGATCTGGGCGAACGCCTGCTGGCGATCACCCAGCGTCTGTTCGTGGTCGAGGCCGAAGCCCAGGAGCTGCTGCAGGAATCCCAGGCCTTGCAGACCGGCAGCCTGATTCTGGCGGTGGATGCGCCGGTACACGTGTTGCCGCAGATTGCCCGGTTCTGCGAACGCTACCCGGGGATCAGCGTGAAGATCGAGACTGGCAATACCGATGAATCGCTGTTTCGGCTGTTCAACTATCAGGCTGATCTGGCGTTGCTTGGGCGCGATGTCAGCGATGAACGTCTGCTGTGCGTGCCGCTGCGCAATGATCCGATGGTGGCGTTTGTCTCGCGTCATCATCCGTGGGCCGAGCGCGAGTCGATCTGCCTGGCAGACCTGGATGACACGCCGCTGGTACTGCGCGAACACGGTTCAGTGACTCGCCAGACCCTGGAAGAAGAAATGGCCCGCGCCGGTTTCCGCATCCGCCCGGCGATCCAGGTCGAAGGCCGGGAAGCGGCGCGGGAAGCGGTGGTCGTGGGGATTGGCGTGGGCGTGGTGTCGGCGGCAGAGTTTGGTGCGGACTCACGGGTTTGCGCGCTGCCGATCACCGACTGCACCCGGCGCTTGACCGAAACACTGGTGTGCCTGCGCGAGCAGAGTTCGCGGCGGGTGGTGGCGACGTTTCTCGAGATGGTTCGCGAAAGCCTTGCGTAGTCAGTTCCGGCCCCTTCCCGAGCAAGCTCGGTCCCACACTGGAGCCGCGGCGTGCACAAACCCTGTGGGAGCGAGCTTGCTCGCGAATGGCCGCGATACGGTTATCAGTTGGGAGCCAATCCGAAAAACGCCTGAATCAACCGCAACTCCCGCCGCCGCTCCACGCAGCCGAGCATGTGCCGGTTCACCAGCCCCTCTCCCGCAATGGGAATCGCGACGACACGGGGGTCATGGCTGACCTCCACCGATGACACCACCCCGACCCCCAACTCAGCTGCCACCGCTTCAGTAACCGCCTCGCGACTGTCCAGTTCCAGCAACACCCGTGGGCTGACCGACGCTTGCGCACAGGCCTGATCAAACGTGCGCCGGGTAATCGAACTCGGCTCGCGCAAGACCATGATCACCTGATCCAGCTCCTTGAGCCTGACCTCACCGCTGCGAGCCGCCCACGGATGCCCCGCCGGCACCAGCGCGCAGATCCGCGATTCGCTCAGCGCTTGCAGGTGCAGCCCCTTGCGCGATTCGACTTCGGTCAGCACCGCCACATCAGCATGCTCGGACAACAACGCTGCCAACGTTTCCTGAGCATTGCCCAATCGCAGATTCACCGTGATCCCCGGATAGCGTGCCCGCAGGCTCGCGAGCATCGGCATAACCATGTGCGGGCCGTCCGCCGCGACCTCAAGACGTCCGGTCAGCAACTGCCGATTGGCCTCGAGCAACGCCTGCGCCTCTTCGGCCATGCCGAACATCGCCCGGGTGATCGCTGCCAGTTTGGTGCCCTCCTCCGTCAGCTCGACCCGGCGCGCCGTCCGTCGCAACAGCGTGATCTGGTAATGCTCCTCCAGCGCCTTGATGTGCCCGGTGACCGCCGGCTGGCTGATGAACAACCGCGCAGCCGCACGGGTAAAGCTGCCTTCCCGGGCCACGGCGTCGAAGGCGCGGAGCTGGAACAGGTTCATGAATAACCCTCACTGATGGCTGGCATAACAACAAACAATTTGATTGATGATCCGCCGAATTGCAACGTAGGCCCCGTAGCTTCATCCCACAGCGCTATCGCGAGGACACACGAATGAGTACTGCCGCACCCATCCTGCTCACTCCCGGCCCGTTGACCACCTCGGCCCGCACCCGTCAGTCGATGCTGGTCGACTGGGGTTCATGGGATGACCGCTTCAACCAATTGACCGCCAGCCTGTGCGAGCAACTGCTGGCCATCATCAACGGCGCCGCCACTCACCACTGCGTACCGTTGCAGGGCAGCGGCACCTTCGCCGTCGAAGCCGCGATCGGCACCCTCGTCCCCCGCGACGGCAAGGTGCTGGTGCTGATCAACGGTGCTTACGGCAAGCGTCTGGCGAAAATCTGCGAAGTGCTCGGCCGCCCGTTCAGCACCTTTGAAACCGCTGAAGACGAACCGACCACCGCCGCCGACGTCGACCGCCTGCTGCGCGCCGACAGCGACATCACCCACGTCGCGCTGATCCACTGCGAAACCAGCACCGGCATTCTCAATCCACTGCCGGAAATCGCTCAGGTCGTCGAACAGCACGGCAAACGCCTGATCATCGATGCCATGAGTTCCTTCGGCGCGTTGCCGGTGGATGCGCAAAAAGTCCCGTTCGATGCGCTGATCGCCGCCTCCGGCAAATGCCTGGAAGGCGTGCCGGGCATGGGTTTCGTGTTTGCTCGCAAAGAATCGTTGGCCGCAGCCGCCGACAACTCGCATTCGTTGGCGATGGATTTGTTCGACCAGCACAGCTACATGAAAAAGACCGGCCAGTGGCGCTTCACCCCGCCGACCCACGTGGTCGCGGCGCTGCACGAAGCCCTGCTGCAATACAACGAAGAAGGCGGCCTGCCGGCGCGGCATGCGCGTTACGCCGCCAACTGCCAGGCGCTGATGGAAGAGATGGGCAAGCTCGGCTTGCGCAGTTTCCTGCCCTCCGCGATCCAGGCGCCGATCATTGCGACCTTCCACGCACCGAAAGATCCGCGCTACCAGTTCAAGGACTTCTACGAACGGGTCAAGGCCAAGGGCTACATCCTCTATCCCGGCAAGTTGACCCAGGTCGAAACCTTCCGCGTCGGCTGCATCGGCCACGTCACCCCGGCGCAGATGCGCGAAGCCGTCGCAGCGGTGGGTGAAGTGCTGCGCGAGATGGAAGTGCTCGATATTTAAGCCACCCACTGTGGGAGCGAGCTTGCTCGCGAATGCGGTCACACATTCAACCTAGATGCCAACTGGCACGACGCCTTCGCGAGCAAGCTCGCTCCCACAAGATCACCATATTTTCGAATTGCGTGTTATCACAGGAATCTTTGCCATGAACTACAACAACCCAACCCAGCTGCAAGCCGCCATCCTCGACTGGGCCGGCACCGTCGTCGATTTCGGTTCTTTCGCCCCGACCCAGATCTTCGTCGAAGCCTTCGCCGAGTTCGACGTCCAGGTCTCCATCGAAGAAGCTCGAGGCCCGATGGGCATGGGCAAGTGGGATCACATCCGCACCCTGTGCGATCAGCCGCAGGTTGCCGAGCGCTATCGCAAGGCATTCGGCCGCACTCCGACCGACGATGACGTGACTGCAATCTATAACCGCTTCATGCCGCTGCAGATCGAGAAAATCGCCGAGCATTCAGCGCTGATTCCCGGCGCACTGGAGACCATCGCCAACCTGCGTCAGCAAGGGATCAAGATCGGTTCCTGCTCCGGTTATCCGAAGCAGGTGATGGACAAGGTCGTGGCACTCGCCGCCACCAACGGCTACATCGCCGACCACGTCGTGGCCACCGACGAAGTGCCGAACGGCCGCCCATGGCCTGCACAAGCACTGGCCAACGTGATTGCGCTGGGCATCGACGATGTCGCCGCCTGCGTGAAGATCGACGACACCGTGCCGGGCATTCTCGAAGGCCGTCGCGCCGGCATGTGGACCGTGGCACTGATCTGCTCCGGCAACGCCCTGGGCCTGGATTACGAAGGCTTTCGCGCACTGGGCAGCGATGCGCTGGCCAGCGAACGCAAGCGCATTCACGCGCTGTTCGAAGGCTCGCGCCCGCACTACATGATCGACACCATCAGCGATCTGCCGGAAGTGATCACCGACATCAACAAGCGCCTGGCCAACGGCGAGATGCCGCAAAGCAGCTGATTGCGGCGGCTGCGGCAAAAAAAACGCCGGTGTCTGCCCGACACTGGCGTTTTTTTTGGGCAAACCCCTGATTTCGCGCAATGAAAGCGTTTTTAGGCGCGGGCAATTCGGCCAAAGCGGATTACAGTTAAGGCATGCCGTCGCTCAAGAACGGCACGTTTCGACCCTGATCCGTGAGGAAATACCGTATGCCGTGGACAAGTTCAGAATCACGCTACAGCACCGTGTCAGTCCTGTTGCACTGGTTGATGCTGGTGCTGTTGGTGCTGGTTTACGCCAGCATGGAATTGCGTGGCATCTTCCCCAAGGGCAGTGGTGGCCGCTCGCTGATCCGCGAGGTGCACTACATGCTGGGCCTGACAGTGTTCGTGCTGGTGTGGTTTCGCCTGCTGGCACGCAGCATCGGCCCGGCGCCGAAGATCTTCCCCGCTTCACCGCTGTGGCAGACCGCGCTCGCCCGACTGATGCACTGGGCGCTGTACCTGTTCATGATCGCCATGCCGATCCTCGGCTGGCTGATCACCAGCGCCGAGGGCCATCAAGTGATGTTCTACGGTTTCGACCTGCCGTTGCTGGTGCAAGAAGACAAAGCCTTTGCCAAGCAGGTTGAACAATGGCACGTACTGATCGGCAATATCGGCTATTGGCTGATCGGCCTGCATGCATTGGCGGGGCTGTATCACCATTACGTGGTGGGCGATAACACGCTGCTGCGGATGATGCCCAAGCGCAATCAGGGCTAGCCATCAAATCCACGCCGGCCCTGCAAACCGCCGGTGTGGACAAAAATCAAGCGTGAACCCCGGGCAAAGCGGCCAGATTCGATCTGTTGTTTGAGCGCCAGCAAGGCTTTCCCGGTGTACAGCGGTTCGAGGGGAATGCCGCTGGCCTGTTCGGTTTGCGCGATGAATTCAAGCAGCGCCGGATCGACCTTGGCGAAACCACCACGGCTGGCGTCGATCAGCTCGTAGCCTCCGGCCTCACCCACGATCGCCTCGACATTGGCCGCGACGCAGTGATCGTCGGGCACAGCCATTGCGCCATACACCGCATGTTGTCCTGCCTCGGCCAAAACCAATCCCGCGAGCGTGGTGCCCGTGCCACAGGCCAGCCACCAACCCTGATAGTCGTTCCAGCCGAGCTTGCCGAGTTGCGCATTGACTTGATCCTTCAATGACGCACAACCCTGTGCTCCCGGCAAACCGCCGCCACCCTCAGGCACCGGATGCAGTGTCGGATATTGCTCTCGCCACGGCTGCCAGAACCCCGGCTCATGCCGCGCCCGATAACCGCCAAACCCGAGCCAGTGCAGTTGCATGCCGAAATCCTGCAAATCCCTGACCGTCGGCGTGTCCTGCGCATGCCCGCGCAACAGCCCGACCGTCGTGAATCCCAGGCGTTTGCCCGCAGCCGCCAGTGCATGCAGATGATTGGAGTGCGCGCCGCCCAGGCTGATGATGCCTTCGGCGCCCGCGCGATCGGCGGCTTTGAGATGTTCGACGAGTTTGAACCACTTGTTGCCGCTGATCAGCGGATCGATCCTGTCCAGACGCAAGATCGCGACTTCAATGCCGGCGGCAGTGAGCCAGTCCAGATGAAAGGGATCGAGGGGGGCTTGAGGGAGCCAGTCTGCGGGGGGAAGAAGCATGGGTGACTTTTCATTCTGGACAGAGCCAGCATTCTAGTCGCTCAAAGGACGCCATCGCGAGCAAGCTCGCTCCCACAAGGTTCTGCTGAGCTCACAACATCTGTGAACGACGCAAAACCTGTGGGAGCGAGCTTGCTCGCGATGGTCGTTGGCACGCTGGACCTGATTGCAGCGTTACAGCTCGGCGGCCAGACGCGAACCCTGATTGATCGCGCGTTTGGCATCCAGCTCCGCCGCGACATCGGCGCCGCCGATCAGGTGCACGTTCTGCCCGGCTTCGATCAGACCGTCGTGCAGCTCGCGCAGCGGATCCTGGCCGGCGCAGATGACGATGTTGTCCACCGGCAACACTTGCGGCTCGCCGGTTTCGCCGATGCGAATGTGCAGGCCCTGGTCGTCGATCTTCAGGTATTCGACGCTGTTGAGCATCTGTACCTGCTTGTTCTTCAGACCGGTGCGATGAATCCAGCCGGTGGTCTTGCCCAGACCGTCACCGACCTTGGATTTCTTGCGCTGCAGCAGGAACACATCGCGCGCCGGAGCATGTGGTGCAGCCTTGATCCCGGCCACGCCACCACGGGCTTCCAGATTCGAGTCGATGCCCCACTCTTTCCAGAACGCAGCGCGATCCTGACTGGTGGCCACACCTTCATGCACGAGGAATTCCGACACATCGAAACCGATGCCGCCGGCGCCGATCACTGCGACACGCTTGCCGACCGGTTTGCGCTCGAGCAGCACATCCAGGTAGCTCAGCACTTTGGCGTTCTCGATGCCCGGAATCGCCGGCAGACGCGGCACAATGCCGGTCGCCAGAATGACTTCGTCGTAACCGCCCTCGACCAGCTTCGCCACGTCGACGCGGGTGTTCAGGCACACCTCGACGTGGGTGGTCTGCAACTTGCGTTTGAAGTAACGCAGGGTTTCGTAAAACTCTTCCTTGCCCGGCACGCGTTTGGCGACGTTGAACTGGCCACCGATCTCGCTGGCCGAATCGAACAAGGTCACCTGGTGCCCGCGCTCGGCGGCCACGGTGGCGGCGGACAGACCGGCAGGACCGGCACCGACCACGGCGATCTTCTTGATCTGCTTGACCGGCAGGTAATTGAGTTCAGTCTCGTGGCAGGCGCGCGGGTTGACCAGGCAACTGGTGAGCTTGCCGCCGAAGGTGTGATCGAGGCAGGCCTGGTTGCAGCCGATGCAGGTGTTGATTTCATCAGCACGGCCTTCGGCAGCCTTGTTGACGAAATCCGGGTCGGCGAGGAACGGCCGGGCCATCGACACCATGTCGGCATCGCCTTCGGCGAGAATCTGCTCGGCGACTTCCGGGGTGTTGATGCGGTTGGTGGTGATCAACGGAATCTTCACCGAGCCACGCAGCTTGGCCGTGACCTTGCTGAACGCTGCACGCGGCACTTTGGTGGCGATGGTCGGAATCCGCGCCTCGTGCCAGCCGATGCCGGTGTTGATGATGGTCGCGCCGGCCTGCTCGATGGCTTTGGCCAAAGTGACGATTTCTTCCCAGGTGCTGCCGCCTTCCACCAGATCGAGCATCGACAGACGGAAGATGATGATGAAGTTCGGGCCGACCGCTTCACGTACGCGGCGAACGATTTCCACAGGCAGGCGCATGCGGTTTTCGTAGCTGCCGCCCCAACGGTCGGTGCGATGGTTGGTGTGGGCCGCCAGGAACTGGTTAATGAAATAACCTTCCGAGCCCATGATTTCCACGCCGTCGTACTCGGCGGTCCGGGCCAGTACCGAGCAGGTGACGAAATCGTTGATCTGCTTCTCGATGCCTTCCTCGTCCAGCTCCTTGGGCTTGAACGGGTTGATCGGCGCCTGAATCGCGCTCGGCGCAACCTGTTTCGGGCTGTAGGCATAACGGCCGGCGTGGAGGATCTGCATGCAGATCTTGCCGCCCGCCTCATGCACCGCGCGGGTGACGATACGGTGCTTGAGCGCTTCTTCCTCGGTGGTCAGCTTGGCCGCGCCGGAATACACACCGCCCTCGTCGTTCGGACCGATACCGCCGGTCACCATCAGGCCGACGCCGCCCCGGGCACGCTCGGCGAAGTATGCCGCCATGCGTTCAAATCCACCCGGCTTCTCTTCAAGGCCGGTGTGCATCGAGCCCATCAGGGTGCGGTTGCGCAGCGTGGTGAATCCCAGGTCCAGCGGGGCCAGCAGGTGCGGGTATTGAGTGGCGGTCATCGTTAACTCCACAGCGAGCGATCACGGAAAATGCGGGAGCTCTGCGTCCCCCGTCAGTCATGGTCGACAGATTAGGAGTCGCATCGCTGTCACTCAATGACCGTAACTGACAAGTTATTGATCCAAATGCGCAGCGCCCCTTGGCAAGCCGGAGCTGGCGCCCTACCCTGTCCGCACACCCTGTACCCGGCTGTTGTTGGATTTCATGCGCAAACTTCTGTACCTGACTTTTTCCATGGCGCTCATCGCCGCGCTCACCTTCTACGCCATGTGGGCGGCTGACCGCCCGGCCGGTCATTACCTGTCGGACCTGCGGATCAAACTCGCGGTCGATCAGGGCACCCCGGCCGACCGCGGCAATCTGCTGGGCATCCAGCCCGAACTGTTCCCCACCGACTACCAAAGCCCCGAACGTCTGCACCGCAAGCTCGCCGCCTATTTGCAGCAGGCTCAGGATCAGGGGTTGTTGAATGAAAAAACCGTGGTCATCCTGCCGGAGCATGTCGGCACCTGGCTGATGATCAGCGGCGAGAAAGACGAGCTGTACCAGGCCGCCACCCTCGCCGAAGCGATGAACTGGCTGGCGGCGAGCAACCCGGTGCAATTTGCTCGCGCCTGGCTCACCGCCAAGGGCAGCAAACGTCTGGATGACGCGCACCTGCGCATGAAGTCCCGGGACATGGCCAAGGACTATCAAGCGCTGTTCGGTGGGTTGGCGAAGGAATTCCAGATCACCCTGGTGGCCGGCTCGATCGTGTTGCCCGAGCCGAACATCATCGAAGGCCGGCTCAAGGCCGGCAGTGGCGCGCTGTACAACAGCACCGTAGTGTTTGGCCGTGACGGCGCCCCGCTCGGCCAGCCTCAGCGGCAGATGCGTCCGGTTTTCGATCAGGACGAAGCACCCAGCACCCGCGAGGCTTCCCGGATCAACGTGGTCGACACTCCGGCCGGACGCCTTGGCGTGCTGATCGGCAAGGACAGTTGGTATCCGGACAACTACCGCAAACTCGACGAACAAGGCGCGCAGCTGATCGCAGTGCCTGCGGTTGTCGTCGGTCATGGCGTCTGGGATCAACCGTGGAAAGGCTACAAAGGCTTGAGCGTGCCGGGCCCGGTCAGCCTGAAACCGGGAGCAATCAGCGAAGGCCAGGCCTGGCACCAGTTGACCCTGACCGCGCAACCGTCGGCCAGCAAGGCGCTGGCCGGCATGAGTGTGTTTCTGCGCGGGCAGTTCTGGGACAAACCGAGTTCCGGGCAAAGCTTCCTCAGCAGCAACGGCCAGCAGTTCGCTGACAGCGAAGCTCGTGGCGCACGCCTGCTGAACCTCTGGCTGTAAACCATGAAACCGCTGCCGATGCGTCTCGGGGATCTGTCGGTGGGCTTCGTCCACAGCCTGGTCGATGCCGTGCGCAGCCATGACGTCGATCCGTTGCCATTGCTCCAACAGTACGGCCTGGATGCCGCACGACTGGCCGAAGCCGGGGCGCGTCTGTCGATCCCGCGCTACATGCGTCTGGGGCATGGCGCGATCCAGCTGACCGGCGATCCGGCACTGGGTTTGCGCATGGGCGGGCTCAGTCGCTTGAGTCAGGCCGGGCTGGCCGGCGTGACCGCGGCGCAGGCCCCGACGGTACGCGAAGCCGCTCGTTGTCTGACTCGCTTCGAACCCTTGTACGGCTCCAACTATCGCGGTCAGTCGAGTTTCCACGAGGACGCCAGTGGTGCATGGCTGCGGTTCTACTCGATCAGCCCGTACAACGCCTACAACCGCTTTGTGGTGGATTCGATCATTGCCGGCTGGCTGCATCAGTTGTCCAGCGTCAGCCCCGAGCCCCTGCGCGCCGAACGGATCGAAATCGAATTCGACAGCCCGGATTACCGCGACGCTTATACGGTGCTCGGCGAATGCCCGATCCAGTTCGGCGCCGAACACAATCAACTGCGCCTGAGCCTCACCAGCCTGGCCCAACGCAACCCGGAGCATTGCCCCAGCACCTGGAAACATCTGCTCGGTTTGTGTGAACGGGAACTGGAGCAATTGACCCGCACCCGCAGCCTGCGTGAGCGCATCACGCAATTGCTCGGGCCGTTGCTCAATGGCGGCCGGGAACCGGATCTGGAAGAAGTGGCGGCACGCCTGAAGCTGCCGACCTGGACGTTACGGCGAAAGCTGGCCGAGGAAGGCACGCAGTTTCGCGCGATCCTCAATGACACCCGCCGTGATCTGGCGATGACCTACATCCGCGACACCGAACTGGCATTCGGTGAAATCGCCTACCTGCTGGGGTTTGCTTCGGCCGAAGCTTTCCAGCGCGCCTTCAAGCGCTGGAACGGCCAGACACCGGGCGAATTTCGCCGCAGTCACCGCAAGACAGGCTGACGCCTCACAGCTCGGTGGCGTCTTCCGCAGGCTCGGGTGAATCCAGCTCAAAGGCCTGGAATTCGAGCAGTTCTTCTTGATAGTCATCCATTGCGTAATCCCCCTACCTGCTTGCTTGAAATGGCCTGGAACAAATGACCAGTGCCTCGAGCATAAAGTGCCCGTGTGAAGGAAAAATGAAACGCGTCCTTCATGAAATAAACGTAGCAGGCGGTCAGGAATTTATCGCGGGAATTTTTTCGACGGGACTGGCAGGAAGAAGCTCAAGGGAGACAACAAAACGCCACGCGTCCGACAGAGGTCGGAGACGTGGCGTAAAGTTCACTGCCCGGAGGCAGGCATGGCTGGAATCGGCTCGGAGGGCGGCGGCATGTCCGTCGGGTTGGCCGGAGGGGTGATGGTTTGCGTCGCGGGCGCAGGTTCGGCAACCGGTGCCGGGGTGATCGGCGCGGCTTCGGCCGGCGGTGCTACCGGCTCGGAACTGGCCGGGGTTGCCTCCGCAGGCGTTGGCGCCGGTGCCGCAGCGGGCTCGGCCGCCGGTGCTGGGGCCGGGGCCGGTTCAGCCGCAGGGGTTGGAGCCAATGGAGCTGGCGTCGCTTTGGCTTCCGGGACGCCCAGGTCGGTCTTCGGTTTTTCGGTGATGTGCGCAGCCTTCTTTGCGTCAGCCGGCAGGAACAGCTCGACCAACGTGAAGAAGCGCTCGTAGAACTTCTGCGACGACACCGTTTCGCTGGCGACCTTGACCATCGAGTCGTCAGACGAGCCGATCGGCATCGAGACCGAGCCCAGCACGCCGACACCGAGGCTGGCCGAGTTGTTGGTCTTCTTCAGCGCGTAGCGGTCCTGCAGGGCGTTGGCGAACACGGTGGCGTGATGGCCGGCGCTGCCATCATCGGCGCACACCACGTTGAAGCTGATCTCCAGATGGGTTTCGCCGGTCTGCTGAAAGCTCTTGTGCCCGCTGACCAGTTTCGGGTCATTGCTGGTAATGATGTAGCCCTGGCTGAGCAACGCTCGGCGGGCCGCTTCGCAACTGGCGGTGTCGGTCACCGGGTAATTGCGCGAAAAGGTGCCGGAGTCGTCGAAATTCTCATGCTCGTAGATAGGCTTGTCCTTGGAACAGCCGGCAGCGGCGGTCAGCAACAACGCCAACCCGATGAAACGCACGGGAATAGAATTCAACATTGAACATCCTGAGGGAAAACGGTCCGGGGCGTATTGTGCAACAGATCGCTGCCCCGCGGCGTATGGATTAGTGTCTTAAAACAGTTACAACTCTATCGACCTTCAATCGCAGGAAAAAGTCGCGCTGATAAATGATCGACGAACACGCGCAATTTGGCGGTTGCATCCCGGCTTGATCGCCACAGGACCCAGACCGCGGCAGAAACAGCGCGCATAAAAAAACCCCGGATTTTCATCCGGGGCTCGGGTCTTGCGGCTCAGCCAGGCATCAGAAACGCTTGATGTCGGCTTCGCTTTCCAGCTGTTTGCGGTACGCCGCGAAGTCTTGCTGGCCTACACGCGAGGCGAGGAAGCGACGGTATTGCGCTTTCTCTTCATCGGTCGGAGCCGCTGCTTCGTTCACGCCGTTCAGACGCACGATGGTCAGGCTGCCATCCGCCAGCGTCACGCTGGTGAAGGTCGGCTTGTCCTTGGCGGACGGTTTCGGCATGCGGAACAACGCTTGCAGCACCGCCGGATCAACGCCTTCCTGAGCGCGGTTCGCCGCTTCAGTGACCTTCCAGTTCTGACCGTCCACCGCCTTGTCCAGCGGCGTCTTGCCATCACGCAGACTGGCGATCAGTTGCTCCGCCTTGGTCTTGGCAGCTGCGCTGGCGTGCTCTTTGGTCAATTGGGTGCGAATGGCAGCGGCTACGCTTTCCAGCGGCAATTGAGCAGGCTTCAGATGCTCCTTGACACGCAGCACGATCACGGTTTCCGGATCCAGCTCAATGGCGGTGCTGTTGGCCCCCTCTTCCAGCACTTCAGTGCTGAACGCGGCGGTCACGACGGCACGGTTGGCTGTAACGCCTTCGCCACCTTCACGGCCGAACGGCTTGGAGGTGTGCACGGTCAGTTTCAGCTCCTGCGCTGGCTGGGCCAGGTCGGATGCTTCGAACGAAGAGTCTTCCAGTTGCTTGGTCGCCTCGACGAAACGCTGCTCCACTTGCTGGGTTTTCAGCTCGCGGGTCAGCTTGTCTTTCAGGCTGGCCAGGGTCGGCACTTCAGGCGCCTCGACACCCAGCAGCTTGATCAGGTGGTAACCGAAGTCGGTGCGAACCGGCTCGGAAACCTGATCCTTGTTCAGCGAGTACAGGGCTTTCTCGAAGGCTGGATCGTAAACGCCAGGACCGGCATAACCGAGGTCACCACCGTTGTTGGCCGAACCCGGATCCTGCGAGAACTCCTTGGCCAGCGCTTCGAATTTCTCGCCCTTGGCCAGACGCGCCTGGATTTCTTCGATCTTCGCCTTGGCCTGAGCTTCGGTGGTCTTGTCGTTGACTTCAATCAGAATGTGCGCCGCACGACGCTGTTCCGACAGGTTGGCGATCTCTTTCTGATACGCCGCCTGCAGGTCTTCGTCCTTGACGGTGACCTGATCGAAGAACGAAGCCTTTTTCAGCTCCAGATAATCGATGACCACTTGATCCGG
Organism: Pseudomonas sp. MCal1; assembly: GCF_026341415.1. Classification (NCBI taxonomy): domain Bacteria; kingdom Pseudomonadati; phylum Pseudomonadota; class Gammaproteobacteria; order Pseudomonadales; family Pseudomonadaceae; genus Pseudomonas; species Pseudomonas sp. MCal1. The sequence goes on from NZ_JAKUMP010000015.1 coordinate 136,514, forward strand.
GGTCATGAATTCCTTGGCGTGCTCGTCGTAGTAAGCCTTGACCTCGTCATCGGTCAGCTTCACGGCCGAAGGATCAGCCTTGATGTTCAGCGTGGCGAAATCGCGGGTCTGTTTTTCCAGACGGGCGAAGGCCAGCACTTGAGCGTCGGTCACGAAACCGCTGCCCGCCACACCGGCGCGCAACTGGCCGATCAGCATTTCCTGAGCCAGCATCTGGCGGAACTGCATGCGGGTGTAGCCCAGTTGACGGATCACCTGATCGAAACGGTCGGAGCTGAACTTGCCGTCGACCTGGAATTCAGGCGTCTGCAGGATCACTTGATCCAGGGCCGCTTCGGAGAAAGCGAATTTCGATTGTTCCGCGCCTTGCAGCAGCAGCTTGCGATCGATCAAACCCTTGAGGGCTGATTCGCGCAGCATTTTTTCGTCCAGCAAGGAGGCGTCGAAGTCCTTGCCCAGTTGTTGCATCAGCTGACGGCGTTGCATATCCACCGCCTGGCTCAGCTCGTTCTGGCTGATTTCTTCACCGTTGACCTTGGCCGCCTCATTCTTGTGAGTCGTGGCCTGGAAAATGGCGTCGAAACCGGTCAGAGCCATCAGTGCAACGATGACTCCGATAATGGTCTTGGCAATCCAGCCTTGTGAATTGTCCCTGATATTCTGCAGCATGCGTCCCCCAGAAACGGTTGAACTTCAAATTAGGCAACCGTGGAGCGTGGGTAGAATCCGGATAGAAGAAAGGCGCATCCGAGGATGCGCCTTCTCGTAACTGGCGGAGCGGACAGGGCTCGAACCCTCGATCCCGGTGTGACAGGCGGCTATTCCAACCGCCTGCTCTACCGCTCCGCTGCCAAGTCAGGCATGACCCCGACCCGGATGGGTAAAAACCTGAATCAAACTTAGTTGACGGCTTCTTTCAGGGCTTTACCGGCTTTGAAACCTGGCTTCTTGGCTGCCGCGATTTCCAGAGTCTTGCCGGTCTGTGGGTTACGACCGATGCGAGCTGGACGATCAGTCACGGAGAAAGTACCGAAGCCAACCAGAACAACGGAGTCGCCAGCCTTGAGAGCGCCAGTGACGGATTCGATTACAGCGTCCAGCGCACGGCCAGCAGCAGCTTTCGGGATATCAGCGGATGCAGCGATAGCATCAATCAGTTCCGACTTGTTCACTCTAAGTCCCCTTATATCTATTTTGAGATGATTCTAAGTTTTTTGGTGAAAGCAAAAACGAGTGCTGAATGGCCTACAGACACTTAAGAGCCGCTTTATAACAAGGGCTCTAAAAATCTGTCAAGGAAGCCCCCCAGGCAAAAGCGTATTAATGCGTGCTAATTCTTTCCTTAGAGTCAGACTCACGTTTTTCGTCCTTGGCAACTATCTCCGGAGCCACATCCGGCAAGGGCTCCGGCGCGTATTGCAGCGCAATTTGCAGGACCTCGTCAATCCATTTAACTGGTTTGATCTGCAGATCCTGCTTGATATTGTCAGGAATCTCCTTCAGATCGCGCACGTTCTCTTCCGGAATAATCACTGTCTTGATTCCGCCACGGTGAGCGGCCAACAGTTTTTCTTTCAAACCGCCGATGGCGAGAACTTGACCACGCAGGGTGATCTCGCCGGTCATGGCGACATCCGCTCGCACAGGAATACCCGTCAAAGCCGACACCAGCGCAGTACACATGCCTACACCAGCGCTCGGGCCGTCTTTCGGCGTAGCGCCTTCCGGCATGTGAATGTGAGTGTCGCGCTTCTCATGGAAGTCCAGAGGAATGCCCAGGCTCTTGGCACGGCTGCGCACCACGGTCTGGGCCGCAGTGATCGATTCGACCATTACGTCACCCAGCGAACCGGTCTTGATCAGTTGACCTTTACCCGGCACCACAGCCGCTTCGATGGTCAGCAGTTCGCCACCCACCTGAGTCCAGGCCAGGCCGGTCACTTGACCGATCTGATCCTGCTGCTCGGCCAGACCGTAGCGGAACTTGCGGACACCGAGGAAATGCTCCAGCAGGTCAGCTGTCACTTTTACCGAGAAGCGTTTTTCCAGCGCGTGCTCTTTGACCGCCTTGCGGCAAACCTTGGCAATCTGCCGCTCGAGGCCACGCACACCGGCTTCGCGGGTGTAATAACGGATGATGTCGCGGATCGCTTCTTCGTCGAATTCCAGCTCGCCCTTCTTCATGCCGTTGGCTGCAATCTGCTTTGGCGAGAGGTACTTGACCGCAATGTTGATCTTCTCGTCTTCGGTGTAACCCGGCAGGCGGATCACTTCCATCCGGTCCAACAGCGCTGGCGGGATGTTCATCGAGTTCGAGGTGCACAGGAACATCACGTCCGAAAGGTCGTAATCGACTTCCAGATAGTGGTCGTTGAAGTTGTGGTTCTGTTCCGGATCGAGCACCTCGAGCAGCGCCGACGCCGGGTCGCCACGCATGTCGCTGCCCATTTTGTCGATTTCATCGAGCAGGAACAGCGGGTTGCGCACACCCACTTTTGTCATCTTTTGAATCAATCTTCCTGGCATCGAACCGATGTAAGTCCGACGGTGACCACGGATTTCCGCTTCGTCACGCACACCACCGAGGGCCATGCGCACGAATTTGCGGTTGGTGGCATGAGCGATCGACTCCGCCAGCGAGGTTTTACCCACGCCTGGAGGACCGACCAGGCACAACACCGGGCCGCGAATTTTCTTCACGCGTTTTTGCACGGCGAGGTATTCAAGGATGCGTTCCTTGACCTCTTCGAGGCCGTAGTGATCGGCGTCGAGAATGTCTTCGGCACGGGCCAGGTCCAGACGCACCTTGCTCTGAGCCTTCCAAGGCACCTGAACCAGCCAGTCGATGTAGGAGCGCACCACGGTGGCTTCAGCAGACATCGGCGACATCTGCTTGAGCTTGTTCAGCTCGGCAGTGGCCTTGGCCAGGGCATCTTTCGGCAGACCGGCAGCATCAATACGCTTTTTCAGGTCTTCGATTTCGTTGTGGCCTTCGTCGCTGTCGCCGAGCTCTTTCTGAATGGCCTTCATCTGCTCGTTCAGGTAGTACTCGCGCTGACTGCGCTCCATTTGCTTTTTGACGCGGCCACGAATGCGTTTTTCGACTTGCAGCAGGTCGATCTCGGCGTCCAGCAGGGCCAGAACGTGCTCAACCCGGGCTGACAAATCGATGATTTCGAGGATTTCCTGCTTCTGCTCGATCTTCAGTGCCATGTGCGCGGCCATGGTGTCTACCAGGCGGCCAGGCTCGTCGATGCTGTTGAGCGACGACAGGACTTCAGCCGGGACTTTCTTGCCCAGCTGCACATATTGTTCGAACTGCGACAGCAGGCTGCGCACGAACACTTCGGACTCACGCTCGGCGGCGTCGACTTCGTCGATCAACGAGACTTCGGCACGACAGTGGCCATCGACTTCGCTGAAGCGCTCGACAGCGCCACGTTGCTCGCCTTCGACCAGAACCTTGACGGTGCCGTCCGGCAGCTTCAGCAGTTGCAGAACTGTGGCGATGGTACCTACGCGATAGAGAGCTTCTTCACCGGGATCGTCGTCAGCCGGGTTTCTCTGGGCCAGCAGCAGGATCTGCTTGTCGCCCGTCATCGCGGCCTCGAGGGCTTCGATGGATTTCTCGCGCCCCACGAACAGCGGGATAACCATGTGCGGATACACAACGACATCACGCAATGGCAGGAGAGGCAATTCGATGGTGGTCTTCATGATTTCGCCTCTACGGCGGCCATATGGCCGTAATCAGATGGAATTGAACTTGAAACCAAGATGGGGGCTGACTTGAAAAAAAACAAGCGTAAAGGGGGTGTAAAAAACGACATAAAAAAAAAGAGGCCCGAAGGCCCCTTCTTTGTTCCGGCAGACCGGACGCTTACGCGTCCGGTGCAGCCTTGGCAGCCGGCTCACTGTTTTCGTAGATATACAGTGGTTTGGACTTGCCCTCGATCACGCTTTCATCGATCACTACTTTGCTCACCTCGGACTGCGAGGGGATCTCATACATCGTGTCGAGCAGTACACCTTCGAGAATCGAACGCAGGCCACGGGCACCGGTTTTACGTTCCAGGGCACGTTTGGCGACTGCTTTCAGCGCGTCGGAACGGAATTCCAGATCCACGCCTTCCATCTCGAACAGCTTGGCATACTGTTTGGTCAGGGCATTTTTCGGCTCGGTGAGGATCTGCATCAAAGCAGCCTCATCCAGCTCGTCCAGCGTCGCCAGGACCGGCAGACGACCGACGAATTCCGGGATCAGACCGAACTTGACCAGATCGTCAGGCTCGACTTCACGCAGGGACTCGCCCACCTTCTTGCCTTCTTCCTTGCTGCGCACTTCTGCGTTGAAACCGATGCCACCCTTTGTAGAACGGTTCTGAATGACCTTCTCCAGACCGGAGAATGCGCCACCGCAGATGAACAGGATGTTGCGGGTATCAACCTGAAGGAATTCCTGCTGCGGATGCTTGCGGCCACCTTGCGGCGGAACCGAAGCGACCGTGCCTTCGATCAGTTTGAGCAAGGCCTGCTGCACGCCTTCACCGGAAACGTCCCGGGTGATCGACGGGTTGTCGGACTTGCGCGAAATCTTGTCGATTTCGTCGATGTAGACAATGCCCATCTGGGCTTTCTCTACGTCGTAATCGCACTTCTGCAGCAGCTTCTGAATGATGTTCTCGACGTCTTCACCCACGTAACCCGCCTCGGTGAGGGTGGTTGCGTCGGCGATGGTGAACGGAACGTTCAGCAAGCGGGCCAGGGTTTCGGCCAGCAGGGTTTTACCGGAGCCGGTCGGGCCGATCAGCAGGATGTTGCTCTTGCCGAGTTCGACGTCGTCAGCCTTTTTGTCACGCTGGTTCAGACGCTTGTAGTGGTTGTACACCGCTACTGCCAGAACCTTCTTGGCACGCTCCTGACCAATTACATACTGATCAAGGATGCCGCTGATTTCTTTAGGCGAAGGCAATTTATGCGCGCTGCTTTCGGCCTGTGCTTCCTGCACCTCCTCGCGGATGATGTCATTGCACAGGTCGACGCACTCGTCGCAGATAAAGACCGAGGGGCCGGCAATCAATTTGCGCACTTCATGCTGGCTTTTGCCACAGAAGGAGCAATAGAGCAGCTTGCCGTTGTCCTCGCCGTTGCGGGTGTCAGTCATTCGTTCGATCCAAATCCGATAGGCTTGCAACACAAGATGAAGGCTATTGCGGGCTTTTTCAAGCCCGCCGCTGATCAGACGCGCCGACCAAGCCTATTTTGAGCTGCTTGTTTTTAAGCTGGGCGCTGGTTGATCACTTCGTCGATCAGACCGTATTCCTTCGCAGCTTCTGCACTCATGAAGTTGTCGCGGTTGGTGTCGCGCTCGATTTCTTCAAGCGTACGGCCGCTGTGCTTGGCCATCAGCGTGTTGAGACGCTCGCGAATGAAGAGGATTTCCTTGGCATGGATTTCAATGTCCGATGCCTGGCCCTGGAAACCGCCCAGTGGCTGGTGAATCATCACGCGCGAGTTAGGCAGGCAGAAACGCTTGCCAGGTGCACCGGCCGTCAGCAGGAACGCGCCCATGCTGCACGCCTGACCGATACAGGTAGTCGATACGTTTGGCTTGATGAACTGCATGGTGTCGTAGATCGACATGCCCGCTGTCACCGAACCGCCCGGGGAGTTGATATAAAGATGGATGTCCTTGTCCGGGTTTTCCGCTTCAAGGAACAGCAATTGCGCGCAAATCAGGTTGGCCATGTAGTCCTCTACAGGGCCCACCAGAAAGATTACTCGCTCCTTGAGAAGACGCGAGTAGATGTCATAGGCGCGCTCGCCACGAGCAGATTGCTCGACAACCATCGGGACCAGGCCGCCGGCGGCCTGGATATCAGAGTTCTGCTGAATATAGGAATTACGGAACATGCTCTGCAGTCACTCCCAAATAGTCATGTCTTGAATACGCATAAGCCAGCTCGAAGGCTGGCTTATGGTGTGTGCTTCTAACGCAAAAACAATCAGTCGGCTTTTGGAGCTTCTACCGGCTTGACCGCTTCTTCGTAAGAGACCGCTTTGTCGGTCACGCTAGCTTTCTGCAGAACAGTATCCACAACTTGTTCTTCCAGCACAACCGAACGGACTTCGTTCAGTTGCTGCTCGTTCTTGTAGTACCAGGACACGACCTGCTCAGGCTCCTGGTAAGCCGAAGCCATTTCCTGAATCATTTCGCGAACGCGGGCTTCGTCTGGCTTCAGCTCGAACTGCTTGACCACTTCAGCCACGATCAGACCCAGTACAACGCGACGCTTGGCTTGTTCTTCGAACAGCTCGGCAGGCAGTTGGTCAGGCTTGATGTTGCCACCGAACTGCTGAACAGCCTGCACGCGCAGACGGTCAACTTCGTTGGACAACAGAGCCTTGGGCACCTCGATCGGGTTGGTGGCCAGCAGACCGTCCATTACCTGATTCTTGACCTTGGATTTGATCGCCTGACGCAGTTCACGCTCCATGTTCTTGCGAACTTCGGAGCGGAAACCGTCGATGCCGCTTTCCTTGATACCGAATTGAGCGAAGAACTCTTCGTTCAGCTCTGGCAGTTTTGGCTCGGAAACGGTGTTGACAGTCACGGTGAACTCGGCGGTTTTGCCAGCCAGGTCCAGGTTCTGATAGTCCTCTGGGAAGGTCAGGTTCAGAACGCGCTCTTCACCGGCCTTGGCGCCAACGAGGCCTTCCTCGAAGCCAGGGATCATGCGACCGGAACCCAGCACCAGCTGAGTGCCCTTGGCGGAACCGCCAGCGAACACTTCGCCGTCGACCTTGCCAACGAAATCGATGTTCAGTTGGTCTTCGTTCTGGGCAGCACGCTCAGCCACTTCGAAACGGGTGTTCTGCTTGCGCAGGATGTCCAGCATCTTGTCCAGATCGGCGTCAGCCACTTCAGCGCTCAGACGCTCAACGTTGATGCTTTCGAAACCGGCAACGGTGAACTCAGGGAAAACTTCGAATACGGCTACGTATTCCAGGTCCTTGCCAGCTTCGAGCGACTTTGGCTCGATCGACGGCGAACCGGCCGGATTCAGCTTCTGCTCGACCACAGCTTCGTAGAAGGAGGACTGGATCACGTCACCGATCGCTTCCTGGCGCGCATCAGCACCGAAGCGGCGCTTGATTTCGCTCATTGGCACTTTGCCTGGACGGAAGCCAGCAATCTTGGCCTTCTGGGCAGTCTGCTGCAGACGCTTGTTGACCTGAGTCTCGATGCGCTCAGCCGGCACGGTGATGCTCATGCGGCGCTCAAGAGCAGTAGTATTTTCAACAGAAACTTGCATGGATATTCCTCGTTGCACAGACGTTAGCCGGCCGTTTCCGACCCAAGAATCAAGGGCAAGCATTCTAGTAGGTCAAACTCAAGAAGTCACCCTACTGAAAACGGGTAAAAAAACAGCAGGCCATTTGAAGGCGGGGACAAACGGTTGCACCTCGCCCTGTTAGCAAATACAGCCAATTCAAGCCAGGGCTCTGCACCAACCTCTTCTATATATAGAGGCGGTTGAATCATCTCCCTGACAGCCGACCGCGCAAGCATGGTCGGCAGGCAGCGCGCATCATCGAGCAACATTAATACGACGAAGCACCCTGCCCTGCGACCCGAAACCTGCAGCCGCGAAAATCCGAAACCGTAAAACAAAAAAGGCGCCAGACTGTTAAATCTGGCGCCTTTCGGAATATGGGGTGGACGATGGGGATCGAACCCACGACAACGGGAGTCACAATCCCGTGCTCTACCAACTGAGCTACGCCCACCATATTGCGTGCCAAAGAAGCCAAACAACTTCTTTGTAAAACTTCATCCGGCCAACGGCATGAATGAAGCTTTGATTGGTGCGGATGAAGAGACTCGAACTCTTACGCCTCGCGGCGCTGGAACCTAAATCCAGTGTGTCTACCAATTCCACCACATCCGCGGATGAAGCTTTTTAAAGCAAAGGCGCCAGACTGTTACATCTGGCGCCTTTCGAAATATGGGGTGGACGATGGGGATCGAACCCACGACAACGGGAGTCACAATCCCGTGCTCTACCAACTGAGCTACGCCCACCATATCGCGCTACTTGTGCCAATGCTGCCTAATGGCGCACCCGGCAGGACTCGAACCTGCGACCATCCGCTTAGAAGGCGGATGCTCTATCCAGCTGAGCTACGGGCGCCTTGTTAGCTGTACCCTTGGAGGACTACAAACTAAGTGCTTTCCAGTCATTCGAAACCGTAATTTCGTTCGACCTTCTTAACCAGTGCTAGGCTGTGCCCGACAAGTGCGACGAATAGTATAGAGCGACCCGAAGGTCGTCAAATCCTTTTTAAAAAAAATTCATTTAATTAAAGGGCTTAGGGGAATTTGCTGACCAAGCGCCTTTGCCCTCACCGTTTGACATGCGAGAATGCGTTCTCTTTTTTTCCCCTCTCGATGGTTAATCACGCGCAATGACTGCACAACTAATCGACGGCAAATCGATCGCCGCCAGCCTGCGCCAGCAGATCGCCCAACGGGTTGCCGAACGTCGCCAGCAAGGTCTGCGCACGCCAGGCCTCGCGGTGATCCTGGTTGGCAGCGATCCTGCCTCTCAGGTTTATGTCTCGCACAAGCGTAAAGACTGTGAAGAGGTCGGCTTCCTCTCTCAAGCCTACGACCTGCCTTCCGAAACCACTCAAGAAGCGCTGACCGATCTGATCGATCGACTGAACGATGACCCGGCAATCGACGGCGTTCTGCTTCAACTCCCTCTGCCAGAGCACCTGGACGCTTCCAAACTGCTGGAGCGCATCCGCCCGGACAAGGATGTCGACGGTTTCCATCCTTATAACGTCGGCCGCCTGGCCCAGCGCATTCCGCTCCTGCGCCCGTGCACCCCGAAGGGCATCATGACCCTGCTGGAAAGCACCGGCGCCGATCTGTACGGGATGGACGCCGTTGTTGTTGGCGCGTCCAACATCGTCGGTCGCCCGATGGCGATGGAACTGTTGCTGGCCGGTTGCACCGTGACCGTCACCCACCGCTTCACCAAGGATCTGGCCGGCCACGTCGGCCGCGCCGATCTGGTGGTCGTGGCCGCCGGCAAGCCGGGTCTGGTCAAGGGCGAGTGGATCAAGGAAGGCGCGATCGTCATCGACGTCGGCATCAACCGTCAGGAAGACGGCAAACTGGTCGGTGATGTCGTGTACGAAACCGCCCTGCCGCGCGCAGGCTGGATCACCCCGGTACCGGGCGGCGTCGGTCCGATGACCCGCGCCTGCCTGCTGGAAAATACCCTCTACGCAGCAGAAACCCTGCACGCCTGAGTCGTGTTTTCAGCTTGCCTGTAACCCCGCCTCGTGCGGGGTTTTTCATGCCCTCGAAAAAACCTTTACCGTTCGCCGGAAACCCCTATTTTTACAGGGCTTTTCACGACTTTTTCATGCGCCTCAAACAACCATCGACAGTTCTTCAGCCATACTCCTAAAATGCGTCGTTTTTACGACACAGGCCGTTACAAATTACGGCATTTCCAACCTTCATGAGTTCGCCCGCGTGAATATTCGCCTGTCCATCCTGAGCCTGGTTTTTGCATTTTCAGGCACGCTCCTCACGCCAACGGTCAACGCCGCCGAAACCACCGCTGCCCCTCGAGACGCTTCGCAGTTGAAAATTGCCTCCGGCAGCGCCCTGCTGATGGATCTGCAGACCAACAAAGTCATTTATTCCAGCAACCCGGACGTGGTGGTGCCCATCGCTTCCGTGAGCAAGTTGATGACTGGCCTGGTAGTGGTCGAAGCGCACCAGAACATGGACGAATGGATTGACGTTGACATCAGCCATACACCTGAAATGAAAGGTGTGTTTTCTCGCGTCAAACTGCGAAGCGAACTGCCCCGCCGAGAGATGTTACTGATTGCCCTGATGTCCTCGGAAAACCGCGCCGCCGCTAGCCTGGCTCACCACTATCCGGGCGGTTACGCGGCATTCATCGCAGCGATGAACGCCAAGGCCAAGGCGCTGGGCATGACCAGCACGCACTTTGTGGAACCCACCGGTCTCTCGGAGCGCAACGTCTCCACCGCCCGCGACCTGAGCAAGTTGCTGGTAGCCGCGCACAAACAGCCGCTTCTGATCGAGCTGACCACCACCAAGGAAAAGACCGTCTCGTTCCGCAAACCCAATTACACCCTGGGTTTCCGTAACACCGATCACTTGGTCAACAAGGCCGACTGGGATATCCGCATCACCAAGACCGGTTTCACCAACCCCGCCGGTCATTGCCTGGTGCTGGTGACCCGCATGGCCAACCGTCCCGTCGCGCTGGTGATTCTCGACGCGTTCGGCAAATACACTCACTTCGCCGATGCCAGCCGCATCCGCAGCTGGGTGGAAACCGGCAAGAGCGCCAACGTCCCGGCCGTGGCCCAGCAATACAAGGCTGACAAGAACCTCAAGAGTCGCCAGAGCGGCGTGATCGAAGCCTCAAAGTAATCCGCCCCCCATGAAAAAGCCCCGAATCGTCGGGGCTTTTTCATTCATGCACTCAGTCGTTGGGCAACGGCATCTTGTCGTCATCGGGAATGCCGTCACCGGCGCTCGGGTCGCGCGAATGCTCTGGCGTGACCACTGCCGGACGCGCCAACGGATCGCGTAGAGGGCTGTCCGGATCCAGCACCGGATCAACCTCCGGCTCAGGTGTGGCAGGCACACTGTCAGGTTTGTGGTCGTCGAAACTCGAATCGGTACTCATACGCACCTCGCTTCAAGGCTTGAGATCAGCCAAGGGATCGTAAGGCTTGGCCGGACGCTTGGGATCATCGCCCGGCTGCACATCCTTCGGCGCCTTTGCAGGGCCGATGGGATCGACTTGCGGATCGTCCAGATCCGGCGAGTCCGGATCGAAGCCCAGATCGTCGCCATTGCCATGCTCGGAAGAATGCGGACCGCTGGGTGAATTTGGAATTGCCATGCTCGCCTCCTGATACTGGCCCGTAAAACACGGGACGCTACAGTTCAGAAGCACATGCTCCTCCAGGGTGCCCGACAGGCGACGAACGGAGCCTCAATGCGCTGCCAGTGCCTTCCTTGCCTGCGCCGCTTCCCGTTCCTGCCCGGCCTGAGCCAGCGCGTCGGCGGCCTTGAGCCAGCGCTGCTGATCGACCGCTGCCGGAATCTGCGTCGGTTTCTGGATCAACACTGCCCAGCCGCCGGATTTTTCGAGAGCCGACTCGAACGAACTGAAGCTCATCAATTCACGGCGATTCATCCCCGCGCGCAGCAGCACCTTCTGCTTCAGACGGTCGTAGCCCGACAGGATCGCGTAACGCGGCTCGGCCCAAAACGCCGAACCCTCGCTGAAACGCACCATCACCGGATACCCGGCCGCCACCTGAGTCAGCAGCGCCGGCAGATTGCTGTCCAGCGGATACACGACCATGCCGTATTCACGCGCCAGGCTCTGCAGATTCTGTTGCAACTTGTCCTCAGCGCCCGGTAAGTGCAGCGGCTTTTCCAGCAGACCCGGCGTGATCACGATGCCCTGCTGCGACAGCAGACTGGCCAGCACCTGCGGCCCGCTTTGATAGGCCTCGCCACGATAGAAGGTGCCGCTGAGTTCGACCCGCTCCGGCAGGCGCTTGACCTCCGGCGCCACACTGCCCGCACACCCCACCAAAGCTGTCACGCAACCGGCCACCAGCAGCGCCGCGCGAATCCGGGAAAATAGCTGCACCATCGTCACTCTCTTGATCAGTTACCGGTCATCGTGTTCCGGCTTGGTCGAGGATCATAGGACGGCGCCACGCTGCGGTATAGCCCAAAGCGACAGATCCATCGGCTGTATAGAGCGAACTGATTGGTCACCACCGACCTTTGGTCAATAGCTTGAAACACACCAGCGACTAGACTGTCACTCAGATAAGAGCCAAAGAGCGAGCGCCCGACGCAGGGCAAGAGGAGGCACAGATGAGCCTGACCATGACCATCGTAATGCTGATTGCCGGCTGGCTGGCCGTTGCGGCCGCCATGCTGTGGGGCGTGTTGCGGATTTCCCGCCGCCATCACCACCCGGTACAACCTGCACCGACCAGGAAGATCGAGAAACACAACGCCCGTCACGCCACCGCGCACTGATTTTCTGTAGCCGACACAAACAAAAAGGCCGCCTGGACTCTCGCGAGTTCAGGCGGCCTTTGGTTTTCCAGCAATTACGCTTCGGCAGTCAATTTCTTCTGCTTGGCGCGGCGCGACATCATGTTCAGCACTTCAATCGCAGCCGAGAACGCCATGGCGGCATACACATAACCTTTCGGTACGTGGGCGCCGAAGCCTTCGGCGATCAGCGTCATGCCGATCATGATCAGGAAGCCCAGAGCCAGCATCACCACCGTCGGGTTGTCGTTGATGAACTTGGCCAGCGGATCAGCTGCAAACAGCATCACCAGCACTGAAACCACCACCGCAATCACCATGATCGGCAAGTGTTCGGTCATGCCGACAGCGGTAATGATGCTGTCGATCGAGAACACCATGTCCAGCATCAGGATCTGCCCGATCGCGGCGGCGAAGCCCAGAGTCACCGTCGAGGTGGCGCTCTTCGGATCTTCCGGCGCAGGATCCATGCTGTGATGGATCTCGGTCGTCGCTTTCCACACCAGGAACAGACCACCGGCGATCAGGATCATGTCCTTCCAGGAGAACGCCTGGCCCAGGATCTCGATGACCGGCTCGGTCAACTGGACGATGAAGGCGATGGTGCTCAACAGCGCCAGTCGCATGATCAGCGCCATGCCGATGCCCAGGCGACGAGCCTTCTGCCGGTACTGCTCGGGCAGCTTGTTGGTCAGGATCGAGATAAAGATCAGGTTATCGATGCCGAGCACGATTTCCATCACCACCAGTGTGGCCAAGGCAATCCAGGCCGTCGGGCTGGAAGCGAGTTCTAACAGGTATTCCATGGGTCAGTCCTGACTCTGTGTAAGACGGTTTAGATTTCCTGGGAGGACGATTCGGATTTTTCTTCGTCGTCTTTCGGTTCTTTCTTGCTGATCAGATTGCCGGTGGCATCGCTGAGTGCCTCTTCGGCGGCTTTATGCGTGTCGTCGATGGCTTGTTTCGCCGCCTCGGCCGCCTGCCCCATCAGTTGCTGGGCGCTCTTTTCGGCCTGGTCGCAACCGGCCAGTACCAGTAAAGACGCGAACAGTAACGCTGTAGTTTTTAGTTTCATGATGCCTCCCTCGATAGAACAGACAGCGCCATACAGACCGGCCGTCGATGGCTGGGCATTCTAGGGAGACAAACACTTCAGGAAAATTCGTATTTTTAGCGGCTATACTTCGATTTATACGAACTGTATTTGACGGACCGAATCCCATGCTCAATTACCGACAACTGCATTACTTCTGGGTGGTGGCCAAGACCGGCAGCATCGTGCGCGCCTGCGAGCAACTGAACCTGACGCCGCAAACCATCAGCGGGCAGATATCCCTGCTTGAACAGACCTACGGCATCGAGTTGTTTCAACGGGTCGGCCGGCAGCTCGAGCTGACCGAAGCCGGGCGTCAGGCCCTGCCTTACGCCGAACAGATGTTCCAGCTCGGTGGCGAACTGGAACTGATGCTGCGCGCCCAGCCCAACGAACAGCAGATTCTGTTCCGGGTCGGCGTGGCGGACGTGGTGCCCAAATCCATCGTCTATCGCCTGATCGCGCCGACCATGGAATTGAGCGAACCGCTGCGCATCACCTGCCGCGAAGACAAACTCGAGCGCCTGCTGGCGGATCTGGCGATCCAGCGCCTGGACCTGGTGATCTCCGACAGCCCCATGCCCTCGCACCTGGACATCAAGGGCTACAGTCAGAAACTCGGGGAATGCGGGATCAGTTTTTTCGCCACCGCCGAACTGGCAGCGCAATACGGTCAGGATTTCCCGCGCAGTCTGCACGGCGCGCCGCTGTTGATCCCCGGCGCGGAAACAGTAGTGCGCAGCCGTTTGCAGCGCTGGTTCGCCGAGCAGCAGATTCAGCCAAGGATTGTCGGGGAATTCGATGACAGCGCCTTGATGCAGGCGTTTGGTCAGTCCGGCAGCGGGATTTTCATCGGCCCGAGCGTGATTGCCGATGAGGTGAAGCGCCAGTACGGCGTCGAGTTGATCGGCCAGACCGATGCGGTGAGCGAGTCGTTCTACGCGATCTCGGTGGAGCGCAAGGTCAAGCACCCCGGCATCAAAGCGATTACCGAAGGTGCCCGACGCGAACTGTTTACAGCGTTTTAAGCCGGCGCGCAGACGTCGCGCGGCTTGAGCACCATCAGCACCATGGCGAGGAAAATCGACAGCAGAATGAATCCGGCAGCGGCAAAGCCCACAAAACCCAGACCAGCGCTGTCGATCACTCGACCGCCAATGATCGCGCCCAGACCGATCCCGAGGTTGGCCCCGGCAATGTTCAGCGACGCGGCGAAGGCCGGCGCTTCCGGTGCCGCTTTCATCAAACGCACGTGGCTGACCAGAAACAGGGCCGCCTGGGTCACGCCCCAGATGCCCATCGCCGCCGCCAGACCCAGCGACGAATTGATGTTCGGCACCAGCGCCACCATCCCCGGGATCATGAACGCACAGAACATCACCGAAGCCATCAGCGGATGGCGATCCACCGCACGACCGCCCAGCGAGTTACCGATCAAGCCAACCGCACCAAAGCCCATCAGGCACCAGCCGACCACGGTGCCATTGAAGCCGGCCAGACGCTCAAGGATATCCGCCAGATAGGTGTAGGCGGTGAACATGCCGCTGAACACCAGAATCGACAACAGCACATGGCCCAGCATCAGTGGGCTGCGCAGTATCTTGAACTGGGAAGCGAAGCTGACCTGATGCTGGTGCAGGCTGGTTTTCGGCAGATAGACAAACAGCAGCAACGCCTTGGCGAACGCGATCACCGCCAGAATGGCGAACGCACTGCGCCAGCCGAACGCATCGGAAATCAGCGTGCCGACCGGAATCCCGAACACGGTGGCGCAGACGATGCCGAAGCCGATCTTGGCGATCGCGCGACCGGCGAAGTCCGGGCCGACGATATCCACCGCCGTTTCACTGGCCAACGCCCAGAACACCGGCAGCCCCAGCGCCGGGATCAGCCGGGCAATGGCCATGACCCAGATGTTCGGCGCCAGCGCCGCAACGGTATTGGCCAGCCCAAACATGATCAGAATGGTGATGAACAGTTTGCGGCGCTCGAAGCGGGCGAAATATGCCGTCAAGAAAGGACCGAACATGGCCACGGTGAAAGCGAATAGAGTCACCAGCAACCCGGCCTGCGGGATGGTGACGGCCAGGTCGCGGGCAATCGCCGGCAGCAGGCCGACAATGACGAACTCCGTCGTCAGCACCGTGAATCCGGCGGCGGACAACAGAAGGATGGGCAACAGCATGAGGAACTCCAGCAAAACGACGACACCAGCGCTGACCCGAAGGCCCGCTGGCAGAATTTGAAAATAAGGATGCGCAATCTTAACAGAGTGTTTCCCGAGTGACTTGCACAAACCTGTCTAAGTTGCAGAGGGTTCCGGTGGCAGATCGTCACATGCCTGAAGGAATCGGACGACGCTGTGATAAAGTCCGCGCCCTGCGAAACGTACACCCTGTTCAACCACCCGTTTAACGGCGTGGCTGGCGCGTCAGTCCTTTTGGTTCGTGTCTGTGGCCTGCCCCGATTCAACGCCCGGATTGCGCAACCTTGCACCCTATAAAAAACAGAGATGCCGTTCATGACCGCTTCATCCCCTTCTCTATTGCAACGTCTTAAAAGCCTCAGCCTGGTGACCCAGATCCTGATCGGCCTGATTGCCGGCATCGCGCTCGCGCTGTTCGCGCCGGAAGCGGCCAAAGCCACGGCCTTCATCGGCAAGGTGTTCGTCTCGGCGTTGAAGGCCGTGGCACCGATCCTGGTGTTCGTGCTGGTCATGGCCTCGATCGCCAACCACAAGCACGGCCAGGAAACCCACATCCGGCCGATTCTGTTCCTGTATCTACTGGGCACCTTTGCGGCCGCCGTGGTCGCGGTGATTGCCAGCATGATGTTCCCGTCGCATCTGGTGCTGTCCACCGACAACATCGCGGTGAGCGCGCCGGGCGGCATCAGTGAAGTGCTGCAAAGCCTTTTGCTGAGCGTGGTCGATAACCCGGTGAGCGCACTGATGAACGCCAACTTCATCGGCATTCTGGCCTGGGCCATCGGCATGGGCGTGGCGATTCGGCACGCCGGTGACACCACCCGCGAAGTGCTGGGGGATCTGTCCAACGGCGTGACGGTGATTGTTCGGGTGGTCATCCGTTTCGCACCGCTGGGTATTTTTGGCCTGGTGGCATCGACCCTGGCCACCTCCGGGTTTGGAGCATTGATCGGTTATGCGCATCTGCTGGCAGTGCTGCTCGGCTGCATGCTGTTCGTGGCGCTGGTGATGAATCCGATGATCGTGTTCTGGAAGCTGCGTCGCAACCCTTACCCACTGACACTCCAGTGCCTGCGCGAAAGCGGCATCACCGCATTCTTCACCCGCAGCTCGGCGGCGAACATTCCGGTCAACCTGGAACTGAGCAAGCGCCTGGGTCTGCATGAAGACACCTACTCGGTATCGATCCCGCTCGGCGCCACCATCAACATGGCCGGCGCGGCGATCACCATCACCGTGCTGTCCCTCGCTGCCGTGCACACCCTGGGCATCGCCGTGGACATCCCGACCGCGATCCTGCTCAGCGTCGTCGCCGCAATCTGCGCCTGTGGCGCCTCGGGCGTGGCCGGGGGCTCGCTGCTGCTGATTCCGCTGGCGTGCAGCCTGTTTGGCATCCCGAGCGAAATCGCCATGCAGATGGTGGCAGTCGGCTTCATCATCGGCGTGCTGCAGGATTCCGCCGAGACAGCACTGAACTCCTCCACCGACGTACTGTTCACCGCTGCCGCTTGCTTGGGCGAAGAACAGAAAGCCCAGCGCCCGGCGTAAAAACCCGGCGCAACAAAAAGCCCGCCAAGGCGTAAACCTTGGCGGGCTTTTTGTTGCAGAGCGTTTTAGAACGCGCCCATGTAATCGCGCTTGCCCACTTCCACACCGTTGTGACGCAGCAGCGCGTAGGTGGTGGTGACGTGGAAGAAGAACTGCGGCAGACCGTAGCTCAGCAGGTAAGCCTGGCCACTGAAGCGCTTCTCTTTCGGGGTGCCCGGACGGGTCACGATCTCGATGCCTTCCTTGCCATTGATCTGCTCTGGCTTGATCTCGCCGATGAAGGCCAGAACCTTGGCGATCAGCGCTTGCAGCTCGGCGAAGGTGGTTTCGGTGTCGTCATATTTCGGGATTTCGATTTCGGCCAGACGCGAGGACACGCCTTTGGCGAAGTCCACGGCGATCTGCACCTGACGTACCAGCGGAAACATGTCCGGGTACAGACGCGCTTGCAGGAAGGCGTTCGGATCGATGTTTTTCTCGGTGGCGTGGGCTTCAGCCTTTTTCAGCACATCGCTCACGGCGTTGAGCATTTGTTGGAAAACCGGAACGGATGCGGCGTACAGGGAAATGGTCATGGCAGTCTCACGTGGTGGCTGGGTGAATCGTGGGGGCGATTATAGCCATGCTCGCATGGCGGCGCGGCTTGTCTTTTATCCAGCAAGGATTAGGCTAGGCGCCTTCGACTGCAGAGGGAACGCGCGATGACCACAGAATTTGAAACCCGCTCCGACGAACCACGGCTCAACGCCACGGAAATCCGCATTCTGGGCTCGTTGATCGAGAAACAGGCCACCAGCCCGGAAACCTACCCGTTGACCCTCAACGCGCTGGTACTGGCCTGCAACCAGAAAACCAGCCGGGAACCGGTGATGAACCTGACCCAGGGCCAGGTCGGCCAAAGCCTGCGCGCCCTCGAAAGCCGCGGTTTCGCCAAACTGGTGATGGGCAGCCGCGCCGACCGCTGGGAGCACAAGGTCGACAAGGCGCTGGAACTGGTGCCGGCGCAATTGATCCTGACCGGCTTGATGTTCCTGCGCGGCCCGCAGACGGTCAACGAACTGCTGACCCGCAGCGGTCGCATGCATGAATTCGAAGACACCGAACAAGTGGTGCATCAGCTGGAACGCCTGATCGCCCGGGAGCTGGCGGTGCTGATTCCGCGCCAGGCCGGCCAACGAGAGGATCGCTACACCCACGCACTGGGCGATCCGGCGGACATCGAGGCGATTATCGCGGCCCGGCAGAATCCAAGTGAACGCGGGGCTGCCAGCGGTGTGTCAGTGGAGCGAATCGAAGAACTGGAAGCGCGGATTGCGGCGCTGGAAGAACGTCTGGCCCGCCTCGAAGAATAAGCACACCGGGGCGGCGTTATTCGCCGTCCCAGTAATCCACCCCGTCCGCTTGCCGCGCCACCGCGACAAATCCCGAGGCATTGCCTTCGGCATCGACGTTGAAGTTATCCATTACCGCGTATTTGTTCGAATCCGGGTACTCGCAGATTTCCGGTTGCTGCTGGGTACTGACCGCCAGATAGCGCAGCTCCGCAGCACTGGTGTTAATGATCTGATGCGCTGCTTCAGGGCCGCCCGGCGGGCAGGCGATCACGTCCCCGGCGCGAATCGGGAAACGTTCGGCGCCCAGGCGCATTTCCCCTTCCCCGGCCACCACGTAAAACATTTCCTCATTCACACGATGACTGTGAAACGGGCTGCCGCGCATGCCCGGCGGCAGCGCATACAGTCGATAACCAAGTTTCTGCGCGCCCAGTTGCTGGCCGATCCGGGCCAGACGCTGCTGATAACGCCCGGCGGTTTCGCCTTCGGGAGACAGGGCTGCGGGCAGTGGTTCGAGTTCGACATCATTCAGGTTGAGAATCGGCGGATGCATGCAAACCTCGGCTTTTTGTGATGGGCAAGTCTGCGCCTGCTGATCCGGCAGTATAGGCAACGGCAAATCCGGGCGGATTTACCGTTGAACAGGCTTCATCAACTGCGCGCGAACGCCACCGCTGCATCGAACTGCTCGACCGTCGGCCGCACGCCGGTGTACAGCACGAACTGCTCCAGCGCCTGGATCGCGATCACTTCCAGCCCGGTGATCACCTTTTTACCTTCGGCACGGCCACGCACGATCAGCGGGGTTTCCGAGGGAATCGCCACTACATCGAACACAGTATCTGCAGACTTGATCACATCCACGTCAAAAGAAAGCTGACCCGCCTCCGGGCCGCCGTCCATGCCCACCGGGGTGACGTTGACCAGCATCTGCGGACGCTCGTCGCCCAGTTCTGCCTGCCAGCGATAGCCCAGGGAATCCGCCAGCGCCCGACCGGCGCGCTCGTTGCGGGCCACGATCAAACCGTTTTTGTAACCGCCATCGCGCAAGGCACTGGCCACAGCCTTGGCCATGCCGCCGCTACCGCGAAGGGCGAACGTCGTGTCCTTCGGCACCGCGTGGGTTTCCAGCAATTGAGCAATGGCGATGTAATCGGTGTTGTAGGCCTTCAGATGGCCGTTGGTGTTGACGATGGTATTGATCGACTGGATCGCTGCCGCCGAGGCATCCAGTTCATCGACCAACGCAATGCTCGCTTCCTTGAACGGCATCGACACGCCGCAACCGCGAATCCCCAGCGCTCGAATTCCGCCGACCGCACCGGGCAGGTCCTGACTGCTGAACGCCTTGTAGTAGAAATTCAGTCCCAGTTGTTCATACAAATGGTTATGAAACCGCAGACCGAAATTCCCGGGACGCCCAGACAGGGACATGCACAGTTGGGTGTCTTTGTTGGGGTTCATCTGCATGGGAGGCTCCTTCGAATGCACTTTCGGATGGACGGGATTAGCCAGACCATCGGGTTCTGAACGATCATAAGGCGGTCTGTTCCGGGCATCACAGTCGATGCCGGAAATCCGGTAAACAAACCGGTACAGACCTTACACAAAATTTACCTAGCGGCCGTGCTGTTTTTCAAAATGTTGCTGTCTTAGAAGTATCCCCGCGCCATCCCGAGCCTGTTGCAGGCTCGGACGCCGGGTCGAAGAACCGAGGAATTATCATGATTCGTAAACTCCCCATCGTGGCCTTGTTGATTGGTGCATTCGCGATCACGGGTCAGGCAGAAGCCCACGGCGGTGGCTGGCAGGGCCCGGCGGTATTTGGTGCGATCGTCGGCTCGGCCATCATCGGCTCGGCGCTCATCAACCAGGATCGGCCGGTGTACGTCCAACAGCCTGTTTACGCTCAACCGGCACCGGTCTACGTGCAGCAACCGCCGCCACCGGTCTACTATCAGCCGGCCCCGGTTTATGTGCAGCAACCGGTCTACGTCCAACCGGCCCCGGTGTATTACGGTCCGCCGCGTGGTTACTACGGTCGGCCACACTACTACGGTGGTCCGCGTTGGTAACCGGTACACAAGGCCCCGCTTGATAGCGGGGCTTTTTATTGCCTCCGGGAAAGCTGACCGTCCGTCGGCCAAGGTCTGAAAAAATTTCGCCAAGGTCGTTGTGGGGACAGTTTGAACCGCTAAAGTCGGCATGATGGACTCGACCGTAAGGGGCAAAACACAACGGTCATCTATTTATCATGACGGAACTGCACTCTGAATCCGTCCGCATACAACAGGTTGATAACAACAAGGACGACTTGAATGCCTACACAGAATCCTCACCGTATCGTCGGCTTATGCACTTCGAGCAAGGTCTACAACACCCTGACCGAACTCAAGCACCTGGAAGGCCACCGCACGGCGAAATTTCTCTCGCTGCTGGCGGAAAACCTGGTCCGCAAGGGCTTTCTCAACGAACACGAGATCATTCACATGCTCGATCAAGTGGTGGATTGAGCCAGCCCTCACTGGCATCAATGACCACTATCGAAAGCGTTGATTGTCCCTGAAACGGCCAATTCCCTAAGGTAGCTCCACAGATTGATGGAGGTACTTTTCATGGCCCAGGTTCAAATCATGTCCGTTATCGGTAGCGCCGTTCCCGCATCGCTCAGAGAGTTGGGCCTGCTCGCCTGCTGGTATCTGGTGCGCGACGGCGAGCCCGTCAGCGGCCCGCTCACGTCCTTGCCAGCGGCGCAGGCGCTGTCGCAACAACTGCTCAACGACCCGTTCAAGGCTTAAGGCAACTGCACTTTTGGTCTGGTTTCGATGAACAGCGCCCAACTCGACATGAACAATGCAGCGATCAGCGGCCCGATCACGAAACCATTGAGGCCAAAGACCGCCATTCCGCCCAACGTCGAAATCAGGATCATGTAGTCCGGCATCCGGGTATCCTTGCCCACCAGGATCGGGCGCAACAGGTTATCCACCAGACCGATCACGAACACCCCGAACAATCCCAGCACCACGCCCTGCCAGATCATCCCGCTGAGCAGGAAGTAAACGGCCACCGGCGCCCAGACGATCCCCGCACCCACCGCCGGCAACAGCGACAGAAATGCCATCAGCACCGCCCAGAGCAACGCACTGGGAATGTCGAGAAACCAGAATATCGCCCCGCCCAAAGCCCCTTGAGTAATCGCGACCACGAGGTTGCCCTTTACCGTCGCGCGCACCACGCGGTTGAACTTCAGCTGCAAACGACGCTTGTGATGTTCTTCCAGCGGTATCGCCGTGCGCACCTTGCGCGCCAGATCGGCACCATCGCGCAGAAAGAAAAACAACAGGTACAGCATGATGAAGAAACTCACCACGAACTCGAAAGTGCCCTGGCCGAAACTGAATGCCTGAGTTGCCAGTACTTGGCTGCCCTGCATCGAAGCCTTGACGATCTTCTCGCGCAAGGCATTGAGTTCGCCCAATCCGAAGCGGTCGAGAAGGTGCTGAAAGTACGGCGGCAGACTGTGCTTGAACTGCGCCAGATACGCGCCGATATCGAGCTTGCCGCTTTCGATGTTGTCGTAGAGCGTCGCGCCTTCCTGCACCAGCAGTACGCCGATGACGATCACCGGCAGGATCGCGATCACCAGGCAGATGCTCAAAGTACACAGCGACGTCAGGTTGCGTTGCCAGCCGAATTTCAATTGCAACCGGCGTTGCATCGGCGCAAACAGGATGCCAAGTATCACCGCCCAGAACACCGCGCCGTAGAACGGCAACAGGATCCAGATAAAGGCGACCGTCACCAGCAATAGCAGCACGGTGAGGGATTTGAATTGCAGACTCTTTTGGTTCATGTCCGGTCCAGGTCAGTCAGGCGCCACCCGCGCCCGTCCCGTTTAGTCAGCCAGCGTCGGCGCGAGTGCCCTGTTTCTTCATGGAGCATAGATCCAGATCAATAAACCCTCGGTGCAACTGCTCTACCCTGCCGCGCTTTTGCGACCGACGCCGCCATGACGACCTCTTTCACTCCCGAACTGCTCGCCCCCGCCGGCACCCTGAAAACCATGCGTTACGCCTTTGCCTATGGGGCTGATGCGGTGTATGCCGGCCAGCCGCGCTACAGCCTGCGGGTGCGCAACAACGAGTTCGATCACGCCAATCTGGCGCTCGGCATTCGCGAAGCCCAGACCCAGGGCAAACGCTTCTACGTGGTGGTCAATATCGCGCCGCACAACGCCAAACTGAAGACCTTCCTCAAGGATCTGGCGCCAGTGATCGAGATGGCGCCGGACGCGCTGATCATGTCCGACCCCGGCCTGATCATGCTGGTGCGCCGACACTTTCCGCAGATGCCGATCCACCTGTCGGTGCAGGCCAACACGGTGAACTGGGCGAGCGTCGAGTTCTGGCAGCAACAGGGGCTGAGCCGGATCATCCTGTCCCGTGAACTGTCGCTGGAAGAGATCGGCGAAATCCGCGAACAGGTGCCGGGCATGGAGCTGGAAGTGTTCGTGCACGGCGCACTGTGCATGGCCTATTCCGGCCGCTGCCTGCTCTCGGGCTACATGAACAAGCGTGACGCCAATCAGGGCACCTGCACCAACGCCTGCCGCTGGAAATATTCGGCGCAGGAAGCCACGGAAAACCAGCTCGGCGAAATCGTGCAGACCTTCGAACCGCAACCGACCCTCGGCCTCGGCACCCCCACCGATCAGGTGTTCCTGTTGCAGGAAGCCAACCGTCCCGGCGAGATGATGCCGGCCTTCGAAGACGAGCACGGCACCTACATCATGAACGCCAAGGACCTGCGCGCGGTGCAGCACGTCGAGCGCCTGACCCGCATGGGCGTGCACTCACTGAAGATCGAAGGCCGGACCAAATCGCACTTCTATTGCGCACGCACCACCCAGGTCTATCGCCGGGCCATCGACGACGCGGTGGCCGGCCGCGAGTTCGACCGCAGCCTGATGACCGATCTTGAATCCCTCGCCCAGCGCGGCTACACCGAAGGTTTCCTGCGCCGCCATGTGCATGACGAATACCAGAACTACCAGAACGGCAGCTCAGTGTCGGAGCGTCAGCAGTTTGTCGGCGAACTGACCGGCGAGCGCCGGGATCGTCTGGCCGAGGTCAAAGTGAAGAACCGCTTTGCACTGGGCGATCACCTGGAACTGATGACACCCAAGGGCAATTTCCATTTTGATCTGCATGAGTTGCAGAACCTCAAGGGCGAAACCATCGACGTAGCCCCGGGGGATGGGCACACCGTGTATCTGCCGATTCCGGATGCGGTGGATCTGCGCTTCGGCTTGTTGATGCGCGATCTCGGCGCTGTTTAGTCGCAGCTATCGAACCGGCGGCTTCAATTCGTGGCTGAAAACCGATCACGACTGTTGGTCAGGTGCAGCCACATCGCCGCGCGCGCCGCGTCGGGGTCCTGACGCTTGATCGCGTTGAGGATCGCTTCATGTTCGAGATTCGCCAGTTGCCCGAGCTTGCTCAAATCCACCGCCCCTCGCTCGGCCGCATTGACCCGAGTGCGCGGGATCATCGCGCTGCCCAGATGCTGCATGATTTCGGTGAAGCAGACATTGCCGGTGGCTTCGGCAATCAACAGGTGGAAGCGCCGATCGGCCTCGACGCAACTGTCGTTGTTGGCCAATAGACGCTGGTAGTCGTCCAGCGCCTGACGCATCTGCAACAGTTGCTGTTCGGAACGACGCTGCGCGGCCAGTGCTGCTGCTTGCGTCTCCAGCCCCATGCGCAATTCAAGAATACTGCGCACCCCCAGCGCGGTGTCGACATTCAGCCGCAACCCCTGCTCCGGCACGCGTTCGATCACGAAGGTGCCGATGCCGTGCCGCGTCTCCACCAACCCCGACGCCTGCAATTTGGAAATCGCCTCACGCACCACGGTGCGGCTGACGCCGTGCTCCTGAACGATCGAGTTTTCCGACGGCAACTTGTCACCGGGCAGCATCTGGCCGAGCAGGATGCTCTGGGTCAGTTTCTCCACCAGGTCATGGGCCAGGTTGTGGGCGCGTTTACGGGCGGGGGCGTCGAGGTCTTCTTGCATGGTCGGATCCGGTGAACGGGGCATTCCGATCGTAGCACTGCAGACGATGACTTGTATGAGCTCCTATGATTTCAAGCGCTCAACTTGTATGACAACAACCATTTTTCGTTTAAGAACTTTCAATACCTTCACGCCATCACTCCACATTCGCTGGGTTGGCACTCCACAGTTCAACCCCGCAACCACCCTTTAAAGCCCAATAAATACGGCACTTCGAATCCAGAAAAGCATAAAAAACCTTCGCCGTAGATAAATTTGATTGAGCGCCCCCACTTGTAGGACAAAAAAACGCAGTTGTATGATGTCTATCAACAACGCAACATCCAGCCAAACCCCGCATAAAAATAACGAGTGGGAGAAAACCAAGTGAAATCATCCATTGCCGGGATGAACGAGGGCGCCAATTCCGCGCTGTCCTCCGCCATTGCCAAAGTCAAACGCCACGTCCTGCCGCTGTTCGTCATCATGTTCATCGTCAATTACATTGACCGGGTGAACATCGGCTTCGTCCGCACCCACATGGAACACGACCTCGGCATCGGTGCCGCGGCCTATGGTTTCGGTGCCGGTCTGTTCTTCATCGGTTACGCGCTGTTCGAAGTCCCTTCCAACATGCTGCTGCAAAAGGTCGGCGCACGAATCTGGCTGACCCGCATCATGCTCACCTGGGGCCTGGTGGCCGCCGGCATGGCGTTCATCCAGAACGAAGCCCACTTCTACATCCTGCGATTTCTGCTCGGCGTGGCCGAGGCCGGATTCTTTCCCGGAGTGATCTACTACTTCACTCGTTGGTTGCCGGGAGCCGAGCGCGGCAAGGCAATTGCGATTTTCTTGAGCGGTTCGGCGGTGGCCTCGCTGATTTCCGGCCCGTTGTCCGGCTTGCTGTTACAGATCGAAGGTCTGGGCATGCACGGCTGGCAGTGGATGTACTTCATTGAGGGGATGTTCTCGGTCTGCCTGTGCGTATTCGTGTGGTTCTGGCTCGACGCCAAACCCCACGACGCCAAGTGGCTGACCCGCGCCGAACAGGACGCCCTGGTCAAGGCCATCGACGATGAACAGAAGGCCCGCGAAGCCGCGACGCCAATCCGGCCGTCGCTGGGCAAACTGCTCAAGGATCGCCAGATCATCCTGTTCTGCCTGATCTACTTCTTCATTCAATTGACCATCTACGCGGCGACCTTCTGGCTGCCGAGCATCATCAAGAAAATGGGCGAGATGAGTGACTTCCAGGTCGGCCTGTTCAACTCGATTCCGTGGTTGCTGTCGATCATCGGCATGTACGCGTTCGCCTCGTTCTCGGCGAAGTGGAAACACCAGCAGGCGTGGGTCGCCACGGCGTTGCTGATCGCCGCTGCGGGGATGTTCATGTCCACCACCGGCGGGCCGATTTTTGCCTTCGTTGCGATCTGCTTTGCCGCGCTGGGTTTCAAATCCGCATCGTCGCTGTTCTGGCCGATTCCGCAGGCCTATCTCGATGCGCGGATTGCCGCCGCCGTGATCGCGCTGATCAACTCGGTGGGCAATCTCGGCGGCTTCGTCGCCCCCACCACTTTCGGCTTGCTGGAACAACACACCGGCTCGATCCAGGGCGGCCTCTATGGTCTGGCCGCGACCTCGATCATCGCCGCCATCATCGTGTTCGCCGCCCGCATGACACCCAAATCCGCACCTGACGTCTCCGTGGCCGATACCGCGCCGAAACACGCTTGAAAGGACAACCCGACATGACCGCACACGACATCGCCAAAGCTCCGATCATCACCGAGATGCAAGTCATTCCGGTGGCTGGCCACGACGGCATGCTGCTCAATCTGAGCGGTGCCCACGGGCCGTTCTTCACCCGCAACATCGTCATCCTCAAGGACAACGCCGGCCACACCGGCGTCGGTGAAGTGCCCGGCGGCGAACGCATTCGCCAGACCCTCGAAGACGCCCGCAGCCTGGTGGTCGGCAACCCGATCGGCACGTATCAGAAGATCCTCAACCAGGTGCGCCAGACCTTCGCCGACCGCGATGCCGGCGGCCGTGGCCTGCAAACCTTCGACCTGCGCATCACCATTCACGCGGTCACCGGGCTCGAAGCCGCCCTGCTCGACCTGCTCGGCCAGCACCTCGATGTGCCGGTCGCCGCACTGCTTGGCGAAGGCCAGCAGCGTGATGAAGTGAAGATGCTCGGCTATCTGTTCTACGTGGGCGATCGCCGGGCAACCGACCTCGCTTACCGCAGCGAACCGGATGCCGACAACGACTGGTTCCGCGTGCGTCACGAGCAAGCCATGACCGCTGACGCCGTGGTGCGCCTGGCCGAAGCTGCTCATGCGCGCTATGGCTTCAAGGACTTCAAGCTCAAGGGCGGTGTGCTCAGCGGCGATGCCGAAATTGAAGCGGTGACAGCACTGGCCGAGCGCTTCCCCGATGCGCGAATTACGCTTGATCCAAACGGCGCGTGGTCACTGAAAGAAGCGATTCGTCTGTGTCGCGACCAGCATCATGTGCTGGCGTATGCCGAAGATCCGTGTGGTGCGGAAAACGGCTATTCGGGCCGTGAAGTGATGGCCGAATTTCGCCGCGCCACCGGCCTGAAAACCGCCACCAACATGATCGCCACCGACTGGCGCGAGATGGGCCATGCGATTCAGTTGCAGTCGGTGGACATCCCGCTGGCCGACCCACACTTCTGGACCATGCAGGGTTCGGTGCGCGTGGCGCAGATGTGCCACGAGTGGGGCCTGACCTGGGGCTCGCACTCCAACAACCACTTCGACATTTCCCTGGCGATGTTCACCCACGTCGCGGCCGCCGCACCGGGTGACATCACCGCCATCGACACTCACTGGATCTGGCAGGACGGCCAGCGCCTGACCAAAGCGCCGCTGCAAATCGTTGACGGCTGCGTACAGGTGCCGAAGAAGCCGGGGCTGGGCGTGGAACTGGACATGGACCAGGTGGCCAAGGCCCACGAGCTCTATAAAGGCATGGGGCTGGGTGCGCGGGATGACAGCGTGGCGATGCAGTTTCTGATTCCGGGCTGGACGTTCGATAACAAGAAGCCGTGTCTGGTGCGCTAAGCCGGATTCACCGCAATACCCTGTGGGGTCGAGCTTGCTCCGGGCGGCGATCCGACGATGGCGGAGCGTCAGTCGATAAATTTTTCGAATTTGAGGCCGTCTTCGCGAGCAAGCTCGCTCCCACAAGGACGTTCACTAGTCTGAAATTTCCAGCAACCAATGCTTGAACGCTGCCATCGCCGAAGTCTCCGGCCGTGACTGCAAGCGCGTCAGCCAATAGCTGCCGGTGGTGATTTCGATGGCAAAGGGTTGGCGGATCAAATCCGCCGCCAGTTGCCGGGCAAACATCAACGGCGGCGCCAACGCTACCCCGCCGCCCTGCAGCGCCGCTTCCATCATCGCCAGCGACGAGTCGAACACAATGCTCTGGGGCGGCGCGGCATGCGTCGCCAGACCCGCCGCGTGAAACCATTCCGGCCACTCATCGGTGCGATAAGAACGCAACAAACGTTGCTGCAAAAGGTCCCCCGGCGTGTGCAACTGTCGGGCAATTTCCGGCACGCAGAGCACCGACAATGGCGCCTCAAGCAAACGGGTCGCCTCGATGCCGTGCCACGCCCCGGCGCCGAACCGGATCGCGTAATCCAGGCCTTCGGCGGCGACGTCCACCCGATTGTTGTTGGTCGACAGCCGCAAATCTATGAGCGGATGTTTCGCCTGAAAGTCCGCCAGCCTCGGCAACAACCAGCCCACCGCGAAGGTGCCCACCGCACCGACCGTAAGCATTTCCCGATATTGCCCGCCCGCCAGACGCTCGAGCATTTGCGCAATATGATCGAACGATGTGGTCAGCACCGGCAGCAGGGTTTCGCCCTCACCGGTCAGCATCAGCCCACGGGGCAGGCGTTTGAACAGGATCACGCCGAGTTGCGCCTCCAGGCTTTTGACCTGATGGCTGACGGCCGCCTGAGTCACACACAACTCCACGGCGGCACGGGTGAAACTGAGGTGGCGCGCGGAAGCTTCAAAAGCGCGTAATGCATTTAATGGCAATTGAGGTCGAATCATGCCAAATCCCAAATTTTTCTAATGGCTCGTCCGAGATTTCATCGTTTGTCGAAAGACGCGGGACTGCCTAGATTTGCGGCGCTGATCAGCAACCCGATGAAAAACGCTCGCAGTGTAGCGGGATAACACCATCAACACTCATGGAGAGTGGTTCAAGCATGTCTTCGATCAACCTGAACAAACTCAAGTCCTTCAGCGCTTTTGGACTCCTCTTCGGCGCAGCCACTTGCCTGGCCGCCCCGCAAACCGACGACCAGTTGCAAGCGCTGGTCAAGGCCACTGTGACGCCAGTCATGCAGCAACAGGACATCGCGGGGCTGGCCGTGGCCGTGACCGTCGATGGCAAGGCGCATTACTTTAACTACGGGGTCGCCGACAAGAGCACCGGGCAAGCGGTGAATGAAAACACCCTGTTCGAAATCGGCTCGGTGAGCAAAACCTTCACCGCAACCCTCGCCGCCTACGCCCAGGCCAGCGGCAAACTGCAATTCTCCGACAAGGCCAGCCAGCACTGGCCCGAGCTGAAAGGCAGCGCCTTCGACCACATCAGCCTGCTGCAACTGGGCACCTACAGCGCCGGTGGCCTGCCACTGCAATTTCCGGATGCCGCGGATTCTGCCGACAAGATGCTCGGCTATTACCAACACTGGAAACCGACGTTTCCGGCCGGTAGCCAGCGTCTGTATTCCAACCCGAGCATTGGCTTGTTCGGTTACCTGGCGGCGAAAAGCCTGGGCCAGCCATTCAATCAAGTCATGACTGAAACCCTGCTGCCGAAACTCGGAATCAAGCACACCTACCTGTCGGTGCCCGCGTCTGAACAAAAGCTCTATGCCCAGGGCTATGACAAGACCAACAAACCGGTTCGCGTCAGCCCCGGCGCACTGGATTCCGAAGCCTACGGCGTAAAAACCAGTGCCGCCGACCTGCTGCAATACGTCGAGGCCAACCTCGACACCACCAGACTCGAAACACCGCTGCAAAAAGCCATCGCCCTCACCCACTCCGGCTACTACACCGTTGGTGACATGACCCAGGGCCTGGGCTGGGAACGCTACGCCTACCCGATCAGCCTCGAACGCCTGCTGGACGGCAACTCGACGCCAATGGCCATGGAACCGCACAAGGTCAAATGGCTGAATCCGCCACAGCCTGAACCGGCGAACGTGCTGCTGAACAAGACGGGTTCCACCGCTGGCTACGGCGCGTATGTCGCGTTCGTGCCATCGAAGAAAGTCGGGATCGTGATTCTGGCGAACCGCAACTATCCGAATGGAGAACGGGTGAAGATTGCGCACAGGATTCTCGGGGAATTGACCCGATAAGCACGCCATAAAAAAACAGGCGGTCTGAGAAGATCGCCCGTTTTTGTCTGGGAGGTTGAAAACTACGCCTGTAGCTTCCAGCCCAGTACATCCATCAGATCGCAGCTGTCGCGCAGCGGGATTGCCAGCACCCGGGCGAAGTCCTGCAGCAGTAATGCGTCGTGGCCTGTACCGTCGCTGAGCGAAAGGGTTTCTAGCAGTTGCGTCACGCTGCGCAAGCGGTAGGCAGCGGTGCCGTGGAGTACGTCAACCGGGGCTTCGCGGTCGATCAGTAGACAGGGGATCTGGCAGTCGATGCCGGTGATGGGGATGTAGCGGGGCTTGGTTGATTCGGTGCAAATTTCAGGTGATTCGAAATCCGTTTTCTTCATGGGTGTAACTCCAATGGGGATTGCTGAGAACGCTACCCATCTCACTTCCACATGAGGGTGGCAGCTGTACGCAGGTGTGGAAGACCGAGCCAATCACCCGAACCCGGCGCACTCGAAAGCGCTCCCGCGTACAGCCACCAAAAGGCCGCGATGTTGACATAAAAGATGTCGCCATGCGCTTTATGAGGCTTGGTGAATGAATCTAAAACCGGACTTCCACATCCGACCGCTGATTTTGCAGCGGCCCGGAAAGGTTATCGGCGTACGACTCGAGCCACCAGTTCACCAACGCCGCCGCGTTTTGAAGGAAATCTCCGACGGCATTGAAGGCCTTTGCGCAGCTAGATTACGTGACATGTGCGGTAACTATTTTTCAAAGATGAGCGATTGGAATGGATGTATCTAAACTGCACCAGATCAATCTTGGGCAGGGGATGACATAATGCTCGTCAAATTCTCTAATCCGGCTGACCCTCAAAGGGCGTTGCAATGGAAATCAACAAATTCTTTGTCGAAAATATCAGTCGGTTCACCGATCTTGAGATTCAGTTGGCGCCAACAAAAAGCCACACCTCAAATGTCACGGTGCTTGTAGGCAATAACGGCGCAGGTAAAACTACTCTCTTAACATCATTAGCCGTTTCACTCAGTTGGTTTGTAGCTAGAGTTCGCAACGAGAAGGGCAATGGCAACCACATTACGGATGAAGCTATTCGTAACGGGGCGTCCAGCGCGCTTGTGGTCATTGAAGTTGCAGATTTAACGCATCCACGGACTCATGCTCCCGATGCAGAGAAAAACTCTCACCTCTTTGCATGGGGTGTAGCGCGTACGCGACAAGGGCGAAAAGCAACATTCTTTAGTTCGTTGACCGATGCTTCCGCTCTTGCAGACCACTATCGGAATCAGCTCACAACCGATGAAAAGGCGTCGCTACCGCTGATCGCGTACTACCCAGTAGAGCGCTCCGTGCTCGAAATCCCGCTAAAAATCAAAACCAAACACACCTTCGACCAACTCGACGGCTACGACAACTCGCTCAACCGAGGCGTCGACTTCCGCCGTTTCTTCGAGTGGTTCCGCGAACGCGAAGACAGCGAAAACGAAACCGGTATTTCCGACACTGCACTGGCTGAAATCTCCGAAAAATTCGGCTCGGACAGCGAGGTCTGGCAAACCCTGTCCAAACTGAAAGCCTCCTCCCGCGACCGCCAACTGACTGCCGTGCGCTCCGCCATCGCCGCGTTCATGCCCGGCTTCACCAACCTGCGCGTGCAACGCAAACCGCGCCTGCACATGGCCATCGACAAGGATGGCGTCACCCTCAACGTCGCCCAGCTCTCTCAAGGCGAGAAGTCGATGATGGCGCTGGTCGGTGATATCGCCCGCCGTTTGGCGATGATGAACCAGTCCCTGGACAACCCACTCCATGGCGACGGCATCGTGCTGATCGACGAAGTGGATCTGCACCTGCACCCAAAATGGCAACGCAGCTTGATCCGCCAACTGAGCGAAACCTTCCCCAACTGCCAGTTCGTGCTGACCACCCATTCGCCACTGGTCATTAGTGACGCCAAGGATGTTCTGGTTTACGTGCTCAATGACGGTGAACTCCACGAACACAACGGCCTATACGGACTCGATGCCAATCAGGTGCTGCTGGAAGTCATGGACACCGATATCCGCAACAGCGACGTTCAAAAACGCTTGAACGCGTTGCTCGAACGCTTGCAGGACGGTGATCTGGAAACCGCACAGAAGCTATTCGCCGAACTGGCAGAAGAACTTCCAGACGGTCATATCGAACTGGCGAAAGCAGCGCTGTTGCTGCGCAAGCTGGAGCTGCGTCGTGCGTAAGATCACCAAGGGAGCCGAGCCGGAACAACTCATCAGATGGAAACGCGCCAACACAACATTACGTTACCGGGACCTGCCCAGCGAAGAACGTGTGAGCGTGCGCACGGCCTGTATAGCGGAACAGTTCAGCCTTTGCGCCTATTGCTGCCAGACCATTGCAGGCGACAACTCACATAACGAGCACGTTGAAGCCCAGGATAAGGCCCCCAATCGCACATTGGAGTTCACCAACATCGTCGCCAGTTGCCAGCGCCAGAATCAATGTGGACATCATCGAGGCACCCGCCCACTGGATCTGACGCCCTTGATGGAGGAGTGCGAGTCGGAATTGAAGTTTTACCTGTCCGGTAGAGTGACCGGCAAAACCGAACGCGCAAATTCAGCCTTGGAAATCTTGAATCTCGGTCATACCGAAGAAAGCAATCGCGGACTCATAGGGGCGCGGAAACAGCTGGTTGATCAGCTGATCTTTACAGGAGGCATGCAACCCGATGACCTTGAAGATGAAGAGCTACTGGGCATTCTCCTTGATGACATGTTGACTCCCAAGAATGGCCAGCTCGCGGCTTTTTCTCCGGTTCTGGTCAATGTCATCCGTCAGCTCATGACCTGATATTCAAAGCATCGGGGTCATTCCGGCGGGCAAAAAAAATGGCGAACGCTTTATAACGTTCGCCATTTTCATTCAGAGCCTGCCTCAATCAATCATCCGGCATTTCCGGTGGCTTGGCCGGTTTGGTCGGCTTCGTCGGTTTTGTCCCTTTCGCGCCTTTGGCCGGGGCCGGTTCTGCAGCAGCCGGCGCCGTCACCACGGTGGAAGTGGTTTCTTTCTCGGCGGCAGGCAGCGCATCGATGGTGTCGAAAATTTTCTTCAGGTCGACCGTCGCGGCTTCCTCCCCCGAAGCCGACAGTTTGGTCTCACCATCCTTGCCCACCAGAAACACTTTCGGATACGCCCCGGCGCCCAGCTTCAGCGAGCGCAGCAACGCCATGGTCTGCTGCTGCTCCATGCTTTTGCCATCGACCTGACCGCTCATGCTCAGGATGGTGTAGACCTTGATCTTGCGGTCGGCGATGCCTTGTTTGTTGGCCGGGTCGTCCAGCGCTTTTTTCAGGCTGACCCAATAAGAATCGACCGTACTGGAAGCGAT
This sequence comes from Pseudomonas sp. MCal1, assembly GCF_026341415.1. NCBI lineage: Bacteria > Pseudomonadati > Pseudomonadota > Gammaproteobacteria > Pseudomonadales > Pseudomonadaceae > Pseudomonas > Pseudomonas sp. MCal1. Next base: position 169,707 of record NZ_JAKUMP010000015.1, read on the forward strand.
CACGATCACCGGGCGGTTAATGCCCTTGTCGACGTCCAGAGGGGAATCGCCGTCGGCGGCGAACAGGGGGCCGGCAATCGCCAGCAAGAGTGTCAGGGTCAGTGACCTGATGAGCATGCGCATCTCCTTTTGATATCCACGCTCTAATGATTGCGCATCGCGGCGATTGTTCCGGGTGGTGCCCGGCAAAAGTGTTTCGCCTTGCCCAAAGCTTAGGTCAGCACCGGTTTTGCGCAACCGGACGGGCGCGATCCTGTCGCCCGTTTGTTTACCTTTTATGACCGCGTCAGCCGGATGCTTGAGCCTTCGGGGTCATAGATGCTCGCCGATCAGAACGCCAGTTTGTAACCGATCAACACCAGCATCGTCGCCAGGCACGGGCGCAGAAGTTCATCGGAGACGCGGCCGGTCAGGTGGCTGCCGAGCCAGATGCCCGGCAACGAGCCCACCAGCAGGAAACCCAGCACACCCCAGTCCATGTTGCCCATGCTCGCGTGGCCGAGGCCGGCGACCAGGGTCAGCGGTACGGCGTGGGCGATTTCGGTGCCGACCAGGCGGCGGGTCGGCAGCAGCGGATAAAGGATGAACAGCGCGACGGTGCCGAGGGCGCCGGCGCCGATGGAGGTCAGGGCGACCATGGTGCCGAGGATCAGACCGGTGATCACGGTCATGACATTCAGGCGCGCGCCGCTGGGGTTGTAGTTACCGCCGGCACGTTTGTGGGCGAATTCCAGCAGGCGCTTCTTGAACAGAATCGCCAGCGCGGTGGCGAACAGCACGAAGCCGAGTGCCTGCTTGATGATGGCGTTCATCGCGTCCGGCGCGGTGTGCAGGGTGCTGAGGAACCACAAGGTCATCGCCACTGCCGGGACACTGCCCAGGGTCAGCCAGCCGGTAATGGCCCAGTCGATATTCTTGTTTTTCCTGTGCACCAGCACGCCGCTGGATTTGGTGATGGCCGCGTACAGCAGATCCGTGCCCACCGCCGTGGCCGGATTGATGCCGAACCAGAGCAGGATCGGCGTCATCAACGAACCGCCGCCAACACCGGTCATGCCAACGATGAACCCCACCACCAGCCCGGCAATCACCAGGCCGAAATTTGCCAATTCCATGAAGACATCCAGAAGACAACAGGAAAAATCTGGCCCGCAGCATAGCGATTTTTCTTATAACCACCTATATCGATCCGATCTATCGTTATGCCATTTCTTGAGTGTCAGTGCTGCCGCCGGCCCGGTTTGAAACTGTGGGTGCTGTTGAGCCAGACGGTAGCCAGTGCGATCAGCGACAGGATCAGCAACGCCCACGGAAACGACATCGCCCCTGCCCGGTCCAGCAGCAAGCCGCCAAACAAGCCGCCGCCGGCGATCGCCACGTTCCACGAGGTGGTGAGCATTGCCTGCACCACATCCACATGTTCCCCGGCAGAGTCCGCTGCGGCCGTCAGCAGCAACGTCGCCGAGCCGCCGAACGACAGGCCCCATACCGCCATGCACGCATACATCAGCCAGGGCGATGGGGCGACCAGTGCCAGCACCAGCGCGGTCACGGCAAACACCGCGAGACTGATCAGCGCCAGTCCGCGCAACCAGCGATCCACCAGCAGGCCGATGATCCAGATCCCCAGCAACGAACACAGGCCGAAGACCAGCAGTACCAGGTCAACCCGCTCGCCAAGACCGGCCTGCGTCAGAAACGGCGCGATGTAGGTGTAGAGAATGTTGTGGCCGAGCATCCAGGTCAGCACCACGAACAACACCGGGCGTACACCGGGCAAACGCAGCGACTGCATCAACGGCAACCGTTCGGCACGGGCCTGGCCGGGACGATCCGGCACGGCAATGACGATCCAGGCCGCCAGTACCAGCGCCAGTGCCGACATGATCCCGAACGAGGCGCGCCAGCCGATTGCATTGCCCAGCCAGGTGCCGGCCGGCGTGCCCAGCGACAGGGCCACCGGGGTGCCGAGCATGGCAATCGCCAGCGCCCGACCTTGCTGATGCACCGGCACGATTCCGCGCGCGTAACCGGCCATGATCCCCCACGACAGCCCCGCCGCCATCCCGGCCAGAAACCGCGAGGCCAGGGTCAAACCGTAATGGCTGGAAACGGTGGTGATGGTGTTGAACAGCAGAAACCCGCCGACTGTCATCAGCAGCACCCGCTTGCGCCCCCAGCCGCGGGTGGCGACCGTCAGCGGAATCGCCGCGACAATCGAGCCCAGCGCATACAGCGTCACCAGTTGCCCGGCCAGCACTTCGCTGACGCCCAGGCCGGCGCCGATCTGCGGCAACAGGCCGGCGGGCAGGGTTTCGGTGAGGATGGCGATGAAGCCGGTCATGGCAAACGCCAGCAGCGCGGCGTAAGGCAGTTTGTCCGTGCGGGCGGCACGTTCCAGGCTCGAGTATTCGGCGCTTGCGGGGTCGGTCATGACGGTTGCAGCTCCCTTTGAGTCAAATCGGACAGAAAATTGTATACAAACACAATCGTCCGCCACTCTACCCGACCAGGCTCACTGCACGGGCAAGAAATTCAAAAACAGCAGGCTCTGGGCGTAATTCAGGCCGATGCGCCGGTAGCGCTCGTCGAGCATCTGGGTCAGCAAATCAAGGCGCGCCACGATTTTTCCGAACTCCGTGGCGAAGCTCAGATTGCTGCCCTCCTCGGAAATCTCGTTGGAGAACAGCAGCGGCTGGCCTTCCTTGTTCTGCCGCTGGGCGAGGATCCACGTGGCTTTCTCGATGTTGCGCGCGGCGTTGTTGACGAAGGTCGGGTTGATCGCATCGGTCATGTAGAACTCGGTGCGGTTGCCGTGGGCGGTGACCAGCATGCTGCCGATCGCATAGATGAACGCGCCGACCCGGTCGCCGAGAAATTCAGGGCTCATGGCATAGCTCAGCGCGGCCAGGTCTTTTTTGCCGCCGAGGGTCGGCAACGGTTGTTGCTGTTCGACGGCCAGCCGCACTTGTTTGACCGCGGTACGAATGTCGAGAAAACCGGATTTGCGCAACTCGTCCGGGTTGCGCAGGTACAACTTGCCCATCAAGCGATAGAGGCTGTCGAGGTTGTCGCGCATCGCCAGCGTGGCCATGCGATCGACGCTGGTCTGAAGAAACTCCTGCGGCCTGCCCTCGCGCATCTGGGTGATGAAGTTGTTGCCGTCCTGATGGCTGCAACCGCCGAGCAACAGCGTCGACAGGCAGGCCAGCAGCAGGCACGGGCGATGAATGAATGCAGCGATGGGGTGCAAAACTCTCGGCATGAATTCTTTGACGGACACGTTCCTGTGCGGCGGAAGTCACCGCACCCTGGCCATGGATAGAGCCGGGGATTTCGCAAAAGTGCAGTGCCGGCGTGGATTCCCGATCTTCGGTTCACAATGCCCAAGGAATTTAGTCCGACTTTATTTTTGCATTAACCGTTTAATCCGCTATAAATCTTCACTTGAACATCAATTAGCATGACTATTTAGAGATTTTTAAAACAACAACAAAAAGGAAGGTCAACCATGCTTCAATCCCGACACTCACTTTGCGGCCTCGGACTGTCCCTGATGATCGCCACTCTCTCCGCCCAGGCCGCCGGCCTGTCCAGCGAACACAAAGCCTTCGGCAAGACCAATGACGGCACGCCCGTCGAGCAATACATCCTGCGCAACAGCCACGGCATGCAGGCCACGGTCATCACCTACGGCGCCACCTTGCAGTCGCTGCAAGTGCCGGACAAACACGGCAAGCTCGACGACATCGTCCTCGGCTTCGACGATGTGCAGGGTTACCAGAAAGGCACCGCGTACTTCGGCGCCACCATCGGCCGCTTCGGCAATCGTCTTGCCGATGGTGCCTTCGAACTCGACGGCAAACGCTATCAAGTGCCACAGAACGACAAGACCAACGCCTTGCACGGCGGCACTCAGGGTTTCGACAAAAAGGTCTGGAAGGCAACGCAAACCAAAGACAAGGATTCGGTGGGCGTGACCCTGACCTACCTGTCGGCGGATGGTGAAATGGGGTTCCCCGGCAATCTCACCACCGAAGTGACCTACCGCCTCACCGACTCCAACGAGCTGCGCATCGACTACAAGGCCAGCACCGACAAACCCACGGTGCTCAACCTGACCAACCACAGCTACTTCAACCTCGCCGGCGCCGGCAATGGCGACATCCTCAAGCAAGTCGCCACCCTGCACGCCAGCCATTACACCCCGGTCACCGCCAAACTGATCCCGACCGGCGAACTGGCCCCCGTGGCCGGCACGCCGATGGACTTCACCAAACCCACCGCCATCGGCCAGCACATCAAGGCCGATCATCCGCAACTGAAATTCGCCGAAGAGAAACAGGGTGGCTTCGATTTCAACTGGGCGCTGGACACCAAGGGTGACGTCAGCAAACTCGCCGCCGAAGTCAGCGACCCGCAATCGGGCCGCCACTTGCAACTGTTCACCACCGAACCTGGCGTGCAGTTCTACACCAGCAACTTCCTCGACGGCACGGTCAAGGGCAAGGGTGGCAAGGTCTATCCGCACTGGGGCGCGTTCACCCTGGAAACCCAGCACTACCCGGATTCGCCGAACCAGCCGAACTTCCCGAGTACCCGCCTCGATCCCGGCCAGACCTATACCCAAAGCGTTGTGTTGAAGTTCTCCGCCAGGTAACCACTCCTGCCTCCTTTCTGGAACCGGACGGAACCCGTGGGCTATCCTGCTGCCCACTCAAGGTATCGACCGTTTCAGAAAGGAGGTTTGAATGCGTACCCTCGAACTGGCTGGCGTGCAGGTTCCGGTGATTGGCCAGGGCACCTGGCGCATGGGCGAAGACCGCTCGGCGCACAAGCGTGAAGTGGCCGCCCTGCGCAGCGGTATCGAACTGGGCATGACCCTGATCGACACCGCCGAAATGTACGCCGAGGGCGGTGCCGAAAGCCTGGTCGGCGAGGCCATTGCCGGCCTGCGCGATCAAGTGTTCCTGGTGAGCAAGGTCTACCCGCACAACGCCAGCCGCAAAGGCATTCCCCAGGCCTGCGAGCGCAGTCTGCGCCGGCTCGACACCGATTACATCGATCTCTATCTGCTGCATTGGCGCGGCCAGTATCCGCTGGACGAAACCGTCGAGGCCTTCGAGCGTTTGCGCGAAGACGGCAAGATCTGCCGTTGGGGCGTCTCGAACTTCGATGTCGACGATCTTGAGGAGCTGTCGAGTTCGGTCTGTGCCACCAATCAGGTGCTGTACAACCTGGAGGAACGCGGCATCGAATTCGACCTGCTGCCGTGGTGCCAGCAAGCGCGCATGCCGTTGATGGCGTACTGCCCGATCGGCCAGGGCGGTGCGATGCTGGCCGAGCCGGTGCTGAAACAGATTGCCACTCGTCACGGCGTGACCCCGGCACAGGTTTCGCTGGCGTGGATTCTGCGTCAGGATGGCGTGATTGCGATTCCCAAGGCCGTGCGCCCGGAACACGTGCAGCTCAATGCACAGGCGGCGCAGCTGCAACTTGATGCCGGGGATCTGGCGGCGCTGGACCAGGCGTTTCACGCGCCACAACGCAAGCAGCGGCTGGCCATGGTCTGAGCCACCGCCGACTGACAGAGGGCTTCGCCATGAGAAGCACTGATCAGGACGATCCATTCAACCTGCAACGCTTCCTGCTCGCCCAGGACCCGGTGTTCGAACGGGTCCAGCGCGAGCTCGACGAGGGCCGCAAACGCAGCCACTGGATGTGGTTCGTGTTCCCGCAGTTCGCCGGGCTCGGGGGCAGCGAGATGTCGCGGCGGTTCGCCATCAGCTCCGCCGGGGAAGCCCGAGCCTATCTGGCCCATGAACTGCTCGGCGCCCGGCTGCGGACCTGCACGCAGCTTGTACTGAATGTGCAGCAACGCTCGATTGCCGACATCTTCGGCCACCCGGACGATCTGAAATTCCACTCATCGATGACGTTGTTCGCCCAGTTCGCGGACGACGACAGTCTCTGGCATCAGGCGCTCGAGCGTTATTTCCACGGCATCCAGGACGAATGGACCCTGCAACTGCTGGACTCAAAACAGGCCCAGTTGCCCCCCGATCAGGGTTGAGAAATCGTCGTCGACAAACGGCAGGATCGCATCCGCCACCGGTTGCAGCTGGCGGGTGATGTAGTGGTCGTAGTCGATGGCCGCGCGGCGCACTTCCAGCGGCTCGGGGCCGGCCAGGGTGATGACGTAGCTGATCCAGCCACCGTTCTGGTATTGCCGTGGGCGACCGTGTTGCGCGTTGTAATCGTCGGCCAGCCGCGCGGCACGAACATGCGGCGGTACGTTGCGTTCGTAGTCGTCGAGGGTGCGGCGCAGGCGCTTGCGGTAAACCAGTCGCTCGTCGAACTCACCGGCCAGGGTCTTGCGCACGTACTCGCGCACGTAATCCTGATACGGCCTGCGCTGGAAAATCCGCTCGTAAAGCTCCTGCTGAAACTGCCGGGCCAGCAGCGACCAGTCGGTGCGCACGGTCTCCAGGCCTTTGTAGACCATTTCCTCACTGCCGTCGGCGCGGGTCACCAGGCCGGCATAACGCTTTTTGCTGCCCTCTTCCGCGCCACGAATGGTCGGCATCAGGAACCGTTTGTAGTGGGTTTCGAACTGCAATTCGAGGGCGCTTTCCAGCCCGTACTGCTCACGCACATGCTCGCGCCACCAGTCGTTGACGTGCTGCACCAGCGCCCGGCCAATGTTCGCCGCCTCTTCCTGACCGTGGGGGCGACGCAGCCAGACGAAGGTCGAATCGGTATCGCCATAAATCACCGCGTGGCCCTGAGCCTCGATCAACTGCCGGGTACGCAGCATGATTTCGTGGCCGCGCAGGGTGATCGAGGACGCCAGTCGCGTATCGAAAAACCGGCAACCGCTGGAGCCGAGCACGCCGTAGAAGGCGTTCATGATGATCTTCAGCGCCTGGGACAACGGCGCGTTGTGCTCGCGTTTGGCGGTCTCGCGGCCCTCGGCGACCCGGGCGACGATGGACGGCAGGCAATGCCGGGTGCGGGAGAATCGGGCACCGCGAAAACCCGGCACCGAATCGGCGTCATCCGGATGCTGCAAGCCTTCGATCAAGCCCACCGGGTCAATCAGAAAGGTGCGGATGATCGACGGATAAAGGCTCTTGTAGTCGAGCACCAGCACCGATTCGTACAGCCCCGGTTGCGAGTCCATGACAAATCCGCCGGGGCTGGCCTGCGGCGGATTGGTACCAAGGTTCGGCGCCACAAAACCCTGACGGTGCATCAACGGCATATACAAGTGCGTGAACGCTGCCACCGAGCCGCCGCTGCGATCCGCCGGCAAACCGGTGACGCTCGCGCGCTCAAGCAAAAACTTCAGCAGCTCGGTCCTGGCAAAAATCCGCGTGACCAGTTCGCAGTCCTTGAGGTTGTACTTGGCCAGCGCCGGTTTGTCCTCGGCGAACATGCGGTTGATCTCGTCCATGCGCTGGTACGGGTTGTCGATCGACTTGCCCTCGCCGAGCAGGGTCTGGGCGACGTTTTCCAGGCTGAACGAAGGGAAACTCCAGGTCGCCGAACGCAGGGATTCGATGCCATCGATGATCAACCGCCCCGCCGCTGCCGCGAAGTAATGATTGCGGCTGCCGTGTTCGCGCCACTGCATTTCCTCACCGTCGCGCCCGAGCTTGAGCGGCACACCGAGGCGTCGGGCGTGCTCATGGAGAATGCGCAAGTCGAACTGCACGAGGTTCCAGCCGATGATCGCGTCGGGGTCGTGACGGGCGAACCAGTCGTTGAGTTTCTTGAGGATCAGGGTTCGCGATTCGCAATACTCAAGGTCGAAATCGACGATGCTGTGATCGCCGTTCGGTGCGCCGAGCATGTACACCTGGCGTTCACCGCAGCCCTCCAGCGCGATGGAATACAACTCGCCCTGCTCGGTGGTTTCGATGTCCAGCGAGACCAGGCGCAATTGCGGACGATAGTCGGGCGCAGGCTTGAGGTGGGCGTCGAGCAACATACCGTCGGCATCGGGCGTGCCGCCGAACCACACCGGCGCGGTGATGAAGCGCTCCATCAGGTAACGCTCGGGCGGTCGCACATCGGCTTCGTAGACGTCGATACCGTGGCGGTTAAGCGTGGTCTCCAGGCGCATCAACTGACCGTGCTGCTGGCAATACAGCCCAAGCACCGGGCGATGCTCGAAATCCTGCAAAGCGAGGGGGCGCAGTTCGACGTTCTTTTCGTCCGCCAGCACCCGCTCGGACTGCTCACGCTGCGCCGCCGGGATGAACGCCACCGACGGCTGATGCGCAAGACGCACACGGCGCGGGCCGGCGTCAGTCGCCAGCCAGAACTCGACTTCAGTGCCGGCCGGGGTGTCGCGCCAATGCCGGGTCAGGACAAAACCCTGCTGTAAATCCACCACTGCGACCTCAAGAATTGATTCAGACGGGCATTCTACGCGGCATTGCCGTAACCGGTGACAAAGGCCTCGCCATGAAAAACCCGGTCAAATGACGTTTTTTGCGTGTTATCTGCCGTTTTGCGACCTTGCTCTGTGCGCCACGGTCTACGATGCTTGAAGAACAACGACAACACCTGAGTAACCGCCATGAAAACCGTCGCCCAACTGCTCAAGCTCAAAGATCAGAAAAATCAGGAAGTGCACCAGATCAAACCCGATCACATGGTGCTCGAAGCGCTGATGAAAATGGCCGAGAAGAACGTCGGCGCCTTGCTCGTGGTGGAAGACGAAAAAGTGGTGGGTATCATCAGCGAGCGCGACTACGCGCGCAAACTGGTGCTGCACGGGCGCTCGTCGGTGGGCACGCCGGTGCGCGACATCATGGTGGCGAACGTGATCACGGTGGACACTCACCAGACCGTCGACACCTGCCTGGGCATCATGTCCGACAAACGCCTGCGTCACTTGCCCGTGGTGGAGGACGGCAAACTGATCGGACTGCTGTCGATCGGCGACCTGGTCAAGGAAGCGATCGCCGAACAGGCCGAGCTGATCAAACAGCTGGAGCAGTACATTCGCGGCGAGTGATGCCGCCACCCTGATCGTTCCCACGCTCCTGATGTTCGTTCCCACACTCTGCGTGGGAATGCCTCCTGTGACGCTCTGCGTCACGCTTTGGGACGCGGAGCGTCCCGGGCTGCATTCCCACGCAGAGCGTGGGAACGATCACCATCAGATTCGATTTCTTAACCGGGCCAATGCCGCGCAAAGACCGGCGCCAATACCGGGTGCCGGTCGATGCGCTGCAGCCACGCATGGAAACCGGGTCGAGCCTGGCGCAGGTGTTCGCGGGCACCGGCCCAGCGCGTGACCACCGCTGCCAGCACATCCAGCGCCCCTGGCGTTTCATCGTCCAGGTACAGCTCGGCGGAGAACTGGTCGGCAAACACCTCCCAGGTCCAGTGCAGTCGCTCCCGCGCACCCGCCATCAGATTCTGCCGCGAGGCCTCGTCCGGCATCACCAGCCAGCGCTCGGGGTAATCAATGACGCCGATGGCCGCGTAACAATTGCTGACGATGTACACCAAACCGCGAATCGCCTGATCCCGATCAGCGCCTGTGGCGGGCAGCAGACCGGATTGCGGGAAACTCAACCCCAGATGAATCAGGATTGCCGCACTTTCGGTGATGACACTGCCGTCCGGCAGTTGCAGGGTCGGGATCTGTTTGAGCGGGTTGAGCCGCGCCAGCTCCTGCGCCGCTTCCGCGCTGGCCTCGATATCGATGAAGCGGTAAGCCACCTGGCACAGCTCGAGCGCCGCCTCGATGGCCGCCGCCCCTGAATTGCGATGTCCGTAGAGCTGATACATAACCCCTCCTCCACTGCGAAAGGCATCCTGCCTGGGCCTATTTATAGCTGTTGTATCGAATTTGGCACGGATTGCGCATTGATCGGCAGCTTGCGAATCCCTGATCTCGCAAAACAGCGCTGGCGGTGCCCATCCCGCACCAAGAGCAATCAGCGAACGCTATCCGCGTTCTTGTAAGGTGCGATACCGAACCAAAAGTTCGCGTATCCGAGCTGGCAACAAGGAGTTCACCGCGTGAATCTTCATCTGCTGCGCCACACTCTTCTCTGCGTCCCCGTGTACCTGCGCCGTGTTCGTCCTGCGAACAGTCCGTGCATTCCTTTTATTACCTGAACGCCTGCACTATTTATTTTTTAAATAGTACGCAAGAAGTCATTGCGTGCGCGCTGCATTAATGAATGCAACAACACATTGTTCGACAATAACTTCCAGACAGCACATCGATACAACTTTCGCCGTTCGGCGTTAATGTTCAAAGCGCACCAAAACTGCACTGTCAATCATTACCCCGAGCCTTACTTTATTTAGACAAGAACAAGGAATATCGCCTGTGACCCGCTAAAACACTGACCCGCACCAAATCAGTCCGCCACGCACCATCAAGCGTCCTGGCCGACACGAGAACAGCCGCTCTATCTCGCTGAACAGCGCGATACCGCGCCAAGCCTGTCTCGCCCCGAAAAAAGCCCTGCAAACAGGGCCGTCGGGAGGTTATGCGCCCATGAAAACCGGCGTGCTCAATGAAACTTATATAAATGCGACACAGGCATCATCCGTGAAATAACCGCTACACAATTGGTCACTCTTTGGCACAGCGGTTGCTATTGCATCAACCATGAGGGCAAGAATGATGTTCGCCACTCAATTGCACACTCACTTATAAAAGAACAGCCACGGACCGGATCAATGAACCATCGAAGTCGGCATTACTGAAGCAACAAGCTGCACAAGCCCTGTTCAATAGATAGTTTAACTATCGGCTTCTGCACACCTGTATGAAAGTTGCGACCACTCACTCGAACAACCCTGTGTTGTTCGAACGGCACCTTATTGCCCTTCATCCACCCGAGGGAGCTTTAATGAACGATGCGGTAAAGCACAGAACGCCGCCGGGGCCATTACCGAACGCAGCGCTTGCGTCGGTGGCGGATCGGCCCGTCTATAAGGCCAACACTTCACAGCCCGGCGGCCTGAACAAACAGCAGATGCTGTTGCTGGTAGCGGTGTCGGCGTTGATACACGGCGGCGCCTGGTGGTTTTTCCAGCAGGCCAGGGCCGAGCCGCTGCCCACGCCACCGGAAATTCCGGAAATGACCGTCGAGCTGACCAGCCCGACACCTCCGGCCCCGCCGACACCGGAGCCGCCGCCCCCACCACCGCCCCCGCCCGAGCCGGAACAACCGGTGGAAGACGAGGACGCGGTCAAGCCGCCGCCCAAACCGGTGGAGAAACCCAAGCCGATCGAAAAACCGAAACCGGTCGAGAAACCCAAACCGGTGAAAAAGGTCGAGCCGCCGAAAGCGCCGCCCGCCCCTGCGCAACCGGCTGCGCCTGCCGCCCCGGCCACTCCGAGCGCGCCACCGGCACCTGCGGCGGCACCGGGCCCGGTGAAAGAGACGGCGGCGATATCCGGCCTCGCCAGCCTCGGCAACCCGCCGCCGGAATACCCGTCGCTGGCCCTGCGGCGCAACTGGGAAGGCAGCGTGGTGCTGCGGATTCAGGTGCTGGCCAACGGTCGCGCAGGCTCGGTGACGGTGACCAAGTCCAGCGGCAAGCCGCAACTGGATGACGCGGCGGTCGCGGCGGTGAAGGCCTGGAAGTTCATTCCGGCCAAACGCGGTGACACACCGATCGACGGCTTCGCCACCCAGACCATCGATTTCAAATTGCCGCAATGACGGCGCGACAACCGAACTCACAACCGATTAACGCAAGCGAGGTGTAGCCATGAACGATTCTCTGTCTTCGATGATTGTCCCCGGCGTGCTCTGGGGGCTGGTGCTGTTTTCCGTGGTCAGCTGGGCGATCCTGCTGGTCAAGTCGGCGCAATACCTGCGCCAGAAAACCCAGAACCGGCAGTTCAGCAAAGCCTTCTGGGGCGCGCCGGATTTGCTCACCGCCGCCGAACACGCCAGCCAATATCCGGGCTCGCTCGCGCGGATCGCCAGCAGCGGGTTCGAAGCCCTGCTGGTAGAAGAATCCCCGCGCACCACCCAGCAACTGGCGCACACCATCAACCGTTCCGACCGACTGGAACGCAATCTGCGCCAACAGATCCAGAAGGAACGCCGCTCGCTGGAAAACGGCCAGGCGATCCTCGCCAGTATCGGCAGCACCGCGCCGTTCATTGGCCTGTTCGGCACCGTGTGGGGAATCATGGAAGCCCTGCAAAGCATCGGCGCCAGCGGTTCGGCCAGCCTGGAAACCGTGGCCGGGCCGATCGGCCACGCGCTGATCGCCACCGGTGTGGGGATTGCCGTCGCGGTGCCGGCGGTGCTGATTTACAACTTCTTCCTGCGACGCCTGAAGCTGGCCTCGGCAGACATGGATGACTTCGCCCACGACTTCGACGCCCTCGCCTCGCGCAGCGCGTTTTCCATCAGCCGCCAGGCTATCGCCAAATCCACGGCCGCCGTGCGGGAGGCCAGCTGATGTCCTTTTCCACTCAAGACAGCGATGAAGTGCTCAGCGAAATGAACGTCACGCCGCTGGTGGACGTGATGCTCGTGCTGCTGGTGGTGTTCATCGTCACCGCGCCGCTGATGACTAACGCGATCAAGGTCAACCTGCCGAAAACCGACGCCGTCGCCCCCGCCGAAAAGAAAGATCCGGTGGTGGTCAGCGTGGATCAGGACGGCAAGTTCTTCCTGGCCAAGACCGAGCTGGCGCCGGAATCACTGGAGGCCAGCCTCAAGGAGGTCAAGGCCAGGGACGCCGAAGTGCGCGTGCAGCTGCAGGCCGACTCCGCCGTGAATTACGGCCAGGTGGCCAAAGCCATGGCGTCCATCGAGCGCTCGGGCATTACCAAGATATCGGTGATGACCACCCGCTGACGGCGGTGCCGGGCGCGCAGTGAGGGACGCGCCCGGCACCGCTCGTTGAATCCCGTCGCAATCGGCCGACCGAAAAACGCAGCGCGTCTTCGGAGGGGATCGGCTTGCTTGAAGAAAGTGGTTTTCGCGGCGCGGCACCACCGTGCTCCGCGCAAAGAGGGCTCACAAGGCCATTTCGATAAACGTCTAACAAAGTCGGAAACAACCATGCTGATGAACACTCCACGCTTCACGCTCAAACCTCTGGTGGCGACGATTTCCCGCCACCGTTTCGTTCCGTTGTACCTGGTGGCCATGGGGATGGGCGCCGGGGTTCAGGCGGCCGAGGACGACAACAACGCCCCGGCCGCCGCTGCGGTGGTCGCACCGACCACGCAACTGCAACGGGTCGAAGTCACCGGTTCGGCGATCCGTCGGGTCGACGCGGAAACGGCGGTGCCGATCACCGTGCTCAAGGCCGATGAGCTGCGCAAACAGGGCGTGACCACCACCGCCGAACTGGTGCAGCGCATCACCGGCAGCCAGTCGATCAACAACAGCGCTGGCTCGGTCGGCTCGGCCACCGGCGGCGCCTCGTTCGCCGACATGCGCGGCATCGGCGCGAACAAGACACTGGTGCTGCTCAACGGTCGCCGGCTGGCCAACAACGCCCTGTCGGGCACCAACTCGGCCGGCGGCGCGGTGGATCTGAACATGATCCCGTTTGCCGCGATCGAGCGCGTGGAAGTGCTGCGCGACGGCGCCTCGGCCCTGTACGGCACCGACGCCATCGGCGGCGTGATCAACTTCATCACCAAAAAATCCATGACCGACGGCCAGCTCACCCTCGGCGGCGAAACCCCGACCCACAGCGGCGGCGGTGCGACCAAGGACATGAGCGCCAGCTGGGGCTACGGCGACCTGGAGCAGGACCGCTTCAACGTGCTCGGCGTGTTCAACTACAACAAGCAGCAGAACCTCGACGCCAACGACCGTTCGTTCGCCCGCGACTACGTGCCCGGCCGTGGCCTGGACCAGACCTCCGGCACCGCGTTCCCCGGCAACTACAGCCAGAACGGCAACGCCACCAACCCGCTGGCCAACAGCAATTGCAACGGCCCCAACCTGGTGGCCCGCGATGGCCTCTGCCGCTTCAGCACCCGCGAGTACATCGACCTGGTGCCAGAGACCGAGAAGACTTCGTTCTTCGGCAAGACCACCGGCAAACTGGCCGACGACCACAACGTCAACCTCGAATACTTCTGGTCGCGCAACAACAACGCCACCGCCGTGGGACCTGCACCATTGACCGGCCTGAGCCTGGATTCGTCCTCGCCCTACTACCCCGGCAACGGCATCACCCCGGCACCCACCGGTTTCGCCCTCGACCCGACGCAACCGGTGGACGTGAACTGGCGCGAAACCGCCGCCGGCCCGCGCGAATCGAAAGACCAGAACACCAGCCAGCGCTTTTTGCTGAGCTTCGACGGCCTGGTCGGCGGCTGGGACTACAACGTCGGCGCCTCGTACAACCAGAACAAGATCGTCTCCAGCGTCACCAGCGGCTACGTCAGCGATCAGGCGATGATCGACGGTCTGGCCAGCGGCCTGCTCAACCCGTTCGGCCCGCAGACCAGCGCCGGTCAGCAATACATCGATCAGGCCGCTTACCACGGCGCCTATTCCACGGCGGTCGGCCGGGTCGCCGGTTTCGACGGGCGGATCAGCCGCGAGATCGGTGACTGGTTCGGTGCCGGCCCGTCGGGTCTGGCGCTGGGCGGCGAGTACCGCAAAGAGAAATTCCACCAGGATTTCGAAGCCTTTGCCGGCGACATCCAGAGCCTGGGCATCGACCCGGCCGGCAGTGTCGAGGGCGACCGCAGCGTGAAAGCCGCCTACGCGGAAATCAACGTGCCGGTGCTCGACAGCCTGGAATTGTCCGCCGCGGTGCGTCACGACAAATACAGCGACTTCGGCAGCACCACCAACCCGAAATATTCGTTCCGTTATCAGCCGCTCAAGGAACTGGTGGTGCGCGGCGCCTACAGTGAAGGCTTCCGCGCGCCGTCGCTGTATGAGTTGTATTCGCCGCGCAGCATCACCTACACCCAGGGCTACTACAACGACCCGGTGCTGTGTACCGGCGGCGTGGTGCAACCGGGCGGCAACGGCGGGCGCGATTGCGGTCAGCAGTTCCTCAACCAGATCGGCGGCAACGAAGACCTGGCACCGGAGAAAGCTCGCAACGTGACCTTGGGCTTCGTTTATCAGCCGGTCAACAATCTGTCCGTGGGCCTGGATTTCTGGTGGATTCACATCTCCAACCAGATCCAGCCGTTCCCGGAATCCACCGTGTTCGATCAGGCCGGCAGCTACCCTGACCGCTTCGTGCGCAACGCCGACGGCACGCTCAACTACATCGTCACCGGCAACGCCAACCTCGGCATCGTCGAAACCAATGGCGTCGATGTGTCGCTGGACTATCGCTTCCCGAACACGCCGTACGGTCAGTTCGGTCTGGGCCTGCAAGGCACTTACGTCGACGAGTACGACTTCCAGAGCACCATCAAGGGCCCGTTCACCGACAAGGTCGGCGACTTCAGGGGTGACGGGGTGATTGCCCGCTGGAAACACAACCTGACCGGCTCCTGGACCTTCGGCGCCGCCCGCGCGGCGCTGACCAACCGCTTCACCACCGGCTACAACGACTACGACCGCGAGACCAACGCGCGGGTCGCGTCGTACTCGGTGTGGGACCTGTCGGCCGGCTACACCTTCGACAAAGTGCTGGACGTCGATGCCGGGGTGAAGAACCTGTTCGACCGCGATCCACCGTTCTCCAACCAGGCCTACAACTTCCAGAGCGGTTATGACCCGCGCTACACCGATCCGCTGGGTCGCACGCTGTTTGCGCGCATGACGTACCACTTCTAAGGATCGAGCACTGCATAACCCTGTGGGAGCCGACTTGCCAGCTCCCACAGGGGTTCCTTGTTCTTTCAGAGGTTTGAGGAGTGATCTCATGAACTTTTTGCGCAACATGGCCGGCCTGCTGCTCGGCAGTGCGCTGCTGTGCAACGCGACATCTGCGCTGGCCGGCGACAGTTACGCGATGACGGTGTACGGCGAGGCGCCGAAATACCCCGCCGGTTTCCAGCACTTCGACTTCGTCAATCCCGACGCACCGAAGGGCGGCTCGCTCAGCCGCGCTTCAATGGAGATCGGTCAGTACAACTACATCACCCCGTATGCCGATCAGGGCATTTCCGTGGTGCAGGTCAACGACTGGGTGTACTCGCCGCTGGCGTTCCGTTCGCTGGACGAGCCCTACACCGTCTACGGCCTGGTGGCGCAATCCATGGAGCGCGATCCCGGCGGTCTGTGGGTGCGCTTCAACCTGAATCCCGAGGCGCGTTTCGCCGACGGCACGCCGATCACCGCCGAGGACGTGCGCTACACCTTCGAGTTGCTGATGACCAAGGGCAGCCTGAGTTATCGCCAGCAATACGCCGATGTGCAGGACGTACTGGTCGAAGGCCCGCGACAGATTCGCTTCACCTTCAAGAACAACCTCAACCGCACCCTGGCGCTGGATCTGGCATCGCTGCGACCGGTGCCCGAGCACTGGTGGAAAACCCGCGACTTCGCCAACGGCGGCGGCTTCGAACCACCACTGGGCAGTGGCCCGTACCGGGTGAGCAAGGTCGATGCGGGGCGCAGCATCGGTTTCCAGCGCGATCCGGATTGGTGGGGCAAGGACTTGCCGGTCAGTCGCGGGATGTACAACTTCGACAGCCTGACCGTGAACTTCTACGGCGACACCGACGTCGCCCGGCAACTGCTGCAGGCCGGGGCGTTCGACTACAACCGCGAGTTTTCTTCATCCGGCTACGTGGTCGGCTACGACAGCCCGGCCCTGCGTGACGGACGCCTGCAACAGGCGATTCTCGCCCCGGACAAACCGACCAGCGCCCAAGGGTTTGTGTTCAACCTGCAGAACCCGTTGTTCAAGGATCACCGGGTGCGCAAGGCGCTGAGCCTGCTGTGGGATTTCGAGTGGACCAACAAGCAAATGATGCGCGGCTTCTACGTGCGCCAGAACAGCTACTGGCCGAAGAGTGAAATGGCCGCCACCGCCCTGCCCGACGCTGGCGAACTGGCGATCCTCGAACCGCTGCGCGGACAGATTCCGGACGAGGTTTTCAACCGGGTCTATCAGGCGCCGAAAACCGATGGCAGCGGCTACATCCGCGACAAGCAGTTGCAGGCCCTGAAACTGCTGGCGGAGGCCGGATGGACGCCGAAAAACAACCGCCTGGTAAACGCCGCCGGCGAGCCCTTCGAATTCACCTTCCTCGACGGCCAGGGCGGCTTCGACCGCATGCTGCTGCCCTACAAACGCAACCTGGCGCAGATCGGCATCACCCTGAATCTGCGGCGCATCGATTCGGCGCAGTACATCAACCGGCTTAACGCCCGGGATTACGACATGATCGTCACCAGTTTCCCCCGCAGCGGCGATCCGATCGTCTCGCCGGGCCGCGAGCTGTACAGCCTGTATGCCTCGCAGAGCGCCACACAAGTCGGCAGCTCCAATTCGATGGTGCTGGCGGACCCGGCGGTAGACCGGCTGATCGACGGCCTGGTCCAGGCCAATACCCGCGACGCCATGGTGCGTTACGCCCGCGCCCTCGACCGAGTGCTGCAATGGGGTGACTACATGATTCCCAACTACTACTCCAAAGGCACGCCGACGGTGTATCAGAACCGCTTCGGCAGGCCGTCGGTGCAACCGATTTACAGCGAAGGCCTCGACACCTGGTGGGAGGTCTCGGCCAAGCCGCTGACCAACCAGCAGATGAGTGCCCTGCACCACCTCGCGGGGGGCCAGTGACATGTGGCGTTATCTGAGTCGACGTCTGTTGCTGATCATCCCGACGCTGCTGTGCATTCTGGTGGTCAACTTCGTCATCGTGCAGGCGGCGCCCGGCGGCCCGGTGGAGCAGGCCATCGCTCGCCTGCAAGGCTTCGGCGGACACAGCATGGGCGGCGCCAGCGAAGTGACCGCGATCGGCGGGGCCGGACGCAGCAGCCGCGGCCTGGACCCGGCGCTGATCGAAGAGATCAAGCAGCACTACGGTTTCGACAAACCGATGCACGAACGCCTGTGGCTGATGCTCAAGAACTACGCGCAACTGGAGCTGGGCAGCAGCTTCTTTCGCGGTGCGAAGGTGACCGATCTGATCGTGCAGAAGCTGCCGGTGTCGCTGTCCCTCGGCCTGTGGGCAACCTTGATCACCTACCTGATTTCGATCCCGCTGGGGATCCGTAAAGCGATCAAAAACGGCAGCGCGTTCGATGTCTGGAGCAGCACGGCGATCATCGTCGGTTACGCGATGCCGGCGTTTCTGTTCGCGATCCTGTTGATCGTGGTGTTCGCCGGGGGCAGCTACGTCAACTGGTTTCCGGTGCAGGGGCTGGTCTCGGACAATTTCGACAGCCTGAGCCTGTGGGGCAAGGTCGGCGACTACCTGTGGCACCTGGTATTACCGGTGACGGCGCTGGTGATCGGCGGTTTTGCGACGCTGACGATCCTGACCAAAAACAGCTTCCTCAACGAGATCAGCCGTCAGTACGTGATCACCGCACGCGCCAAGGGCCTGACCGAACGACGCGTGCTCTACGGCCATGTGTTTCGCAACGCGATGCTGCTGGTGGTGGCCGGTGTGCCGTCGGCATTGATCGAGGTGTTTTTCGCCGGCTCGCTGCTGATCGAAACCATCTTCAACCTCGATGGCCTCGGGCGCATGAGCTACGAAGCGGCGGTGTCACGGGACTACCCGGTGGTGTTCGGCACGCTGTTCCTGTTCACCCTGTTCGGCCTGTTGATCAAGCTGATCGGCGACCTCTGCTACACCCTGCTCGACCCGCGCATCGACTTCTCGGCGAGGACTGCCTGATGTTCACACTCTCCCCTCTGGGCCGGCGGCGCCTCGCGCAATTCAAGGCCAACCGTCGCGGGCGCTGGTCGCTGTGGCTGTTCGTCGGGCTGTGCCTGATCTGCCTCGGCGGCGAACTGATCGCCAATGACAAACCGCTGGTGATCCGCTACCACGACGCTTTTTACTTCCCGATCCTCAGCGATTATCAGGAAACCGATTTCGGCGGCGAATTGCCCTTCCAGCCGGATTACGCCAGCAATTACGTGCACCAACTGATCGAGGATCAGGGCGGCTGGATGCTGTTCCCGCCGATTCCGTTCAGCTACGACACGGTCAATTACGACCTCACGGAACCGGCGCCGAGCCCGCCGTCCTCCAGCAACTGGCTGGGCACCGACGATCAGGCGCGGGACGTGTTGGCGCGGGTGATTTTCGGCACGCGGATTTCGATTCTGTTTGCACTGATCCTCACCGCCGTCAGTGCGCTGGTCGGCATCGTGGCCGGGGCGTTGCAGGGTTACTACGGCGGCTGGGTCGACTTGCTCGGGCAGCGGGTGCTGGAGATCTGGTCGGGGCTGCCGGTGCTGTACCTGCTGATTATTTTGTCGGGGTTCGTTTCGCCCGGTTTCTGGTGGCTGCTGGGGATCATGGCGCTGTTTTCCTGGCTGGCACTGGTGGACGTGGTGCGCGCCGAGTTCCTGCGCGGGCGCAGCCTGGAATACGTCAAGGCCGCGCGGGCCCTGGGCCTGACGGACAGCGAGTTGATGCGCCGGCACATTCTGCCCAACGCCATGACCTCAACCCTCACGTACCTGCCGTTCATTCTGACCGGCGCCATCGCCACCCTCACCGCGCTGGACTTTCTCGGTTTCGGCATGCCCGCCGGCACCGCGTCGCTGGGTGAACTGATCGGCCAGGCCAAGCGCAATCTGCAAGCGCCGTGGCTGGGGCTGACGGCGTTTTTTGCCCTGGCGCTGATTCTGTCCCTGCTGGTGTTCATCGGCGAAGCCTGCCGTGACGCGTTCGATCCGCGATCCTGATCCCCGGAGCTGAAATGACCGACAACCTGATTGAAATCCGCGACCTGCGCGTCGCCTTCGCCGGGCACGAAGTGGTGCACGGTGTGAATCTCGACATCCGCCGTGGCGAGTGCCTGGCACTGGTCGGCGAATCCGGCTCGGGCAAGTCGGTGGACGGCGCACTCGATCCTGCGTTTGCTGCCAGGCAAAACCGTCAGCAGCACGGGCAGCATCCGCTACAACGGCGTGGACTTGCTGCACGCCAGCGAACAGCAACTGCGCGGCTTGCGCGGCAACCGCATCGCGATGATTTTCCAGGAGCCGATGACTTCGCTGAACCCGTTGCACACGGTGGAAAAACAGATCAGCGAAGTGCTGGAGATCCACAAGGGGCTCAAGGGCCGCGCCGCGCGCCAGCGCACGCTGGAGCTGCTGGAACTGGTCGGCATTCGCCAGCCGTTGCAGCGCTTGAAGGCCTATCCGCACCAGCTCTCCGGCGGCCAGCGGCAACGGGTGATGATCGCCATGGCGCTGGCCAACGAGCCGCAATTGCTGATCGCCGATGAGCCGACCACCGCGCTGGACGTAACCGTGCAACAGAAGATTCTCGAACTGCTGATCGAGTTGCAGCAACGCCTCGGCATGTCGCTGCTGCTGATCAGTCACGACCTCAATCTGGTGCGGCGCATCGCCCAGCGGGTGTGCGTAATGCGCCACGGGGAAATCGTCGAACAGGCCGACTGCGCAACACTGTTCCGCACCCCGCAGCATCCCTACAGCCGCCTGCTGATCGAGGCGGAACCGTCGGGGGCACCGGTGCCGAGTCGCTACGATCACAACCTGCTGGAAGTGGACGATCTGAAAGTCTGGTTCCCGCTGCCCAAGACGTTGTTCAGCCGCACCCAGGAATACATCAAGGCCGTGGACGGCGTGAGTTTCCGGCTGCAACGGGGCAAGACCCTGGGCATTGTCGGCGAGTCCGGCTCGGGCAAGTCGACGCTGGGCCAGGCGATTCTGCGGCTGGTGGAATCCGAGGGCGACATTCGGTTCGGCAACAAGCAATTGAGCCTGTTCAATCAGCGCTTGATGCGCCCGTTGCGGCGACAGATCCAGGTGGTGTTCCAGGACCCGTTCGGCAGCCTCAGCCCACGGATGTCGGTGCAGCAGATCATCGCCGAAGGCCTGCTGACCCACGGCATCGGCACGGCGGAGGAACGTGAGGCGGCGGTGATCCGCGTGCTGGAGGAAGTCGGCCTCGACCCGCAGAGCCGCCATCGCTATCCCCACGAATTCTCCGGCGGCCAGCGCCAGCGCATTTCCATCGCCCGGGCACTGGTGCTGGAACCGGCGCTGATTCTGCTCGACGAACCGACCTCGGCGCTGGATCGCACGGTGCAGAAACAGGTGGTGGAATTGTTGCGGCAATTGCAGATCCGTCACGGCTTGACGTACCTGTTCATCAGCCATGACCTGGCGGTGGTGCATGCGCTGGCGCACGACTTGATGGTGATCAAGGACGGCAAGGTGGTGGAACAGGGAGCGTCGCGCCAGATTTTTGCGGCGCCGCAGCATGCGTATACCCAGGCGTTGCTGAAAGCCTCCGGCCTGAAGCCTGACAAAGATCCCTGTGGGAGCGAGCTTGCTCGCGAAGGCGTCGGATCAGTCAGCATTTATGTGGCTGACACACCGTATTCGCGAGCAAGCTCGCCCACAGGTGTAATCGATGGGGTTTGAAGTTTATTTTCCGGCCACTGCATCCAAACCGCTCCGTCACGGGTAGTCCCTGTAACAGCCCATTTTCGGCTGTCAGCGGTCTACCCTTTTCGGAGAAACACTGATGAACATCACCCAACTGATTGGCCTCACCGGTTTGCTCGCCGTTGCCTCGACAAGCTTTGCCCAAAGCAGTTATCCCGATGCGATCAAGGTGCCGGACGGCCACAGGATCGCGATGGAAACCACCGGGGTCGGCGAGATCACCTACGAATGCCGGGACAAGGCCAATGTCGCCGGCCAGACCGAGTGGGTGTTCGTCGGCCCGAAAGCGGTGCTCAATGATCGCAGCGGCAAACAGGTCGGCACCTACTTCGGCCCGCCCGCCACCTGGCAGGCGCAGGACGGCTCGAAAGTCACCGGCACGCAACTGGCCGTTGCGCCATCGAGCCCGGGTAACCTGCCCTATCAACTGGTCAAGGCCAACCCCGCCGAAGGCAAAGGCGCCATGAGCGGCGTGAGCTACATCCAGCGCGTCGCGCTCAAGGGCGGCGTGGCGCCGGGCAGTGAATGCACGGCGGCGAACAAGGGCCAGAAGGAAGTGGTGAAGTACCAGGCCGATTACATTTTCTGGGCGGCGAACTGAGCCTGACTGGACGTTTGCTCGATGCTTGCTAGATTGCAGGACATGTCATTGCCCGAAACCGCGTTCGATTACGAAGCCCGCCTCGCCGCCTGTGCCCGCGGCGAGCGCGGGGCCCTGCGCGAATTGTATGTGCAGGAAAGTCCGCGCCTGCTCGGTGTGGCCCGCCGTCTGGTGCGTGACGCGGCGCTGGCCGAAGACATCGTTCACGACGCCTTCATCAAGATCTGGGCCGGCGCGGCGGGTTTCGACCCGGCGCGCGGTTCGGCCCGGGGCTGGATGTTCAGCGTGACCCGCCATCTGGCGCTGAATGTGTTGCGCAATCACGACCGGGAAACACCGCTGAACGACAACAACGAATCTCCGGCGATTGATGACGGCTTCGATGCGCTGGCGCAATCGACCCGCGTCCATCGCTGCCTGCATCAACTGGAACCGCAACGTCGCCGCTGCATCCTTCACGCCTACGTCGACGGTTACAGCCACGCGCAGATCGCCCAGCGCCTCGACACGCCGCTGGGCACCGTCAAAGCCTGGATCAAACGCAGCCTCAATGCGTTGCGGGAGTGCATGGGATGACCACCGAATCGGCGCAGGAACGCGATGAACTGGCCAGCGAATACGTGCTCGGCACCCTCTCGGCCGAAGCGCGCGCCGAAGTGCAACGACGCTTGCCCAACGAGCCCGAGCTGCAAGCGGCCGTGGACGCCTGGGAGCGGCGTCTGCTGGAACTGACCGACCTCGTCCCGGCGCATCAGCCCTCGTCGCAACTGTGGCAACGCATTGAACGCACTGTCGGGCAACTCACCCATAAACCGGCACCAGAGATTTCCTGGTGGAACCGCCTGTCACTGTGGCGCGGCTTGAGCGCTGCGGGGCTGGCCGCGAGCTTGCTGCTGGGGTCGATCCTGTTGACCCAGACCACGCCGAAACCGAGCTTTCTGGTGGTGCTGGTCGCCCCGCAGGACAAGGCACCGGGCTGGGTGATCCAGGCCAGCAGTCCACGGGAGATTCAGTTGATTCCGCTGGGCGTGGTCGAGGTGCCGACCGACAAGGCCCTGGAGTTCTGGACCAAGGCCGACGGCTGGCAGGGGCCGGTGTCGCTGGGGCTGGTCAAGCCGGGGCAGGCGCTGTCGATCCCGCTGGACAAGCTGCCGCCGCTGCAACCGAACCAGTTGTTCGAGCTGACGCTGGAAGGCGCCAACGGCTCGCCGATCGGCAAACCCACCGGGCCGATCCAGGCGATTGGCCGTGCCGTGAAGGTGTTGTGACGAACCATCATCGGCGTCGATGTTCACCATCACGTCAATGAAGTTCTCTTAAAAAATCCCGGGCGTAACATCCGCTCCATACCAAACAAACAACACCCCCGGAGCACACCATCATGAAACGCCAAGTCATCCTCAGCATTGCCCTTTCGGTTCTGGCCTTCAACGCATTTGCCGCCAAGCCGGCCCACACCATGATCGCCGAAGGCGGTTCCGATCGTCTGATCGAACGCCGCGTTGCCGAAGGTGGTTCGGATCGTCTGATCGAACGCCGCGTCGCTGAAGGTGGTTCGGATCGTCTGATCGAACGCCGCGTCGCTGAAGGTGGTTCGGATCGCCTGATCGAACGCCGCGTCGCTGAAGGTGGTTCGGATCGTCTGATCGAACGCCGTGTCGCTGAAGGTGGCTCGGATCGTCTGATCGAACGCCGCGTCGCTGAAGGTGGTTCGGATCGTCTGATCGAACGCCGTGTCGCTGAAGGTGGTTCGGATCGTCTGATCGAACGCCGCGTCGCTGAAGGTGGCTCGGATCGTCTGATTGAACGTCGCGTCGCCTGAATGAATAGCTTGACCGCAACAACCCAGAAAAAACCCGGCTCCCGTCAGCCGGGTTTTTTTATACCTTTTTGATCGTCCTCAGCCCTTGGCCATGCAGCGCCGATAGCGCTCGTCGACCCGTTTGGCAAACCACGCCGTGGTCAGTTTGCGGGTGATCTTCGGGCTTTGCAGCACGATGCCCGGCAGCACCGCACGAGGCAATGTCTTGCCTTCCGCACGCTCGGCCAGCTCGAACACCCGCTGATACAGTCTGGTTTCCTCGAAGGCCAGGCTATCGCCCTTCTCCAGTTGATCGCGGATCACCGGATTACGCATGCCCAGCGATTTGCCGAGGGTGCGCACCGCCAGTTCCGTGCTGCCCGGCATGATCGCGCCCGGGCGGATCAGGTCGCCATCCAGCGCCAGCGCAATGCCCGAAGCGCGGCTGACCGCGTTTTGAAACGCCGCGTTGCGACTGGCGTACCAGCCGGCGTTGAAGTCGGCAAAGCGGTACAGCGGCTCGCGGTAACTCACCGGATACCCCAGCAAATGCGCGATACCGAAATACATCCCGCCACGACGGGTGAACACCTCGTGACGAATCGTCCCGTCCACCGGGTACGGATAGTCCTTGGCGTGCTGCTCGGCGAATTCAATGCTGACCTGCATCGGCCCGCCGGTGTGCACCGGGTGGAAACCGCTGAACAGCGTACGGCCCATCGGCACCGAGCCGATGAAGTCATCGAAAATCGCGCTCAATTCCTTTTCACTGCGGGCGGCGCTCAGGCGTTCGCTGTAGGTTTTGCCGTTGGGCGAGCGCACCTGCAAGGCACCACTGACCAACAGGCTCGGGATATGCACCTTGGCGGCGCGGCGGTCGATTTCGTCACGGGCGATCTTGCCCAGGCCGGGCACCGGCGGATCGACCTGAAAGGTCGATTCCTGCTCGGCAACGGCCAGCACCGAACACAGGTTTTGCGTGGTCGAGCTGATGCCCTGGGCGGCGAACGCGGCGTAGATGTCGGTGGCCCAGCCCTGGCGGTCGACGGTTTTTGCCGGCAGCAGGCGCACGATCTGCGCCTTGACCTCGGCGGGCGGGCGCGGCGCCGGTTCGATGCTGCGTTGACCGGCGCAACCGGCCAGCACCAGCAGCGCGGCGAGGCTGACGAATAATCGAGGGGTGTGCATAACGCTTCATCCAGTCCGTTGAGCCGGGTTAACCCTACGCGCAATCGCAGGGTGCAGGATAGGACTGCGGGCCGGCGACGCTGTTCCATCGTCCCGTTTGGCAGGCCGACTGGCCGCCCTCGCCGACTGATCCATACTTGCTGCTGCACACGTAGCGGCATGCCGCAGGTCAGGACACGCGAGGAGGACAGACCATGAACCGCAGTGATGTTCTGATCATTGGCGCAGGTCCCACCGGACTGGTGCTGGCCTTGTGGCTGAGCAAACTGGGCGTGCGCGTGCGCATCATCGACAAGACCTCCGCGCCTGGCACCACATCGCGGGCGCTGGCGGTGCAGGCGCGCACCCTTGAGCTGTACCGGCAACTGGATCTGGCCGACACAGTTGTGCGCAACGGCCATCGGGTGGCCGCGGCGAATTTCTGGGTCAAGGGCAAACCCGTGGCGCAACTGCCGCTGAACCGGATCGGCGATGGCCTGACACCCTATGCCTTTCTGGAAATGTACCCGCAGGACGAACACGAACGGCTGTTGATCGACCGCCTCGAAGACTACGACGTAACCATCGAGCGCAACACGACGCTGGAAAGCTTCACGGAAAACGGCGACGGCCTCACCGCGCATTTGCGCCTGCCGGATGGCGAGCAGGAAATCTGTCAGGCCTGCTATCTCGCCGGCTGTGACGGCGCCCGCTCGGTCGTGCGCAAAACCCTCGACACCGGTTTTCCCGGTGGCACTTATCAGCAGATTTTCTATGTCGCGGATGTGCGGGCCAGCGGCCCGGCGCTCAACGGCGAGTTGCATCTGGATCTGGACGAAGCGGATTTTCTGGCGGTGTTCCCGCTGGCCGGCGAAGGCCGTGCGCGGCTGATCGGCACCGTGCGCGACGAACGTGCTGATCGCGCCGAAACCCTGGAGTTTTCTGATGTCAGCAATCGCGCCATCGAACATCTGAACGTGCACATCGAGGACGTCAACTGGTTCTCCACCTACCGCGTGCATCACCGCGTGGCGGATCACTTTCGCCAGGGCCGTGCGTTTCTGCTTGGCGACGCGGCCCACGTACACAGCCCCGCCGGCGGTCAGGGCATGAACACCGGCATCGGCGATGCGATCAATCTGGCATGGAAACTCGCGGCAGTGCTCGGCGGCGCTGCCACACCCCAACTGCTCGACAGCTACGAGACCGAACGCATCGCCTTCGCCCGACGGCTGGTGTCGACCACCGACAAGGTCTTCAGCTTCGTCACCGCCGAAGGGCGCATGGCCGACCTGCTGCGCACGCGGCTGGCGCCGTTCCTGATTCCGAAAATGGCCTCATTCGAGTCCAGCCGCGAATTCCTGTTTCGCACGGTGTCGCAAATCACCGTCAACTATCGGGGCATGGCGCTGAGCGAAGGCGTGGCCGGGCACGTCCACGGCGGCGACCGCTTGCCGTGGGCCCATGATGGAGAGGGGGATAATTACGAGCCGTTGCGCCATCCGTGCTGGCAGGTGCATGTGTACGGTGACACCAGCGACGAGATGATCGCCTGGTGCAATGAACATCACTTGCCGCTGCACGTGTTCGACTGGCGTCCGGCGTTTGAAACGGCAGGACTGGGGCGCAATGGCTTTTACCTGTTGCGCCCGGATACCTACGTGGCGATTGCCGACAACAGCGCGGATCCGAAGGTGATCGAGCGGTACTTCCGTGATCACGGGATCCGTCCGTTTTTCACCTGATTCAGAACACCACAAACCACTGTGGGAGCGAGCTTGCTCGCGATAGCGATCTGTCAGTCAATGCAGGGTTGTCTGATACGCCGATATCGCGAGCAAGCTCGCTCCCACATTGGGTTTTGTGGTGTTGCTTAAATCCCGGCCAATGCCAGATCCATCGCAAAGTAGGTGAAGATCAGGTCCGCACCCGCGCGCTTGATCGCGCCGAGGCTTTCGCGCACCACGCGGTCTTCGTCGATGGCCCCGGCCTGGGCGCCGAACTTGATCATCGCGTACTCGCCACTGACCTGATACGCCGCCAGCGGCAGGGTCGAGGCTTCGCGGATGTCGCGGATGATGTCCAGGTACGCGCCGGCCGGTTTGACCATCAGTGCGTCGGCGCCTTCCTGCTCGTCGAGCAACGATTCGCGCAGGGCCTCGCGGCGGTTCATCGGGTTCATCTGATAGCTTTTGCGATCGCCTTTCAGCGCGCTGCCGCCGGCCTCGCGGAACGGGCCGTAGAGCGCCGAGGCGAATTTGGTCGAGTAGGCCATGATCGGAATCTGCGTGAAGCCGGCATCGTCCAGCGCCCGGCGGATCGCCCGCACCTGGCCGTCCATCGCCGCCGACGGCGCGATCACGTCGGCACCGGCACGCGCCGCCGCCACCGCTTGTTTGCCGAGGTTGATCAGGGTCTGGTCGTTGTCGACTTCATGGTTGTGCATCACGCCGCAATGGCCGTGGTCGGTGTATTCGCAAAAGCAGGTGTCGGACATCACGATCATCTCCGGCACGGCGTCCTTGGCGATCCGCGACATGCGCGACACCAGCCCGTTTTCGCGCCAGGTGTCGCTGCCGTTGGCGTCCAGATGGTGGGACACGCCGAAGGTCATCACCGACTTGATCCCGGCCCGGGCGTAACGCTCGATTTCACCGGCCAGTTTGCGCTCCGGAATGCGCATCACGCCGGGCATGCTCTTGATCGGCACGAAGTCGTCGATCTCTTCTTCGACGAAGATCGGCAGCACCAGATCGTTGAGGGAAAACTCGGTTTCCTGGAACAGGCTGCGCAGGCTCGCATTGCGGCGCAGACGGCGTGGACGTGCTTCGGGGAACTGACTGGACATGGGGCCTTTCCTGAAAACAGCGGATGAGACGAAAGTCGTAGGGGGCGAAGCTTATGCCTTGCGAGGATCGAGGTACAAACCTGGATCAATCAACAGTGCATTACCGGGGTCGCAATAATCGCCGGACTTTGCGCCGGCGAATCTGCCTGTCATAGTCGCAATTGCCCCTCAATGCACGTGACCACGGAGCCGCCGATCCAGATCTCGTCCCCGAGCCGGTTTATCCGCAGCTGTCCCGCCCGGCCCATGCTCAAGCCCTGGCTGACGGTATAGGAATCGGGCGCCAGCCCCTCCGCCAATAACCATTGGGCAATCCCGGCATTCAGGCTGCCGGTGGCCGGATCCTCGGGCATGCCATCACCGGAAATGAACGCACGCACCTCAAACTGGGCCGCGTCACCGTCGCGCTCGGAATCCCACGCCGCGATGACGCCTACCGCCAGGCCCTGCATCTGCGAATGATCCGGTTGCAAGTTCAGCACCTGCTGCCGATCCTTGACCATCACCGCGAGCCATCCCGCGCCGTTGTCCACCCATTGCGCGCGGACAATCTCGTCACGGGTGATTCCCAGACCGCGCTGCACCCGCTCCATGACGTCGGTCTCGACCGGCCCGGACCTCAGGAGCGGCGGCGCGAGGAAAGCGAGTTCCGATCCGTCGCGCCTTATTCTTACCAGCCCCACGCCGCACTCCTGAACGATCTCCGCTCCCTTGGGCACGCCGCCCGCTTCCAGCCAGGCGTGGCAAGTGCCCAGGGTCGGATGCCCGGCAAATGGCAGTTCGCTCAGTGTCGTGAAGATCCTCACGCGATAGTCGGCGCGAGGGTCCTGTGGTTCAAGAATGAAGGTGGTTTCACTCAGATTGGTCCAGTTTGCAAAGGCCGCCATGCGCTCATCGCTCAGAGTGTCGGCATCAAAGACTACCGCCAGCGGATTGCCCTTCAGCGCAGTTTGGCTGAACACATCGAGTTGCTTGAAATGGAACGAATCCATGCACCGTCCTTATTGAGGAATCGTAAGACCACGCACCACCGCCGGCCGCGCCAGGAAGCGCTCCAGCACCCGGGTGACGTTCGGGAAGTCATTGATGCCGACCAGATCGCCCGCCTCGTAGAAACCGATCAGGTTGCGCACCCACGGAAACGTGGCGATGTCGGCGATGGTGTAGCGCTCGCCCATGATCCAGTCGCGCCCTTCCAGACGGGTGTTCAGTACGCTGAGCAGGCGCCGGCTTTCTTCGACGTAACGGTCACGGGGACGTTTGTCTTCGTAGTCCTTGCCGGCAAATTTGTTGAAGAAACCGAGCTGGCCGAACATCGGGCCGATGCCGCCCATCTGGAACATCAGCCACTGAATGGTTTCGTAGCGCAGCGCGCCTTCCTGGGCGAGCAACTGGCCGCTCTTGTCGGCGAGATAGATCAGGATCGCGCCGGACTCGAACAACGGCAGCGGTTTGTCCTCGGGGCCGTGGGGGTCGAGGATCGCCGGGATCTTGTTGTTCGGGTTCAGCGACAGGAATTCCGGGGACATCTGGTCATGGGTGTCGAAGCCCACGCGGTGCGGCTCGTAGGGCAGGCCGATCTCTTCGAGCATGATCGAAACCTTGACGCCGTTAGGTGTCGGCAACGAATAGAGCTGAATCCAGTCAGGGTACTGCGCCGGCCATTTCTGGGTGATCGGGAACGCGGACAGATCGGTCATGTGTAGCATCCAGTCACAAAATGAAAGGCCTGAGCATAATCCACGATCAGCCCTATGGCTCGGGTTCTTTACACCCTCGCCCGCCCGCTTACTTAAATCCGCAACATCCTGTGATTAACCTTCCCTTCAATCGCAGGGGCCGAAAGGTAAAGTGCGGCGCACGCAGCCGGATCGAACCAAACAGGCCTCAGAGGGCTCCAAGCAAGCCATTGATGACAGGGAAAACTTCCGGCGTGCGAGCCCGGTGCAGAGGTTTGTCAGCCTTAACCGAACAGACTGAAGAACCCTATATCCCATGACGAACTTGATGAAATTCGCCAAACGCTTCAAACACCGCGCCTATGTGGCCCTGCCCACTCTGCTGGCGGTCAGCGCGCTGTTCCTGTCGCTGGAATCCAGCGAAAGCCGCGCGCAAACGGTGGACGGCACCCAGACCCTGGTGTTCCTGCGCCACGCGGAGAAACCTGCCGGTGGTCTCGGCCAGCTCAACTGCCAGGGCCTGAACCGGGCCATCGACCTGTCGACCCTGCTGCCGGAAAAATTCGGCAAGGCCGACTATGTGTTCGCCGCCAACCCGACGCGCAATGTCGAGGAAGGCGAACTGGACAACTCCTACAGCTACATCCGCCCGCTGATGACCATCAGCCCCGCCGCGATCAAACTCGGCCTGCCGGTGAACATCGAATTTTCGGCCAACGATACCAGTGACCTCGCCCGCGAGTTGACCAACGACAAGTACCACAACTCGACCATCTACACCGCGTGGTCACACGGCTACCTTCCTGAATTGATCAACAAGGTTGCCGGCAACGCGGTAGGCGGAAAACAGAAAATCACCGATGACTGGGAATCCAGCGATTACGACTCGCTGTATGTGCTGACGCTGACCTGGCACAACGGCAAGGCCAGCCTGCAGAGCCACAGCTACAAACAGGGGCTGGATAACGGCCAGGAAAGCTGTCCTACGTGAGCAGTGGGCAGCCGGGTCGGAGCCCTTCAGGGGTTCCGGCTCATCCGCTGACTCAGATATTCGACGACCGCTCCGCGCTCCCCCACAAACTCGATACGTCCACCTTTCTTCTCGCGCTGAAATACATACATCGGATCGTAATACTCGCGCAGCAACCCCTCGATCCAGCCCCGATGCAAATCCACCGCACCACTGCGGCCCTGCTCTGCCAGCGCTTCTTCCATCAGGAGCAACATCCGCCGATGCCGCTCGCCGCCCAGGCGCTTCTGCACATTGTCCAGGCTGGCCAGCAATCGCTCGGAAAACAGCGCAAAGCCTTCGTCCCCATGCACAGCGCAGAACTCGGCGGACAAATCCACCACATAGTCACGCAGGATCCGCTCGACACGGTTTTCAAAACTGTCCTCCAGCCAGACCATCGGGTATTGCTGCATGCCCTGATACAGCGGCAACGGCAACGCGCAGCTGCCGACCACCCGGCTTTCATCCTCAAGTACAAACTGATCAATGCCGGCGGCACGTTTTTTCAGAAAGTCGATGGCCAGCCGGTTCTCGAAATCGATGTTTGACGGCTGGCCGGTGGCGCGTTTGCCAAAGCTGGAGCCACGATGATTGGCATGCCCTTCAAGATCGATGCCGTTGCGCAGTTGCACCAGCACTTCGGTCTTGCCCGTGCCGGTCATGCCGCCCAGCAACACGAAATCACACTGGGCCGTTGCCTGTTCAAGGGTGTCGATCAGGAAGCCGCGCATCGCCTTGTAACCACCACCGATTCGCGGGTAGTCAATGCCGGCCTCGTCCTTGAGCCAACGCTGCACGATCTGCGAACGCAGGCCGCCACGAAAGCAATACAGATAACCCTCGGGATGCGCCCGGGAAAAATCCGCCCATGCCTGAATACGTTCGGCCTTGACCGACCCGGACACCAATTGATGGCCCAGCTCGATGGCGGCTTGCTGACCGTGATGCTTGTAGCAAGTGCCGATTCTCTGCCGCTCGATGTCGTTCATCAGCGGCAGATTGACCGCACCGGGGAACGCGCCCTTGTGAAACTCGACCGGCGCACGGGCATCCATCAGTGGCCGGTCGTTGAGGAAGATGTCGCGGTAGTCGGTGAAGTCGGCGGCCATCAATTCACCTCGACCGCGTGGCTCTGTCGCCCGATCAATTCACCGATCGGCTCAAGCGCGAGGCCGAGTTCGGCAGCGACGGCGAGAAATTCTGCATTGCCTTCGGGGGTGACGGCCACCAGCAGACCGCCGCTGGTCTGCGGATCGCACAGCACCCGTTTGTGCAATTCCTGCACCCGTCCGACCCGGCTCGAATAACTGTCGAAATTGCGCAGAGTGCCGCCGGGCACACAGCCCTGTTCGAGGTAGTACTCGATGCTCGAAAGACGCGGCACCCGATCATAAAAAACCCGCGCTGTCAGGTGACTGCCGTCGGCCATCTCCACCAGATGCCCGAGCAGCCCGAACCCGGTGACGTCAGTCATGGCGGTGACCCCGGCCAGTTTGCCGAAACGGCTGCCGGGCTTGTTCAGCGTACACATCCAGTCCCGGGCCACGCCGATGTCGTCGGGGCGCAGCTTGCCCTTCTTTTCGGCGGTGGTGAGGATGCCGATGCCTAATGGTTTGGTCAGGTACAGCAGGCAACCGGCGGTGGCGGTGTCGTTGCGTTTCATGAAGCGCTTTTCCACCAGCCCCGTGACGGCCAGCCCGAAAATCGGCTCCGGCGCATCGATCGAATGCCCGCCGGCCAACGCAATCCCCGCCGCATCGCACACCGCGCGTCCGCCGCGAATCACGTCTCGCGCGACTTCCGGCGCCAGCACATTGACCGGCCAGCCGAGGATCGCAATCGCCATCAGCGGATCGCCGCCCATGGCGTAGATGTCACTGATCGCATTGGTGGCAGCGATGCGGCCGAAATCAAACGGGTCATCGACGATCGGCATGAAAAAATCCGTGGTCGAGACAACCCCGCGCTCGGCATCGATTTCATACACCGCCGCATCATCGCGCGACGCGTTGCCGACCCACAGTTTCGGATCAAGGTTCTGCGCCCCGCTGCCGGCCAGAATCACCTCCAGCACCTTGGGCGAAATCTTGCAGCCACAACCGGCGCCGTGGCTGTATTGGGTCAGACGGATGGGTTCTGTCATGGGGAGTCTCCGTAAGGCAGTGGGGCGAATACTAGCAGAGAGGGTGGGAAGCACGTCTCGCCAAACTGTCCCTCACTGCTTCCGAGGCTATCGCTGCACCTCAGCAAAGATCTCGGTGATCGGCCGATGCGGCTGGCGCTTTTGCAGTTGACGTACCTGCTCGCTCAGCCGCAGCAACTCTTCACTCGGTTTGGCCCACTGCTCTTTCGGCAGCGGCTCCGACCATTGGCGCATGGCCTCGGGCAGTGCTTGCTTGCCGATCCGTTCGAGACGGCGCACTTCCCATTCGACGAGGCGGTTGGGAATCGTCCACAAGGTCATGACGTGATAGAGGTACCAGAAAAACCCGGACAGCCGAGTGCGTGAACCTTCACGGATCTGCTGGTGCATGCGTGCGCGGGCATTGCGGAAGGTGTGCAGGCCTTCGTGGGGCGGGTCGTCGGGGCCTTGCAGGTCTTGCAGATCCTGGATCGATTTGAGGTCGTTGACCTCGTATTCCATGTAGCCGCGAATGGCTTCCCAATGGCTGATGGCGAGCGGCAGGCCGGCGCATTGGAATTCGAGGCTGGTGAGGGTTTCGCCTTCGTAGAAACCGATTCCCATGCCGTACTGGCGGTGGATGCCGTATTGGGTGGCGCCTTGGGCCTCGATGATCCAGGCGGAGAGGGATTCCCAGGGGACGAAGACCGGTTCGGTGGCGCCTTCGGGCATGAAGCAGACTTCGCGGCGTTGGCGGTTGAAGCGGGTCGGGATGATTGAGGCGCGTTTTTTGTGGTTGTGGTGCCAGACGCCGAGGCCGATTACAAGCATCAAACACCCTACAAAAACCGAAACCCCTTTCCCTACATCGAAAAGCCCCTGGATAGCATGAGAGACATCATCCCAGCCATTACCAAATAAAAAGAACATAGATCCGCCAATCAGGGGGAGCAGGAACGCAGCTGAAAAAGCGACGCTTAGTGGCCCACCCAGAATGACTTGCCATGAAAATACCTGTGGAGATCCCAGGCCAAAGTCCATGTAACAATCGTTCAGCTCACCGATATGTGGGCCGTAAGGTGGAATCGGTGATGGCAAAGGTAAAGGTGCCAGATAGGTGACTTTACCGCTCGGGAACGGCTCGATGTCTCCTGCCGCTCTAGGTGTCTCGACTTGCGGAATAACTACCGGTTCGACGTGATTATTCGGCATGGTCTGCCTGCTCCAGAAATTGGGTTTCAACCAGCAAAACCGGTGGTTTTTCTTTCACGAGCTGCGGAGCAACCACTGCAAAGTGCCCCTCTCCCCTTGGGTCGATATGAATGACACGGGTGCGGGATGTCCATTCACCTTTGTCATTCAGGTTTTGAATACAGATGGCCAGCTCCAGCGTTTCTTTCGCCGGGGTGAATTCGGAATCGGGATCTACCGGGTACTGCAGGCAGAGCACCAAGCCTTCCGCTGAAGACTTGACGATGCGCAGGCTGCGGAGGACTTCTTCGCTGACCACATCCTTGCGCTCTCGTGGGGTTCCGCGACTGTGAAGCGGCATCGAAATGCGGTGGGCTCCGACGCCCAGGAGGTGAGTAGCGTTCCCACCCAAAGGCGGCAAAAGATCACCCAACGTCAGCCTGGGTAGCACGAGATGGATATCGCTGGGTCTGGCTTTGAACAGCAGGTTCTTCAGCCAGGAGTCATACAGGCTGGGACCCAGTTGTGCGTAAGGCGCGTGGATCAGAAAGGCCAGATAACTTTGGTAGTCCTCGAGCGAGTGGTCACCGCGCATCTCGGCATCCCGGCTCCAGGGTGTGATTTTCAGCCACTTGTCGTGAGCGCTGAGGTTGTAGCGATTGAATAGCCAGGTGCCGCTCAGTTCCAACACAGTGAACAAGGCCCCGGCCAGATTGAAGCGGAAAAACACAGTGGAAAGGCGTGTACCAGCAGCCGACCAAGCGGCTGTTCTGGCCGCTTTATTCGGTGCGGTTAGCACCTTGAATGTGGCGTGGACAGTATTACTCAAACCATAGGCATTTACCGCCACCATTCCCCCGGCCCCCAAGATAGCCAATGAAGCTGTTTGCTGCGCATTTTGGCTTCCGCTACGAACCGCTTGCTGCCAATTTTGGTACTGGTTATTCAGACTGATCGCTGATGACACCAACCCAAAACCATAGGTGAAGGCGCCCAGCCCAACATGCAATTTCCCCATCTGCACATGTACGTGCTCCAAAGCAACGCTCTGCAACCCAGCAACAAGTGCCGTGCTACGAGCTTTCAAAGCCGTATCCGCCAAGCTTTGCGCCGCTGTAAACCCGGCCGCGCCAGTTGTTGCGAGAGCGCCATAAAGCGAACCCCACGCTCGCTTGTTCTTGATCTGAGTGGACAGCTCTTTGATTACCCCCACCAAATTCACCACCTGCACCAAAACCACCACCAATCCCATCCCTTCCGTCTTCACCAGACTCCCCGCCGACACCCCGCCCAGTCCCGCCCGGATATTCCCCAACAACCCACGCAGCTCCTGCTGCTGCGCCGGCGGAAACACCACCGTCACCCCTGCCCTTGCAGGCGTCGCGCCGTACAACCGGGCCGAGCGATCCGGCAGTTCTTCAATCGGGCTCAGTGCCCCTGCCAGTTGCGCTTCGATCCGGGTCAACTGCGCCCGCACCCGCACAATTTCTTCCTGCAACTCCATCGCCCGTGGAGTCTTGTGCCCCTGGCGATTCTTGTTGTGGGTGATCTGATTGCGTTCGCGGTTGAGGGTCATGAGGTATTCGCGTTCGCGCAGAACTTCCTTGATCGCCGTTTGCAGCGCGGACTGCTCAGCCGGGCTGGCGACGGTGAAGGTCACGCCGCTGGTTTTCGCCGCGTCGAACAGGCGCAGGCGCAGGGCTTTGGGCAGGCGCTGGAACAGTTCATCCAGATCGGGGATTTTCTCGCCCGACAGGTCGAAGCCTTCCAGCACACGGTTCAGGCCCAGGTTCAATGCCGGGCTGTAAGTGTCCTGCACCGCCGCCGCGACGACGCGGGTGTGTTCGGGCATGTCGTCGAGGGCCGGCAGTTGCGGTTGTTCGATCATTTTCAGTTTGGCCAGCCAGTCCGGCAGGTTGTTGAACGTGGCCATGAGAGCGTTGAACAGTGTCGAGTATTGCCCGCTCTGCTCCGTTTGCAGGCGCAGCGGCAAGGTGTAGAAGACGGTTCGGGTCAGTTCCGGGTGTTCCTCCAGATAACCGAGCACTTTTTCGCTCGCTTCATCGCTGCGGCACAGGTCCTTGAGGCAGGCGTATTCGGCGCTGAGGGCTTGATGGAGTTGCGCCGCCACTTGCGCGTCGTAGTACCAGGCCGAACGATGGAAGCGTCCGGCGACCAACAGTTGCGTGCGGTCGGCGGTGATGCGTTCGAGCAGGCGGTTCCAGCGACCAAGGTCGTCACGCAACAGGTTCAGTCGCTCGTCCATCGCCGGGCGGTCGATCAGGTCGTTGACCCCGCGTTTGCCGCTGAGCAGCGGGCCGTCGAGCACGTCCTTGATGCGCCGATCCTGATCCTTGCCGAGGCGGATCAGCGTCTCCAGATGCTGTTCGACAAATTCCTCGGGGGCGACGGCTTCGAAGTACTGGCGGGTATAAAAACGCCGATCCACCTCAGCCGTAGGGGCCAGACGATTCTGTCCCATGCCGTCATCAAAACCCTGAGCGCGCAGTTTTTGCAGTTCGGGCGGCGCCGGTCCATCGGCCTGGACATCCCCGCCCTTGTTCAAGTAATCGAGCAACGCCTTGCGCGTATTCTCGCGATCCGGCTCGGGCAACTGTTCCAGATCGGCAAACAGGGCTTTGGCCTGCGGCTGTTCGCTGGCCTTGGCCAATCCGTCGACATCGGCGCCGCTCAGTTGGCTCAGCGACTCGATGTAGCTGGCGAGCAGATAATCGCGCGCGTTGTTGCCGGTGTTGC
This sequence comes from Pseudomonas sp. MCal1, assembly GCF_026341415.1. Taxonomy (NCBI): domain Bacteria; kingdom Pseudomonadati; phylum Pseudomonadota; class Gammaproteobacteria; order Pseudomonadales; family Pseudomonadaceae; genus Pseudomonas; species Pseudomonas sp. MCal1. The sequence continues at coordinate 206,446 of NZ_JAKUMP010000015.1, forward strand.
TCCACTCATCGACCCAGCCGACCACGGTGTCCTGGTACTCGGCCAGATCGCGCATCACCCCCAGATCGTCGTTGACCAGCAGAAACAGCGTGTCGTCCTGATAGGGCCCGCGCACCCGGCCGAGGAATTCGCCGATGTGCGCCTCGCGAAAGCGCCGGGGTTGCTCCCACAGATAAGGTTCGCGCTCGTGCTCGGGGGCGTCGCTGACCTGCACGGTGGGCATCCGCGTCGCGTCCGCATCGGCAACCGGCTCGGCCCCCGCCGCCACTTCCGCCAGCCACTGCCGGGTCTGCTCGACGGTGAGCAAATGCTCCCCACCGGTCAGACAATTCACCGGTGCAAGATCGACCGCCTGCATGAAATGGTTGCGCTCTTCGCGGCTGTCCAGCACCTGATGGCATTTGCTTGCCGTCCACTGCACCTCGGCAAAGGTCACGTACAACGTACTTTGCCGGGGAAAGATCAGCGCCGGACGCTCTTCAATTGCTGTGCGCTGATCCTCGCTGACCTGTTTGCCCTGATGCAGCAGCGCCGTGACGATACCGTCGAGCATTCGGTATTCGTACAACTCGCCGCTGAGGCTGTCGATGATGTACAGCCAGCCATCACGCAGACGACGGATGCCCAGCGGGCGCGCGGTCAAGGTGTACGGCAATTTCAATTCGGTGCCCGGATCGAACGCTCTTTCCACCAGGCCGTAGCTCAGCGGCAGCAGTTGCACATGGGTTTGTTGCAGCGGGCAAGCTGCGGGCGCAACGATGGGGGCTTTCGAGGCGGCGGCAGCGTCGAGGATGGCGGGATGGGTCATGGGCGTTCCCTTTGACGGGCCCAACGCTGCGCCATATCAACGGCCAGCGCGATACGCTCGCCCGGTGATTGCAGCGATGGCGTGTGAAACAAGTGGTGGATTTGCGGGTGTTGGGCGATATCGCGGCTGTCGAGCAACGCCAACAGGTTGGCGTAGTTGAACAACTCGGATCGGCTGAGCAGGCCAAGCGCGCTGGCCTCGGCTTCCATTTGCTGCAGCGCTGGCCAGCGCTGGGTCAGGCTCTCTCCGACATGGAATCGGGAAAAGTGCTTCAACAGGTGCGCATCCAGATCCAGCAACGCTCGGCGCCGATCAACCTGATCCAGCGCCGCGTTCTGTTCAGGGTTCAGGCAATAAGGAACAGGAAGCTCCGGACATTCAGCCTGCCGAGGCCGATGGATGTGCCAGGCATCGTTGACGCAGTCCGCCGTCACCACACAGGTCAAAGGCCCGAACAAACGCTGATCGCCACTGGCATACAGCGCATGCACCACCCCGGCATCGGCCAGCCGCAACAGCGCCGATTGCCCGGCCGGCAATTCGACACTCAGCAGTTTGCGCAAATGCTCGCCAACGCTGTGCATCGGCGCGCAGCTGAACAACAGCACGCCCCACTCTTGCGCCGCGTGTTGCAGGAAGAACCGTGCCAATGGCTCGTCAGCCCGCTCGATGGCCACGAGCAGAGGCGACAGATCGCGCAGTGCCGCGAAGGGTGGCTGGTCATACAGAGCCAATGTGCTGACCGAAGGGCTGATCTGCCTCAACCGCGTTGGCAGATCACTGATCGTCGCCCCGTCCAGCAGCAAAAAAGCCTGTTGTCGGGTCCATGGCAAATCGTCAGGCAAATCAGTCAAAAGGCTCACGCGCTGGCAGCCTCGCAGATCAGGCAACGCGAGGCGCGCGCAGACACCAGGGCGTGGCGTTGCCGAATCGGATCAAATGCCACTTTCAACAACGGCAACGCCCCAGGCACCAACGGTTCCGCCGCCATTCCCGGCGCAGGTGCGCCGCCCTGCAGAATCGGCACGCTGCTGCAAATGCCTTCGGGCCCCAGCGTCAACCAATGCCCGCCGGCCTTGATCGTCACGTGAGTCCCGCCATCGATGACCACTTGCTGGCCTGCGCCAATATGGATCTGCTGGCCCGCGCTCAGGCGCTGACTGGCGACACGAATGTGGCGGTCGCCTTGCACCCACAGATGATCGTCCTGCTTGATTTCGGTCAGGCGATTGCCGTGTGTCAGGTGGTGTTCATCGCTGCGCAATTCATGACTGGCCACCCCGCCCACCACCACCGTGCTCTGGTTGTCGATCTGGACACGCTGGTCGTTGAGCACCAGCTGGACGAAGTCACGCTGGGCGCGAATGGCGATTTCTTCCGCGCCTTTTCTGTCTTCGATGCGCAGTTCGTTGTAACCACCGCCACCGGGGCTGCTCTGGCTGCGCCAGATACTGCGGGTCTGCTCCGCTGGCAGATCCAGCGGCACTGGCGTCACGGCGTTGGCTAAACAACCCAGCACGAACGGCTTGTCCGGGTCGCCCTCGGTGAACCCGACCAGCACTTCCATGCCGACGCGCGGAATCTGCACGCTGCCGTATTGGTCATGAGCCCAGCCTGTGGCTACGCGCAACCAGCAACTGGATTGTTCATTGAGTTGGCCTTCGCGATCCCACAGCAGTTGGACTTTCACCCGGCCGTAGGCATCGCAGTAAATCTCTTCGCCGGGCGGCCCGGTCACCACGGCATGTTGGTTGCCGTTGATTCGGGGTTTACGGTGTTCGAGGGCGGGGCGAAAAATGACGTCCCAGGGCGTCGCAACGAAGTGGTTGCGATAGCCCTGAGTGAAGTCGTCTGCGGTAGCGAGGTCGGTCGTTGACTCTTCCAGCACTTGCGGTTGCCGGCCAAGATGATCGACGCTGGTCAGCAGCCATAATCCGTTGTAATCGTCGCGTGGGTGTTCCCTCATGTCGACGAAACTGCCACTGCGCAGCAGGCTCTGATCGCTGCGCCCCCGGGCTTGACGGTAATCGGCGCGATGCCGCTCAAGGGCACGCTGACTGAGATGTTTACCCCGGTCACGATGAATGAACTGACCCGGAAAGCGGTAATCCTCAAGCACTGGAAGCCGTGCCTCTTTGGCTTCGGCGTCCAGTTGCACGGTTGGCTTTTCGAAGTGGTAATCACGGCGGCTGACGTGTGTGGTGCGGGTTTCCAGGCGGACGTTGAAGCGGTCTATGACCGCCGCTTCGGCCACCATGCCGCTGCCTTGTGCATAGGCCGTCGGTGCAGCCGGCGCAGGGAAGGCGCTTTGATCATCACCGAATACCAACAGGTGCCCATCGCGACTGTGCTGAAAATGAAAGTGCAGTCCTTCTTCTTCACACAAGCGCTGGATGAAGAACAAATCCGTCTCGTCAAATTGCACGCAATACAAGCGAGGCCGGTAATCGGCGCTGAGCTGGAAGCGCCAGGCATCCGGCTGCATGCCATGGTCACTCAACACACGAGCGATGATTTGCGGCACGCTCTGATGCTGGAAAATGCGTTGGTTATGACGATGGGCGAGATAGGCCAGATGAGGCACCAGAACAATCTGGTAGCGGGTCAGGCGTGTGCCAGAGTCACCTTGGGCGACCCGATGGATCTGGCCGTGAATGCCAGAGCCGTCCGGGCAGAACGACAAAAAGGCTGGCTGGTGCAGCAGGGATTCGAGATCAAGGTCGCGGCGTTCGCTGACCAGCTCGAGTTCGACCTCGTAGGTCTGGTTGAGCGCTTCCCTGGCCCGGAATTCGAAGACCTGAAGGTCGTGGGGAAAACCCTCTATTTCGAGTGTGAATACAACGGGTGTGCTGGCGCCAAGCATCCACATTTCCCTGTACCTTTTTCAGGCTCGGGACTTTGCGTGGGTCTACGGTTCGACGCAGTCAGGACAATCGTTTAATCGTGTAGGACATGTCCGTGATGCCAGAAACAGACCTGTAGTTTCAGCAAATTCCTACAGCAAGATCCAAGTGCCGGTGAAGGCAACTGCCGCTGGCTGTGATCGGGAAAAAAAAGGTTCTTCACGGAATCTCGGGAAACACACAAACAAGAACGCCGATTTGATTGATGATGTTCGTGCGAGCAAACACAT
>NZ_JAKUMP010000016.1:0-209389 GCF_026341415.1 Pseudomonas sp. MCal1
TCTCAAGGAGTTTTCCGCTTCGACTGCGCCGGAAGTGGGGCGAATTATAGAGACTCAGAATCTGCCGTCAACACTTATTTTCACAAACCTGTCATATCGGTCAAAAAAGCCCCGAAACGCGAAGGCCGACCTTAATAGGTCGGCCTTCTTTGCACTGCCCTTCTACTTACAAGCTAGGGAAAGCGAATTGCGAAGCTTCATGGCTCGCACGCTGCGGCCAGCGCTGGGTGATCGCCTTGCGACGGGTATAGAAGCGCACGCCATCCGGACCATAAGCATGCAGGTCGCCGAACAGCGAACGCTTCCAGCCGCCAAAGCTGTGGTAAGCCACCGGCACCGGCAATGGAACGTTGACGCCGACCATGCCGACTTCGATCTCGTCGCAGAACAGACGCGCTGCTTCACCATCACGAGTGAAGATGCAAGTACCGTTGCCGTATTCATGATCGTTGATCAGTTGCATCGCCTCTTCCAGGCTGTTCACCCGGACGACACACAGAACCGGCCCGAAGATCTCTTCTTTATAGATGCGCATCTCAGGAGTGACATTGTCGAACAGGCAGCCACCCAGGAAGAAACCTTCTTCATGACCGGCAACGCTCAGCCCGCGACCGTCGACTACCAGGGTCGCGCCCGCCGCCACGCCATCTTCGACGTAACCGCTGACCTTGTCGCGTGCCTGACCGGTAACCAGCGGCCCCATGTCCAGACCGCAAGAAGTGCCGGCACCGATTTTCAGCGCCTTGATCTGTGGAACCAGTTTGGCCACCAGTGCGTCCGCCACCTGATCGCCCACACACACGGCTACAGAAATCGCCATGCAGCGCTCGCCGCAAGAACCGTAAGCCGCGCCCATCAGGGCGCTGACCGCGTTGTCCAGATCCGCATCCGGCATCAACACCGCGTGGTTCTTCGCCCCGCCCAGCGCCTGAACGCGCTTGCCGCGTTTGGTGCCTTCGGCATAGATGTATTCGGCAATCGGCGTCGAACCCACAAAGCTCAGCGCTTTGACTTCCGGCGCTTCGATCAGCGCGTCCACCGCAGTCTTGTCACCATGCACGACACTCAGCACACCCTTCGGCAAACCGGCTTCCAGCAGCAGTTGCGCGATCAGCAGGGTCGAGCTTGGATCACGCTCGGATGGCTTGAGGATGAAGCAGTTGCCGCAGACGATCGCCAACGGATACATCCACAGCGGCACCATCGCCGGGAAGTTGAACGGGGTGATGCCGGCCACTACGCCCAGCGGCTGGAAATCGGACCAGGCATCGATGTTCGGGCCGACGTTGCGGCTGTACTCGCCCTTGAGGATTTCCGGCGCTGCGCAGGCGAACTCGACGTTCTCGATACCACGTTTCAATTCACCGGCAGCGTCTTCCAGAGTCTTGCCGTGTTCTTCGCTGATCAACTGTGCGATGCGCGCTTCGTTCTGCTCCAGCAGTTGCTTGAAACGGAACATCACCTGAGCACGCTTGGCCGGTGGCGTGTTGCGCCAGGCCGGGAATGCAGCCTTGGCGGCATCGATGGCGTGCTGGATGGTTTCGCGGCTGGCCAGCGGCAGCTTGTGGATTGCCTGACCGGTGGACGGGTTGAATACATCGACCGCGCGACCGTTCTCGGTCACCAGTTCGCCATTGATCAAATGCGGGATAACGCTCATCGGGGAACTCCTGAATTCTTGTGCGCAGACGCCCGCAAGAGGCGCCTGCCATTGGCGTAGCTATATAGAAGGAAAATCAGTCGAGCTTGTTCAGCACTTCGCCGACCGCGTCGAACAGACGATCAAGGTCTTGCGGCTTGCTGTTGAAAGTTGGGCCGAACTGCAGCGTGTCGCCGCCGAAGCGCACATAGAACCCGGCTTTCCACAACGCCATACCGGCTTCGAACGGACGCACGATGGCGTCGCCGTCACGACCCGCGATCTGGATCGCACCGGCCAGACCAAAGTTACGAATGTCGATGACGTTCTTCGCGCCTTTCAGACCATGCAGGGCGTTTTCGAAATGCGGTGCGATTTCGGCCACGCTCTGCACCAGGTTTTCCTTTTGCAGCAGGTCGAGTGCCGCCAGGCCCGCGGCGCAAGCCACCGGGTGCGCCGAGTAGGTGTAGCCGTGCGGGAATTCCACAGCGTATTCCGGGGTCGGCTGGTTCATGAAAGTCTGGTAGATCTCGGAGCTGGCAATCACCGCGCCCATCGGGATCGCGCCGTTGGTGACTTGCTTGGCGATGCACATCAGGTCCGGAGTCACACCGAAAGTCGTTGCACCGAACATGGTGCCGGTACGGCCGAAACCTGTGATCACTTCGTCGAACACCAGCAGGATGTTGTGCTGATCGCAAATTTCACGCAGACGCTTGAGGTAGCCCTGTGGCGGAACCAGTACGCCAGCGGAACCGGCCATAGGCTCGACGAACACAGCTGCGATGTTAGACGCATCGTGCAGTTCGATCAGCTTCAGCAGTTCATCGGCCAACGCGATACCGCCCTGCTCCGGCATGCCACGGGAGAACGCATTGCTCGCCAGCAAGGTGTGCGGCAGGTGATCGACATCCATCATTGCCTGACCGAACAGTTTGCGGTTGCCGTTGACGCCGCCGAGGCTGGTGCCGGCGATGTTCACGCCGTGATAGCCACGGGCACGGCCGATCATCTTGGTTTTGGTCGACTGGCCTTTCAGGCGCCAGTAGGCACGGACCATTTTCACCGCGGTATCGGCGCACTCGGAACCGGAGTCGGTGAAGAACACGTGATTCAGGTTGCCCGGCGTCAGGTCGGTGATTTTTTCCGCCAGCTGGAACGACAGCGGGTGGCCGTACTGGAAGCCCGGCGAGTAATCGAGGGTGCCCAACTGCTTGGCCACCGCTTCCTGAATTTCCTTGCGGGTATGCCCTGCACCGCAGGTCCACAGACCGGACAGCGAGTCGTACACCTTGCGGCCCTTGTCGTCGATCAGCCAGCTGCCTTCAGCTCCGACGATCAAACGCGGGTCGCGCTGGAAGTTGCGGTTGGCGGTGTACGGCATCCAGTGCGCGTCCAGCTTCAGTTGGCTGGCCAGTGGCGACGACGCGTTTTCAGGCATGTTCATCGGGCAAAACCTCGCAGGGCAATAAGCTTCAGAGAGATAAAAAGCGTTGTTGCAGCTAAATTGCCACGCGGATAAAGTCGGTGAAATTCAACTCTTCTAACCTTCAGTTAGAACTCTGCTAAACAATGAGAACAACAGCATGAGCAGCCGCCGCCCCGATCCACTGGCCCAGGTCAGTGACTTCGACATTCGTCTGCTGCGGATTTTTCGCAGCGTGGTGGAGTGCGGCGGCTTCTCGGCGGCGGAAACCGTGCTCGGCATCGGTCGCTCGGCGATCAGCCAGCAGATGAGCGATCTGGAGCAGCGTCTCGGACTGCGTCTGTGCCAACGCGGGCGCGCGGGTTTCTCGCTGACCGAGGAGGGTCGCGAGGTCTATCAATCGGCGCTGCAGCTTTTAAGTGCGCTGGAAAGTTTCCGCACCGAGGTCAACGGCCTGCACCAGCATTTGCGAGGCGAATTGATCATCGGCCTGACCGACAACCTCGTCACCCTGCCCCACATGCGCATCACCCACGCGCTCGCGCAGTTGAAAGAGCGCGGGCCGGACGTGCAGATCCAGATTCGCATGATCGCCCCCAACGAAGTCGAGCAAGGCGTGCTCGACGGACGCCTGCATGTCGGCGTGGTGCCGCAGGCCAGTGCGTTGTCGGGACTGGAATATCAGCCGCTGTACAGCGAACGTTCGCTTCTCTACTGCGCAGTGGGTCATCCGCTGTTTTATGTCGACGATAAACAGCTGGATGACAAGCGCCTCAACAGTCAGGACGCCATTGCCCCGACCTTCCGTTTGCCGGCGGAGATCCAGGCGCACTATCAGGCCCTCAATTGCACCGCCAGCGCTTCCGACCGTGAAGGCATGGCGTTCCTGATTCTGACCGGGCGCTACATCGGCTACCTGCCGGATCACTACGCCAGCCTCTGGGTGCAACAAGGTCGCTTGCGCGCGCTCAAGGCCAGTACGCGGTTCTACGACTTGAGCCTGGCCTCGGTCACCCGCAAGGGCCGTCGCCCGCATCTGGTACTGGAAAGCTTTCTCGAAAGCCTGGCCGCCACCCGCTGATGACCGGGGTTTTATTCGACCGGGGCTTGTCCCGCGCCGACGGTTGCGCTATCAACGCAACTGGTTGCACCCCACAGACAAACCCGGAAGTGCCTATGACCTTTGAAGTCCCCGCTCACGGCGGCAAACCCGCCAGCCGCATTCGTCAGAAGAACGAAGAGACCATCATCAAAGCCGCCGAAGACGAGTTTGCCCGTCACGGGTACAAAGGCACGAGCATGAACACCATCGCCACCAAGGCCGGGCTGCCCAAGGCGAACCTGCATTACTACTTCACCAACAAGTTGGGTCTGTACGTGGCCGTGCTGAGCAACATCCTTCAATTGTGGGACAGCACCTTCAACACCCTGACAGCCGAAGACGATCCGGCCGAAGCGCTGACCCGCTACATCCGCGCGAAAATGGAATTTTCCCGGCGCCAGCCGCAAGCGTCGCGAATATTTGCGATGGAAGTGATCAGCGGCGGCGAATGCCTGACCGAATACTTCAACCAGGATTACCGCGCCTGGTTCCAGGGCCGCGCCAGTGTATTTCAGGCCTGGATCGACGCGGGCAAAATGGACCCGGTCGACCCGGTGCACCTGATCTTCCTGTTGTGGGGCAGCACCCAGCATTACGCCGACTTCGCCACCCAGATCTGCCGGGTGACCGGACGCAGCAAGTTGACCAAGCAAGACATGGAAGACGCCGGCAACAATCTGATCCGCATCATCCTCAAAGGCTGCGGCCTCACTTCTTCCATATAAGTCGTTTTATGCCATTCACCCTCAGCGGCTTCTGCGAATTTCGCGAAGAGATTCGCAAAAGCCGTTTCATCACCTTCGCCGCGCCGATCGCAAGCCCCACTGAGGCGCAAGCCTTCATCGAGCAACACAGCGACTTGAATGCCTCGCACAATTGCTGGGCGTGGAAACTTGGCGATCAGTACCGCAGCAACGACGACGGCGAACCCGGTGGCACAGCAGGTCGACCGATTCTCGCGGCCATCGAAGCGCAGGACTGCGATCAGGTCGCGGTGCTGGTGATCCGCTGGTACGGCGGCATTCAACTGGGCACCGGCGGTCTGGCCCGGGCCTATGGCGGCGGCGCCAACAAATGCCTGCAAGCAGCGCCGAAGATCGAATTGATCAGTCGTGTGCCCGTGCGTTGCGCCTGCGCCTTTGGCGAACTGGCGCTGGTGAAGCTGCGGGTTGCGGATCTGGGCGGATTGGTGGTGGAAGAAAACTTCACCGCCAATGGTGTCGAGTTGCAACTGGCCGTGGGCGAAGCGCACATCGAGCTGCTGCAGAAACAGTTGGCCGATCTGAGCCGTGGACGAATCCTGCTGCAGCGTTGAGCCCTCGTCCTGTTTTGGGGCACAAGCCGTTTGCTTATGCCCGTGACTTGCCCACATCCGCTGTGCACCCGGCTGTGGATAACCTGAGCACAGGCTGCTGTAACCCTTCTGTCACGTGGCTTTGCGGGATTTGCTCACTTTTCGTCCAAACGGCTGACCCGGCGAACAATTTCACGTAAAAACAATCGCTTAGCGTTGTTTATCGCCTTTAGAAGAAAGCCCGGCAGTGCTTATGCCCGGGATTCTGTCTTGCGCACAAATACTGTGGAGCAACCTGTGGATAAGCCGTTCATGGCTGGCGCAGTCGCCGGTTCTGTATGGCTTGGACGGGGTTGCTCGTTTTTTGATCAGCCAGGCGCGGGCAAAACTGGAGCCTGATCAACGGCTTTGCCCTCATGTGGTGCCGCACAAGACGTCGAACTTACTTCACAGGCTCTGCGCCAAAGGCTGGCAAACAGCGGCCGCCCGCGTTCCTGACTCAATGGCCAGGAAATTGCTTTATCCACAGGCACAACTCCAAGCAACCCGAGCCTGTCATGCCAAATCCCACGTCCCCACCGCGCCTGCAACTGCGCCACATCAGCAAGCGTTATCCCGGTTGCCTCGCCAATGACGCCATCGACCTGAGCATCGCCCCCGGTGAAATCCACGCGCTGCTCGGTGAAAACGGTGCCGGTAAAAGTACGTTGATGAAAATCATCTACGGCGTCACCCACGCCGATTCGGGGGAGATGCTGTGGCAGGGTCAACCGGTGACCATGCGCAACCCCGCTCAGGCGCGGCAGTTGGGGATCGGCATGGTGTTTCAGCATTTCTCGCTGTTCGAGACTCTGAGCGTTGCGCAAAACATCGCACTGGCGATGGGTCCGGCGGCCGGTTCGCCGAAACAGCTTGAAGCGAAAATCCGTGAAGTGTCGCGCCGATACGGCATGGCGCTGGAGCCCCAGCGACTTGTCCACAGCCTGTCAATCGGCGAGCGGCAACGGGTCGAGATCGTTCGTTGCCTGATGCAAGACATTCGCCTGTTGATTCTCGATGAACCGACCTCGGTGCTCACGCCGCAGGAAGCCGACGAGTTGTTCATCACCCTGCGCCGGCTGGCGGCCGAGGGCTGCAGCATTCTGTTCATCAGCCACAAACTCGGTGAGGTGCGCGCCTTGTGCCACAGCGCCACGGTGCTGCGTAGCGGGCGGGTTGCCGGGCATTGCGTGCCGGCCGATTGCAGCGATCGGCAACTGGCGCAATTGATGGTGGGCGACGCCGCGACATTGATCGGCGAGTTCACGAAAGCCACCGGCGGCGCGGCGTTTTTGCAGGTCAGCGGATTGAACTGGCACAACCCGGATCCGTTTGGCTGTTCACTGAGCGACATCGACCTGCAGGTGCGCAGCGGTGAAATCGTCGGCATCGCTGGCGTGGCAGGCAATGGTCAGAACGAGTTACTGGCCTTGCTCAGCGGCGAACAGACATTGCCCAACAACGCAGCGTCAACCATCCGCTTCCGAGAACACGCTGTCGCCGATCTGCGCCCGGATGCGCGACGCAAACTCGGTCTGGCGTTCGTCCCCGCCGAGCGCCTCGGGCATGGCGCGGTGCCGGACATGAGCCTGGCGGACAACGCCCTGCTTACCGCCTTCCAACAAGGCCTGGTCAGCCACGGCTTGATCGAGCGCGGCAAGGTCGAAGCCCTCGCCGAAACGATCATCCAGCGCTTCGGCGTGAAAACCCCGGGCACCCAAACCGCTGCCCGCAGCCTGTCCGGCGGCAATCTGCAGAAATTCATCCTTGGCCGGGAAATCCTCCAGCAACCGAAACTGCTGATCGCCGCGCATCCGACCTGGGGCGTGGATGTCGGCGCGGCGGCCACCATCCACCGCGCTCTGATTGCCCTGCGCGATGCCGGGGCGGCGATTCTGGTGATTTCCGAAGACCTCGACGAACTGTTCCAGATCAGCGATCGCCTCGGCGCGCTGTGCGGCGGGCGTCTGTCGGCGTTGCAGGACACCGCGCTGACCCGCCTCAGCGACGTCGGCGGCTGGATGGCCGGCCAATTCGACACCCCTAAATCACAACCGGCCACGGTTTAACGGAGTTTTCCCATGTTGCTTTCCCTTGAACCCCGAGGCCGGCAATCGCGCCTGATGCTGTGGTGCTCGCCAGTGCTGGCGGCGGCGCTGACGCTGGTCTGCGGGTCGTTGCTGTTCGTCGCCCTTGGCCATGATCCACTGAAGACTCTGCACACGTTGCTGATCGCTCCGGTCAGTGACCTGTATGGCGTTTCCGAACTCTTGGTCAAAACCCTGCCGATCCTGTTGTGCGCACTCGGCCTCGCAGTGGCCTATCAGGCGCGGATCTGGAACATCGGCGCCGAAGGCCAGTTGCTGCTCGGCGCTCTGGCCGGCAGTGCGCTGGCGGTGAACATCATTGATATGCAAAGCCACTGGGCGCTGGTGCTGATCCTGCTCACCGGCACCCTCGCCGGCGCCGCGTGGGCCGGGCTCACCGCCTGGTTGCGCACTCGCTTCAACGCCAACGAAATCCTTACCAGCATCATGCTCAATTACATCGCGCTGAACCTGTTGCTGTTCTGCGTGCACGGGCCGCTGAAAGACCCGGCCGGATTCAATTTTCCCGAGTCGGCAATGTTCAGCGACGCCAGTCGCCTGCCGCTGTTGATGGAGGACGGTCGCGCGCATATCGGCGTGTATTTCGCCTTGCTCGCGCTGGTCGCGGTGTGGGTGTTGTTGCAGAAAAGCTTTATCGGTTTCCAGATCAAGGTGTTGGGGCTGGACAAGCGTGCAGCAGGATTTGTCGGGTTTCGCGAGAAACGTCTGATCTGGCTCGCATTGCTGATCAGTGGCGGGTTGGCGGGGCTTGCCGGTGTCTGCGAAGTCACCGGACCGATCGGCCAACTGGTGCCGCAGGTCTCGCCGGGTTATGGATATGCAGCGATCACTGTGGCGTTTCTCGGCAGGCTGAATCCGATCGGGATTCTGTTTTCCAGCCTGTTGATGGCGCTGCTGTACATCGGTGGCGAGAGCGCACAGATGACGTTGAATCTGCCACAGGCGATCACCCAGCTGTTCCAGGGAATGATGCTGTTTTTCCTGCTGGCCTGTGACGTGCTGATCCTCTATCGGCCACGCCTGAACCTGCGCTGGGTGCGGCGCACTTCTACCACCGCCGTAACTGCCGGAGCGCTGTGATGGATATCGATCTGCTGAGCAATATTTTCTACGCCATGGTGCGCTGCGGTACGCCACTGCTGCTGGTGGCATTGGGCGAATTGATCTGCGAGAAGAGCGGCGTACTCAACCTTGGTCAGGAAGGCATGATGCTGTTTGGCGCGGTGATCGGTTTCATCGTCGCGTTCAACAGCGGCAACCTCTGGTTGGGCGTTGTGTTGGCGATGCTTGCCGGGATGTTGCTGTCGTCGCTGTTTGCCCTGGTGGCACTGGTGTTCAACGCCAATCAGGTGGCGACCGGGCTGGCACTGACAATTTTTGGCGTGGGCCTGTCGACCTTTGTCGGCGCAGCGTGGGTCGGCAAACCGCTGGCCGGTTTCGAGCCGCTGGCCATTCCTTACTTGAGCGAAATCCCGCTGATCGGCCGCATGCTGTTTGCCCAGGATCTGCTGGTGTACCTGTCGTTCGCGCTGTTTGCGCTGGTAGCCTGGGTGATCGTGAAGAGCCGTGTCGGGCTGATCATTCAAGCGGTCGGCGAGAATCCCGACGCAGCGAGTGCCATGGGTTTGCCGGTACTGACCGTGCGTACCCTGGCCGTATTGTTCGGCGGGGCGATGGCCGGACTGGCCGGGGCTTATCTGTCGCTGGCGTACACGCCGATGTGGGCCGAGAACATGACCGCCGGACGCGGCTGGATTGCGCTGGCGCTGGTGGTGTTCGCCAGTTGGCGGGTGTGGCGACTGTTGCTCGGCGCGTATCTGTTCGGACTCGCCAGCATCCTGCACCTGGTGGCGCAGGGGTTGGGGCTGGCGATTCCTTCGAGTTTGCTGGCGATGCTGCCGTATGTCGCGACCATTCTGGTGCTGGTGTTGTTGTCGCGGGATGCAGTGCGTACGCGGCTGTATGCGCCGGTGTCACTGGGGCAGCCGTGGCAGGCCGGGCATTAAACCGTGACGGCTCGCGACAGCGGCCGAACCGGCAACGCCTGAGCGATGCCCCACGCCAGTTCGAGCACCAGGAAACCCACCACCAAAGAACTGGCGCCGTGGGCCAGGGCATACGTCATCCACGCGGCGAACAGAAACCGGGCCACCGCGTCATAGCGCCCATAAACCGGCTGCGGATCACGAATCCGCAGCACCGCCCACAAGCACACTACCGAACCAAACAGATTGGCTATCAGCAGATGCGCCGGTTCGAACGGCGGCAGCTCGCCGGGCAGCTCCAGCGCCTGACTCAGTGCCGTCAGCAACCCATGCAACACAGCAAAACTCCACGGTGTGACAAACGCCGCCGTCACGATCAAGTCATACCAGGCGCTGCCGCGCACCAACTGCCGATACTGCGTTGAAGTCCACATCATCCTTGCTCCGAAAATTCAGGGAGCAACCACGGTAAAGCCTGGAGTATGCTCCAGGGTCAAACACTTTCGAGACCTGCAAGATGCGCATCGGTGAATTGGCCCAGGCCTGCGATGTCAGCCGTGACACGCTGCGTTTTTACGAGGAGCGCGGATTGATCGCGGCGCAACGTAGCGCCAACGGTTATCGCGACTATCCGCCGGAGATGGTGCAATTGGTGCTCTACATCAAAACGGCGCAGCGTCTGGGCTTTACCCTCGGCGAGATCGGCAGCAGCGTTGGCGCGTTGTGGCAATCGCCAAATCCCGACACCACCGTCACGCAACTGCTGCAAGACAAACTCAAGCTGGTCGAAACCCGCATCGCCGAGCTCGGCGAGCTGCGCCACGAATTGCAGCATCGGCTCGGTCAACGCTGTCCATTGAACCCGTGATCTTTCAACTTTCGAGGAAAGCCCATCATGTCCGCATTGAATTCTGCCAAGCACGCACTGATCATCGGCGCCTCCCGGGGCCTGGGCCTGGGACTGGTGAAAACCCTGCTGGCCGACGGCTGGCAAGTCACCGCCACGGTTCGCAATCCTTCCAACGCCGAGGCGCTCAAAGCACTGGGTAACGTACAGATCGAAAAACTCGACATGGATGACCAGCAAGCGGTAATCGCCCTGAGCCAGAAGCTCAAGGGCGAGACCTTCGACCTGTTGTTCGTCAACGCCGGGGTCAAGGGGCCTGAAGTCCAGACGCCGGGCGGCGCGACGCTGGCGGAAGTCGGTCAGCTGTTCTTCACCAACGCCGTGGCGCCGATCAATCTGGCCCAGCGCTTCGTCGGGCAGATTCGCGACGGCAGCGGCGTGCTGGCGTTCATGAGTTCGGTGCTGGGCAGCGTGACCATGCCCGACGCGCCGGAACTGGCGCTGTACAAGGCCAGCAAGGCGGCGCTGAACTCGATGACCAACAGCTTCGTCACTCAGTTGGGCGAGCAGAAGCTCACGGTGTTGTCGCTGCATCCGGGCTGGGTGAAGACCGACATGGGCGGCGAAGGCGCCGACATCGACGTGGAGACCAGCACCCGTGGCCTGGTGGATCAAGTGGGCGCGTTTGCCGGCAAGGGCGGCCATCACTTCGTGAACTACAAGGGTGAAACCATTCCCTGGTAACCGCTGGACCCTGTGGGGGTTTGCTCCCACAGGGTTATCCCGGTGTCTGGTCGGATCGGGCTTGCCCGTCGCAACATTTTGTTCGAAACTCCGCACCTCGTCCTTCGCGGCGACCCTGGATCAGCAGACAGGGCAACACTGAGCTGGCAACCCTGAACCCAACTTTCAGAGGAGCCGGCCACAATGCCTGCGACCCGTATCTGGTTAAAAAATCCCCTCGCCATTTTCACGGCCAACGGTCTCGATGCCCGTGGCGGCCTGGTGCTGCAAGACGGTGTGATCACCGAAGTGCTCGGCGCTGGCCAGCAACCCTCCGCCCCCTGCAATGAAGTGTTCGACGCCCGTGAACACGTGATCCTGCCGGGCCTGATCAACACCCACCACCACTTCTATCAGACCCTCACCCGCGCCTGGGCGCCGGTGGTCAATCAGCCGTTGTTCCCGTGGCTGAAAACCCTCTACCCGGTGTGGGCGCGCCTGACGCCTGAAAAACTCGCCCTCGCCACCAAAGTCGCGCTGGCCGAGTTGCTGTTGTCGGGTTGCACCACCGCTGCCGACCACCATTACCTGTTCCCGGATGGCCTGGAAAACGCCATCGACGTGCAAGTCGAAACCGTGCGCGAACTGGGCATGCGCGCCATGCTCACCCGTGGCTCGATGAGCCTCGGCGAGAAGGACGGCGGCCTGCCGCCGCAGCAGACCGTGCAGGAAGGCCAGGTGATTCTCGACGACAGTCAGCGGCTGATTCACGAGTACCACGAACGTGGCGACGGTGCGCAAATCCAGATCGCTCTGGCGCCGTGCTCGCCGTTCTCGGTGACCCCGGAAATCATGTCCGCCAGCGCCGAACTGGCGAACAAGCTTGATGTACGCCTGCACACTCACCTCGCCGAAACCCTCGACGAAGAAGATTTCTGCCTGCAACGCTTCGGCCTGCGCACCGTGGATTATCTGGACAGCGTCGGCTGGCTCGGCCCGCGCACCTGGCTGGCCCACGGCATCCATTTCAACCCCGACGAAATCGCCCGTCTCGGCGCGGCCGGCACCGGTATCTGCCACTGCCCGAGCTCGAACATGCGCCTGGCGTCCGGCATTTGCCCGAGCATCGAACTGACCGATGCCGGCGCGTTGTTCGGTATCGGTGTGGATGGTTCGGCGTCCAACGATGCGTCGAACATGATCCTCGAAGCGCGTCAGGCGCTGTACATCCAGCGCCTGCGTTATGGCGCCGAGAAGATTACCCCGGAACGTGTGCTGGGCTGGGCGACCAAGGGTTCGGCGAGCCTGCTGGGCCGCACCGATATCGGTGAACTGGCGGTGGGCAAGCAGGCGGATCTGGCGTTGTTCAAGCTGGATGAACTGCGCTTCTCCGGCAGCCATGACCCGATCTCGGCGCTGCTGTTGTGCGGCGCGGATCGTGCGGATCGGGTGATGGTCGGCGGCAAGTGGCGTGTGGTTGACGGGCAGGTTGAAGGCCTGGATCTCAAAGGCCTGATTGCCGATCACAGCCAGGCGGCCCGGCAGTTGATCGCCGGCACCTGATCTCCCCCCCTCTGATCATTCCCACGCTCCGCGTGGGAATGCATACCGGGACGCTCTGCGTCCCAGCGTAGGACGCGGAG
Organism: Pseudomonas sp. MCal1; assembly: GCF_026341415.1. NCBI lineage: Bacteria > Pseudomonadati > Pseudomonadota > Gammaproteobacteria > Pseudomonadales > Pseudomonadaceae > Pseudomonas > Pseudomonas sp. MCal1. The sequence goes on from NZ_JAKUMP010000016.1 coordinate 12,807, forward strand.
CGTCCTTTGCGGCATTCCCACGCAGAGCGTGGGAACGATCTGTCGGTGCTGGTCGCTCTCAGAGGCCCAGCAGCGACAACATGATGAACGTCGCAAACAGCACAAAGTGGGTCATGCCTTCGATGGCATTGGTCTCACCGTCATTAAGGTTGATCGCGCTGACGATCAGCGTGATGAAGATCATCACCGTCTGCACCGGCGTCATCGCCATCTGAAACGGCTGCCCCGTGTAAAGCGCCATTGCTTCCATCACCGGCACCGTCAGGATCACCGTCGACAACGAAGCCCCCATCGCGATGTTGACAACCGACTGCATACGGTTGGCCAACGCTGCGCGCAACGCAGTCAGAATCTCCGGCGCTGCCGAAATCGCCGCCACCAGAATCGCCGTGATCACCGGCGGTGCGCCCGTCCCTTCCAGGCCCAGATCGAGGGTCTTGGACATCACTTCCGCCAGTGCGCCAATCACCACCACACCGAACACCAGAATGCCGATCGACAGCGCCAGGCTGACCGGTTTCGGCTCCTGCTCCACCGGCTCTTTCTTGCGGCGTTTGTCCGGGTAGCTGTAGCTGAAAAAGTAGCTGTGCGGCCCGACCTGCATGCGCAGGAACAACGCATAAAGCAACACCATCGCGCCGATGGTGAACGCCGAATAGAGTTTCCAGTTGGCCTTGGGAATGAACTCCGGCACCACCATCGACACGCCCATGGCGGTGAGGATCATCACGCTGTAACTGCGGGCCGAATCATCGTTGTAGGACTGTTCGCCATGCTTGATCCCGCCCATCAGCGCGGCGAGACCGAGGATGCCGTTGATGTCGAGCATCACCGCCGAATAGATCGTGTCGCGTACCAGGGTCGGCGAGGCTTCGTTGCTCATCATGATCGCCAGGATCACCACTTCCACCAGCACGGCGGCGAGCGTCAGGATCATCGTGCCGTACGGGTCGCCGACTTTTTCCGCGAGCAGTTCAGCCTGATGGGCGACGCGCATCGAGGCGGCGACGATGAACGCGATCAGCACCAGCCCGGCCGTCAGGGCAACGATCTGGCCGCTGTGCAGCAACCAGTGCTCCAGCGGATAGGCAACACAGGCGGCGATGACGGCCAACAGCAGAAAGCTTTCTTGCTTGAGGATGGTGAACATGACGGGCCTTTTTTGCCGAAGAGTGCGAATGAGCTACTGACTGCGGGGCGGCGCTAACGTTTCGTTACACCTTAGCGCACCAGTGGATGGCGTCCCTGTACGGCCATGCACTTTTTTCGGCCCGGCCGGCCTCATCGCGAGCAAGCTCGCTCCCACGGGGATCGCGGTTTTTTGTGGGAGCGGGCTTGCCCGCAAAGGCCTCGCCGCGATTTCGAATCGATTTGTTGTCCGATTGGTCAGCCTTTTGCATTGCCCTCCCCACACACAACAAAAGGGAGTTCGCGTTCATGCATAAACGTCCACTGCAAACACTGCTGTGCATCGCCATGGGCCTTGGCCTCAGCCTGAGCGCCAGTGCCGCCGATCCACTGAAAGTCGGCTTCGTCTACATCGGCCCCATCGGCGACCATGGCTGGACGTATCAGCATGAGCAGGGGCGCAAGGCGCTGGCGGAAAAACTCGGCTCGCAGATCACCACCAACTATGTGGAAAACGTCGCCGAAGGCGCCGATGCCGAGCGGGTGATCCGCAACATGGCCAAGGACAATTACGACCTGATCTTCACCACCTCTTTCGGCTACATGAACCCGACGGTGAAAGTGGCCAAACAGTTTCCCAAGGTGACCTTCGAACACGCCACCGGCTACAAGCAGGACAAAAACCTCGGCACCTACCTCGCGCGTACCTACGAGGGCCGTTATGTCGGCGGTTTCCTGGCCGCGAAAATGACCAAGACCAAAAAGATCGGCTACGTAGCCTCGTTCCCGATCCCGGAAGTGATCCGCGACATCAACGCCATCCAGCTGGCCCTGAACAAATACAACCCCGGCACGGAGATCAAAGTGGTGTGGGTCAACTCCTGGTTCGATCCGGGCAAAGAGGCTGACGCCGCCAACGCGCTGATCGATCAGGGCGTGGACGTGGTGTTCCAGCACACCGACAGTCCGGCGCCGATCCAGGCCGCCGAACGGCGCGGTGTGTATGCCGTGGGCTACGCTTCGGACATGGCGCACTTCGGGCCGAAAGCGGTGCTGACCTCGATCGTCAACGACTGGGCGCCGCACTACATTCAGGCGACCCAGAGCGTGATCGACCACACCTGGAAATCCCAGGACTACTGGGGCGGGTTGAAGGAAGGCACGGTCGAACTGCCGATCAGCGATCTGGTGCCGGCACCGGTAAAGGCCGAAGCCGAGCAGATCATCGCCGACATCAAGAGCGGCGCCCTGCAACCGTTCACCGGGCCGATCAAGGATCAGGCCGGCGTCGAGAAAATCCCGGCGGGCGTGAGCGCGACCAACGCCGAACTGGCGTCGATGAATTACTACGTCGAAGGCATGAAGGCCGAGATGCCGAAGTAACCAACCTGACGCCGACCTGACCCTGATCGTTCCCACGCTCTGCGTCGGAACGATCAATAAAGAGCATTCGAAATGAACCAACTCCCGATCATCGATATCTCGCCGCTTTACTCCAACGACCAGAACGCCTGGCCCGCCGTCGCCGAACAGATCGACCACGCCTGCCGCGAATGGGGCTTTTTCTACATCAAGGGTCATCCGATTTCTGCGCAGCGCATCGCCGCCCTGCTTGATTACGCGCAGCGCTTCTTTGCGCAACCGGCAGAAGAAAAACTCAAGATCGACATCACCCGGACCGTCCATCATCGCGGCTACGGCGCCATTGCCACCGAACAACTCAACCCGGACAAACCCAGCGACCTCAAGGAAACCTTCGACATGGGCCTGCACCTGCCGGCCGATCATCCCGAGGTGCTGGCGGAAAAACCCTTGCGCGGCCCCAACCGTCATCCAGCGATGCCCGGCTGGGAAGCGCTGATGGAGCAGCACTACCTCGACATGCAGGCACTCGCGCAAACCCTGTTGCGGGCCATGACTCTGGCGCTGGGCATCGAGCGCGACTTCTTCGACACTCGCTTCAATGAACCGGTCAGCGTGCTGCGAATGATCCACTACCCGCCGCGCCACACCGCCAGTTCCGCCGAGCAGCAAGGTGCCGGCGCGCACACCGATTACGGCTGCATCACTTTGTTGTATCAGGACGCGGCCGGTGGCTTGCAGGTGAAAAACGTCAAAGGCCAGTGGATCGACGCACCGCCCATCGAAGGTACCTTTGTGGTCAACCTCGGCGACATGATGGCGCGCTGGAGCAACGACCGTTATCGCTCGACCCCGCACCGGGTCGTCAGCCCGCTCGGCGTGGATCGCTACTCGATGCCGTTCTTCGCCGAGCCGCATCCGGATACCCGCATCGAGTGCCTGCCCGGTTGCCAGGACGCACAGCATCCGGCGAAATATCCGACCACCACCTGCGCCGAGTTCCTGCTGTCGCGCTTCGCCGATACCTACGCCTATCGACGGGAGCAGGAAGCGGTGTGATGGATCGGTTGGTCAGGTTTTGCCAATTGTTTCGGCGCGCATCTGTAGAATGCCGTCATTGCACCTGATGAGAAAAGAATATGTACGACTGGCTCAACGCCCTGCCCAAAGCCGAACTGCACCTGCACCTCGAAGGCTCGCTGGAGCCCGAGCTGCTGTTCGCCCTGGCCGAACGCAACAAGATCGCCCTGCCGTGGAGCGACGTTGAAACCCTGCGCAAGGCTTACGCCTTCAACAACCTGCAGGAATTTCTCGACCTGTATTACCAGGGCGCCGACGTGCTGCGCACCTCCCAGGATTTCTACGACCTGACCTGGGCCTATCTGCTGCGCTGCAAAGAACAGAACGTGATTCACACCGAGCCGTTCTTCGATCCGCAGACCCACACCGACCGCGGCATCCCGTTCGAAGTGGTGCTCAACGGCATCGCCGCCGCGCTGAAGGATGGCGAGCAGCAGCTGGGCATCACCAGCGGCTTGATCCTGAGTTTCCTGCGCCACCTGAGCGAAGACGAAGCACAGAAAACCCTCGACCAGGCGCTGCCGTTCCGCGATGCATTCGTTGCGGTGGGCCTGGACAGTTCCGAGATGGGTCACCCGCCGAGCAAGTTCCAGCGCGTGTTCGACCGTGCCCGTCACGAAGGCTTCCTCACCGTCGCCCATGCCGGTGAGGAAGGCCCGCCGGAGTACATCTGGGAAGCCATCGACCTGCTGAAAATCCAGCGCATCGACCACGGCGTACGCGCCATCGAAGACGAGCGCCTGATGCAGCGAATCATCGACGAGCAGATCCCGCTGACCGTGTGCCCGCTGTCGAACACCAAGCTCTGCGTGTTCGATCACATGTCGCAGCACAACATCCTCGACATGCTCGAGCGCGGCGTGAAGGTCACGGTGAATTCCGATGACCCGGCGTACTTCGGTGGTTACGTGACCGAGAACTTCCATGCGCTGCACACCCACCTGGGCATGACCCAGGATCAGGCCAAACGCCTGGCGCAGAACAGTCTGGATGCGCGATTGGTAAAACCGTAAAGGCACAAAGCCGTTCGAACATGCCCGTGTTCGAACGGCTTTTCAGTTCTCAGCGCACGACCGCTTCGGTCAGCTCTTCCAGCGTCTTGCCGCGGGTCTCCATCCCGAACAGCCACACCACTGCCGCCGCGATCGCAAAGCACAACGCACCCAGCGCAAACACCCCGCCCTGCCCGGTGATCGGGAACACCAGCCCGGTGACCAACGGCCCGAGCAGCGAACCGACGCGTCCGATGGCCGAAGCAAACCCCGAGCCCGTTGCCCGCGCCGAGGTCGGATAGAGTTCCGGTGTGTAGGTGTAGAGCACCGCCCACATGCCGAACAGGAAAAACTGCATCAACAGGCCCGTGCCGATCAGCAGCGCCACGTTGCCGCCAAATACCGCGCTTTGTCCGTAAAGAAACGCCATCACCCCGCCGCCGAGCAACGTGACGATGCACACCGGCTTGCGCCCCCAACGCTCCACCAGCCAGGCGGCCATCAGGAAGCCAGGAATCCCGCCGAGGGAAATCAGCACCGTGTAATACACCGACTGGGTCACGGCAAAACCCGATTGTTGCAACAACGCACTGAGCCACGAGGTCAGGCCGTAGAAGCCGAGCAACGCGAAGAACCACAGGCTCCAGATCATCGTCGTGCGCTGGCGATACAACGGTGACCAGATCTGCTTGAGCGCCGAAAGGAAATGGCCCGGAGGGGTCATGCTTCGTGGCAGACGAACCGGCTCCGGCAATGCAGCACCGCCGAGTGAGGCCTGTACCCGCGCTTCGATCCCGCGCAAAACCTTGTCCGCCGCGTCATGCTTGCCGGCCTGTTCCAGCCAGCGCGGCGACTCGGGAATGAAAAAGCGGATCGCCAGCACGAACACCGCCGGCACCGCCAACACCAGGAAGATGTCGCGCCAGCCAATCAACGGCAGCAGGAAATACGACAGTACCCCGGCAGCCACGAAACCGAGCGGCCAGAAACCGTCCATCAAGGCAATGTAACGACCCCGACGCTGCGCGGGGATCAACTCCGACAACATGGACTGGGCAATCGGAAACTCCATGCCCATGCCTATCCCCAGCAGAATGCGAAACAGCGTCAGGCTCTCGACCGTCTGCGCCGTGGAACACAGGTAACTGGCCAGCCCCCACAAGACGATGCTCCATTGGAACACCGGTTTGCGACCGAACCGATCAGCCAGCAGTCCGGACAGCGACGCCCCCAGCACCATGCCGAAAAAACTCGAACTGGCCAGTAGACCAGCCTGCGCACTGCTCAGGCCGAACTCGGCTTTGATCGAGCCGAGCAGGAAGGTCATCATCGCCAGATCCATGGAGTCGAAGAAAAACGCCAGGGCGATGATGATGAAGATGATCCGGTGATAACCGCTGACTGGCAGACGCTCCAGTCGATCTGCCGCGCTGAAGTTTCCCGTGTCCATGCCACCTCCTCAATCCGAAAAGTCCCCGGATCGAGTGTGCGCGATAGCGGTGACGCGCCTGTGCCAGATGCGACGTGTTCGCAGCCGCTGGCGACGTTTGCTAGCAAATCAGTGGAGGAAAGCGCTCTACAACGCCATTTCCAGCTCGGTTTCACAGGCAAATCGATGAATTTCCCGCTGGCCCGCCGCCGTCAGTTGCAAGGCGCGGGAATCGTTGGGCAGCACCAGCCAGCCCGACTGCATGAACAACTGCAGCAACGCCGCTCCCAGCGAGCCACCCATGTGCGGGCGACGTTCGCTCCAGTCCGGACAGGCGCACGCCACCTGGGCATTGCGGTGGGCCAGCGCCTGGATATAAACGCCGCGCCCGGCCAATTGTGTCGAGCCTTTATGCGTGACTACCACTCGATGCTCAAGCTGTTCGATCCATCCGGCATCAAGCAGGCGCTGGTACAGGTCGGCGGCCAGCGTTCCGCCCAGATGGTCGTCACAAAACCGTGCGCGCAGCAGTGATGAAGGAGCCGCCTGGGGTCTGACGACCGGCGAGGCACGCTTGAACACTTCGGGGATTTCTCGCGGAGCGCTGGCCAACGTGGCGCTGGCGAGCGCTTCGATGGCCGCGCCGATTTCGGGAGCCGCCAGGCGGAAGAAGCGTTTGCGACCGCGCGCCTCGACCTTCAACAGACCGCCAGCGGACAAGCGCCCCAGATGCGCACTGGCCGATGACGGCGAAAGCCCCGCCAGCAACGCCAGTTCCTCGGTCTGCCGCGCCGAGCCATCCATGAGCGCCCACATCATTGCGCTGCGTTTGGGATCGGCCAGCAACGTGGCGATCTGGCTGATGCAAGGTGCATGTTCCATCTATTCACTCCCTGTTGAATCGTATCGTCTACAGCTCATAGACATCTTGACCAGTAATCAGTCGTCGGCCAAGGCGCGCAAAATACCTTGAGCCGAAGCGAGGCAGCGCGCCGCAGCAAGGAAACCGCAGCACTGTCGCGACCCTCGCCCCTACCCGGCCGGTTGCGGTCTGATCGTTCTCGCATCGGCCTTTTGGTGCGGGCATCAGGCGGCCGTTAGTATAAGCGGGTTGCTCGCGGCGTCCTGCGCCGGAGTGCCCGTGGCTGGTGATTGTTCCTGAGAGAAATTTCGCTATTTACCTGCGACTAATGGTCAGACTTCTGGAAAACGGGAAAACGGCTACCCAATTCGGCGCAACGGCTGGCGAGCATTTCCCTCAGAAGGTTCACTGGCTTACTCAATTGTGCGCGATGGGCGCACAGCAGATTCAGCGGAGCGCGTTCGCAGAGCAGCTCCGGCAGCAGCACTTTCAGCCGCCCCGCCAGCACATCACCGGCCACATCGAGCCACGACTTGTAGGCGATGCCGGCTCCCGCCACCGCCCACAGGCGTACCACATCGGCATCGTCACTGAAGCGGTCGCCACTGACCGTCAGGCCGACTTCACGCTTGCCGTCGTGGAAACTCCAATGGTCGTGCACCCGGCCACCGAGCATATAAAGCAGGCAGTTGTGCTGAGCGAGCTGTTCCAGATGCAGCGGCTCGCCGTGCCGGGCCAGGTAGGCGGGCGATGCGCACAGCACCCGTCGGTTGTGCGGGGCAATCGGCAACGCCACCAGGCTCGAATCCTCCGGCTCGCCATAGCGCAAGGCGATGTCCACCGGCTGGCGAAACAGGTCAGCGATGCGGTCGCCCAGCAACAGGCGCACCGTCAGCTTCGGGTGTTCACGCTGAAAATCATCGAGCCACGGCAACAGCAGATTGCGCCCGAAGTCGGAGGGCGCCGACAGCTGCAGAATCCCGCTGACCTGATCCTGCCCGCTGGCCAGCAGGCGGCGGCCTTCATCGAGATTGCTCAGCGCCGCCCGGGCGTATTCGAGAAACCCTTCACCTTCGGCCGTCAGCCGCAGGCTACGAGTGGAGCGCGCCAACAGCCGCGCGCCCAATTGCTGCTCGATCCGTTTGAGCGCAGCACTGGCCACGGCGGCGGACATGTCCATCACCCGCGCCGCCGCCGACAGGCTGCCCAGATCCGCCGCCCGAACAAACAACTGCAAGTCATCGAAACGCAGCATCCTCAGCCCCGATTATCAAAAAAATATTGAAAGAGACTGCTCTTTTAGCCGGTTTTATCTCCCGCAGAAATAGCCAATCATGCCATCCATCGAATTCATCCTGTCCCGGAGTCGAACATGTCCCAGCCTTTCACCGCCATCGCCACCCTGATCGCCCGACCTGGCCAGCAGGAGGCCCTCGAACAGCACCTGCGCGCTCTGATCGAGCCGACCCGCGCCGAAGCCGGTTGCGGTCAATACGAACTGCACCAGGACCTGGCCAATCCGCTGGCCTTCTACATGATCGAGCAGTGGGCCAGCGACGAAGCCCTGCAGGCTCACGATGCCAGCGCCCATATCCAGCACTTTCGCAGCCAGGCCGAGGCGTTCCTCGAACACTTCGAACTCAAGCGCCTGCGCGTCATCGCCTGAAGCCTTCCTTATATTCAATGTTGGAGATTTCCATGAAAGCCATCGCCTATTACGCCTCGCTCCCGATCAGCGACGAAAAATCCCTGCAAGACATCGAATTGCCGGAACCGGTAGCGGGCCCCCGCGACCTGCTGGTAGAAGTCAAAGCGATTTCGGTCAACCCGGTCGACACCAAGGTTCGCCAGAACGTCGCGCCCGAAGGCGGCGCCGCCAAGGTACTGGGCTGGGACGTGGCCGGTGTGGTCAAGGCCGTCGGCAGTGAAGTGACCCTGTTCAAGGCCGGCGACAAGGTGTTCTACGCCGGTTCCATCGCCCGGGCCGGTGGCAACAGCGAACTGCACGTGGTGGATGAGCGGATCGTCGGCCATATGCCGAAAACCCTCGGTTTCGCCGAAGCTGCTGCCCTGCCGCTGACGGCGATCACGGCTTGGGAGTTGTTGTTTGAACGCCTGCAGATTCGCGAAGGCAATACCGATGAAGGCCAGAGCCTGCTGATCGTCGGCGCGGCCGGCGGCGTCGGTTCGATCCTCACCCAACTCGCCAGCCAGTTGACCGGGCTCAAGGTGATCGGCACCGCCTCCCGCCCGGAGACCCGCGACTGGGTGACCGAACTGGGCGCTGATCGGGTGATCGATCACAGCCAGCCGTTGAGCGAAGAGCTGAAACGCGCCGGTGTCGCCCACGTGACCCACGTCGCCAGCCTGACCCAGACCGACCAGCACCTGGACCAGCTGGTCGAAGCCCTGGCACCGCAAGGCAAGCTGGCGCTGATCGATGATCCGAAGGCGCTGGACGTGACCAAGCTCAAGCGCAAGAGCCTGTCGCTGCACTGGGAGTTCATGTACACCCGCTCGCTGTTCGAAACCGCGGACATGATCGAGCAGCACAAACTGCTCAACCGGGTGGCCGGGCTGATCGACAGCGGGACCTTGAAAACCACGGTCGGCGAGCACTTCGGCACGATCAACGCAAGCAACCTGCGCCGCGCCCATGAGTTGCTGGAAAGCGGCAAGGCCAAGGGGAAAATTGTTTTAGAAGGTTTCTAAAACTCGGAAGACCGCAGCCTTCTTCAGCCTCTGATGTGGCTGGCTCGGGGGCTGCGGTGTTTTTTTGCCGTCAGTCAGATGCTTGACCCTTGTCACAATTGCGATCGTATTCAGGACTACACTCGAGTCCTCTGCGATGCAATCTTTTACGTACGGGAGGTCAGCAATGAAGATCCTGATAAAAGAAGTGGCAAAGTCCCAGTGGCAAGTTCGTCTCGACCAGCACGCCGTGACCTTCCGCAGTGAGGCCGAAGCTCGCGCCTTCACTCGCACCCTCGAAGCGCGTCTGCGCGCGCCCCATCAGATTCCCGACCCCGACCAGCAGCGCGCTGTCGGCTGAGGCTTTCGACTTCAGATTTCAGCCTGCGCCTTTGCCAGCGCCCGGGCATTCTGTATGCGCCGGGTAAGCATCGCTGCACACACCACCAGCAGACCACACAGGCTGATGACAGTGGCCATCGGCACCGCGGTGCCATCGTGCAGGATCCCCACCAGCGCCGAAGCCCCGGCGGCGACACTGAATTGCAGGCTGCCGAGCAAGGCTGAAGCACTGCCGGCGCGACCACCCTGCCCGTTCATTGCACACGCTGCCGCATTGGGGCTGATGCAACCAAGGCTGGCCACGCAGATGAACAACGGAATCAGCAATGGCCACAGCGCCTCGGCGTGCAAGGCGCTGACCGCAAGCAGCGTCAGCCCGGCACACAGGTAAACCCAGACCGCCCGCGACAGCAGGAAGGCCGGGCCACGTTTGGCCAGCAGCCGCGCATTGACCTGCGCCACCAGAATGAACCCGGCCGCGTTGGTACCGAACAGCCAGCCGAAGTGCTCGGCGGGAACGCCATACAATTTGATGAAAATGAACGGGGAACCGGCGATGTAGGCAAACATCCCGGCGATGGCGATGCCGCCGGTCAGGGCATGGCCCATGTAGACCGGATCGGTCAGCAACCGGCCGTACTGACGCAGGGCGCCAGACAACGGCTGACGCGGAACATGCGCCGGCAGACTTTCCGGCAGGCCGAGGGCTACCGCCAGTCCGGCCAAGGCACTGAAACCGGTCAGCACCAGGAAGATCGACTGCCATCCCGACGTGTTCACCAGCAGGCCGCCGAGCATCGGCGCCAGAATCGGTGCCAGCCCCATCACCAGCATCAGTTGCGAGAAGACTTTCGCCGAGCCCACCGCATCGCATTTGTCGCTGACCACCGCTCGGGCAATCACCATCCCCGCACAGCCGCCCAGCGCCTGCAAGAGCCGCGCGCCGATCAGCCATTCCAGATTCGGTGCGTAGGCGCAGGCCACTGACGCCAGCGTGAACAGCGTCAGACCAATGAGCAGCGGAATCCGCCGACCGAAGCGATCCGCCAACGGCCCGTAAGCCAGTTGGCCGATGGACAGGCCGAAAAAGTAAGCCGACAGCGTCAGCTGGACGTGTTTCTCATCCGTGCCGAACGCCAGCGCCATGGTTGGAAAGGCGGGTAGATAGAAGTCGATCGCCAACGGACCGAAAGCGGTCAGGGCACCGAGAATCAGAAGGGTACGGAAGTTCATCAGGCGTCCAGTTCGGGCGGCGGTTGGGTTGGGCAGTCGGACTGACTATGCAGCCCGACAGTCTAGCCGCGCGAGGACGCCTTGAACATTCCGGTAGCTCGCTAACTATTAAAAAGATCAGGCGAGTTTGATCGCATAACCTTCTTCGCTGATCGCCTCGATCACTTGCTCGGCGCTCAGCGCACTTTCGACGCCGACTTCCTTCGCCGCCAGATCGACCCGCACGCTGGCGGTCGGATCCTTGCTCTGCACCGCCTGGGTGACAGCTTTGACACAGTGACCGCAGGACATGCCTTCAACAGTGAACACTTGCATGGAATGACTCCTTTGAGTGAGGTTGCCGGCAGTCTCGGGCTTGCCACAATGGCAAGGTCAAGTTCTGCAAAAAACTGCCGGGCTGGCAATCGGCGCCGCGCTCGGCCAAGCTGCGTGCATCAATGACATGAATTCAGGAGATTCAGCCATGCGCTGGTCAGCTTTCAGCCTGTTTGGCTTACTCAGCCTCTTTGCCGCGATCCCTTCGGTGCATGCCGCCGGGGAAGATTACGGGGTGCTGATCATTTCCCGCGAGCGCCTGGAAGTTGCGACCTCGTGCGAAATCGGCGTGTACATCCAGGATCAACTGTCGGCGCGCCTGTTCCAGGAGCAAAGCACCTCGTTCAACTTGCCGCCGGGCAACGTTTCGCTGCGCCTGAAACTGCTGCCGGGGCAAATGCCGGGTTGCAACCCGGGCATGCTCGCGCCAGGTTCGCAGGAGATCAAACTGCATGCCGGCGACATCCTGAAATTCCGCATCGCGATGAATGCGGAAGGCATGTACCTCAAGCCGACCGGCCTCGGTTACTAAGGCCTGCCGCTCGTTCCCACGCTCTGCGTGGGAATGCCTCTTGTGACGCTCTGCGTCACGCTTTGGGACGCAGAGCGTCCCCGGCTGCATTCCCACGCGGAGCGTGGGAACGATCAGGCGAACAAGCGAGCAGCCGGTAGCGGAAACTGGTGCTTGACCTTGCCAGCATGGCAAGGTTGATCCTGTAGTCATCCACTACAGGGAGTACGACCGATGTCCGATTCCATCACGTTTGATCTGCCCATCAGCGGCATGACCTGCGCCAGTTGCGCCGGCCGTGTCGAGCGGGCGCTGAGCAAAGTCAGCGGCGCCAGTGCCGTCAGCGTCAACCTCGCCACCGAGCAGGCCAGGGTGCAGGCCCCCGGCGACAGTCTGCCGGCGCTGGTCGAGGCAGTCGAACGCGCCGGTTACAGCGTGCCGCAGCACACCGTGGAATTGAACATCGACGGCATGACCTGCGCGTCCTGCGTGGGTCGTGTCGAACGCGCCCTGAACAAGGTTGCGGGGGTGAAAAGCGTCAGCGTCAACCTCGCCAATGAGCGCGCTCATCTTGAATTGCTCGGCGCGGTCGACCCGCAAACCCTGATCGCCGCCGTGAACAAGGCCGGTTATTCGGCCAGCCTCTTCGAACTTGAACACCCTCAATCTGATAATCGCCAGCAACGCCTGAACCATGAGCGCTGGGCGCTGATCTGCGCCATCGCCCTCGCCTTGCCGCTGGTGCTGCCGATGTTGCTGCAACCGTTCGGCATTCACTGGATGCTGCCGGCCTGGGCGCAGTTCGCCCTCGCGACCCCGGTGCAGTTCATCTTCGGTGCGCGGTTCTATGTGGCCGCTTGGAAAGCCGTGCGCGCCGGAGCCGGCAACATGGACTTGCTGGTAGCGCTGGGCACCAGCGCCGGTTATGGCCTGAGTCTCTATGAATGGGCAAACGCTGCCGGGCGCATGCCGCATCTGTATTTCGAGGCCTCGGCAGTGGTCATCGCGCTGGTACTGCTCGGCAAATACCTGGAAAGCCGCGCCAAACGCCAGACCGCCAGCGCCATCCGCGCACTGGAAGCGTTGCGGCCAGAACGGGCGATTCAAATCATCGATGGCCGTGAACAGGACGTTGCCATCAGCGCTCTACGCCTTGGCGATCGGGTATTGGTCAAACCCGGCGAACGTTTCCCGGTGGACGGCGAAGTGCTGGAAGGCCAGAGCCACGCCGACGAAGCGCTGATCAGCGGCGAAAGCCTGCCGGTGCCCAAGCAACCGGGCGACAAGGTCACCGGCGGTGCGATCAACGGCGAAGGCCGCTTGCTGGTAAGCACCACGGCGCTCGGCGCGGAAAGCGTACTGGCGCGGATCATCCGTCTGGTGGAGGACGCCCAGGCCGCGAAAGCACCGATCCAGAAACTGGTGGATAAAGTCAGCCAGGTGTTTGTGCCGACGGTTCTGCTGCTGGCCCTGGCCACGTTGATCGGCTGGTGGTTGTATGGCGCACCACTGGAAACCGCGCTGATCAACGCCGTCGCGGTACTGGTTATCGCCTGTCCTTGCGCCCTCGGCCTGGCGACACCGACCGCCATCATGGCCGGCACTGGCGTGGCCGCGCGGCACGGGATTTTGATCAAGGACGCCGAAGCTCTGGAGCGCGCCCATGAAGTCAGCGCCGTGGTGTTCGACAAGACTGGAACTCTGACCTCCGGCACGCCGCGCATTGCGCATTTCAGTGCAATCGACGGTAACGAAAACGCCCTGCTGACAGCGGCCGGCGCGCTGCAACGCGGCAGCGAACATCCGCTGGCCAAAGCGGTGCTGGATGCCTGCGCCGAACGCAGCCTGAACGTACCGGACGTGAGCGACAGCCAGTCCCTGACCGGACGCGGCATCGCCGGCAGCCTCGACGGCCGACGCCTGGCGCTGGGCAACCGTCGCTTGCTGGAGGAAAGCGGTCTGAACGCCGGAAACCTGAGCGAGCCCGCGAAGGCCTGGGAAACCGAAGGCCGCACACTGTCCTGGCTGATCGAGCAAAGCCCCGAGCCCCGCGTGCTCGGTCTGTTCGCCTTCGGCGACACCCTCAAGCCCGGCGCGCTGCACGCGGTGCAACAACTGGCGGCGCAGCACATCCACAGCCACCTGCTGACCGGCGACAACCGTGGCAGCGCTCGCGTCGTTGCCGAAGCGCTGGGCATCGAAAACGTCCACGCCGAAGTGCTGCCGGCGGAAAAAGCCGCCACCGTCGCCGAGCTGAAAAAAAACGGGGTCGTGGCCATGGTCGGCGACGGCATCAACGACGCCCCCGCGCTGGCCGCTGCCGATATCGGCATCGCCATGGGCGGCGGCACCGACGTGGCCATGCACGCCGCCGGCATCACCCTGATGCGCGGCGATCCGCGACTGGTGCCGGCGGCGCTGGAAATCAGCCGCAAGACTTACGCGAAGATCCGCCAGAACCTGTTCTGGGCCTTCGTCTATAACCTGATCGGCATCCCGCTGGCGGCGTTCGGCTTTCTCAATCCGGTGCTGGCCGGTGCGGCGATGGCCCTGTCGAGCGTCAGCGTGGTGAGCAATGCGCTACTGTTGAAAACCTGGAAACCCGAGGATCTGGAGGACAACCGATGAACATCGGCCAAGCGGCCCGCCACAGTGGCCTGAGCGCGAAAATGATCCGGTATTACGAGTCGATCGGTCTGCTCAAGGCTGCCCATCGCACCGACAGTGGCTATCGCATCTACGGCGACGATGACCTGCACACGCTGGCGTTCATCAAGCGCTCGCGGGACCTGGGATTTTCGCTGGAGGAAGTCGGCAAGTTGCTGATGCTCTGGCAGGACCGCCAGCGCGCCAGCGCCGATGTGAAGGCTCTGGCCCGCCAGCACATCGACGAGCTGAATCAAAAGATCCGCGAACTCGGCGAACTGCGCGACACCCTGCAGGATCTGGTCGAACACTGCCACGGCGACCACCGCCCGGACTGCCCGATCCTCAAGGAACTCGCGTCGGGCTGCTGCGCGCAACCCGCTCGCGCCTGAGCATCAGGGCTTTCATCGACAGCACCGTGGCGAGGGGAATGCCGTGGAACAGCAACACCACGGCCCCCGGCGCCCACCACTCATAGAACGGTGCGGCGATCAGCATGCCGACGCCGAACCCGGTCATCTGCAACAGTGTCAGGAAACTGAAGATCGGCAGGCGCAAAGGCTCCGGCTCCCGTTGCAGCCGTGACATCAGGCAGACTTCCGAGAACCCGTCACCCAATCCGGCCGGCAGCGAAAACAGCAACAGACCGATGACGCTGTGCTGCTGGAACATCAGGATGAAGCCGCAGGACATCAACAACACGCCGCCGAAATAGCGACGCTCCAGATGGATGTTTTCCGAGCCGTTCAGGCGACTGGCAATCCGCGCACCGAGCAGTTTGCCGGCGGCCCACACCGCGAGCATCAGGCCCAGCGTGGTGCTCGCCGCGTCCGGTGTCAGCAGTCTGGAAATGATCGGAAAACCGACGTTGTGCGCAGCGCTGCCAAGGGTGTCGGCCATGGTCACCGCCAGCATCGCGGCCACCACCGGGGCACTGCGCAGGCCTTGCAACAACGCCGACCACTCACCCTGTCTGGCGCTGGATTCGGCCACCGGCTCCGGTGCGCTGAACCGCAATGGCGCAATCAACAGCGCCGCCAACAGATAGGTCAGCGCGTTCAGCGCAAACACCGTTTCAAAGCCAAACCCTGCAACCAGCAACCCGGACACCAGACTGCCGACGACCATCGCCATGGAGGAGGCGGACGTGATCCAGGCATTGGTCTTGAGCAACTGCGCAGGCTCGATCAATCGCGCAAGCTGGCTGTTGAGGCCGATGGCGAACATCGAATTGCCAAAACCCAGACCGAACGCAATCAGCGGCAGCAACAACGCCTGTTGACTGACCGGCACGATCAGCAATAAACCGAGCACAGCGGCGCGCAGCAGATCGAAGGCAATCAACGGCCGGCGACCGCTGCATCGACGATAAAACGCGGTGCCGATCAGGCTGGCGAAAATTCCCCCGCCCACCCGACTGGCGAGAAAGATCCCCACGCTCACCGCGCTGTTGCTCAGCAGGTAGACATACGTGGCCAGCGCGACCATGTTGAGGAACGCGCCGAAATCGGAAATCAGCCGCGCGGTGATGATCAGCCGGGCATTGCGCGAAGTGGTGCTCACAATCAATCCTTGAATGTGTAAAACCCGGCCGAAGCCGGGTTTCCCATTTCAGATGCTCACTGCATCCACGGTGGCGGAGGCGGTTCGTCGGACTTGCCCTTGGGCTCGTCGTCCGCCGCGCGGATGGCTCGCTTGCGCTCCTCATCCAGACGCGCCGCTTCGATCTCGCGCAGCACCCCGCCGACATCGGCCAGGTCCTCGGGATCGTCGAACTCGCCGGTCAGCACGCTGGCCGGGTGCAACGTACCGGCTTCGTACAACGCCCACATTTCCTTGGCGTATCGGGTCTTCTTCAACTCCGGAGCGAAGCGGCCGAAGTACGCCGCCATGTTGCCGACGTCACGTTCGAGCATGCTGAACGCGTGGTTGTTGCCGGCGGCGTCCACCGCTTGCGGCAGGTCGATGATGACCGGCCCGGTCGGGGTCAGCAGCACGTTGAACTCCGAGAGGTCACCGTGCACCAGACCGGTACACAACATCAGCACGATCTGCGAAATCAGGAACGCGTGATATTCGCGAGCCTGATCCGGCTCCAGCACCACATCATTCAGACGCGGTGCGGCGTCGCCGTATTCGTCGGCCACCAGCTCCATCAGCAGCACGCCTTCGAGGAAGTCGTACGGCTTGGGCACTCGCACCCCGGCGTTGGCCAGGCGGAACAGCGCCGCGACTTCGGCATTCTGCCAGGCGTCCTCGGCTTCCTTGCGCCCGAATTTGGAACCCTTGGCCATCGCCCTGGCCTGTCGGCTGTTGCGCACCTTGCGGCCTTCCTGATACTCGGCCGCCTGGCGGAAACTGCGTTTGTTCGCCTCCTTGTAGACCTTTGCGCAACGTAACTGATTGCCGCAGCGCACCACATAAACAGCTGCTTCTTTGCCACTCATGAGTGGACGCAGCACTTCGTCGACCAGACCGTCCTCGATCAGGGGTTCAATGCGTTTTGGAGTCTTCATCAGCTTTTATTGTGGGTCCTTTATTACCAAACACGCGAATGTCACTCGTTATACGGCAATACTCGCATCACGGGGAGGGGTTGCCGACCTGTGAACCTGTGGATGCACACACTGTGCCGGATAAACCGGGCCGATCCGCCTCTTTATCGACCGCTGCGAATCATAGCCGAGGCTGTCGGAGTTGTTGGCGACAGGCCTTGAGGGCATTTGCGACAGAATCTGACATCCCGCCGAACACCGCTCACATTAATTTTCTTTTGCAGCCTCAATTTCCCTCGCGCGCGGCCGAATTCCTTTGAGGCAGAGGAATTTGTCCGACAATCGTTTCAAAAAAAATCTTCGATGTCGCACTCAAGGAAACGGGTGAGAAATACGTTTTTCGGCTGCCAATAACCGCGAGTCATCTGCACTGCGTGGGCCTACAAGAAAATCTGGAGCGCGGATGAACATCAAACAGAAGTTGACCTGGGCGTTTGCAATCATCGCCTGCTTGCCCGTGGTGCTGGTCGCCACCCTGGTGGTACTGAACCTGCGCAGCGATGCCCGGGACGATTTTGTCGACAGCAGCGGGCGCGAGATCCGTCAGGTCAGCAACGCCATGCAGCTGTTTTTCGACGGCATCAGCCAGAACGTCGATTACCTGGCGGCGCAGCCTTTGGTCAAGAACGCCGACGGCAGTGTGCGCAGTCGCATGAGCGCCAATGCCTCCGATACCTCGGATGGCGAGATCGACAAGCAGCTGTTTGCCCTGTTCGAAGGGCTGGCGAAATCCCACCCGGCCTACTCCTACGTTTCCTATGGACTGAGCAGCGGCGGCTACGCGTTCTGGCCGGGCGACCCGAAAATGGCCAACTACGACCCGCGTACCCGCCCGTGGTACAAGACCGCCATGGCCAACCCGGGCAAGACCCTGCGCACCGAAGCCTATTACTGGGCCGGCGATGACGCGGTACTGGTCAGCACCGTGCGCGCAGTGGCCAACCAGTTGGGCGCCCAGGGTGGCGTGGTCAACATTGACGTGTCGCTCAAGCAACTGACCGAGATCGTCAAACAGATCAAGCTCGGTGAAAGCGGTTACCTGATGCTGATGGAAAACACCGGCACGGTGCTGGTCGATCCGAAGCAACCGGAGCATAACTTCAAGAAGCTCGACAGCCTCGGCGACGGTTACGCGCAACTGGCCAAGGCCGGCAAAGGCCTGGTGGAGGTCGAGCTCAACGGCGAACGCTACATGGCCAACGTCTGGCCGTCGGAGCAATTGGGCTGGACCTTCATCGGCCTGATCAAACAGAACGAAGTGATGAGTTCCGCCACTCAACTGACCTGGCTGATCGCGATCATCGCGGCGGTGCTGGCAGCATTTTTCGCGGTCGTCGGCGCCAGTTTCGCCAGCCTTATCGTGCGGCCGATCCGCAGCGTGGCCAGCGGTCTGGAAGGTATCGCCCAGGGCGAAGGCGACCTGACCAAGAGCCTCGACATCCGTGGCAGCGACGAAACCGCGCAACTGGCCAACTGGTTCAACCAGTTCCTCACCGCAATCCGCAGCCTGATCCAGCACATCGGCGGCGCGGCCGGAAAAATCCTCGCCACTTCGCAGAGCTCGACCCGGGTCTCCGGCGATATGGCCGAAGCCGCCGGACGCCAGCGCGAAGCGGTGGACATGGTCTCGACCGCGTTCCATGAAATGGTCGCCACCGCCAACGAAGTCGCCCGCTCGTGCAGCCAGGCAGCCGAGTCGGCCGACAGCGGCCAGCGCCAGGCCCGCGAAGGTCAGCAGCAGATCGATGCGGCGGTGCACAGCGTCGACCAACTGAGCCAGGAACTGGAGCAATCGGCGCAGTCGATGCAGCAACTGGAACGCGACAGCAACGACATCCAGTCGATCCTCGGCACCATCCGCTCCATCGCCGAACAGACCAACCTGCTGGCGCTCAACGCGGCTATCGAAGCAGCGCGGGCCGGTGAGCAGGGGCGCGGATTTGCGGTGGTCGCCGATGAGGTTCGCGCATTGGCCAAACGCACGGCGGATTCGACGGCTGAGATCGACGGGCTGCTGGGCAATCTGGCGAAGCGCACCAGCGCGGTGACCCAGCAGATGCGCGCCAGTCTTGATGTGTCGCAGCAATCGGTGGCACGGATTGGTGAGGCGCGGGAGAGCTTTGGGCAGATTCGTGAGTCGGTGGATGTGATTCGTGACATGAACACTCAGATCGCGACTGCGGCGGAAGAGCAGCATCAGGTGGCGGAGGACATCAATCGGCACATCAGCCAGATTCATGGTGATGCGCAGTTGGTGGCGGAGCTGGCGAATTCGGCGCGGCTGGATTCGCAGAGTCTGGCGGGGTTGTCGAATGAGCTGGATGGGTTGGTGCGCAGGTTCCGTACCTGAGTAACCTTTGCAATCCCCTCTCTTCAGGAGAGGGGATTGTTGTTTTGTCAGCGTTCGATGATCGCCGTCACACCTTGCCCCCCGGCCGCACAAATCGAAATCAACCCCCGCCCCTGCCCCGCCGCATCCAGCAACTTCGCCAGGTTCGCCACGATCCGCCCGCCTGTCGCGGCAAACGGATGCCCCGCCGCCAGGGAGCTGCCCTTGACGTTC
Organism: Pseudomonas sp. MCal1; assembly: GCF_026341415.1. Lineage (NCBI taxonomy): Bacteria > Pseudomonadati > Pseudomonadota > Gammaproteobacteria > Pseudomonadales > Pseudomonadaceae > Pseudomonas > Pseudomonas sp. MCal1. The sequence goes on from NZ_JAKUMP010000016.1 coordinate 32,516, forward strand.
AAGCGGCTGCGATCAATCGATCCCAGCGGAGCGTCCAGCCCCAGCCGCGTCTTGCAGTACTCCGGATCTTCCCAGGCCTTCAACGTGCACAAGACTTGTGCGGCAAATGCTTCGTGGATTTCGTAGTAGTCGAAGTCCTGCAAGGTCAGGCCGTTGCGCGCCAACAGCCGCGGCACCGCGTACACCGGCGCCATCAAAAGTCCTTCGGCACCGTTGACGAAATCCACCGCCGCCGCCTCGCCGTCGCGCAGATACGCAAGGATCGGCAAGCCGCGCTCCTTCGCCCATTCTTCGCTGCCCAGCAACACCACCGAGGCGCCATCGGTCAGCGGCGTGGAGTTGCCGGCGGTCAGGGTGCCCTTGGCGCTTTTCTCGAACGCCGGTTTCAGGGTCGCAAGTTTTTCCAGGGTCAGGTCCGGACGCAGGTTGTTGTCGCGGGTCAGGCCGAGGAACGGGGTCATCAGGTCGTTATGCCAGCCTTCGCTGTAGGACGCCGCCAGTTTGTGGTGGCTTTCGAAGGCCAGTTGATCCTGTTCTTCGCGGGGGATGTTCCAGGTCTGCGCCATCAACTCGCAGTGCTCGCCCATCGACAGGCCGGTGCGCGGTTCGCCGTTGCGCGGGAATTCGGGGATCAGGTGTTTCGGACGCAGTTGCAGAAAGGTCTTGAGCTTGTCGCCGGTGGTCTTGGCGCGGTTGGCTTGCAGAAGGATTTTGCGCAGGCCTTCGCTGACGCTGATCGGCGCGTCCGACGTGGTGTCGACGCCGCCGGCAATGCCGCAGTCGATCTGGCCGAGGGCGATCTTGTTCGCCACCAGCAGCGCGGCTTCCAGACCGGTGCCGCAGGCCTGCTGGATGTCATAGGCCGGGGTGGCCGGTGACAGGCGCGAGCCGAGCACGCATTCGCGGGTCAGATTCATATCCCGTGACAATTTCAGCACCGCGCCTGCGACCACTTCGCCGATGCGCTGGCCGTGCAGGTTGTAGCGTTCGATCAGGCCTTCGAGGGCGGCGGTGAGCATCACCTGATTGCTCGCGGTGGCATAGGGCCCGTTGGAGCGGGCGAACGGAATGCGGTTGCCACCAATGATCGCGACGCGGCGCAGCTGACTCATGAAATGCTCCTTGTGAAATATCCAGTCTGAAAATCGGGCACTGAAAATCCCGTCGGGCCACAAAAGCGCCGAGGGCAAACTACTCTGCTGTTCTAGCGTAGGCCTTATTGCGTGGATCGAACGATTGATTGCCCTTCGCAGTCCACACTTTGAACCCCATCTTCTGGAGAGCGTTCCATGTCTGACCGCTATATCGACTTCGCCAACTCGTCCATCGGCCACCGTCTGGTCGGGGCCCTGGGCCTGCCGTCGCCGGTGCGGCTGGAACGCTGGCAGGCCGGGCGCCTGCGGCCGGTGGACGGTGCACTGCTGATCGGCGGCGGGCCACTGGCCGAGCGGGTCAGTGTATTTGCCAACCGCCTGACCGACGCGATCTACCGCTACGGCGACCAGCCTGCGGCCGCCACCCAATGGATTCCCGGCCATGGCCCGAAACTCAAGGCCGTGGTGTTCGACGCCAGCGATTTGCAGCACACCGACCAGCTCAAGCAACTGCGCGAGTTCTTCCAGCCGCTGATGAAGAACCTCGACAGCAGCGCGCACCTGGTGATCCTCGGCCGCGCCCCGGAAACCCTGCGTGAACCGTTTGCCGCCAGCGCGCAGCGAGCACTTGAAGGCTTCTCGCGCTCGCTGGCCAAGGAACTGCGCAGCGGCGGCACCTTGCAACTGATCTACGTCGGCGAAGGTGCCGAGGATCAGCTCGAAGGGCCGCTGCGTTTTTTCCTCTCGCCGAAAAGCGCGTTCGTCTCCGGACAAGTGATCCGGCTGACGGCCTGCGCCACTCAAGTCACCGACTGGACGCGCCCATTGGCCGGGCGCAAGGCGCTGGTCACCGGGGCAGCGCGCGGCATCGGTGCCTCCATCGCCGAAACCCTGGCCCGTGACGGTGCCGAGGTGATCCTGCTCGACGTGCCGCCCGCAAAAACCGATCTCGAAGCCCTGGCCGCCCGCCTCGGCGGGCGCGCCATCACCCTCGACATCTGCGCCGAAGACGCCGCCGCGCAACTGACCAAACAGCTGCCGGACGGCCTCGACATTCTGGTGCACAACGCCGGCATCACCCGCGACAAGACCCTGGCCAACATGACACCCGAGTTCTGGGACGCAGTGCTGGCCGTCAATCTCAACGCGCCGCAAGTGCTGACCAAGGCCCTGCTCGACAGCGGCACCCTGCACGACAACGCGCGGGTGATTCTGCTGGCGTCGATCAGCGGCATTGCCGGCAATCGCGGGCAGACCAATTACGCGGCGAGCAAGGCCGGGTTGATCGGGCTGGCTCAGGCCTGGGCGCCGACCCTGCTGGAACGCGGCATCAGCATCAATGCCGTGGCGCCGGGTTTCATCGAGACCCAGATGACCGCGCACATTCCGTTCGGCTTGCGCGAAGCCGGGCGGCGCATGAGTTCGCTGGGCCAGGGCGGCCTGCCGCAAGACGTCGCCGAAGCCGTGGCGTGGCTGGCACAACCGGGCACCGGCGCGTTCACCGGGCAAGCGTTGCGGGTCTGCGGCCAAAGCGTTCTGGGGGCCTGAACATGACCATCGAATGGCAAACGCTGCACCACGAACCGAGCCTGCCGGGGCTGTACGCCCGGGCGGCGACCCGACGCAAAATCACCGGCACCACCCTGCCTGACAAAGGTTTGCGTTGCGCCGTCGAGGTGGATGGCAAACGTCTGGCAGCCTATCGCAAAGTCTGCGGGTTCGCCGATGACGGCCTGCTGCCGCCGACCTATCCGCATATCCTGGCGTTCGCCTTGCAGATGCAACTGCTGACGGCCAAAGAGTTTCCGTTCCCTTTGCTGGGGCTGATTCATCTGAGCAACCGCATCCGCGTATTGCGGCCAATGGGCGGGATCAGTCGCGCGCAAGTCAGTGTCCGGGGGCATAACCTGCAACCGCATCCCAAAGGCGCGACCTTCGATCTGCTGACCACCCTGGACGATCAACTCGGCCCGTTGTGGGAAGCCGAAAGCCGGATGCTCTGTCGCGGCGTGAAGCTGGAAGGCGAACCGGTGGAGAAAAGCTGGGAGCCGGCACTGCCCCTCGCTCAAGTGGCGCAGTGGAAGGCGCCGGCGGACATCGGCCGGCAGTATGCGAAAGTATCCGGCGACTACAACCCGATTCACCTGAGTGCCGCCAGCGCCAAACTGTTCGGGTTCCCGACAGCCATCGCTCACGGTTTGTGGAACAAGGCCCGCACCCTGGCAGCGCTGGCGGATCATCTGCCCAAGGCCAACCTTGAAGTCACCGTGCACTTTCGCAAACCGGTGCGCCTGCCGAGCGAGGTGAGCCTGTTCGCCAGCGCTGCCGGTTCCAGCGGTGAGTTGCGTCTGATCGGCGCCACGGATCTGGAGCACATGGTGGGCAATTGGCAGCCGGTTGCCTGACATCGAGGGCGGGAAAACCTGATTAATTGTGTATATATCACTTAAGTTTTCCCGCGCCGCACACGCGACGTCGCCGAATTTCCAGCCTTGATTTTCAAGGCTTTTTTTTGCGCGCCTATATCCTCGGTATTAGTCGTTAGGCGGCATTCGCGGCCGCCTGCATAAAGGCGTTAATACCAACTGGAGAATGGCGTCGATCCAGCCTTGCGACTGATATGAGCACAACGGACGAAGGCATTGCCGGCAACAGAACCGGCAAGCCGTCGAAGACAACGAACGTTGTGACAGGTGCAAGGAATAACGCTCATGAAAACTCAGATGAAAGTTCAAGCGTCTTGGTGCAAATCGGCAACAGCACTCGCCCTCATTCTCTCCCTCGGTCTGGCCGGTTGCAGCAGTGGCGGCGGCGGTCATCACAGCAGCTCCGGCAGTTCGTCCCCCGACAGTTCGACGGCGGGCACCGGCGGCACGGGCGGTACCGCAGGCTCTGGAGGCACGGCGGGCACGGGCGGTACCGGCGGAACTGGCGGCACGACGACGCCGACCGATCCTACCAATCCTACCAATCCGACCAATCCGACCAATCCAACCGACCCCACCAATCCGAGTACACCGACGCCTTTGGTCACCACCACGCTGGTGCAGGACGTCGGCAATACCGTCAGCGGAGTGGGTGATGGTGTCGGTCAGGTCGGTGATTCCCTGAGCGGCGTGCCGGTGGTTGGCGGCGTGGTGCAAAGCGCGGCCCGGACTGCCGGCAACGTAGTGACCACGCTGGGTGACGGCGTAGCCAACGGCATCGGCAAACTGGCGACCACCGACAATGGCCTGGGCGTCACCGCTTCGGCAGTCGGCGGCGTGGTGCAGGATGTGGGCAACGGCGTGTCCGACCTGAGCGGCAAACTGGCGACGGCCACGGGCAGCGTTCCGGTGGTCGGCGGCGTCGTCACCCGTGTGGCACCGGTGCTCAATGGCGTCGGCGAAAAAGTCACCATGCTCGGCGACACCCTCAGCACCGCTACCACCACCGGCCCACTCGGCTCGGTGACCAAAGAGGTCGGCAGCAAACTGGTGCCGGTGATCGCCATGGTCGAAAGCACCACGGACAAACTCGGCAGTGCCACGGGGCTGGGTGCTCCCGTGAACGGCCTGCTGCAGAAAGTCGGCACCACGGTCGATGGCGTGGGCGACAAAGTCACTGGCGCCGGCAACGGCAATGCACTGACCAACACGGTCGGCGGGGCCTTGAGCAACGTCGGCACCGCTGTCGGCAAGGCTGGCGGACTGGTGGACAACGGGACCGGTTCGGGAACCGGCGTCGGTGGCGGTCTGGTCAACAATGGCTTGCTGCAAACCGTTGGTGGCGCGGTCGTGAATGTCGGCGCCGGGTTGAGCAGCGGCAACGGCAGCCTCGCCGCACCGGGTGGTGTACTGGCGGCGGCGGGTAATACCGTGGCCTCGCTCAACACTGTGCTCGGCGGTTCGGGCACGCCGATCACCAGCCCGACCACTCCCCTGGCCACTCTGGGCAACAACGTGGGTGCCGGACTTGCTCCGGTCACCACGGCGGTCACCAGCCTGACCCAGAATGTCGGCGCCGCCACCGGGCTGGGTACCCCGGTCGCCGGCCTCACCGGCCAGGTCGGAGGTGCCGTCGGCAACCTCGGCAACACGATTGCCGGCACCAACAGCAACCCGGTAGTGGCGGCGGTCGGCAACACCGTCACCACAGTGGGCAACACCGTCACTGCGGTGGGCGGGCTGGTCAACGGCGGTACCACCACCGGAACCGGCGGCGGACTGGGTGGCGTCCTCGGCGGCCTGACCGGTGCCCTGGGCGGCAACAAACGCTGATTTGCACCTGGCCGATTCGACGGCCGAACCTACAGCGCCTACGCTTGGTTGAGGGCGGAAGATTCCCACGAGTCTTCCGCTTTTTTCTTAGGAGAAACCCGCCCGGTGCTGGGGGTTGAACATGGAGTGTCCTATGCGCGTTATGGCATCCCTGCTGTTTGTCAGTCTCAGTTCCACAGCCCTCGCCGATACCCTGCCCAGCTTTCTCAACAGCAACGAAACCATACGCAATCTGCCGGTGCCGAACCTGCCCGCCGACGCCTACCGGCCGAACGCCGCGCCGCTGCAAGTGCCGGAGCCCGGCGCCACGGCCGCCCAGCCGTTGCTGATGAGTACCAGGATCAACCTCAGGACCGTGCAGATCGAAGGCGGCACGCTTTATCCGCTGAACGAACTGGCCGAAATCTACAAACCCCTGATCGGCCGCCAGAGCAGTCTCGCCGACCTGATCGAGGCCACTCGCAACATCACCCGTCGTTATCAACAGGACGGTTATCTGCTGTCCTACGCTTTCCTGCCACAGCAGACTTTCGATGACGGTGTGGCGCGCGTGGTGCTGGTGGAAGGCTACGTCCGCGACGTGCAGATCGCGGGCGACGTCGGACGGGTCAAAGCCCTGCTCGAGCGACTGGCCGCCAAGCTCCAGGCCGAACGCCCGCTGACGCGCAAGACGTTCGAGCGCTACACCACGCTGATGACCCGCATTCCCGGCGTGACGATCCAGGCCCAGGTGCCACCACCCGGCACCACCGACGGCGCAACGACGCTGGTGGCCCAGGCCAGCCGCAAACCGTTCACCAGCACCCTGAGCACCACCGAAGACAACCGCAACGGCACCCAGGCATTGCTCGGCGTCAGCAGCAATTCACAAACGTCGATGGGCGAACAGCTGAGCCTCAGCGGGTTGTTTCCGCCGGGAGATGATCACGAGCATTACTACCGGCTGGACTACAACCAGTTCATCAATGACGAAGGTGCGCAATTGAACCTTTCGGCCTCGCGCTACCGGGCCGATCCCGGCACCAATGTGCAGTTGAGCAATGGACTGGAGCTCAAGCCGCACCGTGAAAACGACCGTTATTCGCTCGGTTTCACCCTGCCGCTGATTGCCGCTTCGGATGAACTGCTGACTGCCGGATCGCGCTTGTACGCCGTCAACGACAAGACCCGCTACAAGGTGATCGGCTACCCCCTGAGCGTCGAAGAACGCACCGACATCCGCGCCCTCGCCTTCGAAAGCGACTGGCGCAAGGTCGATGCCCGACAACTGCGCATTCTCAGTGGTGGCGTGTACCAGGGCTTCGACAGCATGGGAGCACACACCAACAACAACGCCATCGACCTCGACTTCTTTCGGGTGCGTCTGTCGGGGGTGCAGAGCGACAAGTTCTTCGACAATTGGCAAGGGGTGCTGTCGGCTGCGTTGTACTGGAGCCGCGACACCCTGCCCGACAGCGAACGTGCGGTGTTCGGCGGGCAGAATTTCGGCCGCGGTTATCCCGACGATCAGGCGTCGGGCGACAAGGGCTGGGGCGTGGCTTACGAGATCAACTACAGCTTCAACCGCGACGGCAACTGGGTGCGCATCCTGCAACCGTACTTCGTGCTCGACCGCTCGCGCAGCTGGTTCAACGAATTGCCGGTGCAGGCCAACAACCTGTCATCGGCGGCGGTCGGCCTGCGATTCGGCGATGCGAAGTACTACAACATTGCCCTGGAAGCGGCCAAGGCGATGTCGGATGAAGCGCTGGACACCTTCAATCGCCGGCCGCGCTACAGCATCAGTTTCAGCTATCAGTTGTAGCTCGACCGGCCGATGAATCAGAAGGCGTAGCGGACTTTTGCCGTGAACCCGTCAGCGTCAAAACCGCTGGCGGTCACGTAGTTGTACGACCCGCCAACACTCCACGCGCCGAACCGGTAGTTGGCACCCAGGCGCAGCTCATAGCTGTCGCGAACGGGTGTGGTACCACGGCTGGTGAACGAATCGCCCCCCAGCACAAACGACGACGTGGTACCGGTCTTATCGCCAATGGCGTCATGCCAGGCCATCAACTTCGCTTCAGGTTCCAGGCTCCCGGTGCCCACATCGAACGCGGCGGCCAGACGTGCCCCCACACCTACTTCGCCGACCTCGTAGCGTTGGCTGCCGACATTCAACGAGGCCGAACTGCCCTTCTCGCGATAGCTGTCCATGCCTACGTTGGCGTAACGCGCCCCGACCTGCGGCTCAAGCACCACATCCGTCATCAGGTGCGCGGTGTAACCAGCCAGCGCGCTGACGCCGAACACGTTGCTGTCGTAATCCCCCTTGGCCCGAGTGCCGGCGATGTAACGGCGGGACTCGTTGTCGTTCCAGCCATACATCAGCGACGAATCGACGAACCAGTTTTCATGGGTCCAGTTGCCGTAAAAGGTCAGCGCATGGACGGTGACCTGAGTCTTGCTGCCGCGATCAGACTTCACATTGGTGTCGAGGTAGCTGTACGCCAGCCCGATTGCGGTATCGGCATTAAACTGACCATCGGCACCTACCGCGATACCGTGACTGTCGGCGTCATAACCACTGACACCGTGACGCTCATCCTGGCTGGCATCGCTGCTCAAGGCTTGCAGCCAGACACCTTTGCCCGCGCCAACGCCTCCGGTACGGACGCGACTGGAGCGCTCATTGATGACATCCGACACCAACGTCTGACTGTTGATGGCCGCGTGAATCACGCCACGGCTAACATCCGGACTGAGTGTTTCGGACAACCTGGCCAGTTGTGCATCGGTGCTGGCGTTAGCGAACGCCTGGAACACCGGATCCTGCTCATCGAGCCGCGACAACAGACTCGACACACGGCCCACCGCCGTTGCCGCATTGCGACTGCCGCCCGCCACAAGGGTGTTCTGCGCCAACACCTCATCGGATTTGTTGGTCACCACCGACGTAATGTCGTTGCCCACGACCCCGAAGCTCTTCACATCCAGCAACGCAGACGAAGACGTCACGTTGAGGTTATTGCCACCGACGAGACTGCCCGAGCTGATCAGGGTGTATTTCGTACCACCCGGCGTAACCCGGAAATCACTGGAGCGCGCCAGCAGCCGCAACGTCGCACCCGGCGCGATATCGGCAGTGCCCGTGACTTTCAACACCGGCAACGCCGGATTGGTGTCATTGCCCAGGTACATTTCCAGCACCGAATCGGACTCTTCCATGTCGAAGTCACCGATGATCGTGGTGTGCGGTTTCACCAGCGTCAGCGTCCCGTCCTCGATGGTCACGTAACCGGACTTGATGGTCGAACCGTCGAAGATTGCGTCACCGTCGATGATCACGCCGGACAACCCGAGCAGATCACCTTTGACCTCGCCGCCATAGAAATGAAAGTAGCTGACTCCGTCATCCACCTGAATCGCCGCCTGACCACCCTCGATCAGACCTTGCTGCTGATAGATCACAAACGGCAGGCCACCGGCCGGCTGATCGCTGACATGCACGCCGATGGATTCACCGGAAATCGTACCCTGGTTGAACAGCGCGAAAGTACCCGCTCCTGCCGAGGCACTGTATTTCACACCCTCCAGCGTCAAAGCCTCGGCATTTGCCCCGGTTACGCGAATCGTGCCGTTGTTGTTCAGTACTCCCTTGAGCGTCGTACCATCCAGAAACAACCCCAACGCGTCGGTCCCACTGACACTGATCGTGCCATCGTTGGATACCCCGTTCAGCGTGGTATGCACCAGCGACACGCCGGCAGCCCGCGCCCCGCTGACCTCAATAAGGCCTTCGTTGATCAACGAACCGCCCAGCGTGCTGCCGATATCGGCAATACCACTGGAACTGCCCGAACCGGCCAGACCGTTGACCGTGATCGAGCCCTTGTTGATCAGGCTGTAGGCAATCTTGCTGGGCGTCACACCTGAGGAACCCAGCATAAGGCCCACGCCCGAACTGGCTCCATCAATCCTGATCGTGCCGTTGTTGCGCAACTGATCCGCTGTCAGCCCCATGAACTGAACGCCATAAGTCACCGTCGACGGCGTAACTGGCGCAAATGTCCCGTTGCCACTCAAATCGACCAGATTCCAGGTTTGCAGATTACTGCTCAACGGCCCGCCACTCAGGTCGTAATTCAGATTGGCAGCAAAGACAGAAGACGCCTGCAAAGAGGCGGCAGCAACAGACAGCGCCAGCAACGAGCGGCGCACGCAGGAAATGTTCAAACCAGAGTCCCTTCCAAAACACAAAATTGTTCCAGCAGGGCTCTACACTCGAAACAGGCCTCCCTACCGACCCGTCAGCAACTGACCGGGCGCGCGGAATTTACACGAGCCATCATTTCGACACCACCCAAAAGTCAAACCACTGACGCCAAATAAAAACACGCACTCCCACCACCTCAAATCAAATAATGAGCGTTAGCTCGAGTAACGCTTTGGATCTTCGGGAGACGTCGGCAGGCTGAGTAGAGGGATTCATCCGGGGGTGGGAGCGCAGCGACCGTTTGGCGAAGCCAAACACATCGAGAGGAGGTGCAGCGGCGCTCCACCAAAAAAATCAGGAAACATTCACCCGAGGTTTGGGAAACAGATTATCCAAAGTCTCAAGCAACCGAACGTGATAAATCGGCTTGCGAAACAAATCCAGCACCTGCAACCGCAGCATGTCACTCACATCCTCCATGTCCGCATGTCCGGAAGTCACAATCACCGGCAAATGCTGACGCGAAGTATGTTCCCGTAGCCGCTTGATCAACGACATGCCACTTTCCTCCGGCATGCGCAGATCGGTAATCACCAGCGCAATGTCCGGATGCCGGGTCAGATGATGCAGGGCCAGCTTCACCGACGTCGCGGTATGACAGACAAAGCCCTCTCCCTCCAGCAACTCCGCCAGCTCCAACAACGCGTCCTCCTCGTCATCGACCAGAAGCAATTGTTGGCGGGGAGTCGGGGAGGAAGACATAAGGCATTACCTTGCGATGGACTGAGCGCTGACGTTAGAACCCCTTGGGCGCATTCGCAAGTTGCCGTCCACGGATCTTCAACCTTCTCTCAGAGTGCAGCCTGAATGGTGTTGAACATCGTGGTAATAGCACCGGAAATGGGAGTCACGAATGCCGCCAGCGCCACCGCCACCATCCCGGCGATGATCGCATATTCGATACCGGATGCCCCTTCGGTGTCCCTGGCCAAGCCTTTGTAGAAGGCGACCTGGGATTTGATTGTCTGCACCGCTTTTTTTGCAAAGGACATGACTGATTCTCCTTGAAGGCATGGGGTGTTGCGGCGTTCGCAACATGATTCCCCCGTGCCAGCATCAGCATTGTCGGCAATGCCCGGACCTACAACTGTAAGAACGAATTAACACCAAAGTAGTAACGGCCCGAATAACGGCAAAAAACCATTTTTGGCGCTTTAGACCCCTACTTTCGGTAGATATTTCGGCCCGCGTAATGGCGTTTTGTTTTGGCTGCGCTACCGTCAAATAGCGAAATAGTTACTGGTTCATAGCTGCCTGTTTGCGAATTTATCTCGTCGAAAGTCACGGGTTGTTGCAAGAGACATAGCGCAGCGGGAAAGGGAGAGCCGTCATGAACAGTCGCGTCACCCTGGGCTTGGCCAGCATCTTGCTGCTAGGTGCCATCATCGCCGGTTACTGGGGGCTCACATTGAGTCGTCAGACCCCGGCCTCCGAACCCGTGGTTGCCGCCCCTGATACCCCCGCCGCCACCCCGGTACCGGTGGAAGATCCGACTCGCCAACCGGTGGTGGTGCTAGTGCGCGACATCGCTCCGTTCGTAACCATCACCGCCGCCGATGTCGCCGTGGAAAAACTGCGCACCGCCCCCGCCGGCAGCCTGGCCAGCGTCGATCAGGTGGTCGGCCGCACGCCATGGCGTGCCCTGTCCGCCGGAACCTGGCTGACCCAGGAAAGCTTTGAGGCCGGCAGCCCGCTGGCGCGGATGATCCGTCCCGGCGAACGTGCACTCGCAGTGGCCGTGGATGAAGTGATCAATGCCGGCGGCCAACTGGCGCCGGGGGATTACGTCGATGTGCTGCTGTTCTTGCGCAAGGATGAAAACAACCCGCAGCCGACCGCCCAACTGGTGGTGCCTGCCGTGCGGGTGCTGGGCGTGGGTAATCAGATGGGCCTGACCAACAGCGGCCAGCCCGCGAGTCCAGCTCACAGCGAAGAAGAAAAACTCAAACAGGAACAACTGCGCGCCGCCGCCCGCAGCGTGGTGCTCGCGGTGCCTGAACCGTTGCTCAACCGCCTGATGCTGGCCTCCAGCGCCGGCGTCTTGCGGCTGGCCGTGCGCAGTGCCGACGAGCAGCAACTGGCCCGCTATTGGGCCGGCGACAACAACGTTGCCGCCGGCCTCGACAGCCCTCGGCGCGAATTGATCGATTTCAGCCAACTGTCATTGACGCCACCACCCAAACCCCTGGCGATCGCCAGTCAGACGGCCCCCAGAAAGCCGGCCGTGGAAGTGATTCGCGGCACCGAATCCGCCGAACCCAACCCCTGAATCGAGCAAGGACGCACATTCATGCGCAAACGCTTTACGCCCCTGTTCCACTGGCTGCGGTTTATCTTGCTGAGCGTGGCTTCGATCGGCAGCGCGGCCGCCGCCACCGGCAATTGCGCCGCGCTCGCGCCGCTGCCGGCCGTGCTGGAAATCGGCGAAGGCCTGCAACAGGCCGTGCAATCACCGGTGGCGATCACCCGGGTGGCAGTGGGCGATCCGAAGATCGCCGACGTGCGCGTGACCGGCGATCAGGGCGTGCTGCTCACCGGCGTCGGCCCCGGCGCCACCACGTTGATGATCTGGACGGCCTGCGCCAGCACACCGCGTCAGAGCATGGTGTTCGTGCAGGGCAAGGCCAGCGCGGCGATGAGCGCGGCGGCGCTGCCGTCCAGCAGCGAACCGAACCTGCCCTCGCAGGTGCAGACCGACATCCGTTTCGTCGAAGTCAGCCGCACCAAACTCAAGGAGGCCGGTACGTCGATCTACGGCAAGGGCTCCAACAACTTTCTGTTCGGTGCGCCGGGCACCGTGCCGAACACCGGGGTCACGCCGGGTGTGGTGCCGCTGCTGAACATTGATCCTCGTATTGCCTCGCCAAGCATCCCGTTGGCCAACGACATGTTCAACATCGTCTGGGGCGGTGGCAGCAGCAAGTTCCTCGGCATCGTCAACGCACTGGAAGGCAGCGGTTTTGCCTACACTCTGGCGCGGCCGAGTCTGGTTGCGCTGAGCGGTCAGAGTGCAAGTTTCCTGGCCGGTGGCGAGGTTCCGATCCCGGTACCCAGCGCCAACAGCAACAGCTATTCCATCGAGTACAAGGAGTTCGGCATCCGCCTGACCCTGACCCCGACCGTGGTCAGCAACGACCGGATCGCCATCAAGGTCGCCCCGGAAGTCAGCGAGCTGGACTACAACAACGGCGTGACCATCGGCGGTACCAAAGTACCGGCGTTCACCATTCGACGTACCGACACCAGCATCTCCCTGGCCGACGGCGAAAGCTTCGTCATCAGCGGCTTGATCAGCACCCGCAATGCCTCGGAGGTGAACAAGTTTCCGGGGCTGGGCGACATCCCGGTGCTTGGCGCGTTTTTCCGCAACTCGTCAATCAACCGCGAGGAACGCGAACTGCTGATGATCGTCACCCCGCACCTGGTGCAACCGCTGGCCGTCAACGCGCCATTGCCGTCGTTGCCCGGCGAGAAACTGCGCAACTACGATCCGAACTGGTATCGCCTGTACTTCCTGGAAAACGGCAACTTCGATAAACGCAGCGGGTTATCGCAATGAGCCAGAGCCTGAGCCAGACGTTCCTCGCCATCACCCGCAACACCACTGATCTCGAGTGGCTGCAAGGCGCGCTGGCGCCCTTGGGCCAGGTGGTCAGCGCCGGAGGCGGCAGTCTCGACGAACTGCTGGCGCTGGTCGACGTGACCTTCGCCAGCCTGGTGTTCGTCGGCCTCGACCGTGAACATCTGGTGGCCCAGAGTGCGTTGATCGAAGGCGTGCTCGAAGCCAAACCGATGCTGGCGATCGTCGCTCTCGGCGACGGCATGGACAATCAGTTGGTGCTCAATGCGATGCGTGCCGGCGCAAGGGATTTCGTGGCCTATGGGTCGCGTTCCAGCGAGGTCGCCGGTCTGGTGCGACGGCTGAGCAAACGCCTGCCGGCGGTAACGCCGAACGCCCAACTCGGCGGTTTGACCGTACTGTACGGAGTCCAGAGCAACGCTGACGGTGCGCTGCTGGCCAATCACATGGCGCTGGTGGTGCAGAAGAGCGGTCAGCAGACCTTGCTGCTCGACCTCGGCCTGCCGCGCGGCGACAGCCTCGCCCTGCTGGGGCTGGAGAGTTCTTTTCATTTCGGCGACGCCTTGCGCCACTTGCGCCGCCTCGACGCGACCCTGATCGACAGCGCCTTCACCAGCGCCGAGGCCGGGTTGCGCATCCTCGCCTACGCCCCCGGCGACGAACCGCTGGAACGCACCAGCGCCGCCGAGCTTTACATGTTACTCAGCGCCTTGCGCCAGCACTTCCAGCACATCGTGGTGAACCTCACCGGCCAGCCCGACAGCGAAGCGCTGCGCACCTTCGTCAGCCATTGCGACAAGTTGCTGTGGTACACCGACCAGAATGTGCTCGACTGCCGGCGCAACCTCGCAATACTCAATCTGTGGCGCGAAAAAGGCATGAAGCTCGACCACGGCCGGCTGCTGGTGGATCGCTATCTGCGCAATGTCGCGCCGGACTCCGACACCCTCGGCCGGACCTTCGGCCTGGAAGTCATTGCGGTGCTCGCGTACAGCCCGGAACTGCGCCTCAACGCCAAAAACCAGGGCGTAACCCTGTTCGAACTGGCACCGCGCGAAGCCATCAGCCAGAGCCTGCGCACCCTCGGCGAACGGCTGGCCAAGCGCTCCGAAGGCCTGGCCAAACCCAAAGTCACCTGGTTCGATCGCTTGCGAGGCAGCTCATGAGCAGCGAGCAATTGTTCGGCGGGCCACAGCGCAACGCCACCGGCAACACCGACCACGACGGCCTGAAGCTGGTGCTGCATCGCTACATCATCGACGCCATCGAAGAATCGGGGAAAAACCTGCTGGAAGGCTCGCGGCAAGTGCTGTCGCAGTTCGTCATCGACAAGGTCGCTGAGTACATCGCCCGCCTGCACCTGGCGATTTCCCGCTATGAAATGGAGCGTCTGGCTGAAGAAATCGTCGATGAACTGACCGGCTTCGGCCCGCTGGAAGTGCTGCTGCGCGACAGCGCGGTGACCGAGATTCTGGTCAACGGCCCGCACCGGGTGTTCATCGAACGCGATGGCATGCTGCATTTGAGCGACTTGCGTTTCATCGACGCGCACCACGTCGAACGGGTGATGCAACGCATCCTCGCCCCGCTAGGCCGGCGCCTCGACGAGTCGTCGCCGATGGTCGATGCGCGCCTGCCCGATGGCAGCCGGGTCAACGCGATCATCCCGCCGATCGCCCTCGACGGCCCGTGCCTGTCGATCCGAAAATTCCGCAAGGACATGCTCAAAAGCACCGATCTGATGGCGATGCAGACCATCGATCAGGCGATTTTCGACTTCATCGCCGAGGCCGTCGGCAAGCGCTGCAACATCCTCATCAGCGGCGGCACCGGCACCGGCAAGACCACCCTGCTGAACATCCTCAGCCAGCTGATCAACCCCCATGAACGTCTGGTAACCATCGAAGATGTCGCCGAACTGCAACTCGGCCATCCTCACGTGGTGCGCCTGGAAACCCGCCCGCCGAATGCCGAGGGTCACGGCGAAGTGAAGGCCAGCGACCTGATCCGCAACGCCCTGCGGATGCGTCCTGACCGGATCATCCTCGGCGAGATTCGCGGGGTCGAAGTGGTCGACGTGCTGACTGCAATGAACACCGGCCACGACGGTTCGATGAGCACGGTCCACGCCAACAATGCCCAGGACGCGCTGCTGCGCCTGGAAACCCTGGTTGGCCTGACCGGCCGTACCATTGCTGAACGCACCCTGCGCCAGATGATCTGCGCGGCACTCGACGTGATCATTCAACTGACGCGCATGCCCGACGGCCGCCGCTGCGTCAGCGAAGTGGTGGAAGTGGTCGGGGTACGCGACGACGTTTACGTCACCAACACTCTGTTCCGTCTCGACCGCCGCACCGGTTTCGGTTTTCTGCGCGAAGCGGTCAACCCGGCCGGTGACAAATTGCGCCGTGAACCGGCGCTGCCACAGTGAGGATCACGGCATGCTCAAACCCCTGGTGCTGATCCTCATCTGTCTGGCGCTGCTCGGGCTGTCGCTGCGCCTGTTCTATAACGGCTGGCGCCAGGGTGGCACGGAACGGGTGCTGGATCGCTTGAATCAGGGACAACCACAGCTATTGGCTGAGAAACCGCGCTGGGCCGGACTGGAACGAACCTTTTTGCGCGCCGGTCTTGGCCGCCCGGATCGCCTCGAATTGTGGTTGCTGCTGTGGGCCTTCGGCAGCGTAATCGGCCTGGCAATCGGTGGCTGGATCGGCTTTCTGTTGCTGCTGGTATTGCCATTGCTGGCGTTGCGTCTCTACGTCAGCTGGCGCTATCAGCGACGCCTGCGGCGAATGATCGAACAACTGCCGCAACTGCTCGATCACACGGTGCGCAGCCTGAAATCCGGACGCACTTTGGCCGACGCGGTACTGGGCGCCATTGACGCCAGCGAAGACCCGTTGAAAAACGCCATGGGCCGGGTGCAGCGCAACGTGCAATTGGGGGTAAGCCTGCCGGAGGCTGTGGGCGATGTGGCCGAGCTGTATGAAAAGGACGAACTGCGCCTGTTCGCCGTCGGCCTCAAGGTCAATCACCGCTACGGCGGCAACGCCAGCGAACTGCTGGAAAACCTGATCCGGATGATCCGCGAACGCGACCAGGCGTCCCGCCAGTTGCGCGCCATGACCGGCGAAACCCGCATCACCGCCTGGGTGCTCGGCCTGCTGCCGGTGGGGCTGGCCGGGTACTTTCTGCTGTCCAATCCCAAGTACCTGATCGCCATGTGGAACGACCATTCCGGCCAGATGATGCTCGCCAGCGCCTTCGGCCTGCAGGTGATAGGCAGCCTGTTGCTCTGGCGGATGTTGCGCAGCCTATGACAATGCCCCTGATGATTAGCGCCCTGTTAATGCTGGGCGCCGCACTGTTACTGATCAGCGCCCTGCTTGAGCGCCGTCGTCGCGCCCGTCAGGTCACGCGGCGGCTGGAAGGTGCGCTGCTGCGCGACAATCGTTTCGACAACCTGCTGCAAGTGCTCGGCGGCAGTGCCCTCGGCCAGCGCGCGGTCAAACTCGACAACGAAACCCAGACCCTGCTCAACCGCCTCGGCTGGCGCAGCGCCCGCCAGCGCTCGCTGTTCGCCGCCTGCCAGATCGCCTCGCCGCTGCTCTTGCTGACTATTGCGGTATTGCTGCAAGGCGTGTTGTTTCCTCATATCGAAAGGCCATGGATCGCCCCGATGTTCGCCCTCGGCATCGGCTACCTGTTGCCCAAACGCCTGCTGGCGATGGCCGCCACCCGCCGGCAAAAACAACTGGCCACGGAAATCTCCACCTTCATCCCTTTGCTGCGCATCCTGTTCGAAGCCGGCATGGCCGTCGAGCAGGCGTTGCGCGTGCTCAGCCACGAAGGTCAGACGCTGCTGCCGGTGCTGACCCAGGAATTGCGCCTGGTGCTGGCCCGGGTCGATTCGGGCCTGGAACTGGGCGAAGAACTGAACAAGGCCACGCGCCTGCTGGCGGTGGACGAATTCACCGACACCTGCGTGATCCTTCAGCAACTGCTGCAACAGGGCGGCGGCGCGATGAAATCGCTGCTGGCGCTCAAGCAACTGCTCGATGACCGGCGCCTGACAAGGCTGCAGGAATACATCTCGAAAATGTCCGCCAAAATGTCCGTCGTGATGATGATGTTTCTCTTCCCGGCGCTGTTGATCGTCCTCGCCGGCCCGGGCTTCAGTGCCCTGGCACGGGCGCTGGGCTCATAAAGGAATCGCCATGAAAGCAATGATTGCCTGTTTGACCCTATTGATGCTCGGCGGCTGCGCCAGCAATGGCCAGGCGTCCTGGAACGCCCTGACACAAAACGCCGGTTGCGGCCCATTGAGCCAGGAACAACAACTGTCGATGACCCTGGCCGACGACATGGCCAAAGACGGCAAACTGCATGCCAGCCTGGCCAACCTGCAAAGCCTGCCGGACAACCTCGCCGAGGTCCGCCTGCGCAAGGCCAAGGTCTATCGCCTGCTGGGGCGCAACGAAGCCGAGCCGTTGTATCGCGGCCTGCTCGGCAGTTGCCTGGCCGCCGAAGCCGAACACGGCCTCGGCCAACTCGCCGCCGCCCGCGCCGACTACGGCCAGGCCCAGGCCCACCTGCAACGCGCCGCGCGCCTGGCCCCCACTGATGAAAAAATCCGCAACGACCTGGGCGTGGTGTACCTCAACCAACTGCGCATCGAAGACGCTCGCTTCGAATTCCTCACCGCCATGGAACTCAAGCAAAGCGACTCGCTGGCCGCCCTGAACCTGGTCACGCTGCTGCTCTACCAGGACGACTGGACCCGGGCCGCTGAACTCGTCAGCCGCCTGAACCTCAGCCCCGAACAATTCAGCGAAGCCCAGGCCCGCGCCCAGAAACTCAAGACCCCAAGCCCCGTCACCGCAGCCACCACCGCGATGCTCAAATAAGGAGCCCCGCCATGAAAGCCACCGCGCTCTGCCTCACCCTCCTCGCCTTGCCTCTGACCACCCACGCCATCGACCCCGGCCCCTCCTCGGCGCAACAACAGGAAACCGAAGGCTGGCTGCTCCTGCAAAGCCGCAACAAAGCCGCCTCCGCCAGCCCCCAGACCAGCACCCCCACCGAACGCGAACTGAGCATGCAACGCTGGTTGAAGAGCTACACACACGAGATTCCGGAATTTTTTGATCAGAAGCAGGGAGGAACTGTGGACAGTGGGTCGGGAGGGTAATCGGGGCGCAAGCACACACTTCCAAACGTGTTTGTTCCTACAGATGGCGTGATTCTGGAGGATGTTTCCGACACCTCGCGTCGGTTGTCCCTCGGAAACGGGGTGGATAGGCTTTGGGGGTCGCTGCAAATTCAGCGAACGGGCTTGGTCGTCCGGGTTTAGAATGGCGCACTTTTCAGCATGCTTAATGGCGAACTGTGCGTGGGAGGGCTCCGGCCCTGCCGGGTTTCCATTCCCTGGTCGACCAACCCGCGTACGGTTCGCCACCCGACTGCTTGGTCGCAGAGCGCGGCGAACTCCATATTCCGAATGGAGCTTCACCATGAAAAAACCAACGCCGAATCCACCCGAAACCGACAACACCTCGCCCTACGAATCTACCGATTCAAAGAAACTCCACGACGCCGCCGAGCGCGCCCTCGATCACTACCTGAACCCCCTCCCGAAAAAATGCCCCGGCCGTAAACCGAGCGAAATGTTCCAGATTTCACCGGACATGGACGATGAAAGCCTGCTGGCCCACGCCTGCGAATCCCTGGCCTCGGCCAGCGTCATGGCCAGTGACGTGGCAGCCTATGTCGACTCACCGCAACGGCACCGGATCCTGGGGATACAACAAGTCATCATGCTCGCCGAACTGGCGGTGAACCGCGTGCTGGATAACGTCGAAGTACAGCGTTACCCGACCCCCTG
Source organism: Pseudomonas sp. MCal1 (assembly GCF_026341415.1). NCBI lineage: Bacteria > Pseudomonadati > Pseudomonadota > Gammaproteobacteria > Pseudomonadales > Pseudomonadaceae > Pseudomonas > Pseudomonas sp. MCal1. The sequence continues at coordinate 51,594 of NZ_JAKUMP010000016.1, forward strand.
CTAAGCCGTTCCGACAAAACCGACCTGCCAGCGCCGGCTGCATTCGCTGGCAGATCGATTGGGACGCAGAGCGTCCCGGGCTGCATTCCCACGCGGAGCGTGGGAACGATCAAGCAAAAACAGTTCGCCTTTCGCCCTCCACCCTCCACATCTCACCACTCACCACTCACCACGATGAGCGTTAGCTCGAGTACCGCTTTTGACTTGCCGGCCCCATCGGAAGGCTGAGTGGAGGGATTGATCCGGGGGTGGGAGCGAAGCGACCGTTTGGCGAAGCCAAACACATCGAGAGGAGGTGCAGCGAAGCAAACCGTAGGCGATGCCCCCGGATCAATCCCGGAACGAAGGAACACCGAGCCCAGGCGAGGTGCCGAACGCAGGGGCCCAGCGTTTTGGTTACTTTTGGGCGTCTGCAAAAGTGACTCGCCGTAAGGGCGAAACCGCCAGCAGAGGCACCCGCAAAAACGGATATTCACCCAAACCAACCCAAAGCCTGGCCGGCCCAAAGGCCGCCAAGGTCAATGCGCCGTAACCCCCCGCCGAACAGATAAAGAACTCCCCGGTGCCAAAGCCAATGCAAGCTGCGTCCGATTATGCATATGCGTCAACCGCAAAACCTGCGACACATACAACTTCACCGTGTTCTCGGTAATCCCCAACTCACAGGCAATCTGATAATTGGTCTGCCCCTTGCCTACCAGCCGGGCCACATCGAGCTGTCGTGGCGACAACTGCTCGAAAATCGCCGGCATCTCCACACTGTCACCCTCAGGCAATGACTGGGCTGCCGGCCCAGGCCCGCGCCGCGCCTTGTCCAGATCCTGATACAAATCATCGATCGACGAAGAAAGATCCTGCAGCTTCTGATTCAGGTGCCCCAGTTGCAGCGTTTTATGCCGCTCCTGCAGCACTGCTTCCTGACGCCGCAGGCCGTCCAGCAACTCATCCAGATCCACCGGCTTCTGGTAGTAATCGGCAATCCCCGCGCGCAACGCCTTGATCACATCCTGCTTGTCGGCGCGACCGGTGAGCATGATCGCTTCGAACGCGCGACTCTTACCGGCCAACCGCTGCAGCGCCTGCACCAGCTCGATGCCGTCCATGTCCGGCATGTGCAGGTCGCACAGCACCAGGCCGATCGCCAGATCGTCACTGAACCGCGCAATCGCCTCCTGACTGGACCCACAAGGAACGCAGCGATAACCGCTGCTCTCGAGAAACTCGCAAAGTTCTTCAACAATCAGCGCCTGATCATCGACCACAAGAACCTTTACCGCCGACGTAAGCTTGTTCACGTGCCACTCCATGCCCGGGCCAAAGCTGACCATTCCTGTACTGCCAGCCAGTGGCTGTACAAACCCTTATTTGAAAGTAGACGCACTTTCCGACTATGTACATCGCAGTAGTGGCGAATGGCGACTAATGGATCCAACAGAAAGTCAGGATTGTTCCAACCAGCACGAAAGGCGCAAATGGCAGCTTTTTTGACGGTTCTGGGCTCAAATATCGAAGGCGGCCCCTAACCTCTTGACTTGCAAGCAGCCAGACTTTTGGCACCAGAAGCATCCAGATCGCACTGCAAAGTGCGGCGCCGATAAACGCGCCGAGCAGGTGCTGACCGTCTGTCGCAAGGGCTAGGGCTGTCATTAGTTTCACATCGCCGCCGCCCATTCGCCCCAACAGATAACCCGGCAGCGTAAGCGCCAGCGCCAGCAACACTGCCCAGCCGCCCTGCGCCGCATCGGCACCGAGCCAGGTGCTGCCGGTGACCAGCAACCAGACCAGCGCCAGCGCGCCGACGCCGAGGGTCAGGACGTTGCCGATATGGCGTTCGCGGGCATCCTGCACAGCGCAGAGTGACAGCCAGATCAGTAGGGCAAAGCTGTGCATCCGGTAAAAATCGTCCGTTTTGGCTGAATGATTCTATGCTGATACTACGTAGTGACTGTCAGGGTAGACGCGCTCATGAAAACCGGCCTCCCCCGCAAGCAAAAAGGCGCTGCCGCCATCGAATTTGCCTTGGTCTTTGTCATTTTCTTTGCAGTGTTTTACGGGATCGTGAGCTACAGCCTGCCGATGTTGCTGATGCAGGCCTTCACCCAGTCGACGTCCGAAGCCGTGCGGCGTGGCGTGGCCCTGGATCCGTCGACCGCCAACTACGCCACCGCGATCCAGAACGTCGCTCGCGCTGAACTGGCCCGGCGCCTGACCTGGCTGCCACCGGCGCTGAACTTCAACGCAACCACCGACGCCACGGTTACCTACGCGGGAGGCCTGCTGACCGTCACCATCAACTACCCGACCAACAAGCTCAACCAGGCGTTACCGTTTCTGGTCTTGCCCGGTATCGGCGCGGTGCCCAATCTGCCTGCCAACCTGACCGCCAGCTCGAGCCTGCAATTTTGAGTTCCGGAGACAAGCTGTTCGACCGCCTGCTCAATCGTCAAACGCCCACACCATCCGTGGACAACCCCATGGTGCCCGGCGTCGGCTTGCAGCTGCATCTGGATGGCGAAGGTCAGGTCACCCACCTGACCGGGCCGCTGCGCCATCTGCTGGCGCAACAACTGTCCGCCACCCACACGCTGCATTTGCTCGATTACCTGCTGCCGCACAGCGCGCTTTCGATCGAAGGCGTGCCCGCGGACTGGCAGGGACAAATGCTCGATCTGGATTTTTTCAGCCTCGCCGGCCCGCCACTGCATTTGCGCGGCTGGGTGCAACCGCAGGGGGATGGCTGGGTTCTGCAACTGCTGGACATCGGCGACCTGTTGGGGGAAAGGCGTCAGGCGCGCAGCCGCGAGCAGTGCCAGTGGCTCGCCGCACACATCCGCGACCACTTGCGGCTCTGCGGCCTGGCGCGTCTGCCACAAGTGCTGGGCGAACAGTTGCAGTGCCTGAGCCAGCGTTTTCAGGTGCCTAGCCTGGCCGTGGCGCTGCTGGATGAAGAGACCGGGAGCTGGCAGATCCGTCACCATTACAGCGCGCCCGATGCTCCGCAGTTATGGGACACCGATCAGCGCCTGGGCACCGGCCTCGACAGCCTCAACGGCGCTGCACCGCAACGTGTGCTGCCCGCCGAGCATCCTCGCCTGAGCAGTGTGTTCGGCCCCGCCGAAGGGTTTGCGGTGCCCTATCGCGATGCTCATGGCGTGGCGGCGTGGCTGCTCTTCGGCTGCTTCAGCGTGCAGCCACACACCGCGGACTTGAACGATCACGACTGGCTGCAACTGGCCGCCGCCGTGGCCGCGCCGCTGCTGGAACGGCTGCGTGAACATCGTCACCACTTGCAGCTGGAACGTCTGGAAATCCTGCAAAGTCTGCTCGGAACCGGTTGGTGGGAGGTGTTCAGCGACAGCGCCGAAGTGCTGCTGGCCGATGCACTGGCCACCTGCCTCGGATTGAGCGCCGGGCGCCTGCCGATCCAGGACTGGTTCGCCCGTGTACACCCGGCCGACCGCGAAGAACTGCGCAGCCGACTGCAAGCGTTGCAGGATGAAGGTCAGCCGCTGGAACTCTGCGTGCGCCTGCAATCCGACGATCAGGCGCAACCGCAGTGGTTCCGTTTGCAGGGCCAATCGCTGGGCATCGGTGCCGAGCGGCGTCTCGTGGGCTTCATGCTCGACATCAGCGACATCAAGAACCAGCAGCAACAGGCCGCCGCCGCCCATGCGCGACTGGACAACCTGATCGCCAGCGCGCCAGCTGTGATCTATGTGCAGCGTTATGTCGAAGGTGCGTTGCAGCCGACATTTTTCAGCGCCAGCCTGCAACCGCTGCTGGGCTGGGGCCTCGCCGATTGCGCCGATGGCGGGCTGGTGAATCATGTGCATCCCGAGGATCGTGCGGCGTACTTCGAACGTACCCGGCAGTTGCTGCGCGAGGGTTCGGTGAGCACCCGCTACCGGATGCTCGATACTCAAGGCAACGTCCACTGGCTGCTCGACGAAGCCAAACTGTTGCGCGACGACCTCGGTCTGCCGGTGGAAGCTGTCGGACTGTGGCTGGATGTCACCGACGCGACCCTCGCTGCCGAGCGGATCAAGACCAGCGAAGAACGCTACCGCATCCTCGTCGAAGATTCGCCGGCGATGATCTGCCGCTATCGCCCGGACCTGACCCTGACCTTCGGCAACCGGCCACTGGCGATGTACCTGGAATGTGCCCCGGAGCAACTGCCGGGGGTGAATCTGGGCAGCTGGATGTCCGACGAACAACGCGAGGCGTTCGTCCAGCGCCTGGCGCAACTGACCCCCGATGCGCCAGTGAGCAGCGCCGAAATCAACCTGCGCCTGCCGGGCCGCGAGCATGCGTGGTGGATCTGGTCGGATCGCGCAGTATTCGATGAACAGGGCCTTCTGCTTGAGGTGCAAGCGGTGGGCCGCGACAACACCGAGGTCCGGCGTTCGCAGCAACAACTGACCCAAAGTGCGAAAATGGCCACCCTCGGCGAGATGGCCACGGGGCTTGCACATGAGATCAATCAGCCGCTGAACGTGATGCGCATGGCCATCGTCAACGTGCTCAAACGCCTGGGCAACGGCGATGTACAGATCGATTACCTGACCGACAAACTCAACCGTATCGACGCACAGGTCCAGCGGGCGGCGCGGGTGGTCGATCACATGCGGGTGTTCGGCCGGCGCTCGGAAATCGAACAGCACCCGTTCAATCCGCTCGACGCCATCGAAGGCACCCTTTCGCTGCTGTCCGAAGGCCTGCGCGGCAAGGGGGTCGAGCTGCGGATCGGCGAAGCGAATTTTCAGGTGCAGGTGCGCGGGTACGTCGATCAACTGGAACAAGTGCTGATCAACCTGATGGTAAATGCCCGGGATGCTCTGCTGAGCAAGCGCGAATCCAATCGCGACTTCCAGCCATGGATCGGTGTGCGTGCCGAACTTGACGAACAGATGGTGCGGCTGTGGGTCGAGGACAATGGCGGCGGCATCGACCCGCGTTTGCTGGAGCGGATTTTCGAGCCGTTCTTCACCACCAAACCGGTAGGCGTCGGCACCGGGCTGGGCTTGTCAGTGAGCTACGGCATCGTCGAGAACATGGGCGGGCGCCTGAGCGTGCGCAACGGCGACGACGGCGCACGATTCTGCATCGAATTGCCGATTGACTTGGGCGATCAGATCACCAGCGTCGCCCGCCCCGACTGACAACTCAGATTGGCGCCGACATCGACCTGGTTGAGGTTGATCCCCAGGGCCATCAACAGGGTATTGATCAGGGTGTCGAGCAGCGGGCTGAGTACGGTGTTGATGGTGGTGACCAGCAAGGTCTTCACTGAACTCAGAATTGCCCCCAGCCCGCTGACCAGACTGCCCGTCGGGCCGTACATATTGAGATTGATGTTGGTCAAGGTGTCGCTCAGGCTGCTGACCATGTTGCTGGTAGCGTAGCTGTAATAGAACGGCGGCTGGTTGATCTCCGGCAGGCTGGCGGCCGGCGGCGCGGAATAAACGTGGGGGATATTGGCGTTCTGGCCGACGGTGGTATCGGCCGAGATGTCGAGCCCGCCACCGACAGACGGGATGCGTGGATCGCAACTGACCGGCAACACCAGGAAGCGTCGGCAGGTCTTCACGCCGATATCGATCACCTTCAACGGCTGCACCACCACGGTCGGCGGCGTGATGTTATTGCCGAACACCGATGCCGGATCCATGTGGCCGATTTTCAGGTTAGCGACCGAAGTGGTGGTGTTGGTGGTCAGGGTCTTGTTGGTCGGCGTCAGGCAGCTGAACGCGGTGACGTAGCTATTGGCCGCCGCCACATCCAGCGCAACATCGAGACGAATCGGCCCGGGCAGCACTTCGATCGACGGTGTCTGGCAGGCCGCACCGAGTGCGCACGTCAGCGAATCGATCACGCCCACCAGGTTCAGGTTGAGCAAGGCATTCAACGTATTGGTCAACGGGCCGGCGAGATCGGCCACGCCGTTGACCAGCGACAGGATCGTATCCAGCAACGGCAGATTGACCGACAACAGCGTTCGCACCTGCGCGGTCTTCACATAAATCCGGTTCGGTCCCAGGGGGTTGGCGGCCGCCAACCGAGGGTTGCCGATGGCCGACAACTGCGACGGCTCCAGCACCTGCACCCGGGCGGTGACTTGTGCCACACCGAGGTTGATCGTCTGGCTGGCCACCAGGCCGTTCTGCTTGTTGGCCAGTTGCACGAAGCCCTGAATCAGATCGAATGCCCGCAAGTCCACCGCCAGCGCCGTGGCCTGAGTACCGGCCTGAACGTTCAGCAGATTGCCCAGTACTACTTGTGTCGCGCCGGCCGCCGCCTTGATTGCCTGCAACCCGAGGATAGTCGCCGTGGCACTCAGGGTGCCGTTGGGGTCAAGGACGTTGATCGCGGTCTGGACGAGCTGACTGACCGCGATGGTGTTGCCGAGTACCTGCTCGTAACCACCGGCACTGAGGCCTATATCGACTTTCAACCGGTCCAGATAGCCGAGCAGGTTGATGTTGGTGTTGACCAGACCATTCCAGCTCGCGGCGCTGAGCGTGAGGTTGCCACCCAGCAATCCGCCGAACAGCGCATTGAGCACGGCCGACCGGCCTGTATCGACACTCAATGTGGTGCTGCGGATGGTCAGTGAAGCCAATGGTGGCGGCAATGCTGCAACCGCCGTGGCGCTGAGGTTGATGGTTGCATTGCGCCCCGCGCCGCCGAACATCCCGCCGATGGCACCGGCAAAACTCTGAGGCACGGTGTGACTGACGACAACGCGGATTGCATCCGTGCTGGCGGCGTTGGCGGCAAACACCCGCAGATTGCTGGCGTCCAGGTTCAGGGTGCCGCAGGCGACCGCCAAGGCGCGACCTGCACTGGGAATCGGGAAATTGTTACGAACGACGCTGGCCTGCGCATAGGCGTTGGCCGTGGCCCCGGTGCCGCAATTGCCGCCACGGGTCGCGGCTTCCAGGGCAGCGACATCGGCTATCTGTTGCAGGTGACGACGCTCAAGGTACAAGCGGCCGCTGTCCACCACCAGCAGCATCAACACCAGCGCCAGGCTGAGCGTGGCGGCCGCCATCAGGCCGATGGCCCCCCGCTGCCGGGCAGGATCGATGAACGGCGGATGACGCGACATGGCGCACTCCTTTGCCGGCGCACGGCCGGGCGCAACCTCCATTGGTGGGTTTGAGTGTAGACGCGCTGCATCGACACTGCTGGCAACGCGCCAGTTTCACTTGCCCATAAAAAACGGGAGCCATGGGCTCCCGTCGTTTTTCAGCAAATTCAGCGCGGTGGATAGTTGGACAGGATCCGCGTCACGGTTTCGCGGATGGCGTTACTGCGATCTGCCGGGTTCGGCGTGCTGCTGAGCATTTGCTCGTCGCTGCCGCGCCACACCAGTTTGCCGTCCTTGCCGTCGAGCAGATCGATCTGGATGGTCGCCACCTTGTAGGTGATGTTGCGGGTTTCGTTGTACATCGGGGCGCCCCAATACCCGTTCCATGGGCCACCCCAACCGCCACCGTAGTTGGTGGTCACCTGTTGCTGACGGTCCTCGACGATCAGGTAGGTCTGTACATTCAGATCACCTCGGGCGCCCGAAGCGGCAGGGCGAAGGCCACGCTGATCCAGTTGATCGGCGACGGCCTGCCGGATGCGTTGTTCGGTCAGGTCGCTCTTGATCCGTGGATCGTCGGGGCGGTATTGCAGGGCGGGGTCTTTCCAGCTCCAGCTGCGATAAGCGGCAAAGTCGCGGCTGGCGTCGAAGTCATGATTGACCTGGTTGGCGGCACAGGCACTGAGCAGTGCGGCCACGGCCAGTAAAGCGAGACGGCGGAACATGGTTTTTCTCCGGTGGAAGACATGAACCTGAGCTTCTCATTGGCGGGAAGCTAACCGGGAGGATACGCCGACATGGCCTTTTCGACAGCCTCCCGAATCGCGTCGGTGCGATCACCTTGCTTGCCCTGGGTACCGGTTTCGGCGCTGGCGCTCCAGACCGGCTGACCACTGCCGGCGTCGAACAGATCGACTCGCACCACCACGACCTGTTCCTGATAGGTCCGCACGATCGGCACCGTGTTGTACATCCCGTAACCCCGGCCGTAACGGTCATAACCGCCATAGCCGCCGTAGTAACCGTAATCGTCCTGCACCTGACGCAGGCGGGTTTCCAGGCTCAGGCGGGCACTGACCAGCAGGTCGGCCGGGCGATTGTCATGCAGCGGACGCAAACCACGCTGGTCCAGTGCACTGCTCACGGCTTCGGCCACTTGCGCCGAATCCGCCCAGGCCGTGCCCGGCGGCAGCTGACCGTTGAGCCACGCCCAGCTGCGATAGCGCCCGTAATCCCGAGGCGGCGCGGGATAGGCGCTGCGGTCGAAGGTGGTCGCCGCTTGCGGTGGCGCCGGTGGCAACGGCCGCGACTGCGCCACGTAAGGGTTGCTGCCCTGGCAGGCGGCCAGCCCCAGACAGATCAGCAATAACCCTGAATGACCTTTCATATCTCGCTCCGATCAGATCGGCCGGCAGATCCAGTGCAAGTAGCGCCCAAGCCCGGCGAAGCTTGGGTGACGACGGTGGGCGAGCTCCATCTCGAGCAAATCAATCAATTCGGCGCGGGCCTGGAATTCCACCGGCATGTAATCGTGAAAAACCCGCACCCCGCTCTGGGTTTCGACCTGCCACAACCCGGCGAGTTGCGTCGCCAGTTCCCGTGGATCGAGTGGCTGTTGCGGGGTCAGGCTCTGCTTTTCACCGGCCATGTCGTTCTTGCGCATTTTCTTGAAATGGCCTTTGAGCAGGTTCCGGTAAATCAGCGCATCGCGGTTGTAGAACGCCAGCGACAGCCAGCCGCCGGGCTTGGTCAACTGATGCAGCACCGGCAGGATCGCGTGGGGTTCGACCAGCCATTCCAGCACCGCATGGCACAGCACCAGATCGTAGGGTTCGGTGAGCTGGCCGAGCAGTTCCTGCCAGGGCGCCTGAATGAACGTCGCGGTTTGCCCGGCGTCGGCAAAGCGCTGGCGTGCGCCTTCAAGCATCGGTTCGGCTGGCTCGGTGAAGGTCACCTGGTGCCCGCGCTCGGCCAGCCATAGCGACATGTGGCCCAGGCCGCCGCCAATGTCCAGCACCCGCAACGGACGATCCGGCAGGGCTTCGACGAGGTCGGCCTGCAGCACCGCGAGGCGGATCGCGCCTTTGGCGCCACCGTAGATTTTTTCGGCGAAGCGGGTCGCCAGCTGATCGAAATGACGGTCGCTCATCAGCTGAACCGCCGTTCGCTGTCGGCGAGTTTGCTGCGCACCACTTCATTCATGTCCAGCCCCAGTTCGCTGCACAGCAGCAACAGATACAGAACGATGTCGCCGACTTCCTGCCCGGCGTGGGCGAGTTTGTCCGCCGGCAATTGGCGGGACTGGTCTTCGGTCAGCCACTGGAAGATTTCCACCAGTTCGGACATTTCCACGCTGGCGGCCATGGCCAGGTTTTTCGGGCTGTGAAATTGCCGCCAGTCATTGCGGTCGCGAATGGCGTGCAGGCGTTCGGTCAGTTCAACAAGGTTCATCGGGCTCTCCTGAAGGCGTATAGCTTCGGGGGGATGCGTATCGAAGGCAAGCGCCAGTCGCCCGTTAAAACCCTCTATGCTTGCAGGGAACTCGACCGCCTCCGCTGCGGCCCAAGGCTCAGCTCTTTCATCAGGAAACAGACATGCAGGTAGAAAGCTTTTTCGAATGGCTGGGCCAGGCGCTCGGCTCGATCATCCGCTTCATCGTCGATGGCCTCAGCGGCCTGTTCAATCTGCTGGGCAACGCCGGCGGCAACTTCGTCGACGGGCTGTCGAGGGCGTTGGGCATGGACACGTCGATCATCAGCATCATCGCGCTGATCGTTGGCCTGATGCTTTTGTGGTCGGCGATCCGCGCGTTCATGAATGCCTCGATCATTGCCGGGATCATCTGGTTGCTGCTGGGATTATGGCTGTTGAGCTGGATCATTCACTGACACCTGCCGCTACAATGCCGCTCCCCAAGGAGCCCGCATGTCCAACCTGATCACCGACTGGCGCGACCGCCCGACCCATCACCGGGTCTGGGCCCTCGCCGCCCCCATGATCCTCTCCAACATTTCCGTGCCGCTGGTGGCGCTGGTCGACAGCACCGTCATCGGGCATCTGCCTCATGCCCATCAATTGGGCGCAGTGGCCGTCGGCGCCAGCCTGTACACCTTTCTGGCCTGGGCCATGGGTTTTCTGCGCATGGGCACCACCGGTTTCGCCGCGCAGGCCGCCGGGCGCAGCGACGGCGCGGCCTTGCGGCAGATTCTGCTTCAGGGCCTGTTGCTGGCGATGGGGTTGGCGCTGTTGCTCGGAACCCTGGGCGTACCGCTGAGCGGAGTCGCGCTGCACTTCATGCAACCGTCGGCGGAACTGGATCAACTGACCCGCGACTTCTTCCACACCCGGCTGTTCGGGTTGCCGGCGGCGCTGGCCAGTTATGCGCTGGTCGGCTGGTTCCTCGGCACGCAGAACGCCCAGGCACCGCTGGCGATTCTGCTAAGCACCAACCTGATCAACATCGTGCTCAACCTGTGGTTCGTGATGGGTCTGGACTGGGGCGTGGTCGGTTCGGCCCGAGCCTCGGTGATCGCCGAATGGAGCGGCGCCCTGCTCGGCCTGTGGATGACTCGCAAGGCACTGCGCGCCTATCCCAGACACATCGCCTGGGCCGCCCTGAAAATCTGGCAGAGCTGGCGCCCGCTGCTGGCGGTCAACCGCGACATTTTCATCCGCAGCCTGGCGCTGCAATCGGTGTTTTTCCTGATCACCGTACAGGGCGCGCGACTGGGCGATGCCACGGTCGCGGCCAACGCGCTGCTGCTCAACGGCCTGCTGCTGACCGCCCACGCGCTGGACGGTCTGGCTCACGCCGTCGAAGCCCTGTGCGGCCACGCCATCGGCGCCCGCGATCGTCTGGCCCTGCGCCGGTCGCTGGTGGTTGCAGGTGGCTGGTCGTTGCTGGCGAGCCTGGGCTTCGCGGCACTGTTTCTGTTGGCCGGCCACTTGTTCATCGAAATGCAGACCGACATCCAGAGCGTGCGCGAGACCGCGTTCATCTACCTGCCCTACCTCGCCGTCCTGCCGTTGATCGCGGTCTGGAGCTACTTGCTCGACGGCCTGTTCATCGGTGCCACCCGCGCCCGGGAAATGCGCAACGGCATGCTGGCGACCGTGATCCTGTTGCTGCCTGTCGCCTGGGCGCTGCAAGGTCTGGGCAATCACGGCCTGTGGATTTCATTCCTGTTGTTCATGGTGCTGCGCAGCCTGACGCTCGGGGGCCTGGCGTGGTGGCTGCGGCGCACCGATGGCTGGTTCAACGGTGCCGCTCACTGAAGCGGCGCCTCATGACGGGTCGTCGAGCCAGCGCCGACGCAACAGCTCAAGCCGTTCCCGTGGGGTCAATCCATGTGGCAGCGGTGTCAGCTCGGCATGCGGATGCTGCAAACGCAGCCACAACCAGTCGTCCAGCAACGCCTGCTCGCTGAACCCCAGTTCCAGGCCTTGCTCCTGAAAGGATGAGATCAGCCGATAGTCGTTTCCCATCGCCTGACTCCAGCGCCAGACCTGCTGATCCAGCAGACAACGGTGCAGACGTTCGCGCTGTCGGCGGGTCAGGCTTTGTTCGATCCGCAGCGGCTCCACGGCCAGTCCCGGATTGCGCAGTTGCTGCCAGCCCTGGCTGCCGCCGGCCAGATCGGCCCAGGTCCCGCCGAACCAGCGCAGCCATCCGATCGGTCCGAGCCAGCAGCTCAATTGTCGGGCGTCGCAGGCATCGAAAAAGTAGCTGGCGGTCTGCCGATTGTAGAAATTGAGCAATGCCCGATGGTTCAGGCCGACAGACACGGTCAGCATCCGCTGCAAGTGTTCGCGCAATGACGGCTCCGAGGCCTCGCTGCCCAGCAGCAGACCTTGCCAGGTCAACGGATCGGTGTGGCAGAGCGCCGACAGCGCCGGGCTGTCGCGCAAATCGATCAACCACGGGCCCTGTTCACTGACAGGCTGAAACTCCGTACCGTCAAACAGCTTCAGGCTGTGCACACCGGCAAATCCATGGCGTAACGTCTGCACGGCCTGCGGCGCCTGTGCGATGTCCAGCAATAACCACTGAGCGTGCCGTCCGGGAGTCGCGAGGCTCATCTTCCGTTGCTCGATTTGAGCCCGGCGACCAATCGACAGCTGCACAGTGACGCCGCGCAATGGTGATAACTGCCGCCTCCGGGTATCAGGCACAACAGCAATAATGGCTCGGCCGCTTTCAACCATTGAGGCAGGCCCACGCTCGCCATACGCGAGGGCAGCGGTGACGGTGCATCATCCTCGATGACTTCGGTCAGTGCCGGGACCTGCAGGACGCCGCTGATCACGGGCTGCTCAGGGTCACCTTCCAGAAAACTCACCACCACCTCTACCCCGTCCTTCAATGACGCCATCTGCATTTCGGCCAACGCCGGCGCCACCGGCAGCCAGCAGTGGCTGGGGCGGGCCCCTTCCCCCTGATAGAGCCAGTCGAACTGAACGGCCACCGGCCGCACGGGATCCGGTTGCGCCTCCTCGACCGACACCACCCATGCACGTTGCGGGCTACACATGCGCGCGCCCCGGGCTGCAATAGATGACCGGGGCAGCGATAACTGGTCAGTGGCAAAAATCCGGTTGCTGTAGGGCGGCTCGAGGGACTGATCGGCCCGATGTTCGATTCGGCTTACCAGCCAGTGCGTATTCGAGTCATCCAGGGGCTGGCCGGAAATCGTCAGCCAGTGCCCACTGCGCAGGGTCGGCGAAGCGGAATGCCCCTGCGCCGAACGTGCCTGCCGCGAGCCTTCTGTGTGCAGGCGCGCGTGCTCGCTCACTTGCCAGCAGCTCAATGTCGGAATCGGCTCCCCTTCCTCGCCCTCGAATTGCAGGCTCCCGGCGCGGGGCAGCCGGGCCGGATCGTCGCCGAACACCAGGCAATGTCCCCGGCTCCCGTGTTCGAAGTGGTAGTGAATGCGTGCCTGGCCGCACAACCGCTGCAACAGTTGCAGATCCGACTCGCCGTACTGGGTGCAGAATGTCAGGGGCGGATACGCGCCTTGCAGATCGAATCGGCGTCGGGCGCCACTGATTCCGTGCTCCCTGAGCACCTGATCAAGAATCTGCGGTATCGAGAGATCAGTGAAGATGCGCTGGCTGTTACGCAGGCCCAGGCAGCTAAGCCGCGGCCCGAGCCGCGCCTGAAACAACCGCGCACCGCGCCGCTGTTCATGCTGGACAAGGCTGTGCAACTGGCCGTGAATACCATTGCCGCAAGGCCCGAAGCACAAGCGCGCGGAACGATACATCAGGCCTGCAAGGTCAAGGTGAGGGTCATCGACCAGCACATCGATTTCGAATGAAAAAGGCTCGCTGATGGCTTCGCAACCCGTGAATGCGAGGACTTCAAGTGAGTCGGACAGGCCCGCTACATCGAGACGAAACGACGGCTCGTCGGCTGGATCGAACATGGGGGGATTCTCTACAGGGGGGCGGGCGGGGATTCTCGCCGAGACCCATGGCCGAGTAGAGGGCCGAACTACAAATTCGGAAATGACCTACGCGAAAAGCAGACGACGTCACTTTGCCAGCCTGGAAGCAAGCCGTTTCGCAAAGAGAAAAAGAAGCGTCTCACCCGGTTGTCTGAAACGTCCGCACTGAGCGGAAAAATTTCAGACAACCAGATGAAAGCGGAACCTGACCTTAGGAAGACAGGTAAGAGGAGCGGGTCAGACCCAGGCGCAATGCATCGAGGAACTGAGTGCGCTCGTTGGCGCTGATGCGGGCACTGGCGCACTTGTCGCGGTAGTGGGTCATCAGCTCTTCCGGCGACAGGTGCACGTAGCGCAGCATGTCTTCGATAGTGTCGTGGGTTTCAATGCCGGCGTGGTACACGCTGCCGTCGGCGTTCTGGTAGATGTTCACCGAGTCGGTGTCACCGAACAGGTTGTGCATGTCGCCGAGGATCTCCTGATAGGCGCCGACCAGGAACACGCCCAACAGGTAGTCTTCACCTTCGTTCAGCGCGTGCACCGGCAGGCTGGTCTCGATGCTCTGCTCGTCGACGTACTGGTTGATCTTGCCGTCGGAGTCGCAGGTGAGGTCTTGCAGAACGGCACGACGCAGCGGCTCTTCGTCGAGACGGTGCAGCGGGATGATCGGCAGGACCTGATCGATCGCCCAGGTATCCGGCAGGCTCTGGAACACCGAGAAGTTGCAGATGTACTTGTCGGCCAGCTTGTCGTTGAGTTCGTCCAGCACCTGGCGGTGCGAACGCTGACGCGCCTTCAGCGAGTTGTGCAGACGCCGGCACACGGCGAAGTAGCACTGCTCGGCCAAGGCCTTTTCAGCCAGGGTCAGCTTGCCGTCGGCGTATTGGGCAGCCACGTCGCTCATGTAGTGGGTGGCGCGCCAGTAGGTTTCGGTGACCATTTCGATGTCGGTCGGGCCGAGCAGGTCCACCAGCCACTGCACGGTTTCCGGCAGCGCTTCCTTGTTCTCGATCTGCGGCACGTCGTCGTTGTGTTTCTCGACGTCGGTCACCTGCACCACCAGCATGGCGTGGTGCGCGGTCAGCGAACGACCGCTTTCGGAGAAGATGTGCGGATGCGGCAGGCTCTGCGCATCGCAGAATTCCTTGAGCATGCCGACCACGACACCGGCGTAGTCATCCATGTCGTAGTTGATCGAGCTGGCGTTGCGCGAGTGTGTACCGTCGTAGTCGACACCCAGGCCACCGCCGACATCGATGTGATCGACCGGCAGACCGAGGTTGCGCAGCTCGCCGTAGTAACGGATCGCTTCCTTGAAGCCGTGCTGGTAGTCGGCCAGGTTGGCAATCTGCGAACCCATGTGGAAGTGCAGCAGACGGATGCCCTGATCCAGCCCGGCCGCGCGGAAACGCTCGACCACCGACAGCAGTTGCGCCGCCGACAGGCCGAACTTGGATTTCTCGCCACCGGTGTCCGCCCACTTCGACGACGCCAGCGACGACAGACGCACGCGCAGGCCGACCTGCGGCTTGACCTTGAGCGAGGCGGCTTCTTCGATCACCAGACCGACTTCGGATTCTTTCTCGATCACGATGAACACGTTGTGGCCAAGCTTCTGGCCCATCAGCGCCAGACGGATGAACTCGCGGTCCTTGTAACCGTTGCAGACGATGGTGCCGCCCTTCGGCGCCAGTGCCAGCACCGCCAGCAGCTCGGGCTTGGAACCGGCTTCCAGACCGATGGAGACGTTCTGGGTGGCGATGATGTTTTCGATCACCGCTTCCTGCTGGTTGACCTTGATCGGGTACAGCGCGGTGTATTTGCTCTGGTATTCCAGACGCTCGATGTTCGCATCGAACGCACCGGTCAGCTGACGGACGCGGTCTTGCAGGATGTCGGGGAAACGCACCAGCAGCGGCAGGGACAAGCCACTCTTGCGCAACTGGTCGACTTGTTCGAACAGATCGATAGGCGAGCTGTTCGGGCCGTTCGGACGAACCTCGACGCGACCGGCGTCATTGATCGCGAAATACCCGGCCCCCCAATGGCGAATCCCGTAAACACTGCGGCTGTCCGCAACTGTCCATTGGCTGCCATCGTCTTTGCGTGTGCGTCGTACGGACATCGAAGTCCCCTATAAAGAAGTCATAGTGCGTCGCCTGATCTCAGGCCGGCGCAGTCTAAAGAATGAAAATGACGGTTCGTCAGCGGGG
Source organism: Pseudomonas sp. MCal1 (assembly GCF_026341415.1). Taxonomy (NCBI): domain Bacteria; kingdom Pseudomonadati; phylum Pseudomonadota; class Gammaproteobacteria; order Pseudomonadales; family Pseudomonadaceae; genus Pseudomonas; species Pseudomonas sp. MCal1. The sequence goes on from NZ_JAKUMP010000016.1 coordinate 67,346, forward strand.
CGGTAGACCGCGCTGACAGCGTTGAGTTTAGAAACCGGTCATGAACAGGCTCTGTGAAAACCATGGAAACGACGTCAGGCCCAGGCGCTCTGGAGCTGAATCAAGCCGCCGGTGGGTTTCACAGAGGCTGCTAGCCGCCGGACTTCTTCGCCTTGAAACCGTGCTTGACCAACTCGGCCAGAAGCAGCTCGACATGGTCGCCCTGAATCTCGATGACCCCGTCTTTCAACGCACCGCCGGTGCCGCAACGTTTCTTCAACGTTGTCGCCAACTCTTTGAGTGCGTCTTCGGCCAGAGGCACGCCGGTGATGGTGGTCACCGTCTTGCCGCCACGGCCCTTGCTCTCGCGGCGCACGCGGGCAATGCCGTCGCCGGCCGGGATCACGGTTTGCTTGCAGATACAGGCGTCCACCGGCTTGCTGCATTCCGGGCAATGACGACCTGCGTCGGTGGAAAATACCAGGCCGCCCAGGGCGGCGAAGGATGCGGCTTTTTTGGCCACCGGCAATCCTCTCGGGAGGACAAAGACTGATCGCAGCCTTGGGCAAGGCTATCGACCGCGAAGCCCCACTCAGGCAGGGGCAGCGCTACTGTGCCATGAGCTCCTGAAAGCGGGTCGGCACAGCTTGAAAAGGTCGCGCAGTGTAACGGCAAAAACGCCGATTGCTAAGTGCCAATCGGCGCCAATTTATGTGTTCTTTGCGACGTCGCTCTGTTGCGCCTTCAGATAGCGTTTCAATGCGGCCAGAGAGTCCGGGCAATAAGGCTTTTGCTGGATTTCCAGCATGACCTGTTCGACCGGAATGAAGCGCGCTTCGAGCACTTCTTCGGGCTGCAGGATCAACGGCCCGTCCCACACCGCCGAAAACGCCGAACACCACAGACGATTACCGGTGTCTTCGAAGTAGAAATGGTCGTGGGCCGTCAGCTCGACGCCACTCACGCCCAATTCTTCTTCCAGCTCACGGGCTGCCGACTCGGCGTAGGTCTCGTCCGCCTGCACCATGCCGCCTGCCGCCACATCCCAGTAACCGGGATAGATGGCTTTGCTCAACGTGCGCCGATGCACGCAGAGTTCACCGGCGGAGTTGAACAACATGATGTAGGTGCCACGACCGATCAGCCCGCGCTCGCGCAGGTCGGAACGCACCAGGGCGCCGAGCAGGTTGTCCTGCTCGTCGACCCAGGCGATCTGTTCGGCATCCGAGGCGGCGCGGTGGGCCGCCTCTCTGGCGTGCTCATCCATGACTCAGCCCTGATTGAGCAGTTGACGCAAATCGATCACGGCGGCGTTGGCCCGGGAAATATAGTTGGCCATGACCAGCGAGTGGTTGGCCAGCACACCGAAACCGCTGCCGTTGAGGATCATCGGGCTCCAGACCGGCTCCTGAGACGCCTCCAGCTCGCGAATGATCTGACGCACGCTGACAGTCGCATTCTTCTTCGCCAGCACGTCGGCGAAATCGACCTCGATCGCGCGCAGCAAGTGCGACAGTGCCCAGGCCTGACCACGGGCTTCGTAGAACACGTTGTCGATCTGCATCCACGGAGTCTCGACGACTTCCTCGTCGACCTGCGGCACTTCCCCCACCGCCGGAACTTCGGTTTTCAGCGCGGTGTTGAGCTTGACCCGGCCAACACTGGCCGACAGGCGTTGCGACAGCGAACCGAGACGGGTGCCGACATCGCCCAGCCAGTTGTTCAGGTTGTCGGCGCGGGCATAGAACAGCGCGTTTTTCTGGGTCGGGTCGGACAGGCGCGCCTGATAACGGCTCAGGGAATTGATGCCTTCCTGATATTCCGACTCGCTGGACGGCAGGATCCAGCTCTTGTTGTCGAAGTTGAAGCGCGGCTCGGCCTTGGCCAGATCGGCGTCTTCAGCCGATTGCGATTGCGAGCGGGCGAAGTCCTTGCGCAGGGCGCGGGTCAGGTCGCGGACCTGCACCAGCACGCCGTATTCCCAGCTCGGCATGTTGTCCATCCACAGGCCCGGCGGGAAACGGTCGTTGGAAATATAGCCACCCGGCTTGTCGAGCAAAGTGCCGGCAACGGTTTTCAGGGTTTCTACGGTGGTGTAACCGACCACCATCTGCTTGCCTTCCTTCTCGGCGGCAACCTGGGCGTTCTGCGCCACGGGAAACAGCGCCGGTTCCTGGCTCCAGTACCAGCCCAGGCCAATGGTCACCAACAGATAAATGGCAACCAGCGTAGCCAGCGCCCGGCTGAACAACAGCCCGCCGACATAGCTGCGGGCGGCCGACTTGGGCTCGGCGGCACGTTCAGGCGCGCTGCCCGCGCGGTTCTTCCAGTCCAGCATGGCGATATCCTTTCAATCTTGGGTTCAACGGTTCGACCACAACCATACAACAACGTGCCTCGCCCCGGCACCCGCGATCAGGGTCGCGGAAAAAAACAGGCGGTGTTCGTCAGTGAACGAAAGGATAGTCGCAGGCACAAATGCGCGGCGTTCCGGTGACACAGGGTCATGCTCAGGCAAATGTCTCGTAGGGGTTTCCCTGACCCTGCCAGCGCAAAACCCTTGTGAAGCTGACCTTGGAAAAATCAGAAAGCCCTGACAAACGATGACCATCCAGCGCAGGGGAAGCGTCCTCAAAAGCCCTGGGAAATATCCTTCAAGGCCCGGATTACGGGCCCTTGATCGACGAGCAAGTCGCGGACAAAACCAACCAGTCAGAAACTGAATGATGCCGCACCGCAGATTATTGACGTACGACACTCATGTAAGGGAAAAGAGGTGCTAGCATAGAGCCACCAGTCGATCTCAGCATGCAGCCTAACTAGTAGTCAGGATATGACCGAGCCAGAAGACCCCAGCCGTGAGCGCCTCAAGCACCACTTTGCCCAGCGGGTAATTCATCAGGCACGTCAGATTCTTGAGATATGGCAGCGCCTGCAACGCAGTGAGTGGTCCACTGCCGATCTCGCCGAACTGAGCGAGGCCAATCTGCGCCTGCTACGTTTTGCCGAGCGTTTCGAACAGCCCGAACACACGCAACTGGCCCGCCACATCAGCCAGTCGCTGGAAGCGGTGGACGCCAATCGCGGCCGCCTGAGCAGCGGCCTGATCACCGATCTCAACCGCTTGATGCAGCGCTTGTCGCGCACCGGTCTGCGCCATGGCGATCAGCTTGACCAGACTTTCCTGCCGCCCCTGCGCAAACCGATCTACGTGATGCTGCAGGATCATGACCGCGCCGAACGTCTGGCCAAGCAGCTGGAGTTTTTCGGTCTGAGCGCTCAGGCGCTGGACAGTGTGGCGGCGTTTCGCTCGTCGATGGTCGAGCGCCTGCCCGCCGCGATTGTTATGGACGTGGACTTCAGCGGCGCCGGCGTCGGCCTGAAACTCGCCGCCGAAGCTCAGCAAGGTCTGGAAGAACCGCTGCCGCTGCTGTTTTTCAGCCTGCACGAAACCGACACCCCGACCCGCCTCGCAGCGGTTCGCGCCGGCGGCCAGGAATTTCTCACCGGCACCCTCGAAGCCTCAAGCCTGCTGGAGAAGATCGAGGTCCTGACCTGCGTCGCCCAGTACGAACCCTATAAAGTGCTGATCATCGACGACTCCCGCGCCCAGGCCTTGCACACCGAACGCCTGCTCAACAGTGCCGGGATCGTCACTCGCACCCTGATCGAACCGATCCAGGCGATGGCCGAGCTGGCGGATTTCCAGCCGGACCTGATCATCCTCGATATGTACATGCCGGCCTGCACCGGTACCGAGCTGGCGAAAGTCATCCGCCACAACGACCGCTATGTCAGCGTGCCGATCATTTATCTGTCGGCCGAGGACGATCTGGACAAACAGCTCGACGCCATGAGCGAGGGCGGCGACGACTTCCTGACCAAGCCGATCAAGCCGCGCCACCTGATCACCACCGTGCGCAACCGCGCCGCCCGCGCGCGCAACCTGAAAGCACGGATGGTCCGCGACAGCCTCACCGGCCTGTACAACCACACGCACATTCTGCAATTGCTCGAAGACTGCTCGTTCCGCGCCCGCCGCGAGAACAAGCCGCTGAGCTTTGCGATGCTCGACATCGACCACTTCAAACGGGTCAACGACAGCCACGGCCATCCCATGGGCGACCGGGTGATCAAGAGCCTGGCGCTGTTCCTCAAGCAGCGGCTGCGCAAGACCGATTTCATCGGCCGTTACGGCGGCGAAGAATTCGCCATCGTCATGCCCGACACCGATATAGAAGCGGCGCACAAAGTGCTCGACGAAATCCGTCAGCGCTTTGCCGAAATTCACTATCCGGCCCAGCCGCAGGATCTGTGGTGCACCTTCAGCGCTGGCGTGGTGGAAATGCACGACGACTCCGACAGCCTGATGATGGCCAGCCAGGCCGACGAGGCGCTGTACCGCGCCAAGGGCGAAGGACGCAATCGGGTGCAGATCGCGCGCGACTCAAAGCAAAGTGCCACTTTTTCATCGGAATCGACCCAATCGGTCATAACCCTGTAATAGAACCGCAATAAATTCAGGCGCTTACCGTTCTGCCGTTGGTAGCCGTCATGCGCCTGAAGTTGCTCACCAATCTCAATACTCTTTTGCTGGTCGCCGTCTGCGTGGCCCTCGGCGCCACGCTGTGGTGGTCGCAGAAAGCCCTGGAGCGCCCATATCTGTTGATGGAGCGTTATCTGGGACTGTCGCAGCAATTTCAGAATGACGTGGCACGCAACGTCGAGGACTACCTTGCCAGCGGCGACGCCCTTCGCCTGAGCAGCGCCAGCCAGGCCATCGAACAGTTGCAGAAAGAACTTGGCGAGCTGCCGCCGGCGCTGGCCGACACCTTGCGCCCGAGCCTCACCGGCCTCGATGAATTCAGCAAGACCGACCTGCTGGCCGCCGGCAAACTGGCCGGCGATCCGCAGGCTCTGCTGTTGCAGGCCGAACGCGAATTGAGCGCCAGCCTCGATCAGCTCAGCACCTACGCCGGCGGCAACGCGACCTATCTAACGCCCCTGCTGGTTGCCTCTCAACATCTGGGCAAACTGTCGCTGGCCCGGGACAAGCTGGTCAGCAGCGGACGCAGTGAACTGGCCGCCGATGTCGAACGCGAACTCAGCAACATCCGCACCCAGGCCCAGACAATCGAGGCCCTGCCCTTGCTCGGCGTGGTCGCCAGCAGTGAGTCCGGCAGCGACGACTTCGCCGCGATGATGGGCATCGAAAGCACGGAAAAAGCCGCTGCCGAAGATGCCGGCGTCGGCCTCAAACGCGAACTCAACAGTTTGCTCGGCCGTTATCCGGCGGAGCTGGCGCGCACCCGCGATCAGATCCAGAAACGCACCGACCTGAGCACCGCGACCCACCAGAAAATCGCCGCCGTGCAGCAAGCCATCGCCGGTCTTGAACCGGTGGTGCGCGCCCAGCATGGGCAGATTCAGGGTGAAGTGCGCCTGATGCAAGGCGTGATGATTGGCCTGATTCTGCTGATCGCGCTGCTGATCGACACCCTGCAACGACGCCTGGCCCGCACCCTGACCAACCTCGCCCCGGCGCTGTCGACCTGGGCCGAAGGCGACTTCAGCCGCGACATTCATCTGGGCAAGACCAACCGCGAACTGCACGACATTGAAGCCTCGCTCAATCGCCTGCGTGCCTACTTGGTGGACCTGGTCGGGACCATTCGCGGCAATGCCGAGCAGGTGGCGGGCAGCAGTCGCACCCTCGCCGAGCTGAGTAATGACTTGCACAGCGGTGCCGAACATCAGGCCGGCGATACCGCGCTGATCCGTGATTCCCTCGGCGAACTGGAAGCGACCATCCAGCAAGTGGCCGGCGATGCACGCCAGGCTGCCGACGCCAGTCGCCATGCCGGGCTGGCCGTCGAACACGGGCAACAAGTGATCGGCCAGAGCCTCACCGGCCTGCACGCGCTGGTCGGCGAGGTGCAGGGCAATGCGCAGATGATCGAACACCTGGCCGAAGAGTCGGCCACCATCGGCGGCGTACTGACGGTGATCCGCTCGATTGCCGACCAGACCAACCTGCTGGCGCTCAACGCGGCAATCGAAGCCGCCCGCGCCGGGGAAATGGGTCGCGGATTTGCCGTAGTGGCCGAGGAAGTTCGCTCGCTGGCACAACGCACCGCCGGCGCCACGGCAGAAATCCAGACCCTGATCGCCGGCCTGCAAACCGCCGCAAGGCAATCGGTCGAGGGCATGCGCGCGCAGGTCGAACACGCCGAGGCCACGGCCAATCAGGCGCAATCGGCGGACGGTGCGCTGGACAAAATTGTCGGCGCAATCCAGACCATTTCCGACACCGCGATCCGCATCGCCGACATCACCGCACAACAGAGCGGCGCGGTCAGCGAGATTCGCGATCACAGCGAGCGGATTCACCAGTTGGGCGGGGCCAATCTGCTGCGCATCGGCCAGGGCCGCGAGCAAGGCGAGAACCTGCTTTTGCTGGGCGGCCAGTTGCACACCGCCGTGCAAGCGTTCCGCGTGTGACACACAGCGCAGGGCCAAGTCCGCTATCATTCCCGCACCTTTGATTCGCGAGATTGTCATGCGCCGTCTGCTCTGCCTGCTGTTTTTCGTCTTCGCCCTGCCGGCCGGTGCCGCCGGTCTGTTTGACAGCAAACCCAGCGCCACACTGGGCTCGGTCAACAACAGTGCCGACTTCCTGCCGGTGCGCGAAGCCTTTCAACTGAGCCTGGTCGAGAGCACCCCGCAATCGGTCAAACTGCGCTTCGTTGCCAGCGAAGGCTATTACCTCTACCGCCATCGCTTCCAGTTTCGAGCCGAACCTGCCGAGGTGAAACTCGGTGCCGCACAGTTACCCCAGGGCGAACAGAAACACGACGAGTATTTCGGCGACGTCGAGGTCTACCACGGCATTCTCGACGTGGAACTGCCGCGCAATGACGCCCGGGCGTTCACACTGGCCGTCACCTATCAGGGCTGTGCCGACAAGGGTCTATGCTATCCGCCGGAAACCGAACGCCTGAGCATCGAAGGCAACGCATTGGCAAGTGGCGCGTCCACTCCGGTGACGGGTTGGGACTGGCGTGACCTGGCGCTGTTTTTCCTCGCGGGTCTGGGGCTGACCTTCACGCCTTGTGTATTGCCGATGCTGCCGATCCTGTCCGGCGTGGTGCTGCGAGGGCAGGTCGGCGGTTTGCGTGGTTTCAATCTTTCCCTCGCTTATGTGCTGCCGATGGCCGCCTGTTTTGCGCTGCTCGGGGCCTTGATGGGGCTGTTCGGCGCGCAACTGAATTTGCAGGCACGGCTGCAATCGGCGTGGGTGCTGGTGCCGTTCGCGATGTTCTTTGCGGTGTTCGCGCTGGCGATGTTCGGCGTGTTCGAGCTGAAACTGCCGCACTTCATCAGCAGCCGCCTCGACCGGATCGCCGGGCGCACCGAAGGCGGCTCGTTGTGGGGCGCGGCGGTGCTGGGTGTGGTGTCGAGTTTGCTGGTATCGCCGTGTGTTTCCGCCCCGCTGGCCGGCGCGCTGCTTTATATAAGCGCCAGTGGCGACGCGCTGGGCGGCGGCCTGAAGCTGTTCATGCTCGGCCTGGGGATGGGCGCGCCGTTATTGCTGGTCGCCACTGGCGGCGCGGCGTGGCTGCCGAAAAGCGGGCCGTGGATGATGTACGTGAAAAACGGCATCGGCGTGTTGCTGCTCGGGTTGGCCATCGGTTTGCTCAGCCGGGTATTGCCGGGCCAGATCACGCTGCTGCTGATCGGCTTGCTGGCCGGTGGCGTCGGCCTGTTCCTCGGCGCTCTGGAATTCGTCTACAAACCGCCGCGCAAACGCCTCGGCCAGTTGCTGGGCATGTTCCTGCTGTTTTATGCGCTGGCCTGCTGGTACGGCGCGTTCAGCGGGCAGACCGACCCGTTGAATCCGATAGCCCCGGCGCGCCTTGCCGACAGCGGATTGTCGGCGCAAGACGGCGGTTCGTGGCAGACCGTCAGCACCCCGGCAGAACTGGACCGGGTGCTGCTCGAAGCGAAAACCGCCGGCACCCCGCTGCTGCTCGACTGGTACGCCGACTGGTGCATCAGCTGCAAAGTCATCGAACACGAAGTACTCAATGACGCCACGGTCGTGAATCGGCTCAAGGGCTATCGGCTGATTCGCTTCGACATCACCGCGAGCAATGCCGAACAGCGCACCCTGCTCGACCGCTACAGCCTGTTCGGCCCACCGGCGCTGATGTTCTTCGGCAAGGACGGGGTGGAACGTCGCGATGTGCGGGTGATCGGCGAGATCAACGCCAGCGACTTCGCCGAACGTGTTGCCAAAGCGAATGACCGGATTTAATCACTCAGTCACATATTTTGCGCAAACATCGGTCATCGTGCTGGCTATTGCAGAGAACTGGACAGTCACAAAGGCTTTGCGGCATAGTCGCCGGGTTCTGACGAAGGCTCACCCATAACAAGGAACACGCAGATGGCAACGCTACTGGTGCTGCACGGCCCCAACCTGAACCTGCTCGGCACCCGGGAACCGGGGACCTACGGGTCGACCACCCTGGCGCAGATCAATCAGGACCTGGAACGCCGCGCCCGTGAAGCCGGCCATCATCTGCTGTATCTGCAAAGCAACGCCGAGTACGAATTGATCGACCGCATCCATGCCGCACGTGGCGAGGGTGTGGACTTCATTCTGATCAACCCGGCAGCATTTACACACACAAGTGTCGCATTACGTGACGCGCTGCTGGGAGTGAGCATCCCATTCATCGAAGTGCATTTGTCCAACGTGCACAAACGCGAACCTTTCCGCCATCACTCCTACTTCTCCGATGTAGCAGTAGGAGTGATCTGCGGCCTTGGCGCCAGCGGTTATCGACTGGCCCTGGAGGCTGCACTAGAGCAGCTTGAACAACAAGCTATACGCCCCTGACCGACCCTTGGGAGTTGATGATTCATGGATATCCGTAAAGTTAAGAAACTGATCGAATTGCTGGAAGAGTCCGGCATCGACGAGCTCGAGATCAAGGAAGGCGAAGAGTCCGTACGCATCAGCCGTCACAGCAAGACCCCGGCGCAGCAGTACTATGCACCGGCTCCGATGCAGGCTCCGGCCGCTGCACCTGCCGCCGCTGCCGCTCCGGTTGCTGCTGCAGCCGCTGCTCCAGCTGCCGCTGCTGCTCCAGCGCTGAACGGCACCGTTGCCCGTTCGCCGATGGTCGGCACCTTCTATCGCAAATCTTCGCCAACCTCGCCAGCCTTCGTTGAAGTCGGCCAGACCGTGAAGAAAGGCGACACCCTGTGCATCGTCGAAGCCATGAAGATGATGAACCACATCGAAGCTGAAACCAGCGGTGTGATCGAGTCCATCCTCGTCGAAGACGGCCAGCCGGTTGAGTACGACCAACCGCTGTTCACCATCGTTTGAACTGCGGAGAGCCTTTGATGACTGCGAAGTTGGAAAAAGTTCTGATCGCTAACCGCGGTGAGATCGCCCTGCGGATTCTGCGTGCCTGCAAAGAGATGGGCATCAAGACCGTCGCCGTTTACTCCAAGGCCGACAAAGAGCTGATGCACCTGGGTCTGGCAGACGAATCCGTCTGCATCGGCCCGGCTTCTGCCGCGCAATCCTACCTGCACATCCCGGCAATCATTGCGGCCGCTGAAGTGACCGGCGCTACCGCCATTCACCCAGGCTACGGTTTCCTTGCGGAAAACGCTGATTTCGCCGAGCAGGTCGAGAACTCCGGCTTCGCCTTCATCGGCCCGAAAGCCGAAACCATTCGCCTGATGGGCGACAAGGTATCGGCCAAGCACGCGATGATCGAAGCGGGCGTGCCAACCGTTCCAGGTTCCGACGGCCCGCTGCCGGAAGACGAGGAAACGGCGCTGCGCATCGGTCGTGAAGTCGGCTATCCGGTGATCATCAAGGCCGCCGGCGGCGGTGGTGGTCGCGGCATGCGCGTGGTGCACAAGGAAGAAGACCTGATCGCCTCGGCGAAACTGACCCGCTCCGAAGCGGGCGCGGCGTTCGGCAACCCGATGGTCTATCTGGAAAAATTCCTGACCAACCCGCGTCACGTCGAAGTGCAGGTTCTGTCCGACGGCCAGGGCAACGCCATCCATCTGGGCGACCGCGATTGCTCGCTGCAACGCCGTCACCAGAAGGTTCTCGAAGAAGCGCCGGCACCGGGCATCGACGAGAAGGCCCGCCAGGAAGTCTTCGCCCGCTGCGTCCAGGCGTGCATCGACATCGGCTACCGTGGCGCCGGCACCTTCGAGTTCCTGTACGAGAACGGTCGTTTCTACTTCATCGAAATGAACACCCGTGTTCAGGTGGAGCACCCGGTTTCGGAAATGGTCACCGGTGTCGACATCGTCAAGGAAATGCTCAGCATTGCCGCCGGCAACAAGCTGTCGATCCGCCAGGAAGATGTGGTCATCCGCGGCCACGCGCTGGAGTGCCGGATCAACGCCGAAGACCCACGCACCTTCATGCCGAGCCCGGGGACGGTCAAGCATTTCCACGCTCCAGGCGGCAACGGCGTTCGCGTCGATTCGCACCTGTACAGCGGTTATGCCGTTCCGCCGAACTACGACTCGCTGATCGGCAAACTGATCACTTACGGCGCGACCCGCGACGAAGCCATGGCCCGCATGCGCAATGCCCTGGACGAAATCGTGGTCGACGGGATCAAGACCAACATCCCTCTGCACCGTGATCTGACCCGTGACGAAGGCTTCTGCAAAGGGGGCGTGAATATTCACTACCTCGAGCACAAGCTGGCCAAACAGTCGTAAGGCTGAAGCGGCATGAAAAACCCGATCCCTGTGGATCGGGTTTTTTTATACCTGCAACAAAGCCATCAGACCATTACCGTGGAGAACGCGTGCTGCTCGACCATTGTGTCAGACGCCCGCTGGCCAGCATCATCGACCACCACTCCTGCTGCGTTTTCATGTAACGGTCTGCGCTTGAACCGCCTCGTAAAGTTTCGGGCGCGTATCGAGAGGCCGTCCGTGGCATAGGTCGATCTGGCGATAAGCGGGTTGTACAGCCCGCCAATCTGACCAGAGGAATGCTTGAACACTCTCGAGACTCCATTGTTCAGATTCAGCACCACGCCATAGCTGTTGCCCAGGCACGACGAGTATGACCAGTAATCCCAGGTCGGCTGCAGGCCCTGTTCGCGCAACACGCGCCTGACCGGACCGCCGATGTCAGCGCCCGCCGACAGCCAGTCGCCCCCCACCAGCGTGGCGCGAATGTTCTGCGGTGTTCCCCCCAGACGCTCCAGCACCTGCGTGACACTTCGCTCGATCAACGGACGAATATTGTGATCAAAATGAATGACCGCCCCCGCTCTTGTCGTCGGGTTATACAGCGAGGCGATGACGTAACTCTGCGCATTCAGGGAAAACAGGTAGTTATCTTGCGATCCGGGATGGAAAGCCGCCACCACGGCCTCGCCCTGCAGCGCGCCGCGGTTCAGCACCGGCTCGACACCTCCAGGAAAAGCATCATTCAAATTGTTCACGCGCCCAAGGTCGCGCACGTTGCCACCTGCGAGTCCGACCTTGGCGCGTACCCACTTGCCGCCCGCAGCAAGACGTATCGGTTGCTGATAGATCGCGTTCGGGCGACGGGCATCGACCAGGCTCAGCCCACCGAAATGCGGATTTTCCCTGACCAGAAAATACTTGCCTTTGTTGCGAATGTAATAGGCCGGGTGCGGCTGTGCAGCGCTGGGCGGGCTGCGCCAGGTGCCGAAAAAGACGCCTTCTTCGCTCACCCTTTGCAAACCCTCGGGCTTCTTGCTGACGGCCTGCCTGGCATGGAAGCGTACTTCCCGGGTCGCCGGCAGCGCTTCCCTGCGCAGCGGAGCCACGGTATTCAGACGCTCTGACAACAACGAGACCGGCCTCATCGTGCTCTTCAGACTTCTGGCCGCGCTGCCCAGCCACTTGATCGCACTGCCAGCGCCGACCATAGCGAACAATGCTCCCCACGACGCCTCCAGCCAGTGGCCGAGAGCGCCATCGACGTCACCCTCCAGATGCGCAGCGACCGCCCGACCGGCGCTGACGGCAATGAACACTACATCAAGCAGCAAGGCAAACGGAGGGAACACCATGCAAAACGGTGCGGCTGCAAACATCAGCCCCTTGACCACTTGGCGTTCGATCATTTGCGCGCGGCTGGTGGTGATGTCCTGCACATCCGTAACCGCGCGCTCGATGTACGCATTGAACTCGCTGCGCGCGTCAATCAGGCGCTGCGCTTCGTACAGCGTATCGACCCGTTGTTTTTTTGCCGCAATCGCATACAGGGTGCGCGACACGATGCTGCGCGCGGCAACCGGCGTACGCGCCATCAAGTAGTCATGCAAAGCGCCTGCGATATCGCCGAACAGTGATTGATATGCACGCACCACAACGCCGTCGGGCGCGTCAGGCGTGTACAGCCACCAGGACGGCTCGGGGTCGAACGAGGTCAGAACATAAACCCCGAGCACGACGTGGTGGCGCACGGTGAACCTGAACACGCCGTCACTTTCGACCATGCTCGCGCCGGGAAAATGCGCACCCGGTGCTGGCACCTGGCTCAACAGAGAGACCTGACGGACCAGTGCCGAATACACCGCGTCGCTCAATCGCGCCTGACTTCTGGCCACGCGTAAATCACGGTCCATCTTTGACAGCAGTACGTTGCGATAGGCAAAGCGACGCGGTTCGTAGGCTGCATCACGCGGGTCGAGATATTTGCCACGGATCTCGCTGGCGTATTTTTCACCCAGCCCCGCCCGACGCAGAAACAGCGCCAGATCGGCGCTGCGCACCAGGCTCAGATCCTGGCCAACCGACGATCGCACGCCTTTTTTCGGATGTTCGATGCCGGAGTTGTCATCGTAGCCGTGAATGGCCAGGTCGAGCAGCGTTGACACCTGCTGCTTCCTGCGGTCGGCGACGCCAGGGTTGTAATCGATCAACACGGTGGCCGGATCGACCGGTTCCAGCACGTTCTTGCTGCGCATGTAGGGCGTGATCGCTGCGGCAACCGTGCGCTTGGCGAAATCAACAAAAACCTCGAAACCGCCGAGCAGCTCGTTGAAAACCTGCTGATGAACGATCAGTTCCTGATTCAGACTGCTGATGTGCCGGCGGGCCTCGAGCCCCAGCGTCGTGTACCAGCGCAGCGAGTTGTCCTGCTCGACCCGCTGCAGGTTGTTTGCCAGACCCATTTTTGCAGCGGCTTCGACGCATTCGGCAAACGACAGAGGCGCTCGTCGAAGGTCACTCTGCATGCCCCAGAGCGCGGGGCTGGCCGCCGCGGCCAAAAGATAATCCCGTGCAGCGTGATGTGCCGTCGGCGAAAGTTGCTGCAACAGATACTCACGACCGGATTCGCTCTGCGTCCAGCTCCACACTTCGCCGGTCAACGCCGCAATCGACGGCAACCGCACCCACTCCTGACCGTCCGGTTTGTTGGGCGCGTACAGCACCAGATGATTCACCACTTGCTCGGTTTCTGCCTGGTAGAACACCAGAAGATCGGCGCACTGCATGCCGTTGGGCAGTGTCAGTGCGGCCACTTGCAACGGTTTGTTGATAGCGTGTCCAGACCACATCTGCTCCAGACGCTCATGGTCGGAATCCGACAGATGAGCTGCGCAGCGCGCGACGAATGCGCTCTGCCGAAGCCGTGCGGCGAACCAATCGATGAGCGCCTTTAGTACTTCTGTGCGCTCATATTGCACGGCGAGAACTCGCAGGTAGTCTGCCGGGTAATCCTGCATCGCCAGCATATCGGCAACGAATGTCGGCTTCAGTGACTGATTGCGCAATGGCGCAGGACTGCTGATCTCCAGTACCGCTGCGAAGTCCTGCCCGATCGGCCCGCAGGCCAGCAGATCACTGAGGCTGCGATTGTGGGTCGGCTCACCGACCGCCGAGCGCCATTTGAGCCGCACGTCGATCCGGTCTGGTTCAACCGTCATGTCGAGCTTGAGCTGAATGTATTCGATGGCCTGCTGGCGGGCAAAGTCGCGCAACGAGCCGTAGCCCAGCAGCAGGTCATCGAGTGCTGCCTGGGCCAGTGAAGTCTGCTCCTGATAATCGCGCAACAGGGCGCGTTCCGGCTCCTTCAGCGCCTTCATCCATGACGGCAGTTGCGCGAAGGAATGCGCCTCGAGAATCTTTTTCTCTGCACCGGTTGCCAGGGCGGTCAACCGGTACCGACGCGTGCTCCGGGCCTGAACCCGGTCGATTTTGCTGCGCAATCGATCCAGTGTCAGGCCCGCCAGTCGATCACGGTGCAACAGCAACTCGATGTCCTTGATATAGCGCCGCAGCTTGCGTTTGACCAGACGATCAAACAGCGCTTCCTGCCCTTTTGTCGCCCAATGTTCTCGCAGGTATTTTTTGTACTGGTCGAGGAAATGCAGCGAAACGCTATCCACCGTCCGGATAACATGCTCATGACGGCTGGACGGCAAACCGGGGTCGGCGCCCCCCGGCCAGCGAAATGGCGCGTCCTGGAGCGCCAGGAACATGACTGGCCGGCCGTCGATAAGCTTCTGCAGAATGGCGTCAAGCAGGGCAACCACAAAACCCGGGGCGAAATGGCCGTCCGGGTAATGCCTGCGCAGTTCAGTCAATGCGAAATGCTCCAGTGCCTCGAGCAACGTCATCTGGCTGTTCAAGCGCTTGTCGATCATCACCTGCCAGCGCGTAATACGCAGCAGGATCTCCTGCACCGACCCCGCAGACGCAGCGGCTACCGGTAGTTCTTCTACAATCCCTTGTTGATCCGCCATGTCGCCCAGCCTTTTGTTGCATAGAGATGAGCCCTGACTCTATTTGCCGACAACAGTGCTCAGGCCATACATAGGTATATCGCGGCCGCGAATGTGTAACAGCCAAGCGGTGTGTCCACTTTGCCGGCGACCTGGCGTAAACTGCGCGCTTTTGCAGCTTCGGGCTGCCCCACAGATTTTCAAAGGTGCCCGCCATGCCTTGGCTGCAAGTCCGTCTCGCCATCACCCCGGAACAAGCCGAAACCTACGAGGACGCATTCCTCGAAGTCGGCGCCGTGTCGGTGACCTTCATGGACGCCGAAGATCAGCCGATCTTCGAACCGGAACTCAACACCACGCCGCTGTGGTCGCACACCCATTTGCTGGCGCTGTTCGAAGGCGGTACCGAACCGGAACCGGTGCTGGCCCATCTGGAACTGCTGACCGGCAGCCCGCTGCCCGAGCATCACAGCGAAGTGATCGAAGACCAGGACTGGGAACGCAGCTGGATGGATGGTTTTCAGCCAATGCGTTTCGGTCAGCGCCTGTGGATCGTGCCGAGCTGGCACGCCGCACCGGAGCCGGACGCGGTCAACCTGCTGCTGGATCCGGGCCTGGCGTTCGGTACCGGTACTCACCCGACCACCGCTCTGTGCCTGGAATGGCTGGACGGCCAGGACCTGAAAGACTGCAACGTGCTGGATTTCGGCTGCGGCTCGGGGATTCTGGCGATTGCCGCCCTGCTGCTCGGCGCCAAAGAAGCCGTGGGCACCGACATCGACGTGCAGGCGCTGGAAGCGTCCCGCGACAACGCCGGGCGCAACAACATCGCTGACGAACTGTTTGCGCTGTACCTGCCGGAAGACCTGCCGCAGGTCAAAGCCGACGTACTGGTGGCCAACATTCTCGCCGGTCCGCTGGTTTCCCTGGCACCGCAACTGTCCGGCCTGGTCAAATCCGGCGGGCGCCTGGCACTGTCCGGGATCCTCGCCGAACAAGGTGACGAAGTCGCCGCTGCCTACGCGCAAGACTTCGATCTCGACCCGATCGCCAATCGTGATGGCTGGGTGCGCATCACCGGCCGTCGGCGCTAGAATGACCGCCTGCTCAATCCGGACCGCCGCATGACCGACAGCTTCGTCACCCAGTGCCCGCATTGCCAAACCAGTTTCCGCGTCAGCCATGCTCAGTTGAGCGTGGCCCGCGGGGTGGTTCGCTGCGGCTCCTGCCTGCAAGTGTTCAATGCCGCCAAGCAATTGCTGGAGCAACATGCAGGCAAGGAAGCGGTCACGCCAGTGGCGCCGGTAATCAGCGAGCCGGCGCCTGTCGAGCCACCGGCCATCGTCGAAACACCCGAACCGCGCGCCATCAGCCAGAAGCAATGGAGTGCCGCCGAGCTGGATCTGGACAGCCTGGATCTGGACGAAGAACTGGCTCGCCTTGAACAGCGGGAAATCCAGCCGACCACCGAGTTCGGCCGCCCGCGTGAAGACGCCCTGAGTGCCCGCCGCGACAGCCACGAACCGGAAGATACGACATGGCCGGACAGCCTGTTCAGCGAACCGGCGGATGAGCGCGCAGCAGAAGTCGAAGAGGCACCCGAAGCCGTCGAGGCCGAGCCGGTCAGACCGGAGCGCACCGAGCCTTCGCTGTCGCTGGAGCCGGTGGATCTCGATGACGAACCGCCGATTCCGCAACTGCGCCTGCACGACCCGATCGACCCGAATGCCCGCCGCGAGCGCCTGTCGGCCAGCGACGACATCGACGACGAACTGGCACTGATCGAACCTGCGCGCAAAAAACGCGAACGCGTCGAATCCAGTGTTCGCGCCGAAGCCTTGCAGGATCTGACCGACGACCCGCTGCAACTGGACTGGCAGAAACGCCGCTCGCCCTGGGGCCGTCGCCTGCTCTGGCTGCTGCTGATCGTGCTGGCCGCCGCCGGGCTGGGCGGACAGTACATCGCCTATCACTTCGATGAACTGGCCCGCCAGGATCAGTACCGGCCTTGGTTCCAGCAAATATGCCCGCAAATTGGCTGCACGGTGCCGTCCAAGGTGGACATCGCCAAGATCAAGAGCAGCAACCTGGTGGTGCGCAGCCACCCGGAATTCAGCGGTGCGCTGGTGGTGGACGCGATCATTTACAACCGCGCCCCGTTCTCGCAGCCGTTTCCGCTGCTGGAGTTGCGCTTCGCCGACCTCAACGGGCACCTGATCGCCAGTCGTCGCTTCAAACCCGGCGAATACCTCAACGGCGACCTTGAAGGCATGGCGGAAATGCCGCCGCAGACGCCGATCCACATCGCTCTGGACATCCTCGATCCAGGCCCGAAAGCGGTGAACTACAGCCTGAGTTTCCACTCACCCGAGTGAAACGCTTCACCGTTCCCGGATTGACGGCAGTTTTCTGACTGCGCCGCGCACGACCAAACCGGCGGTAATAACAGAATAACTGTTCAGATTTTGTTCAATTCAGCCTTTATCCAGTCATCGAGAGCGGGTATCATGCCAACCCTTTTTCGAACTCTCATGATCCGGCCCCACTTCAGGGAAGTCCTATGTCGGCGGTACGCATCGGCCCATATACATTGCAGAACGGCTTGATCCTCGCCCCGATGGCGGGTGTCACCGACCAGCCCTTTCGTCAGCTGTGCAAGCGTTTGGGCGCAGGGCTTGTAGTCTCGGAAATGGTCACCAGTGACATGAGCCTGTGGAACACCCGCAAGTCGCGCATGCGCATGATCCACGAAGGTGATCCCGAGCCACGCTCGGTGCAGATCGCCGGTGGCGATGCGCAGATGCTGGCGGATGCGGCCCGGGCCAACGTCGAGCTGGGCGCACAGATTATTGATATCAACATGGGTTGCCCGGCGAAGAAGGTCTGCAACAAGGCCGCCGGCTCCGCGCTGTTGAAGGATGAGGCACTGGTTACCGAAATCCTGCATGCCGTTGTGGCAGCAGTTGATGTACCGGTGACCCTGAAGATCCGCACCGGATGGGATCGCGACAACAAGAACGGCCTGACCGTGGCGAAGATCGCCGAGCAGGCCGGGATCACGGCACTGGCGGTGCATGGCCGCACCCGCGCCGACCTGTACACCGGTGAAGCCGAGTACGACACCATTGCCGCGATCAAGCAGGCGGTGTCGATTCCGGTCTTTGCCAACGGCGACATCGTATCGCCGGAAAAGGCCCGCTACGTGCTCGACGCGACCGGTGCCGATGGCCTGTTGATCGGCCGGGCTGCCCAGGGGCGGCCATGGATTTTTCGCGAGATCGAACACTTCCTGCGTACCGGCGAAAAACTGCCGGCGCCGGAGCTGATCGAGGTGGAACGCATTCTGCTTGAGCATCTGGCCGCCCTTCACGCCTTCTATGGGGACGTGATGGGTGTGCGAATTGCCCGCAAGCATGTGGGCTGGTATCTCGCAACCTTGCCGGGCGCCAGGGAATTTCGCGCCCACTTCAATCGTTTGGATGGTACGGAAACACAATGCGCCAACGTTCGGGAGTTCTTCGCCGAACGTTACAAGAGCCTGGCAGGGGACGGAGAAGGGGTGGCCGCATGACGATGATGACCGAGACTTTAGTGAGTGGAACAACACCCGTGAGCGACAACGTGAATTTGAAACAGCACCTCAATACCCCGAGCGAAGAAGGCCAGACCCTTCGCGGGAGTGTCGAGAAGGCGCTGCACAATTATTTCGCCCACCTTGAGGGCGCGTCCGTCACGGATGTGTACAACCTGGTGCTCTCCGAAGTCGAGGCTCCCCTGCTCGAAAGCGTGATGAACTACGTCAAGGGCAACCAGACCAAGGCCAGCGAGCTGCTCGGACTGAACCGCGGCACGCTGCGCAAGAAACTCAAGCAGTACGATCTGCTGTAAGCATTCAATCAAACCTGAAAGGCGCCCGCGTAAAACCGGTCGCCTTTTTTGCTGACTTCCCTTGCTTTTGATGGAAATTGAGATGACCGACCAGACTACCCGCCTGCCGATCCGCCGCGCCTTGATCAGTGTTTCCGACAAGACCGGGATCCTCGAATTCGCCAGGGAGCTGGAAGCCCTGGGCGTGGAAATCCTTTCCACCGGCGGGACCTTCAAACTGCTGCAGGACAACGGCGTGGCCGCAGTGGAAGTCGCGGATTACACCGGTTTCGCAGAGATGATGGACGGTCGGGTGAAAACCCTGCACCCGAAAATCCACGGCGGGATCCTCGGTCGTCGCGGTATCGACGACGCGATCATGAACGAGCACGGCATCAAGCCGATCGACCTGGTAGCCGTCAACCTGTACCCGTTCGAAGCCACCATCAGCAAGCCAGGCTGCGACCTGCCGACCGCCATCGAGAACATCGACATTGGCGGCCCGACCATGGTCCGTTCGGCGGCGAAAAACCATAAAGACGTGGCCATCGTGGTGAATGCCAGCGACTACGCCAACGTTCTGGAAAACCTCAAGGCCGGTGGCCTGACCTACGCTCAGCGTTTTGACCTGATGCTCAAGGCGTTCGAACACACCGCCGCCTACGACGGCATGATCGCTAACTACATGGGCACCGTGAACCAGGCTGCCGACACCCTGAGCACCGAAGACCGCAGCGAATTCCCGCGCACCTTCAACAGCCAGTTCATCAAGGCCCAGGAAATGCGCTACGGCGAGAACCCGCACCAGAGCGCGGCGTTCTATGTTGAAGCCAAGCCTGCCGAAGTCGGCATTGCCACCGCCACCCAACTGCAAGGCAAAGAACTGTCGTACAACAACGTGGCCGACACCGATGCCGCGCTGGAATGCGTGAAGAGCTTCGTCAAACCGGCCTGCGTGATCGTCAAGCACGCCAACCCGTGCGGCGTGGCCGTGAGCCCGGACGCCGAAGGCGGTATCCGTCAGGCCTACGAACTGGCCTACGCCACTGACACCGAATCGGCGTTCGGCGGCATCATCGCCTTCAACCGCGAACTGGATGCCGAGACCGCCAAGGCAATCGTCGAGCGTCAGTTCGTTGAAGTGATCATCGCCCCGAGCGTCAGCGAAGAAGCCCGCGCCATCGTCGCCGCCAAGGCCAACGTGCGTCTGCTGGCCTGCGGCCAGTGGTCGGCCGATCGCGTTCCGGCCTGGGACTACAAGCGCGTCAACGGCGGCCTGCTGGTACAGAGCCGCGACATCGGCATGATCGGCGCCGACGACCTGAAAGTGGTGACCAAGCGCGCCCCGACCGAGCAGGAAATCAACGACCTGATCTTCGCCTGGAAAGTGGCCAAGTTCGTCAAATCCAACGCCATCGTCTACGCCAAGAACCGTCAGACCATCGGGGTCGGCGCTGGCCAGATGAGCCGCGTGAACTCGGCACGTATCGCTGCGATCAAGGCTGAGCACGCCGGTCTGCAAGTGGCCGGTTCGGTGATGGCATCCGATGCGTTCTTCCCGTTCCGCGACGGCCTGGACAATGCGGCCAAGGTCGGTATCACGGCGGTGATCCAGCCGGGTGGTTCGATGCGTGATGCTGAAGTGATTGCCGCTGCTGATGAAGCCGGCATCGCGATGGTGTTCACGGGCATGCGCCACTTCCGCCACTAAGTACACGATCCACTGTGGGAGCGAGCTTGCTCGCGAAGACGGCGGCACATTCAATTCAGATGTGACTGAAAATCCGCTTTCGCGAGCAAGCTCGCTCCCACAGAAAAGCGCCCCAGCGGCGCTCAACAGAATTAGCGTCATCCGAGGTTTTTGAAATGAATGTTTTGATCATTGGCAGCGGTGGCCGCGAACACGCACTGGCCTGGAAAGTGGCTCAGGATCCGCGAGTGCAGAAAGTTTTCGTCGCGCCGGGCAACGCCGGCACCGCGATTGAAGCCAAGTGCGAAAACGTCGCGATCGATGTGCTGGCCCTTGAGCAGCTTGCTGACTTTGCCGAGAAAAACGTTTCCCTGACCATCGTCGGTCCGGAAGTGCCGCTGGTGGCCGGCGTCGTCGACCTGTTCCGCTCTCGTGGCCTGGACTGCTTCGGTCCGACCGCCGGTGCCGCGCAGCTGGAAGGCTCCAAAGCCTTCACCAAGGACTTCCTCGCGCGCCACAAAATCCCGACCGCCGACTACCAGAACTTCACCGAGATCGAGCCGGCGCTGGCTTATCTGCGTGAAAAAGGCGCACCGATCGTGATCAAGGCCGACGGCCTGGCCGCCGGTAAAGGCGTGATCGTTGCCATGACCCTGGCCGAAGCCGAAGACGCCGTGCGTGACATGCTCGCCGGCAACTCCTTTGGCGATGCCGGCTCGCGTGTCGTCATCGAAGAATTCCTCGACGGCGAAGAAGCCAGCTTCATCGTCATGGTCGACGGCAAGAACGTCCTGCCGATGGCCACCAGCCAGGACCACAAACGCGTCGGCGACGGCGACAGCGGCCCGAACACCGGCGGCATGGGTGCCTACTCCCCTGCTCCGGTGGTTACCGCCGACGTGCATCAGCGCGTGATGGACCAGGTGATCTGGCCAACCGTGCGCGGCATGGCCGACGAAGGCAACGTCTACACCGGTTTCCTGTACGCCGGTCTGATGATCGACAAGGCCGGCAATCCGAAGGTCATCGAGTTCAACTGCCGCTTCGGCGACCCGGAAACCCAACCGGTGATGCTGCGTCTGCAATCGAGCCTGGTGCTGCTGGTCGAAGCGGCACTGGCTCAGGCGCTGGACAAGGTTGAAGCGCAGTGGGATCCACGTCCGAGCGTCGGCATCGTGCTGGCCGCCGGCGGTTACCCGGGCGACTACGCCAAGGGCGCACCGATCAACGGTCTGGACGCAGCCGCCGCACTGGAAGGCAAGGTCTTCCACGCCGGTACCGCGCTCAAGGACGGCAACGTGGTGACGGCCGGTGGGCGGGTGCTGTGCGCCACCGCCATGGGCGCCAGCGTCGGTGCCGCCCAGGAGCAGGCCTACAAACTGGCCAAGGCCATCGACTGGGAAGGCTGCTTCTACCGCACCGACATTGGCTACCGCGCCATTGCCCGTGAACGCGGCGAATCCCGGTAATAAGCTACGCTGTGTTTCCGGCAGGGGCTCAACGCCCCTGCCGGACTGTTCCGACGCTGCGCATCGTTATATTCTGGCATCAACCTACGAAGGGATTTCGCCGTGCGCTGGCTCAGGATTGCCATAGGCTTCACTGTCACGCTGTTGACCATGCTCTGCATGCTGCCGGCCCAGGCCGCGCAAGGCAGTGGCTGGTCGGTATTGCTTGACGATCAGGGCAACCTCCAACTGAGCGATATCCGCTCCGCCCGCTACACCAATCAATTCAGTCCTATCGAGCTTGACCGCCTGACCGCGGCCGAACCCGATGGAGCCTTGTGGCTGCGCTTCAGACTGGCGCCCGGCAAGCACGAACAAGTGCTGCGGATTTTCGCCCCCGACCTGTCGCACCTCAATCTGTATGTCCTCGACGGCGACCGCCTGATCGAACAGCGCGACACCGGCACCACCCAGCCCCAGGTGGAGCGACCGCTGCCGAGCAGCGACTTCATGCTGCCGTTGCCGCAGAGCGACAAACCCCTCGACGTTTACCTGCGACTGGTTTCCGATCACCAGTTGCGCCCGTACATCACCCTGCAGTCGGCGGTGATGGCCGCGGCCAATCACAATCAGACGCTGATCTACGGCCTGCTCTTCGGCTGTCTGGCGATGCTGATCCTGCACAACCTGATCCGCTACGCCTACACCCGCTCGCGCAGCAGCCTGTGGCTCGCAGTGTGTGAGGGCCTGTTGAGCCTGAGCCTGTTGCTGTTGCTCAACCTCCTCGGTCCGTGGCTGCCGAACTGGCACGCGATCCAGACTCCCGGTGCCTACCTGGCCTTGCTGCTGACCGCACCCGCGGGCCTGATGTTCGCCTACCGTTTCTTCGCTCCACTCGGCCCGCATCCGCTGAACAAGCTGCTGATCGGCGACATCCTGTTCATCGTGATCTGCAGCCTGCTGCTGTTGTTCGTCAACACCCTGCCGCTGAACATCATCACCTACGCGCTGGTGGCCCTGGCCGGGCTGAGCATGTTGCTGGTGGGTTTCTATCACTGGCAGAAAGGCTACCGCCCTGCCCGGTTGTTCGTTGCCGCGATGGTGGTGTTCAACATCGGCACGTTGATCATCCTTCCGGCCTTGCTGGGGCTGACCCTGGTGGCGCCGCAGGGCTTGATCATGGTCCTGACGGGGTTTATCTGTATCAGTGGCCTGTTGATGAGCATCGCTCTCGGCGAACGTCAGCGCAGCATCACCGAAAGCCGCTTCAGCATCAGCCGCGACCTCGCCGCGAGCAACGCCGAGATCAATGCCAAGGCCGAATTCCTGGCCAAGATCAGCCACGAAATCCGCACGCCGATGAATGGCGTACTGGGCATGACCGAGCTGCTGCTCGGCACGCCGCTGTCGGTCAAACAACGCGACTACGTGCAGACCATCCACAGCGCCGGCAACGAACTGCTGACCCTGATCAACGAGATCCTCGACATCTCGCGGCTCGAGTCCGGGCAGATCGAACTGGACGACGTGCAGTTCGACCTCAACGCGCTGATCGACGATTGCCTGAGCATCTACCGCGCCAAGGCCGAGCAACAGAACGTCGAACTCATCAGCTTCATCCAGCCGCAAGTGCCACGGGTCATCAGCGGCGATCCGACGCGTCTGCGCCAGACGTTGCTGAGCCTGCTGGAAAACGCCCTGAAGAAAACCGAAGAAGGCGAAGTGCTGGTGGTGGTCGCCCTCGACGAACGCAGCACCGGGCCACGTCTGCGCATTGCCGTTCAGGACAGCGGCCAGCCCATGGATCAGGAAGAGCGCGACGCACTGATGCATGCCGAGCTGCACAGCAAGCACTTCCTGTCGGCCAACCGCCTGGGCGGCAATCTTGGGCTGGTGATCGCCCGCCAATTGATCCGTTTGATGCAGGGCGAATTCGGCATCAAGAGCGGCGCCAACCAGGGCAGTACGCTGTGGCTGACCCTGCCGCTGGACCCTGATCGCCTGGAGCACCCGACCTCGGACCTCGACAGCCCGCTGCAAGGCGCGCGCGTGCTGGTGGTCGACGACAACGACACCTGCCGCAAGGTGCTGGTGCAGCAATGCAGCGCCTGGGGCCTGAACGTCAGCGCCGTGCCGTCGGGCAAGGAAGCATTGGCCTTGCTGCGCACCAAGGCGCACCTTCGTGATTACTTCGACGTGGTCCTGCTGGACCAGAACATGCCCGGCATGACCGGTATGCAACTGGCGGCCAAGATCAAGGAAGACCCGAGCCTGAACCACGACATCCTGCTGATCATGCTCACCGGCATCAGCAATGCGCCGAGCAAGATCATCGCACGCAACTCGGGGATCAAGCGCATCCTGGCCAAACCGGTGGCCGGCTACACCCTCAAGACCACGCTGGCCGACGAACTGAACCAGCGCAACCGTGGCCAGGTTGTGTTTCAGCCGCAGCCGGCCAGTCCCGCAGCGCCGGTCAAGGTGCCAAGCGATTTCCGCATTCTGGTGGCCGAAGACAACACGATTTCGACCAAGGTCATCCGCGGCATGCTCGGCAAACTCAACCTGCAGCCCGACACCGCCAGCAATGGCGAAGAGGCCTTGCAGGCGATGAAAGCCCAGCGCTACGACCTGGTATTGATGGACTGCGAAATGCCGATCCTCGACGGATTCTCCGCCACCCAGCAACTGCGGGCCTGGGAAGTCGGCAATCAGCGCACCCGTACGCCGATCGTCGCGCTGACCGCGCACATCCTCGCCGAACACAAGGAACGTGCGCGTCAGGCCGGGATGGACGGGCACATGGCCAAACCGGTGGAGCTGTCGCAACTGCGCGAGCTGATCGAGCACTGGGTGGCCCAGCGTGATCAACAGAACCGCGCAACAACTCAACCGTCGTAAGCCGACAGACCCGATAGCGCCTGATAGACTGCCCACGACTTTCCCGCCAGCGAGCCCGCGCCATGCTCCACGTGTTATTCAGCGTTTACCTGAAGATGCTGGTGCTCTACAGCCCGTTCTTCGTGTTGTCCTGCTTTATCAGCCTGACCCGCGGTTATTCGCGCAAGGAACAACGTCGCCTGGCGTGGAAAGTGGCGATTGCCACACTGGTATCCAGCGTCCTGCTTTATCTGTTCGGCCGAGTGATTTTCGACGTATTCGGCATTACCGTGGACGCATTCCGTATCGGTGCCGGCAGCGTGCTGTTCATCTCAGCGCTGGGGATGGCCCAGGGCAAGTCTGCGGTACAAGCCGATAACGTGCAGCAGGACGTAACCATAGTCCCGCTGACCATCCCCCTGACGGTTGGCCCCGGGACCATCGGTGCACTCCTGGTGATGGGCGTGAGCCAGCCCCATTGGGACGACAAGCTCACAGCGATCCTCAGTATCGCGCTGGCCAGCTTCACGGTGGGCGTAGTGCTGTACCTGTCGAACCGCATCGAGCGGATCCTCGGAGACCAGGGTTTGCAGATTGTCAGCCGACTGATGGGGTTGTTTGTCTGTGCCTTGGCGGCCCAGATCATATTTACCGGCATCAAGGGCTATCTGGTGCCCTGAATCTGGCGTCGTGCAAAATCCAGACAACCAGACCATTCGGATAAAACGAAAAAGTCGTGAACCTGCCGTTCACGACTACGTGTCCGCACCTGACCTGCTTTCACACTGGACCCGAAAACACTCCGATTTCGATGTACGCGGGTTGCGGCTCCTGGGCCAGCCATTCGATCGTGTCTTGCCGGAATGCTTCAAACTGATCCTGATTGAAACGCGCCGCATAAGTAAGACGAGTAGCTCGTCGACCAGAATCCGGCGACACCTTCCCTTTTCCGGATTGTTCCGAAGTGTTGAACGACACGGAAACGATGCTAAGAATCCCATCGTCTTCAACGATCCCGACCATTGCCCTGAGCCACGACGTCTGAGCGTCACTCACCAGGCAATGCTGGCTAAATCGCTCGGGCAATTCACCACTTCTGGTGACTGAAGCCAGCGCCTCCAATGCAGCCGAGATCACCGCAGCCTGGTGACCAGGCAATCGCAATTCAGCCACATGCCCGATAGCGGCCCTTGCTGAAAGAAATTGCCCTTTGATCAATGGCACCTGATCCATCTCATGAGCAAACAGACTCCAGCCACAGGAAGTCAGCATGTCTGAGTGGGTACCAAACCATTGTTCGTCGTTCAGCTCTCCCGGAAAATCCTCGTCCGCCGCCAGCGTGGCGAAAGCTACCGTATCCAGCACATCTTTTTTAATGGCGGGGGACAGCGCCTGCGATACAGCCAGAACGACACCCGCGTTTACATATAACGAGTAAGTCATCTGTTTAACTCCGCAACAAGGCTGGCGATCACATTCGCCAGCCTTCGCAACCATTGGTTATTTTTTCTTGCGTCGTTCAAAACGCTTGCTCAGTGCCGCCTTGAAGTGCTCGCCCAGGTACTCCTCCAGGTCAGCCTTCAATTCCGAATAACGCAGAGGATTGAAGGTGAGATAGGCACTGCCGCGAAAGATTCTCCGCCCAGAGGTTTTCCAGTTGAAAAACAGCGGCGAAGTTTCACTTTCACTTCCTGAGCTATCTATCGACGACAGGGAAGTCAGAATAATACCGTTCGCCAGTTGGTCGCACGGCAAGACCGCCATTCTGACGCCTTTGTCTTTGGTCACTTCGCGATTATAAAGATTGATAGCCTCGGGCTCTTTCTTCAAGGAGTCGAGTGTTGTATCAACGATTGCCGAAAGGGCTGTAGCACCTGGAATTGCAGCTTTCGCAGCCGCAATACCGGACTTAACGATATCCACTACGACGTTATCCATCGTCAGTGTCGCAGCGTTCTTTTCATAAACCGTGTAGCCGGAATCCGCAACGAAACACCCCAGGTCATCCATACACTGCAAGAATGCGTGGTACCACTGTTCCGGATTATTCCCAGGCACCTCGAAACTCGCTTCGAGTTTGGCGAACTTGATCAGATTCTCGATAATTGCCATGTTCTCAAGGGTAATATTCTCGCCATAACCCACCAGCGCGTTCGCCAGAACAGCTGCATCAAGTTCCTTGGTCGGACTGGTCGGATCAACCGTGAAAAAGGCCCTGGCACGAGCAGTGCCCATGACTTCAGCACCCAACTCCAGACGCTTGGCGATACGTGCCTTTACCAACGACACACATTGTTCGCTGTTTTTTGTATTTTCCATCACAACTCCAACTCCATAAACCAGTAGTGTTTTTTTTGCGCTCACTGTTCAAGCGCAAACAAAACTAACTGACGAACAACCAAACGAACACCCTCAACTTAATTCAACATATTAACTTTCACGCGCCACTCTAAAAAAACCAAAATACTTACAAATACTGCATTTCAAACACCGCCCGGAGCTTGCAAGATACACCGCACATTGAAAATGCCATTTGACAACCGAGAACACGATGAACAATGAGACTCCAATTGGCGCACTCACTCAACACAACATTATTTCCTGCATCGACAACTTGTCGCTTCAAGACTATAACGACCTGACTGACTGTACCCGCGTCGCCACCCGTTCAGCCGACATGGCCCACAACCGCTATTCCGATTCTGAAGTCTGGCTGGAAGAATATTTACGCACGTTAATGTATCTGGGCTGGAAGCTTCATCAGGGTACTGTCACGACCAGAACAACGACAGTGCTTGATGGAAGCATCGCCGACTTTCTGGTACTCAGCGCAGAGAAAATGAATGATGTCCGTCAGGCCAGCGCGATGATGGACACTCTGGATGCCCTGAAACCCGACAAACCCGCATTACTTTCGCTCGATAACGAGAGCCATAGAGGCCGGCGCTTTCAAGTTGCACCCACTCGGTATGACTCAAACGGCGACCTGCACCTGGCCATTTTCAATATTGAGCTGGTTGCCAGCGTCGAGCAGAACAGTTTCCTGTTTTGGTCCTGGAGCAAAAATTCTGCAAAGCTCATTCAGCGCAGTGCGTTTCTTAAACTCAATCGAAGCGAACTCAACGCACAAAGAAGGCAAATGGAAGCCGCACTTTCAAAGATTACCGCGAGCCGTTTTGCATTGAGGAAATCGCAGCAATAAACCTGCAGGCAATAACCGACAAGGCCGCGAATATTCAATTCGCGGCCTTGTCGGTTATTGCCTGGCGTTCCCTGGAAGCCAGGGGCATCAGCCTGCCGGCTTTTCCCCGTACCAGCGCGGCGTATACACCCACTCCCGGCCGTCGGCACGCGGGAAGGTGCAAGTGGTGGATGAGCCGATCAACACCATGGTGCGCATGTCCACCTGATCCGGGGTCAGCGCTCCCAATGTTGTCACCCGCAGTGTCTGCCCTGGCCGGCCGATATCGCGCCCCAATACCACCGGCGTTTTCGGCGTGCGGTGTTGCGCGACGATTTCCAGCGCTCGCCCCAGTTGCCAAGGGCGGGCACGGGAGATCGGGTTGTAGAACGCCAGCGCCAGATCCGCTTCGGCCGCCAGATCCAGGCGTTTCTCGATGATCGACCACGGCTTGAGGTTGTCCGACAGCGACATCACGCAGAAATCGTGACCCAGCGGTGCACCAGCCTGAGCAGCGGTGGCGAGTGACGCGGAAACACCCGGCAAGATCTCCAGGTCGACGCTGTGCCATGCCGGATCCGTCGACTCGTGCAACGCTTCGAGTACCGCCGCCGCCATGGCGAACACGCCCGGATCACCCGATGAAACGACAATCACCGAACGGCCCTCGGCGGCCAGCCTGAAGGCATGACGGGCACGCTGCATTTCTTCGCGGTTATCGGTGCAATGCTGCACCTGATCATCGCGGAACGGGCCGGCCATGCGTACGTAGGTTTCGTAGCCGAGCACATCGGTGGCGCGTGCCAGTTCGGCTTTCACCGCCGGCACCATCAGCTCTGCCGCACCCGGACCGAGGCCGATGACCGCCAGACGACCGCGCGGGCGCCCGATCCGCGAAACGTCCAGCGGCTGTCCGGCCACGGCGATGGCAAGGTCTTGGGATGTCGTGATGATTCGAGCGTCGGGGACGGCGTCGCGAGCCAGCTCACCGATGTCACTGGCCGGCGCGACAAAGCGCAACGGCACCGCCAGTTCAAGCGCTGCCTCACGCAAGACCGGGCTGGCCATCTGAACTTCAACCGCCACCAGACAGGCCAGCGATTGAATCGCCACACCGGCCTGCTGCAACGCCTCGCGAATTGCGTGCGGCAGATCGGTCACTTCTGAACCGACCACCACCGCTACGCTGCGCGGATAAATCAGCAACTCACTGGCGCTCGCCGCGCGGGCATCGCTGCCCACATGAATCGAGCGCTGCGCGTGTGGATCCTCCGGCAGCTGCGCCTGCTCGAGCCACGGCGCCTCGCCATCAATGCGCACGCTGTGGCCGGCGAGCAAGTCGGAGACAAAGCGCTTGCCCTGCTCCAGATCGCCAAGCGCGTAACCGCCCGGCGGGTTGAGCAGACAGGTGCCGAAACGCAACTCGCCGCTGGTGGTGATCGCCGCAGCGACTTCAAGCGCTGCTGCAATCTCGCGGGCCATGACATTCACCCCGCCGAGGCCGCCGAGCAACGGCACCACGGCGCTGCCGTCTTCAGCCACGGCGAGCACTGGTGGCTCGACGCCTTTCTCCAGCAACAGCGGCGCCAGGGTGCGGATGACAATGCCGGCCGCGCACAAGGCAATGATCGGCGTGTCCTGTTGATACAGCTCACGCAGGGTCGCACCGAATTCGCTGTAGGTCAGGTCGGCGCCTTCGACGCGCCCTTTCAGTCCATGAATCTGTGCAGCCGGATAGACCTGCTGCAGGCGACGGGCCGTGGCCAGCGCGCCCTGGCCGAGAATGACGATGGCCGGTGTGGAATGGGTCATCAGCCTTGCCACCGTTCGCCGGGAACAATGATCAGCGAGAAGTACGGCGACGACATCGGCTCGACCTCATCCAGCGGCACGATCTTCTGGTTGGCCATGGTCGCGCGCTCGACGTACAGCGCACGCTCGGCCAGGCCCAACTCGCCCAACACCTCACGCACTTTTGGAAAGTTGCGTCCCAGCTTCATGATCACCGCCGCGTCGGCATCGGCCAGGCGACGCTTGAGCTCGTCATGAGGCAGCACGCCGGACAGCACCGACAGACTCTGATTGCGATACACCAGCGGCGCGCCCAGCACCGATGCGCCGCCGAGCATCGAGCAGACGCCCGGCACCACTTCGGCTTCGTAACGGCTGGCAAGACGATCGTGCAGGTACATGTAGGAGCCGTAGAAGAACGGATCACCTTCGCAGATCACCGCCACATCGCGACCGGCATCCAGATGCGCGGCCACTTCCTCTGCCGCTTCATCGTAGAAATCACTGATCACCTGCTCGTAGGACAGTGGCGCCGGCAGCACTTCGGTGGTCACCGGGTACACCAGCGGCAGCAGGTTCTGCGCGTCCTGCAGGTGCGCTTCGATAATGCCGAATGCGTTGCCCTTCTTGCCCTTGGCCACGAAGTACGCCACCACCGGCGATTCGCGCAGCAGGCGCAGGGCCTTGACGGTAATCAGTTCAGGATCACCGGGGCCGACGCCCAGACCAATCAAACGTCCTTGAGCCTGCATCATTCGACCTCCGTGGCGAGGGCATTGACCGCAGCGGCGGCCATGGCGCTACCGCCAAGGCGGCCCTGCATGATCACGAACGGCACGCCACGGCTGTTGGCGGCCAGCTCGGCCTTGGATTCGGCAGCGCCGACGAAGCCGACCGGGAAGCCGAGGATCAGCGCCGGTTTCGGCGCGCCGGCGTCGAGCATTTCCAGCAGATAAAACAGCGCAGTCGGCGCGTTGCCGAT
Organism: Pseudomonas sp. MCal1; assembly: GCF_026341415.1. Lineage (NCBI taxonomy): Bacteria > Pseudomonadati > Pseudomonadota > Gammaproteobacteria > Pseudomonadales > Pseudomonadaceae > Pseudomonas > Pseudomonas sp. MCal1. Next base: position 97,932 of record NZ_JAKUMP010000016.1, read on the forward strand.
CACCACCACGCTGCCCGCCAGATGCGGACGCCACAGTTCCAGAGCGGCAGCGGAGCGAGTATTGCCCAGCTCACGCGCCAGCTCCGGCACGCTGTCGTCGCGCAGGGTGCAGATCACTTCGTTGTTGGCCGGCAGGCGCGCACGGGTCACGCCCTCGGAGACCATCCGCGCATCGCACAGGATCGGCGCGCCAGCGGCCAGCGCATCACGCCCCGCCTTGCCGGCACCTTCGGAAAATTGCAGCCCGTCGATGGCCTCGACCATGCCGCAGGCGTGGATCACCCGCACCGCGAGTTTTTCCAGGTCGGCCGGGATGCGCGCGAGGTTGGCCTCGCGGCGAATGATCGCGAAGGAATTGCGATAGATCTCCTGACCGTCGCGGATGTAATCAAGCATCAAGGGGGCTCCGTGAGCGGGCGGCGAGCAGGGTCGCGGCCGCTTCGATAGTAAGGTTGTGAGCGTGCAGCGCGCCGAAACCCGGCAGCGCTGCATCGCGAAAGTAGAGATCGTAGTGACCGGGGCCGACCGCCAGCAGCGTGACCGGGGCACGGTGTGCAGCAGCGCAGGAGCGCGGGCAGCCGGACAGGTGCACATCCACGGCGTGTGGCAACAGCGCAGCCAGCAGGCGGGCATCGTGTTTGGTGTCGGCCAGGCCTTTGCCGCAGCCGTTGGCGCCGGTGCAGGCGATCAGGTGCGACAGCGGGTCTTCGACATGGGTCAGCAGGTTCAGCCTGGCCAATTTGTCGAGCACTTGAGCCGCATCGGTTTCCCGCACATCGGGCAGCAACAGACTCTGCCAAGGGGTGAAACGCAAGCTGCCATCGCCGAAGTTTCTGGCCAGTTGCGCAGCGCCACGCAGCATGTCCGGATCGAGCCGGCCGAGTGCCGGTGCAGCACCGACATACACCTGACCGGCCGAGGGTTGAGGATGAATGCCGAGGTGCAAACCTTCGGGTCCGGCTTCGCGCTGCCAATCTGTGGCGGCTTGCAGTTTGATCCGTTGACCGAGTTTTTCGAGGAACACCGGCGCCGCGCATTCATCCAGCAGATGACGCATTCGCGTCTGCTCCGGCCGGGCCAGATCGAGGAACAGCTCCAGCACCGCAACCACCAGCGCATGCCCATCCGCCAGCGCCACGGCAGCCAGCGGCCGGTCCGTCGGACAACCCGCCAGACCGAACGCCAACAGCGTGTCTTCACCGCTTTTGAATGCCGACAGCCACAAGTCATGGGGATGTTCGAGCATCGCCAGCGCTTCACCGCCGTCCAGCTGCAAGGCGAACTTGGCGCTCAGCTCATGGAAGCGCGGATGGCTTTGCAAAGTCTCGAGGATCTGCCCGGCCAATGGACGGGTATCGAAGCGCATCTGCCGGTCGATGCCGGCCGCCGGGCTGAGCATCAGGTTGCGCACATCGTCGCCCGCCGCGGTTCGTGGCCCGAGACCGGCGGCCAGCAGGCTGTCGATCAGCGCGGCGGACTGATCGCCGATGCCACGAATCTGCAGATTGCCCCGGTTGGTCGCTTCGATAGCCCCGCCGGCAAATCGCTCGGCGGTGTTGGCCACCGCATCGGCCTGATCGGCCGTGATCGACCCGCCATCGAGCTTGATCCGGCAGATCCCGCCATCCAGCGCCTGGACGATACGCAGCAACCCCGGACAAGCCGAGGGGCGTATGGCGTTGGACATCGGGCGTTCGTTCAAGGGCTGGCAGCTCTGTGGGAAAGGCGCTTCGCGGACGAAGGCGCGGTATTATGCCTGCTTTGTCCGACGGCATGAAAAGTCTGCCCGTCGGAACGGCGCGTTTGCGGACACTTTTTTGAGGGGCTACAGATGTCACCCTGGCTGACAGTAGTAGGAATCGGTGAAGACGGCTTCAAGGGCCTGGGCAAGAATGCCCGGCGCGCCCTGATGGGCGCTTCGCGGATCATCGGCGGTCAGCGTCAGCTGGATCTGTTGCCGGTGTGCATCCGTGGCGAGCGCCAGTTGTGGCCGACCCCGTTTTCCCTGGCCCCGGTGCTTGAGCGCCGTGGCGAAGCGGTGTGCGTGCTGGCCAGCGGAGATCCGATGTTCTACGGCGTTGGCGCGAGTCTGGCGCGGCAGGTGCCGGGGGCCGAGATGCTGGTTCTGCCGGCGCCGTCGTCCTGCTCGCTGGCAGCAGCCCGACTGGGCTGGCCGTTGCAGGACGTCAGCGTGCTGTCGCTGGTGGCTCGCCCGCTGGCGGCCCTCAATAGTCAGTTGTCCAGCGGCGCGCGCCTGTTGCTGCTGAGCAATGACGGCCAGAGCCCGGCGGCCGTTGCGGCATTGCTGCGCGAACGTGGATTCGGCGCCAGTCGCCTTAGTGTTCTGGAACATCTGGGCGGCAACGCCGAACGCCGGATCGACGGCACCGCCAACGACTGGAACGATCCGCGCGTTGCCGACCTCAACGTGATCGCCATCGAATGCCTGGCCGATCCGCAGACACCGCGCCTGTCCCGCCTGGCCGGCCTGCCGGACTCGGCCTTCCAGCATGACGGCCAACTGACCAAACGCGACGTGCGCGCAATCACCCTCGCTCGCCTCGCCCCGACACCGGGCGATTTGCTGTGGGACGTCGGCGCCGGTAGCGGCTCGATCGGTATCGAGTGGATGCGCGCTCACCCGAGTTGCCGTGCGCTGGCCATCGAGGCCGATGACGGTCGCCAGCAGCTGATCGAACACAACCGCGATGCGCTGGGGGTTCCCGGCCTGCAACTGATACGGGGCAGCGCGCCGCAAGCCCTCGCAGGACTGGAGCGTCCGGACGCGATTTTCATTGGCGGCGGCGTCACCCGCGACGGCGTGCTCGACACCTGCTGGGAACAATTGAAGCCCGGTGGCCGACTGGTCGCCAACGCCGTGACCCTGCAAAGCGAAATGACTTTGATGAACTGGCGCGAACGCCATGGCGGTGAGTTGACCCGCATCCACATTGCCCAGGCGCAGCCGCTGGGCGAGTTCGACACCTGGCGCCAGGCGTTGCCGATCACCCTGCTCGATCTGGTCAAGCCCTTCGATGCGTGACGAAACCGCCGAACAACCCGCGCCCCTGCGCAGCGGCCTGACCACCGGCAGCTGCGCCACGGCTACCAGCCTCGCCGCGGCTCGCCTGCTGCTCGGCGGCCCATCGGCCGACGCCGTGCAGATCGTGTTGCCCAAAGGCAAGCAGGTGCAGATGCGCCTTGAGTTCTGCCGGCTGACCGAGAACGGCGCTGAGGCCGGAACCCTCAAGGATGCCGGTGACGACCCGGACGTGACGCACGGCGCCCTGCTTTACTCCCGCGTGCAACTGACAGCCGAGCCGGGAATCCGCTTCATTGCCGGTAAAGGCGTCGGCACCGTGACTCGCCCGGGGCTGGTGCTGGCCGTCGGCGAACCGGCGATCAACCCGGTACCGCGCAAGATGATCAGCGATCACCTGACCCTGCTCGCCGAAGAAACCGGCTATCGCGGCGGCTTCGAGGTAACGGTCAACGTCGAGGGCGGCGAAGCCCTGGCGCTGAAAACCATGAACCCGCGCCTGGGCATTCTCGGTGGCCTGTCGATCCTCGGCACCAGCGGCATCGTCCGGCCGTTTTCCTGCGCGGCCTACATCGCCTCGATTCATCAAGGCATCGACGTCGCGAAAACCAACGGCTACCTGCACATCGCCGCCTGCACCGGCAACGCCAGCGAAGACACCATGCGCCGGGTTTACGACCTGCCGGAAATCGCCCTGATCGAAATGGGCGACTTCGTCGGCGCCGTGCTCAAGCATCTGCGCAAAGTGCCTGTGGATAAACTCAGCCTGTGCGGCGGTTTCGGCAAGATCAGCAAACTGGCGGCCGGGCATATGGACCTGCACTCGCGTCATTCGAGCATCGACCTGCCGCAACTGGCCGAGTGGGCGGCGGCGATTGGCGCTGACGATGCGTTGCAGCAAGCCATTCGCGGGGCGAACACCAGCCAGCAGGCGTTGGCCATGGCCAGTGCGGCGGGTGTTGCGCTGGGTGATGAGGTCTGCCGCCATGCTCTTGAATTTGCCCGCAGCGTGGTGCCGGCGCAGGTTCAGGTCGAAGTGTTTGCGATCGATCGTCAGGGCGGCATCGTCGGCCATGCGGGGGCTTTTGTATGAAACGGATTCTGTTGCTGGGCGGCGTGACTGAAGCGTTGGCCATCGCGCGCACTTTGGGGCCGGAACACATTTACAGCCTGGCCGGGGTGGGCCGGGTGCCGACCGATCTGACGTGTCAGGTGCGCGTCGGCGGCTACGGCGCAGCGGAAGGTCTGGCGCAGTTCATTCGCGACGAAGGCATCACGCTTTTGCTCGACGCCACCCATCCGTACGCCGCGCAAATCAGCCACAACGCCGCCACCGCTGCGCAACTCACCGGCATTCCCTGCTGGGCCCTGCGCCGCCCGGCGTGGCAACCACAGCCGGGCGATGACTGGCGCGAAGTTGCCGACTGGGCGCAACTGATCACCGCTCTCGCGCCGTTCCATCGCCCGCTGTTCACCCTTGGCCGCGAACCGCTGCAACACCTCGACGAAATCCCTGCGCACCAGTTCTGGACTCTTCGCGCCCTCGACGTCTACCCCGGCAACGAACGCTGCGAAGTCATCGGCGCCCGTGGACCGTTTCTGCTGGAGGATGAACGGGCGCTGTTCGAACGCCGGCAGATCGACGTGCTGATCAGCAAGAACAGCGGCAGCACCGCGACCGAGCCGAAACTGGACGTGGCGCGGGAGCTCGGGGTGCCGGTGATGGTGTTGAAGCGGCCGGAGTTGGCGGGGGTTGATCGGGAATTTGCGACGGTGGATGAAGCCATCAGCGCACTCACCATCAACTTACAGCCCTGAGCCTTTTGCGCTCTTGAGTACGCCTTCGCGGGCAAGCCCGCTCCCACAGTGGTTAACGCCGATCACAAAACTGATGTCCAACGCTAATCCTGTAGGAGCGGGCTTGCCCGCGATGGCGCCGGCTCTCACAGCGAAAAACTTGAGTCCTACCAGTCAATCGGACGCTACGCACAACAACTTAAAGCCCGACTGACTACCTGCAGCAGTCTCCCGAGCATACGTTTTGCAATATCAACCTGCCTCGGGACGCGATTCCAATGTTCGAAAAATTCACTCGCTTCGACGCTGCAGAGTTTCTTAAAACGCCGGAGGAAATGGCGGCTTACCTGGACGCCTGTTTTGACGAAGATGCTGGCGATGGCGTTCTTATCCGTGCAGCGCTTAATGACATTGCCCGTGCCCAAGGCATGACCCAGGTTGCACGAGATGCAGGCTTGGGTCGCGAAAGCCTTTATAAAGCGCTGAGCAGCACTGGAAATCCGGAATTCGCGACTATCATGAAAGTCATGAAGGCACTGGGTTTGCGGTTGCATGCCGTAGCAGGCTGAATCCTCTGCGACACCAAACCGCACGACGCTTTTTTACTTATCGGCCCTGATCAGGCTAAATAGCCGCGCCTGATCGCCCACCCTACGGATCTGTCCCATGAACCGACACCGGCTCGCATTTGCCTGGATCGCCTGCTTCGCAGTGCTGTTCAACATGCTTGCCATGCCGTTGACGGGAGCGATGGCACAGGCGGCGCAGACGCCGGCCGAGCAGTTGCTGTGGAGCAGTTTCTGCACCGGCAGCGGGACGAAGATGGTGGCGATCGACATCGGTAGCCTTGATCAGAAAGCGCCGCAGAGCGGTGACAGTCATTCGACCATGCAGCATTGCTGGTGCTGTTCCGGATCGGCGCCGGTGGTGGCGTTGCCGGGGCATTCGCCGCAACTGTATTTCGCCCAATACGAAAGCAATCGCAGCGTGGCGCCCGCCTTGCTGCAAACTCCGACACCGCGCCAGCAATGGCCGAGCCTCAATCCCCGCGCGTCCCCTCTGGTTTGATTTGTTCCCGCATTTGACCTGCGTTTCAAATCGTTCTGGAGAACTGTCATGTTGAACAAATTCATCGTCATCGCTGCGCTGTTGCTGCCGGCGTGCTTCGCCCATGCCCACGAATACAAGGCCGGCGAGCTGGAAATCGCCCACCCGTGGTCGCAGGAACTGCCGCCGAACGCGCCGACCGTTGCCGCGTATTTCATCATTCACAACGCCGGCAAGACGGCTGACCGCCTGCTCAGCGTCGACTCGCCGATCGCCCCGACGGCCGAACTGCACGAGCACGTGATGCAGGGCGATCTGATGAAGATGCAACAGGTGCCGAACGTGGCCATCCCGGCCGGCGGAAACGTGACCTTCGCGCCGATGGCCTATCACGTGATGCTGATGAATCCGACCGACCGCAGCCTGCTGACTGACGGCAAGCGCTTCCCGCTGACGATGCACTTCGAGAAGGCCGGTGACGTGACCGTCGAAGTTGCCGTGCAGAAGAAGCCGCCGGAAGCCACACAAGCCCACGCGCACGCCCAGTAACCGTTCCGGCAGACTCCGCCCATGCGCCCCCTGAGCGCCAGGCCCTCCCGGCAACGCCGTCAGACTGAACACCTGACACGCGGCAGCTGGATCGCCCTGTTCGCCATGTTGATGATCTTCATCGGCCCGCTGATTTCCCAGTCGATGCCGATGGATCAGCACGCCTCGACCTCCATGCCGATGAGCATGGACATGTCGATGGACATGCCGGGGATGGATCATTCCGGGCACGGTGCACAGCCCACCGCCGAACACTGTCCGCCACAATCCTCGCACCACGTGCTGTGGGAAAAATGCGGCTATTGCAGCCTGCTGTTCAATTGCCCGGCGCTGACTGGCGGCGGCAGCTTCGCCACTTTCAGCATTCCTCTCGTCAACACCTTCACCCCACCCTCCCCGCGTCTGGGCCATGCCCGGCAGACCTTCTTCCCCGGCGCCCGCACCCGCGCCCCGCCCGTCGCAGCGTAAACACCTGACTCTGATTGCACACGGTTGAGAAGACAGCTTCAGGCTGCCGGCCGTGTCGTTTACGACTGTTTGATGGAAATTGTCATGTCCAGGTTTTCTGCTGTCCCACGCTTGGGTTCTGCCCCGGCGTCCTTTGCCCTGAACGAGTCCCGTGTTCGTTTCAGGCACGCTGGCGCCGTCCTTTGCAGCGTCCTGCTGTCCCCGCTGGTCCATGCCGACGAACACGCCGGCCACGCTGACGAATTGAGCCCGACGGTGATCACCGCCATCGCCCCGAGCTCGCCGCTGACCATCGTCACCAACCCGAAAGACCCGCGCCAACCGGTGCCCGCCAGCGATGGCGGCGACTATCTAAAGACGATTCCCGGCTTCGCCCTGGTCCGCAACGGCGGTACCAACGGTGATCCGGTATTGCGCGGCATGTTCGGTTCGCGCCTGAACATTCTCACCAACGGCAGCATGATGCTCGGTGCCTGCCCCGGCCGGATGGACGCGCCGACCTCGTACATTTCGCCCGAGACCTACGACAAGCTCACGGTGATCAAAGGCCCGCAAACCGTGCTCTACGGACCGGGCGCCTCGGCCGGCACGATCCTCTTCGACCGCGAGCCGGAAAGCTTCGGCGAACTCGGCACCCGCGTGAACGCCAGCGTACTGGCCGGCTCTCACGGACGCTTCGACAAAGTCGTCGATGCGGCAGCCGGCGGCTCGCTGGGCTACGTGCGGGTGATCGGCAACACCGCGCACTCCGACGATTACCGGGACGGCAACAACGACATCGTTGCCTCGCGCTATGACAAGTGGAACGGCGATGTAGCGGTGGGCTGGACCCCGGACGCCGACACCCTGATCGAACTGACCGCCGGCAAGGGCGACGGTGAAGCACGCTACGCCGGACGCGGCATGGACGGCTCGCAATTCCTGCGTGAAAGCCTCGGTCTGCGCGTCGAGAAATCCAACATCACCGACGTGCTGGAGAAGCTCGAAGCTCAGGTCTATTACAACTACGCCGACCACGTGATGGACAACTACACCCTGCGCACGCCGTCCGGCACCGGGATGATGGCAGGGCCCATGGCGTCCAACGTCGACCGCCGCACCCTCGGCGCGCGGATCAAGGCCACCTGGCGCTGGGCCGATATCCAGCTGATTACCGGCCTCGACGCGCAGACTAACGAACACCGTCAGCGCAGCGGCATGGGTATCGATACCTACAAGGATCAGCCGTTCACCAAGGACGCCGACTTCCACAACTACGGCGTGTTCAGCGAAATGACCTGGTACGCCGCCGACCGCGACCGGCTGATCACCGGCGCCCGGGTCGACCGCGCCTCGGCCAGGGATTTCCGGCAGACCACCGGCTCAGGAATGATGTCCCGGCCGAACCCGACCGCCGGCGATACCCGTGCCGACACCTTGCCGAGCGGCTTCATCCGTTACGAGCATGACCTCGCCGACAGCCCGACCACGCTCTACGCCGGTCTCGGCCACGCGCAACGGTTTCCGGATTACTGGGAGCTGTTTTCGCCCAAGTCCGGCCCGGCGGGTTCGGTCAATGCGTTCGATTCGATCAAGCCGGAAAAGACCACTCAGCTCGACTTCGGCGTGAACTACAAGAGTGCCGAACTCGAAGCCTGGGCCTCGGGCTACATCGGCCAGGTGCGCGACTACATCCTGTTCGACTACACCCCGGGGATGATGGGCATGAGCACTTCCCGCGCCGAGAACATCGACGCGCGGATCATGGGCGGTGAACTCGGTGCCGCTTACAAGCTCACCGACAACTGGAAAGCCGATGCGACCCTGGCCTACGCCTGGGGCAAGAACAGCAGCGACGGCAAGGCCCTGCCGCAGATGCCGCCGCTGGATGCCCGTTTCGGCCTGACCTACAGCGAAGATAACTGGAGCGCCGGCGCACTGTGGAGGGTGGTTGCCGCGCAAAACCGGATCGACCGGAACAAGGGCAACGTGGTCGGCAAGGATTACGACAAGAGTTCGGGCTTCGGCGTGTTCTCGCTCAACGGTGCCTACCGGATCAACAAGAACTGGAAGGTCAGTACCGGCGTCGACAACCTGTTCGGCAAGGCTTACGCCGAACACCTGAACCTGGCGGGCAACGCCGGGTTCGGCTACCCGGCCAACGACCCGCAAGCCATCAATGAACCGGGGCGCACGCTCTGGACCAAGGTGGACATGAGTTTCTAACCCTTCCCCCTGTGGGAGCGAGCTTGCTCGCGAAGGCGGTGTAACAGGCGGCATTTATGTTGGATGTGCCGCCCCCTTCGCGAGCAAGCTCGCTCCCACAAGGGTTGCAGAACAACTAGAAGATCCAAGCCAAGCGGAGCACTCGTGATGAAACAGCCCAAACCGAATTTCTACAACCTGGCCTGGCGTTGGCATTTTTATGCCGGATTGTTCGTCGCGCCATTCATGGTGATGCTGGCCCTGACCGGCATCATTTACCTGTTCAAGCCGCAGCTCGATTCGCTGATGTACAGCAGCCTGCTGAACGTCCCGGCCGGTCATCACACCGTGCCGGCCGATGACTTGCTGCAAAAGGTCAAAAGCGCTTATCCACAAGGCCAGGTCACCCAGTACCTGCCACCCGCGAACGCCGAACGCAGCGCGCAATTCGTGGTGAAGAATGCCGGCCATGAGCTGAACGTGTTCGTCGATCCGTACCACGGCGACATCCTCGGCGAGCAGGATGCCAGGCAGAACCTGCAAGCCATCGCACGGGCGATCCATGGCGAACTGATGATCGGCACCGTCGGTGACCGACTGATCGAAATGGCCGCTGGCTGGGGCGTGGTGCTGGTGGTATCCGGGGTTTTCCTGTGGTGGCCGCGCGGTCAGGCCGCGGGGATTCTGTGGCCGCGCCTGAGCAGTCGCGGCCGCGTGCTGTGGCGTGACCTGCACGCGGTCACCGGTTTCTGGGGCGCGGCATTGCTGCTGGTGATGCTGCTCAGCGGCATGACCTGGACCGGTTTCTGGGGCAAGCAGTACGCCCAGGTGTGGAACGTGTTCCCGGCGGCGATGTGGGACAACGTGCCGACCTCCGACGTCGAGGCCGGCAGCCTCAACAACGCCGCCCGCCAGACTGTGCCCTGGGCGATGGAAAACACTCCGATGCCGATGTCGGGCGACCACGCCGAACACATGGCCCACGGCGGCATGCAACACGGGCCGGCCGCGCCGACCATCCGCCTGCAGGACGTGCAGAACATCGCCGTTGAGCGCCAGGTCGAGCCGGGCTACAGCATCACCCTGCCGACCACTGCCACCGGCGTATTCACCATCGCAGTGTTCGCCGACGACCCACGCAACGACGCGACCCTGCACATCGATCAGTACACCGGCAAGGTCCTCGCCGACGTGCGTTTCGAGCAATACGGCGCTGTTGCCCGCGCTACCGAGATCGGCGTGATGCTCCATGAAGGCAAGATGTTTGGCACCTTCAACCAGCTCATCGTGCTGCTGATCTGCCTGATGATCCTGCTCAGTGCCGTCAGCGGCGTGGTGATCTGGTGGAAGCGCCGGCCACAGGGCAAGTTCGGCGTGCCGCCGCTGCGCCACGATCTGCCGAAGTGGAAAACCGGGGTGGCGATCATGCTGGTGCTGGCGGTGGTGTTTCCGCTGGTGGGCGCTTCGCTGGTGGTGGTGTGGGTGCTGGATCGACTGCTGCTGTCGCGTCTGGGCCGACAAGCTGAATCTGCCTCAACTTCATCATGAGACTGGCGAGATGCAGGTTTCAGACAAGTCCTTAAACTGCCGGACCTGATATTCGGCCGATTTAAGTGTTACTGTATAACCAAATTTCAGCTCATTGCCCGCCGTCCACGCTGCGGGCTTTCTTTTGCGCTGACCGACTGCGGGCGATGGAACGGCCGGATTCACTTCATGGACTTCAAGCTGAACAACACATGACCTCACTGTCCCTCACCGATCTCGCCTGGTCACCCTTGGGCCACGATCACTGCCATCACCAGTTCCAGCTGCATGACGCCTCGTTGCACGTGGCCGCCGGTGAGTTTGTCGGGCTGATCGGGCCCAATGGCAGCGGCAAGACCAGCCTGTTGCGCTGCGCCTATCGCTTCAGTCAGCCGGAACGCGGTGAGGTCAGACTCGATCACCACAACATCTGGAAGCAACCTTCACGCTGGTGTGCGCAGCGCATCGCCGTGGTTCTGCAGGAATTCCCGGATGCCTTCGGCCTGACCGTCGAAGAAGTGGTTGCCATGGGTCGCACGCCGCACAAAGGCCTGTTCGACAGCGACACGCTGGAAGACCGCCAGGTCGCCACCCAGGCCCTCAAATCGGTGGGCCTCGATGGCTTCGAAGATCACGCCTTCGCCACGCTGTCCGGCGGCGAAAAACAACGGGTGATCCTGGCCCGCGCCCTGACCCAGCAACCGCAACTGCTGATCCTCGACGAGCCGACCAACCACCTCGACCCGCGCTATCAGCTGGAGCTTCTGCAACTGGTCAAGCGTTTGCAGATCGGCACGTTGGCGAGCATTCACGACCTGAACCTGGCCGCCGCATTCTGCGACCGGTTGTATGTGATCAACCACGGACAAATCGTCGCCAGCGGCACCCCGCAACAAGTCCTGACCGTCGACCTGCTGCGCGACGTGTTCGGCGTTGAAGCATTGATCGATCCTCACCCCCTCCACGGCTACCCGCGAATCACCTGGATAACCCGACCATGACTGTGCGCTCCCTGCTTTGCCTCGCTCTGTTGCTGGGCACCACCCACGCCTTCGCCGAGGCCACCCGGTACCCGTTGACGATCCACAGCTGCAACCGCGAAGTGACCTTCAAGGAAGCGCCCAGACACGCGGTCAGCCACGACATCAACATGACCCAGATGATGCTCGCCCTCGGCCTCAAGTCGAAAATGGCCGGCTACAGCGGCGTGAGTGGCTGGAAGTCGGTGACACCGCAAATGCAGTCGCTGCTCGACGGTCTGCCGGAACTGGCAGCCAAGTACCCGTCGGTGGAAACCCTGCTCAACGCCAACGTCGATTTTTTCTTCGCCGGCTGGGATTACGGCATGCGCGTGGGTGGCGATCTCACGCCGCAGACCTTGCAACCGCTGGGCATCAACGTCTATGAGCTGACCGAATCCTGCGCCTTCGTGATGAAGCGACCGGCCGCCACGCTGGACGACACCTACAACGACCTGCGCAACCTCGGCAAAATCTTCGACGTGCAGGATCGCGCCAACGCGCTGATCGCTGACATGCAAAGTCAGGTTGCGGACATCCGCAAAGACCTGCCCGCCGAGAAACCGCGGGTGTTCCTGTACGACAGCGGCGAAGACCGCGCCATGACCTCCGGCCGCCTCGGCATGCCGCAAGCACTGATCGACGCCGCTGGCGGGCGCAACGTTCTCGATGACGTCGAAGCGAGCTGGACCCGGGTCAACTGGGAAACCGTGGTCGAGCGCAATCCGCAGGTGATCGTGATCGTCGACTACAGCGAAATCACCGCCGAGCAGAAGATTGAATTCCTGCTCAAGAACAAGGCGCTGCAATCGGTGGACGCGATCAAGAACCAGCGCTTCATCGTCATCCCTTACGTGCAGGCCACGCCGGGGATCGACAACGTGCTGGCGGTTGAAACCCTGGCCAAAGGGTTCCACGGCGAATGATCAATCGTGGTTACGGCTGGCTGCTGATTGCCCTCGGCGCGGTGCTGCTGGTGTCGTGCGTGGTGTCGCTGGGCTTCGGCCCGGCGCGGGTGCCGGTGGAGGTGGTGTGGCGGATTCTGCTGCACAAGCTGTTCGGCCTCGGCGCGCCGGACTGGAGCGCTGGCCAGGAACACATCGTCTGGCTGATCCGCGTGCCACGCATGTTGCTCGGCGCATTGGTCGGCGCCGGACTGGCGTTGATCGGCGCGGTGCTGCAAGCGGTGACGCGCAATCCGCTGGCCGATCCTCATCTGCTCGGCGTCACTTCCGGTGCCACGCTCGGTGCAGTGATCGTGGTGCTGCACGTCGGTGAAATCGTCGGCCTGCTGACTTTGCCGATCGCCGCGTTCATTGGCGCATTGTTGAGCATGTTTCTGGTGCTGGGCATCGCCAGCCGGCAGGGTCGGCTGGACAGTGATCGTCTGCTGCTGTGCGGCGTGGCGGTGTCGTTCGTGATGATGGCGATCGCCAATCTGTTGCTGTTCATGGGCGATCACCGGGCCAGTTCGGCAGTGATGTTCTGGATGCTCGGCGGCCTCGGTCTGGCACGCTGGGAATTGTTGGCCGTGCCGGCGCTGAGCGTGTTGCTCGGCCTGATTCTGCTGATCGGCATGGCCCGTCCGCTGAACGCCTTGATGGCCGGCGAACAGACCGCCGTCACCCTCGGCCTGAATGCCCGGGCGGTGCGTCTGAGGGTGTTCGTGATCGCTTCGCTGATGACCGGGGTGCTGGTATCGATCAGCGGCTCCATCGGTTTTGTCGGGCTGATGGTGCCGCACATTGCCCGGCGCCTGATCGGTGCCGAGCATCGGCGTCTGCTGCCGGTGTGCGTGTTGCTCGGCAGCGTTTTCCTCGTCTGGGTGGACGTCGCCGCACGCACACTGATTGCCCCGGAAGACCTGCCCATCGGCGTTGCCACCGCAGCCCTCGGCGGCCTGTTTTTCATCGGCCTGATGCGCCGCCGCTGAATCCTCCGGGTGCGCCCCAATCTGGCGCACCTCGTTGCACCTTTGCATGCAACACGTCCCCTCATGGTGCGCCGCCTTCGCGCGCGACCGCTCTAAACCGACATTTCCCTGCCCAAACCCGACCGGGCACAGCCCTTGCAAAACCCCCTTCAGTCGTTCGCATCTGCCAACCATAAAAAACTTTAACGTTCATGGAGATCGCACAATGAAGCGTCGCAGTTTGATCAAGGCTTTCACACTCACGGCATCCATTGCCGCGATGGGCATGACCTGGACCGTACAGGCCGCCGAGACCATCAAGGTCGGAATTCTGCATTCGTTGTCCGGCACCATGGCGATCTCCGAAACGTCGCTCAAGGACATGGCGTTGATGACCATCGACGAGATCAACGCCAAGGGCGGGGTGAACGGCAAGATGCTGGAGCCGGTGGTGGTCGACCCGGCGTCGAACTGGCCGCTGTTCGCGGAAAAGGGTCGGCAGTTACTGACCCAGGACAAGGTCGCGGTGGTGTTCGGTTGCTGGACTTCGGTGTCGCGCAAATCGGTGCTGCCGGTGTTCGAAGAACTCAACGGCCTGCTGTTCTATCCGGTGCAATACGAAGGTGAAGAGATGTCGCCGAACGTGTTCTACACCGGCGCCGCGCCAAACCAGCAAGCGATCCCGGCGGTTGAATACCTGATGAGCGAAGAAGGCGGCAGCGCCAAGCGTTTCTTCCTGCTCGGCACCGACTATGTGTACCCGCGCACCACCAACAAGATCCTGCGTTCGTTCCTGCACTCCAAAGGCGTCGCTGATAAGGACATCGAAGAGGTCTACACCCCGTTCGGCCACAGCGACTATCAAACCATCGTCGCCAACATCAAAAAATTCTCGGCCGGCGGCAAGACCGCTGTGATCTCCACCGTCAACGGCGACTCCAACGTGCCGTTCTACAAAGAGCTGGCCAACCAGGGCCTGAAAGCCACCGACGTACCGGTGGTGGCGTTCTCGGTGGGCGAAGAAGAACTGCGCGGCATCGACACCAAGCCGCTGGTGGGCAACCTCGCGGCGTGGAACTACTTCGAGTCGGTGGAGAACCCGGTGAACAAGAAGTTCGTCGATGACTGGAAAGCCTACGCGAAGAAACACAACCTGCCGGGCGCCGACAAAGCGGTGACCAACGACCCGATGGAAGCCACTTACGTCGGCATCCACATGTGGGCGCAGGCGGCCGAGAAAGCCAAATCCACTGACGTCGACAAGGTCCGCGAAGCCCTCGGCGGCCAGACCTTCGCCGCACCGTCCGGCTACACCCTGACCATGGACAAGACCAATCACCATTTGCACAAACCGGTGATGATCGGCGAGATCCAGAGCGACGGTCAGTTCAACGTCGTGTGGCAGACCGAAGGGCCGATTCGTGCGCAGCCGTGGAGCCCGTTCATTCCGGGTAACGACAAGAAGCCGGATTATGCGGTGAAGAGCAACTGAGTTAACCCGCTCAACCTGATCGTTCCCACGTCGAGGCGTCGAACCGTCTGCGTGGGAATGCCTCAATGGACGCTCTGCGTCCGCTTTTGGGACGCGGAGCGTCCCGGGCTGCATTCCCACGCGGAGCGTGGGAACGATCACTACGCAAGGCCATTTCATATGCCCACTGCCCTTTACCGCTTGATCCTGGCCCTGGCACTTTTGCTGCCGATGGCCGCCCATGCCGGGGACGCCGAAGACTTCGTCGCCGCCAACCCGATGCAACAGGCCAAACTGCTGGAAGCCTGGGCCGCGCAGCCCGATCCGGCCCGTGTCGAACTGATCAACGCCCTGCAACAAGGCGAGCTGACCGTCGACGGCCAACCCAAGACAGTGCGCCTGAACAACCGCCTGCGGGGTCTGATCGACACCGCACTGGCCAGCCACCAATTGCTCGCCGTCGACGCCAAAATCCGTCTGAGCGCCGCGCAGCAATTGCAGAAAAGCGCCAAACCGGCGCAGCTGAAATTCCTCGACCAGCAACTGGCTGGCGAACAAGACGAAAGCGTCCACGCCGCCCTGAGCCTGGCGCTGGCCAACCTGCAACTGGTCGACACCGACCCGGCGGTGCGCCTCGCGGCCGTGCGCCTGCTCGGTGAAACCGGCGATCCACTGGCCCGCACCCGCCTCGAAGGCTTGCTCGAACCCGGTGTCGAAACCGATGCCAATGTGCGCACCGCCGCCGAAACCAGCCTCGCCCAGGTCAAGCGCAAACTGCTGGTCGGCGAACTGCTCGGCCAAGCCTTCAGCGGCATGTCCCTCGGTTCGATTCTGCTGCTCGCGGCACTCGGTCTGGCGATTACCTTCGGCCTGCTCGGCGTGATCAACATGGCCCACGGCGAAATGCTGATGCTCGGCGCCTACTCGACCTACGTCGTGCAGTTGATGTTCCAGCGCTACGCCCCGCAGGCCATCGAGTTCTATCCACTGATTGCGCTGCCCGTGGCGTTCTTCGTCACCGCCGCCATCGGCATGGCACTGGAGCGCACGGTGATCCGTCACCTCTACGGTCGCCCGCTGGAAACCCTGCTCGCGACCTGGGGCATCAGCCTGATGCTGATCCAGCTTGTCCGGTTGCTGTTCGGTGCGCAAAACGTTGAAGTGGCTAACCCGGCATGGCTGTCCGGCGGGATTCAGGTGCTGCCGAATCTGGTGCTGCCGTACAACCGCATCGTGATCATCGCCTTCGCATTGTTCGTAGTGGTGCTGACCTGGCTGCTGCTGAACAAGACCCGCCTCGGTCTGAACGTGCGCGCCGTCACCCAGAATCGCAACATGGCCGCCTGCTGCGGTGTGCCCACCGGGCGTGTCGACATGCTCGCCTTCGGCCTCGGCTCGGGCATTGCCGGGCTCGGTGGCGTTGCCCTTAGCCAGATCGGCAACGTCGGCCCGGATCTGGGCCAGAGCTACATCATCGACTCGTTCCTGGTGGTGGTGCTCGGCGGCGTCGGCCAACTGGCCGGCAGCGTGTTCGCCGCGTTCGGCCTGGGCATCGCCAACAAGATTCTCGAACCGCAGATCGGTGCGGTGCTCGGCAAGATCCTGATCCTCGCGCTGATCATTCTGTTCATCCAGAAACGTCCGCAAGGCCTCTTCGCACTGAAAGGACGGGTGATCGACTGATGAACCAGCCTCTACTAGTCACGGCTACACAAAAGGCCGGCCCGAAAGTCACGCTCGCCATCGGCGCGGTCGTTCTCGCATTGCTGATCGCCCTGCCGCTGCTGTCGCTGCTGCCGACGGACAGTGCGCTGCATGTCTCGGCTTACACCCTGACACTGGTCGGCAAGATTCTCTGCTACGCCATCGTCGCCCTGGCACTGGATCTGGTCTGGGGTTACGCAGGTCTGCTGTCGCTGGGCCACGGTCTGTTCTTCGCCCTTGGCGGTTATGCGATGGGCATGTACCTGATGCGTCAGGCTGCCGGTGATGGTCTGCCGGCGTTCATGACCTTCCTGTCGTGGACCGAATTGCCGTGGTACTGGAGCGGCACCGGCAACTTCCTCTGGGCAATGTGCCTGGTGGTGTTGGCACCGGGACTGCTGGCGCTGGTGTTCGGGTTTTTCGCCTTCCGCTCGCGGATCAAGGGCGTGTATTTCTCGATCATGACCCAGGCCCTGACCTTCGCCGGGATGCTGCTGTTTTTCCGCAACGAGACCGGCTTCGGCGGCAACAACGGCTTCACCAATTTCCGCACGATCCTCGGTTTCGGCATCACCGAACCCGGCACTCGCGCGGTGCTGTTTCTGGCAACGGTGTTGCTGCTGGTGGCGAGTCTGTTCATCGGCTGGCGCCTGGCCCGCAGCAAGTTCGGCCGGGTACTGACGGCACTGCGCGATGCGGAAAACCGCCTGATGTTCTGTGGCTACGACCCGCGCGGTTTCAAGCTGTTCGTCTGGGTCTTGAGCGCGGTGTTGTGTGGTCTGGCCGGTGCGTTGTACGTGCCGCAGGTGGGGATCATCAACCCGAGCGAAATGTCGCCGACCAACTCGATCGAAGCCGCCGTGTGGGTAGCCTTGGGCGGACGCGGCACCCTGATCGGCCCGCTGCTCGGCGCCGGCGTGGTCAACGGCATGAAGAGCTGGTTCACCGTGGCCTTCCCCGAATACTGGCTGTTCTTCCTCGGCGCGCTGTTCATCGTCGTGACGTTGTACCTGCCCAAAGGCGTGATCGGTCTGCTGAAGAAACGAGGTGAATCATGAGAGTCACGGCGAGCGCTGAATTCATGCTGGAACCGGCCTTTTTCCCGGTGGAGCCCAACAAGGACGAAGGCACCAGCCGCGACTCGATCGGCCTCGGGCAACGCGTCGGTCCGGGCCTCGACACCCGTCACGGCACGATCCTGACCCTGGAAGACATCAGCGTCAGCTTCGATGGCTTTCGGGCGTTGAACAATCTGAACCTGTACATCGGCGTCGGCGAACTGCGCTGCATCATCGGCCCCAACGGCGCGGGCAAGACCACGCTGATGGACGTCATCACCGGCAAGACCCGCCCGAGCCACGGCAAGGCGTGGTTCGGCGAAACCCTCGACCTGACGCAGATGAGCGAAGTACAGACCGCCCAGGCCGGCATCGGTCGCAAGTTCCAGAAACCGACGGTGTTCGAAGCGCTGAGCGTATTCGAGAACCTGGAACTGGCGCAGAAGACCGACAAGTCGGTGTGGGCCAGCCTGCGGGCGAAGTTGAGCGGCGAGCAGAAAGACCGGATCAGCGAAGTGCTCGACACCATTCGCCTGACCTCCTCGGTCAATCGTCCGGCGGGGCTGCTGTCCCACGGGCAGAAACAGTTTCTGGAGATCGGCATGTTGCTGATGCAGGACCCGCAACTGCTGCTGCTCGACGAACCGGTGGCGGGCATGACCGATGCCGAAACCGAGTTCACCGCCGAACTGTTCAAGTCGCTCGCGGGCAAGCATTCGCTGATGGTGGTGGAACACGACATGGGCTTCGTCGGCTCGATCGCCGACCACGTCACCGTGCTGCATCAGGGCAGCGTGCTGGCCGAAGGATCACTGGAACAGGTGCAGGACAACGAGCGCGTGATCGAAGTCTATCTCGGCCGCTGAAGAGGAAATCAGATCGTTCCCACGCTCTGCGTGGGAACGCCGCCATGGACGCTCCGCGTCCGCCGTTATGTGACGCGGAGCGTCACGAGATGCATTCCCACGCAGAGCGTGGGAACGATCACCGGGGAGAATTTGAACATGCTGCAAGTCGACAAGCTGCACCAGTACTACGGCGGTAGCCACATCCTGCGCGGCCTGAGCTTTGACGTGAAGGTCGGCGAAGTGACCTGCCTGCTCGGGCGCAACGGCGTGGGCAAGACCACGTTGCTCAAATGCCTGATGGGCCTGCTGCCGGCCAAGGAAGGCGCGGTGAACTGGGAAGGCCAACCGATCACCACGTACAAGCCGCATCAACGGGTGCACGCCGGTATCGCCTACGTGCCCCAGGGCCGGGAAATCTTCGGCCGGCTGACCGTGGAAGAGAACCTGCTGATGGGCCTGTCGCGCTTTCCCGGCAGCGAAGCCAAAGAGGTTCCGGCGTTCATCTACGAGCTGTTCCCGGTGCTGCTGCAAATGAAACAGCGGCGCGGTGGCGACCTGTCCGGCGGTCAGCAACAGCAGCTCGCGATCGGCCGCGCGCTGGCCAGCCGTCCACGGTTGCTGATCCTCGACGAGCCAACCGAGGGCATTCAGCCGTCGGTGATCAAGGAAATCGGCGCGGTGATCAAGAAGCTCGCGGCCCGTGGCGACATGGCGATTCTGCTGGTGGAGCAGTTCTACGATTTCGCCGCCGAACTGGCCGATCAGTACCTGGTGATGTCCCGGGGCGAGATCGTGCAGCAGGGCCGGGGCGAGAATATGGAAGCCGAAGGTGTACGCGGGCTGGTGACTATTTGAGGTTACGGTCTAATCTGTAGCGTCCTAACGATAATCAGAAAACATGAACTTACCTGTTGCGACTGCCCTGTTTACCCCGAGCTGGCACGCCGAGCTGGAGCTGGCCTATGCCCGCTTCGGCGATTGCACGCGGCCGACCCGACGCCGGCACTTAGGCCCGTTGCGGGTGCAAAAGCATCTGTACGCCGAAGGGCCCGAGGTCTGCCAGCACATCGTCGTCCACCCGCCGGGCGGGATTGCCGGCGGTGACCGGCTCGACATCAGCGCCCGCGTCGAACAAGGCGCCTGGGCGCAGATCACCAGCCCCGGCGCGGCCAAGTGGTATCGCGCGGCAGGCCCCGCCTATCAGTCGCTGAAGCTGCATATTGCTGATGGCGCGACACTGGAATGGCTGCCCCAGGAAACCATCGTCTACAGCGCCGCCCAGGCGGAACTTGCGACCTCGATCGATCTTGAAGGCGATGCGCGCCTGTTCTACTGGGACGTGATAGCGCTGGGTCGTCCGGCCAGTGGCGAGCGTTTCGATCTTGGGCATTTTCAGGCGCATCTGGATATTCGCCGCGATGGCCGACTGCTTTGGCACGAACGCCAGCGCATCGTCGGCGCCGACGGTTTGCTTGATTCGCCGATCGGGCTGGATGGCAATCCGGTGTTCGCGACGTTGCTGGTGACCGGCGAGATCGATGCCGAACTGCTGGAGCGCTGCCGCTCGCTGGGCCACGACGTGCGCGGGGATCTGACGCAGTTGCCCGGTCTTTTGGTCGCCCGTTGCCTGGCCAGCGAAGCGTTGCTGGCGCGAGCGTGGCTGATCGATCTGTGGCGATTGCTCAGGCCTGCGTTGCTTGGCCGCGAAGCCTTGCCTCCCCGAATCTGGAATACCTGATTTTCTTCAACTGCCGACAATGGATTTCAAACGATGGACCTGACCCCACGCGAAAAAGACAAGCTGCTGATCTTCACCGCCGGCCTCGTTGCCGAGCGGCGACTGGCCCGTGGCGTGAAGCTCAACTACCCGGAAGCCATGGCCTATATCTCGGCGGCGCTGCTTGAAGGCGCCCGTGACGGCCAGACCGTGGCCGAACTGATGCATTACGGCACGACCCTGCTGACCCGCGATCAAGTGATGGAAGGCATCCCGGAAATGATCCCGGAGATCCAGGTCGAAGCGACGTTTCCCGACGGCACCAAACTGGTCACCGTCCACCAACCGATCGTCTGAGGCCGCGCCATGACTTACACCATCCGCGATGCACTGCACGCCGACCTGCCGGCGATCCGCGACATCTACAACGACGCCGTGCTCAACACCACGGCGATCTGGAATGAATCCGCCGTCGACCTCGGCAACCGTCAGGCATGGTTCAGCGCGCGTCAGGCCCAGGGTTATCCGATCCTGGTGATCGTCGACGCCGACAACGCCACCCTCGGCTACGCTTCGTTCGGTGACTGGCGGCCATTCGACGGTTTCCGCCACACGGTCGAGCACTCGGTCTACGTGCGCAGCGACCAGCGTGGCAACGGCCTCGGCCCGCAACTGATGACCGCGCTGATCGCACGCGCGAAAACCTGCGGCAAACACATCATGGTCGCCGCCATCGAGAGCGGCAACGCCGCGTCGATCCGCCTGCACGAACGCGCCGGTTTCATCACCACCGGGCAGATGCCGCAAGTCGGCACCAAGTTCGGCCGTTGGCTCGACCTGACCTTCATGCAACTGACCCTCAATCCTGGCGCGGAGCCACCGCCCGCCAACAAGGAGTGATAACGATGAACCCCGCCCAACTGCGACGCGTCAATGCGGAAAGTTTTGCGCACTATCGTCAGGGCCTGATCGACCTGCTGCTCGACGCCGTTGGTTATGGCGCCAGCGTCGGCTTCATGGCCGACCTCGATGCCGCTCAGGCCCGCGCCTATTTCGACGACGTGCAGGACAACCTGAACAAAGGCAACGTCTTGCTGTGGGTGGTGGTCAAGGATGAACAAGTGCAGGCCAGCGTCCAGTTGAGCCTGTGCCAGAAGGCCAACGGCCTGAACCGTGCCGAGGTGCAGAAGCTGTTGGTGCGCGAACACGCCCGGCGGCGCGGCCTCGGCCAGCAGTTGATGCAAGCGCTGGAACTGACGGCCCGCCAGTACAAGCGCGGCATGCTTTACCTCGACACCGAGGCCGGCTCCCCCGCCGAAGATTTCTACAAGGCCCTGGGTTACACCCGCGCCGGGGAAATCCCCGATTACGCCTGCGACCCGAACGGCACCTATCGCCCGACGGCCCTCTATTACAAAGTCCTGCAAGGAGCGAACTGATGATTCCCGGCGAATACCGGATCCAGCCCGGCGACATCGAACTCAACGTCGGTCGTCGCACGGTCAGCCTGAAAGTGGCGAACAGCGGCGACCGGCCGATCCAGGTCGGTTCGCACTACCATTTTTTCGAAACCAACGACGCCCTGACCTTCGACCGCGCCGCCAGCCGTGGCATGCGCCTGAACATCCCGGCGGGCACCGCCGTGCGCTTCGAGCCGGGACAAAGCCGCGAGGTGGAACTGGTGGAATACGCCGGGCATCGCCGAGTGTTCGGGTTTGCCGGGCGGGTCATGGGTGACCTCTGAATTTATACCGTTTGCGCAGGCCCCTTCGCGAGCAAGCTCGCTCCCACAGGTGATCGCATTCCCTCTGTGGGAGCGAGCTTGCTCGCGAATCTGTGAGCGAAGCGAACAGTCTCAAAAACAATTGAATCTCAAGGCATGCGCATGAAAATCTCGAGACAAGCCTACGCCGACATGTTCGGCCCCACCGTCGGCGACAAGGTGCGCCTGGCCGACACCGAGCTGTGGATCGAGGTCGAGCAGGACTTCACCACCTACGGCGAAGAAGTGAAATTCGGCGGCGGCAAAGTGATCCGCGATGGCCAGGGCCAGAGCCAGTTGCTGGCGGCCGAAGTGGTCGACACCGTCATCACCAACGCGTTGATCATCGACCACTGGGGCATCGTCAAGGCCGACGTCGGCCTCAAGGACGGGCGCATCGCCGCGATCGGCAAGGCCGGCAACCCGGACGTGCAGCCCGGCGTGACCATCGCCATCGGCGCCAGCAGCGAAGTGATCGCCGGCGAAGGCATGATCCTCACCGCCGGCGGCATCGACACCCACATCCACTTCATCTGCCCGCAGCAGATCGAAGAAGCGCTGATGAGCGGCGTCACCACCATGATCGGCGGCGGCACCGGCCCGGCCACCGGCACCAACGCCACCACCTGCACTTCCGGCCCGTGGCACCTGGCGCGGATGCTCCAGGCAGCGGATGCGTTCCCGATGAACATCGGCCTCACCGGCAAGGGCAACGCCAGCCTGCCGGAGCCGTTGATCGAACAGGTCAAGGCCGGCGCCATCGGCCTCAAGCTGCACGAAGACTGGGGCACCACCCCGGCGAGCATCGACAACTGCCTGAGCGTCGCCGACCAGTACGACGTGCAGGTGGCGATCCACACCGACACCCTCAACGAATCCGGTTTCGTCGAAACCACCCTCGGCGCGTTCAAGGGTCGCACCATCCACACCTATCACACCGAAGGTGCCGGCGGCGGCCATGCGCCGGACATCATCAAGGCCTGCGGTTTCGCCAACGTGCTGCCGAGTTCGACCAACCCGACCCGGCCGTTCACCCGCAACACCATCGACGAACACCTCGACATGCTGATGGTCTGCCACCACCTCGACCCGAGCATTGCCGAAGACGTGGCGTTCGCCGAAAGCCGCATCCGCCGCGAAACGATTGCCGCCGAAGACATCCTCCACGACCTCGGCGCGTTCTCGATGATCAGCTCCGACAGCCAGGCCATGGGCCGCGTCGGCGAAGTCATCACGCGTACCTGGCAGACCGCCGACAAGATGAAAAAACAGCGCGGCCCGCTCGCGCAGGACGGCGAAGGCAACGACAACTTCCGCGCCAAGCGCTACATCGCCAAGTACACGATCAACCCGGCGATCACCCACGGCATCAGCCACGAAGTGGGTTCGGTGGAAGTCGGCAAATGGGCCGATCTGGTGCTCTGGCGCCCGGCGTTCTTCGGCGTGAAACCGACGCTGATCCTCAAGGGCGGCGCCATCGCCGCGAGCCTGATGGGCGACGCCAATGCCTCGATTCCAACCCCGCAACCGGTGCACTACCGCCCGATGTTCGCCAGCTACGGCGGCTCGCTGCACGCCACCAGCCTGACCTTCATCAGCCAGGCCGCGCAGGAGGCGGGACTGCCCGATGCATTGGGCCTGAAGAAGAAAATCGCCGTGGTCAAAGGTTGTCGCGACGTGCAGAAAACCGACCTGATCCACAACGATTACCTGCCCAACATCGACGTCGACCCACAGACCTATCAGGTCAAGGCCGACGGCGTATTGCTCTGGTGTGAACCGGCCGAAACCCTGCCGATGGCGCAGCGTTACTTCCTGTTCTGAGACAAAGCCCTGGGCGTCGAGACAGTCGACGCCCAGGGCTGTGGTGATCATCGAGCGGAAGCGTTCATCAGGTCTTGCGAAGTGCCCTCGGTGGCGGTGGGCATCGGTTCGCCGGTCTCAAGGTGCGACAACTCGATCAGTTTCGTATTGCGCTCAATGCTGCGCTCGACCTCAAGCATCTGCACCGCCTCCCGATAGGCCGTGCTGCTCACGTCTTCGTGTTCACCTTCCAGGCTTTCGAGTTGCTCATCGGCATGGCGGCCAAGCGCGGCGAACGCCTCCGGATATTTCTCGTTCAGGTATTGCACCCAGTATTCGCGGCTGATCAGGTCCTCATAGAACCGCACGCTTTTCTCGGCCTTCACCACCGCAGCACGCGCGGCTGCCAGCTCTTCGCCCCTGATCGGCCGGGCGAACCGCATCTGGCCGGGCTGACCCGGGAGCTGCAATCCATCCTCCCAGCCCGAGGTCAGGCCGATTCGATACTGCAGACGCACCTCCGCCGGATCGGCATGACGGTCCATGCTGCGGGCGGCGAGTTTTTCCACCTCGCCCAGACGGAACAGCTGCCGTGACAAGTCGAGCAAGGCGCGTCCCTTTTCCGCAAGGCCGGGCTGCAAATGGCGCAAGGCGTTGTACTCGAACACCTTGACCTCGATTTCACTGAACGCCAGGGTTCGCCCGTCGACACAGGTGGAGTGAGTGGTCGCCATGGAAAATACCGTGTCGCGCAGCTCCTGGCTGCCATCGATCGTCTCGACGATTTTCCATACTCGCCGGGTCAGGTCGGCACGAAAAACCCGGAACTCTTCGGTATCCGGCATCCGCGACAACAGATGGAAGAACGCAGCGTTGTCGGGTTCGCCAGCCAATCGCTGCCACATCATCCGATATGACGCGACATCCTCCTGGGCAACGCTTTCCATCCACGGAGCGGCCTGTTGTTCGAGGATGCCTTGAGCAGGCGTCAAAAGAACTTCATCCGGCTCCGGCTCGCTCTCGAGCCCCGCACCCTCACCGTCGCTTTCAGTGGTGCTATCCATGTCATCGATCATCCGGTCGATGTCGGCATAGGTAATGCCCAGCACCTCATGGCGTCCCTGGGTATCGGCGTACGCTCGCAACCGGACAAGGCTTTGCTGCGATATTTCGTAATTCTCCGACAGGTTGCTGCTCGCGATCAGCGCGGTATGAGTGCCGTCATACAGCTCGGAAGGAATCGACGCGATTTCGTTGCTGCTCAGATCGACCGCTTGCAGATTCGGCAAATGCAATACACCGTCAGGCCAGGCAGCCAGCAGATTGTCACGCAGGTCCAGCCGTTCCAGCCGCCCGAGGCCAGTGACATCGAACGTGTACAGGCTGTTATGGCTCAGATCCAGCCAGCGCAATTGCTCCAGCCCCTGAAGGATCGGATACATGGGTGTGGATTGCGCCAGGCCCGTGGACGACAACTCAAGCCGTTCCAGCAAGCGCATCTGCGCAACAGGTTCAGGAATTGCCAACAGATGGTTGCCGCTGAGACTGAGCCGACGCAGCTGCGTAAATGCCCCGAGAAAACCGTTCGAACCACTTGTGGTGAGCTTGACCCCGGACAGATTCAGATTGCTCACCGCAGGCATTGATTCGCCCAGCTCAGGCAGATTACCCACCTGTAGACCGTCGAGGCTCAATTCGTGATCTGCCACGCCGTTCCAGTCAATCGAACCTTCGCGCCAGCACCTGATGATGCGCTGCGCGGCGAGCTGGCGGCTGCGCGACGATACGACCCAGTGCGTGCCCCGGGTTTCATGGGTGAACAGCCAGTCGTTCAGGCGCCGGGTGAGCGACTCGAATGACTGCTCCCATTGCGCGATCCGGGCACTGATCTGTGTATCGACCAGGCCGGCGTCCCGCATCTGTTCAATGGACGTCTGCGCACGGGCGGCGTCGTAATCCGGGCGCAGCCGCCGCAAAGGCGCTTCCCACGTTACCGGACCTTCGCCCGTCGGCAACGGTGGCAGCGGCAACAGGCGCCGAGCAACCACCGAGCCGCTTTCCATGGGCGGTGTCCGGTGACGCGGCTCTTCCAGTGCAAAGCGTTGCAGCGAGCCGGCGACCAGGCCATGGCTGTCCTCGATCCGCGACCGGGCAGCAGCGAGATCGGCACGCGCCTGCGGACTCAGCGGAGTGTCGGTCAGGCTGGTGTCGAGCAACAGCTGATCACGAGACAGCAACGCCTGCGGTAACGACGTCAGGCGGCTGTCACTGAGATCCAGCCAGGTCAGCTCGGGCAGCGTCTCGGCACCGGTCGGCCATTGATCAATGGCAGTCTTGCTCAGGTCGAGCGCCCTCAGTCGGTTCATGCCGCGCACATCAATATTGCTCAACGGATTGTCATGCAGGTTCAGGGTTTCCAGCGTCGGCAGATCACCTGGCTCCAGCGGCAACGCAGACAGATTGCAATCGCTCAGATCCAGCGTATCGAGGTGCTGGAAAGTACGGAGAAAACCGCGCATTTGCTCCAGCGGGGCCTTTAACCCTGCCAGATACAGGTTGCGGACATGGTTGAAACCTTCAGGAGATAAGGTTGGCAGACTCTCCATCGGCGAACCGGCGATATCCAGCACCGAGGCGTCGTTGGGAAAACTGACATACAGGTTGTAAAACACGCTTTCAGTGCGTGTGCCATAGCGCTGAAGCAACCCGCTGCGCCAACTGCTCATCAGCGCTTCAGCCACTTCCGAGCGTGCTGTTCCGCCGTTGAACACGGTCGGCTCGGACCCCACCCACTCCTGCAACCGATTGAGTTCGTTGAACTGCTCGCTCAGGGTTTCGATGGCCGCAAACCGGCTCATCGCATCGGTAAATTGCGCTTTGAAACCATTGTTCAAGACATCGAGCAGGCCGGACTCCATGCGGACGAAACGCTTGAGTTCGCCGCGACAGTAATCGGCAACCATTTCGTCCAGATCGAGCAGATGCCGGGGTTGGCTGCGGACAAACTCGTAGATCGGCTTGAACACTCGTCGCGTGAACCTCGACCAGTCCAGAGACAGACCGGACAACAGGCGCTGGTGCCCTTCATAGATGTCCACAGGCAGGCTGTTGATGGCGGTCGAGCGCAGGTTCAAGCGCTCGAGCCGGGGCAGGTCCAGCACACCGCGCGGCCATTGGTCCATTTGCAGGGCGTTGACTTCGAGCCTGCGCAACTGCCGCATGCCGCTGACATCAAGGGTCGTCGGTACGACTGGATTCATCCCGCCACCGGTACAGTGCAGCTCAAACTCTTCAAGCCGGCTCAACTCTCGAAGCCGCGTCGCCACAGTCGCAGTCAACGGCGTCGAAAGTTTCAGACGGGTCATGTGCCGCAGCGACTTCAGCGTCGCAAGCGTCTTCTCGAACTCCGCCGTACTCGTGGTCAGTGTCAGCCTCTCGACATTGGGAAACACGGCGAGCGTTTCGGCGACCGCCGGCGCGCGCAGGGTCAGTTCGCGGACGTGGGCGAAATCTGCCGCCAGTGGCGGCAATGGCGCATCACTGATGAGGGTGAGGCGCGCCGCTTCAGGATCGTGTCCCGCCAACGGTGCATTGCGCCAGCCATCCTTGATGCTTTGCGCCGTGTGCATGATTGCGTCGCGGGACTCTCGCTGGCGCAGGTCCGGTGACATCGACCATTGATCAAGTGTCGTTTCAAGCTGTCGCCATTCGCTCATGCGATTGTTGAGCAGATGGAAGATCTGTTGATCGGTCTTGCCCAGGCGCCATTGTTCGAGAATGAAACCTCGGGCCTGTGCGTCACTCAGTCCGGGATAGAGCGCCTGGACGTGGCTGGTCAACACCGGATCCAGCCCGGCGCTCTCACCACTGGCCGGATACCCCAGCCGCCCGGAAGCCATGCGACGAGGCGGCCTGAACCAACGGGCGGCGGGTCGAAACACCTGCGCGCACGCCGTGCGATGAGTGCGTGCGTAATCAATGATCGCGCGTTGCAGTTCCCTGCTTTGCCCCACCTGTGGCAATCCGATCGAGCGCCGAGCCTCATCGGGCAGCGCGTGCATCAGCGAGGCGTAAAAGTTGTCCCCTCTGGCGGGCATACTGTTGAGTGTTTCAGCACGATCGTCAAAGGCCTGCCAGGCCGTACCGTTCCTGACCACGAATTTGTGATGCGGCGCGGCCTCGCTGCCAATGGCATCGATCAGCGGTCCGCCGACACCGCCTGCGCGTAGTTCCAGACGTACATCGCCAGGCCAGCCAGGTAGTCTGCTCAATGCATGCAGCGCCAGTCGGGCGCTATCGTTCGACGCCATGGTTTCGCCGTGCAGCCCGGCCATGGCCCGGGTCAGGCGCCCTTCACCGGCATACTCGCGACTGAGCTCCTGCAAATGCAGGGGAACGCGTGGTGAACTGTCCAGCCGCGCGAGTTCGTCGGCATTCGCCTGATGCAACACAGTCTGCGCGGCCCGCTCTGTCAGGCCTGGCTGGCTTCGCTGCAATTTCGCGATCCGTGGCGCAACAGGATCGACGGGCCGTAAAAGGCTCTCGAGCAGCGCCGGTTTGCGAGCGTCGGCAAAATCGCCGATCTGCCGGGCCAGTTCCAGCGGCCTCACGGCGGCGACCCGTGCAGGCTCATCACCGAGTAATCCAACCACTTCGGCCTCATCCAGTGAGGCCAGAATCCGCGCCGGCAACCCACCGCTCAGCACCTCGGCCCGGCTGATCCGGATGGGCGCCCTGCCACCGCGCCGTGTCCCGTAACGCAGCGCACTACCCGACAAATCAGGAGACTCGTAGACCTGCAACTGCCGCCCCCACGGCCAGCGTGGCATCTCGGGCAGCAAGGGCAAAACCTGCAGGTATCGCTCGTCGATGGGTTGCGTACCGGCCACCTGTTCGACGATCAGTCCGGCATCCCGTTCGGCGCGGAAAAGTCTCATGGCGTCCGCCAGCTCCGGGGGAGGCAAGGCGTTGTCCAGGTGCATTTTGCGCACGGCTTCATCGCTGACACCGGCCACGTCGCCAAGGATCAGCAACTGTTCGTCGGCGAAGGCGTCAGTACTGTGGCCGATCCGCCTGAGCAGTTTCAGTCGATCCCAGCGCTGCGGGCGCTCAAGCGTGTGTCGCCAGGCGCCGGCGCCGTTGTGCGCCAACGGCGGCTGATAGGCCTGCGGATCACTTGGATGGCTGATACGCCACGCTTTGAGCGACTCGTCATAAGTCTGCCGATACGTCTTGCCGTCAAGCTGAATGTATTTGTCCTGCCCGACTTCGTATTGCCCCAGCGCATTGGGCGCTGCGCGCGAGTCCAGTTTCACCGGACTCTCGTAAGCGCTCAGGTCAGGCTTCCACAAGCGGGTGGTGCCATCGGGCATCTGCACCTGATGCAGGTTCTCGATGGCCGGCACCGGCCTGGCAGTCGTCAGCCTGGCGAACGCTTTACCGCCACCTGACATCAGAGCGATCAATGCCAGGTTCTGCGCGACATCGATCAGATGCGCCTTCGCGGCCTTGCGATCGCCCTCACTCCATTCGATGGCACCTTCAAAGGTTTCGTCGAGCAGTTGCCCGGCCATCACCCCCATCATCAATTCCCCCAGCACCGGCACGAACA
The DNA here is from genome assembly GCF_026341415.1 of Pseudomonas sp. MCal1. Taxonomy (NCBI): domain Bacteria; kingdom Pseudomonadati; phylum Pseudomonadota; class Gammaproteobacteria; order Pseudomonadales; family Pseudomonadaceae; genus Pseudomonas; species Pseudomonas sp. MCal1. Next base: position 127,449 of record NZ_JAKUMP010000016.1, read on the forward strand.
TCGAAACACCGGTCAGCACCAGCATTCCGAGATTGAGCAACCCGGCGAGTTTTTCCGAGCGCACCCTGGCATCGACATCCGCGGTGGCTACGGCGTGGCTACGGGCATCGGCGATCAGTCGATCGCGATGCTGATCGAACAGGTATTCCCACAGGTCGACATTGTCCGCCCAGATCCCGTGGCCCTTGCGCGACAAGTCCACGGGATTCAGATACGGATCAGGATTCGGGACCTGCTCGACGGCAGGCGCAGGCGGCAACTCGCGGATGCCGACAAACGTCCCGCTGATCGGGTTGATGGCCTTGAAAGCCTCATTAAGCAGTGGAGCGTAGGGCGTCAATCTTTGTAAGGCCGTTCGGCCTGGCTTGTCATCGGTGAACTGACTGAAATAGTAAGACCGGTCGGCATAGGCCACGAACTGACTGAAGAACCGCTGATACGCATTCGGGTCCGCCGGATGAGCCTGCGTGGCATCGCGCGCAGTGAAGCGCTGCTTGAACATCGCTTCGATTTCCTGGCCCTTGTAACGCTTGAGCGGGTGATAAGGATCGCCCGGGATATACAGGATCGAGTCGTCGCTGTAGCGGTACTTCTCGCAGATCGCGAACAACACACAGCCGGTCATGCGCCGCCCCATCAGGCCCAGATCGCAGAACCAGATCTGTCGCTTGCCCTGGCGCGGCGCAAGCTCGCCATTGAGGATCGAGCGAATCGAGGCGTAGTCTTCGCGCCCGATATCGCCCGTGAGCAGCGCCACTTCGGCCGCTGCCCGCAAAGCAGTCTTGTGGGCGTCGATGAACTTGTCGCGCAGCACATTCCTGGCCACCGCATCCTTGGGGTACAGAAACGCCTTAAGGTAATCCTGATACTTCGCTCCGATGTCCAGCGAACGGCACAGTCCGGTGAACTGCTCGACTGTCAAACGGGTGGTTAACGGTTCCAGGGTGCCCGGTTTCGAGGTTTCAATGCGAAATCCCGAAGTTCGATGAAAGGCCCCGCCCTTACATTCGCGGGCTTCGAAATTGTGCAGCGCTGCTTGCAGCAAAGGCAGTTTCAGGACCTGGAAAGAATCGATTTCGATGGCGAAAATCCCCACCTCCACCGGTTTGTTCAGCACCAGCCAGGTCTTGTTGACGTCGAGGGTCACGTTGAACCGGTCCTTCAGGGCCTGGGTCAGCAAGGGCGCTGCGAAGCGATCGATGTCCTGAAAATCCGACATGGCATTGTCCAGCCGTGCCTGAGCGGCGAGGCTGGCGGTCAAGGCATCGCCCACGGCTTTGCGTTGATCGCGGGATGCGTGCCTGTACCAGTCCGGTGTGGCGACATCAGTATGCTTCAACGCCTCACGCTGGCGCTGCGAAGCATCGATCAGCCATCCGGGACTGGACCGCTGCAGCAGGTCGGCGTGCAGACTTTGCGTTACAAAGGCGCTCGGCGCTGCAACGGGGTCCGGGGAAGATGAAGCGGCAGGGATTTCGGACATGGTTTCACTCCTTCAAATGGAGCAAAAGCAGACCATGACCAACCTCCGTGGCTGCGGTACATAAATATCGCAACGGGGCAGCTTGTCAGTGGAAGTTTCAGGCTGGAGCGGCGCTTTCATTCCCGCGCAAACGGTCTAATATTCGAACGCCCCGCCTTGAATTTCCAGGAACCCGGTCATGCGTTTATCCGAATTCATCAGGCAACACGCGGATCACATCGTCGAGGAGTGGGAACAGTTCGCCAGGACCATCAGCCCGGCGGCCGACACCATGGATCAGGCGGCACTGCGCGACCATGCCAAGGCCATCCTGCTGGCCGCCGCGCGGGACATGGACACCACACAAACCGCCCGCGAACAAATCGCCAAGGCCAAGGGCGAAGGCCCGGAGAAAACCCCGAGCCTGGATGAGGCCGGTGCCAGCCACGGTGAGTTGCGCCATGCCGTGGGCTTCGACCTGGTGCAGATGACATCGGAATTCCGCCATCTGCGCGCCTGCGTGATCCGCCTCTGGGCCAACAGTCTGGAAACCCCGGACATGGCGTACTTCCAGGACATGATCCGTTTCAACGAAGCCATCGATGAAGCCCTCGCCGAGTCGACCGCCGCCTACGCCGAGCAGGTCAACCGCTCGCGCGACATTTTCCTCGCGATCCTCGGTCACGACCTGCGCGCACCGCTGCAAGCGGTCAGCATGTCTACTGAGTTGCTGATGCGCAAAACAGCTCTGGAGGGCGATGCGCTGAGCTGTGCGTTGAGCATCAAGCAAGGTGCGCGGCACATGGCGGCGATGGTCAGCGATCTGCTGGAACTGGTGCGCAGTCGCCTGGGCAAGAGCCTGCCGATAGAGCCCGCGCCGATGGACTTGGCCGATGCGGCGCGGGCAGCGATTGCCGAAGCCTGTGCCGGCAACCCGCAAAGCGATCCGACGCTGATCATCGAAGGCGATACGCGGGGTGTCTGGGACTCCGGTCGACTGGCACAACTGCTGCAAAACCTGATCGGCAACGCCTTGCAGTACGGGACTCACCCGCGGGATCTGATCGTGACGCTGAAAGGTGAAGGCGATGTCGTGAGCCTGACGGTGCACAACCATGGCGAGCCGATTTCCGAAGAAGCCATCGGCACGATTTTCGACCCCTTGGTGCGTAGCTCCAATGAAGAGCTCGGTCAGGCCTCGACCAGCCTCGGGCTGGGCCTGTTTATCGTCAAGGAAGTGGTGACCGCCCACGGCGGAACCATCGAAGTCAGCTCAAGCGAAGCCGAAGGAACGCTGTTCAGCGTGATGCTGCCCAGACAGGCCTGAGCGCTACTCGACCACCAGCCGCCCCAGCCGCTGACGGAGCATGCGGTTCTCGGCCCGCAGCTCCTTGACCTCTTCCAGCAGGTCGAGCGCCAGGGCGACGCCTTCCCATTCCAGGTCAAGGTCGCGCCGCAGTTTGGCGGCGCGTTTGGCCAGGGCCAGTTCGTAGTCGGTGAAGCGCCATTCCCTGGGCTGCGTGCCCTGAGGTTCGAGGATGCCGTGTTCGACGATTTCGATCACGTAGACGTCCGACAACTCGGCCGCCTCACAGAATTCTGCCATGTCCAGTTGAACGATCAGGGGGCTGCTCATGATGGGCTACTCCGTCGTCAGTATCAGAAGTTCTCGCGCGGGTTGAAGGCGGCTTTCTTCGCCAGTTCCTGCCACAGCGCCTTGACGTCATCGCCGTTGGCTTTGGGCATCACGGCCTTGAGCTGGACGAACAGATAACCGCGTTCGCCGGCCTTGTTCTGCAGACCGTGGCCCTTGGCGCGCATGCGCTGGCCGTTCTGGCTGCCGGCCGGGACCTTGAGGTTGATCTTGCCGGTCAGGGTCGGCACGGCCACTTCGGCGCCCAGCGCCAGTTCCCACGGTGCGAGCGGCAAGGTGATGATCAGGTTTTCGCCTTCGACATCGAATTTCGGGTGTGGCGCGAAACGGATGGTCAGGTACAGATCGCCATTGGCGCCGCCACCGATGCCCGGTGCGCCCTGGCCCTTGAGGCGGATGCGCTCGCCGTCGGTCACGCCCGCCGGAATTTTCACGTTCAGGCTCTTGCTGGTGTTGCTGACGTGCTGGCCCGAGCCGTTGTATTGCGGCACCTGGAAGCTGATCTTTTTCGATTCGTTCGAAAGCGTCTCTTCCAGAAAGATCGGCAGTTCCAGTTCCACGTCTTGCCCTCGCCGTCCGGCGCTGCGGGATTGCCGGCCAGCGCCGCCACCGAAACCGGGGCCGCGATTGCCGAAGATCGAACTGAAGAAGTCCGAGAAGTCGCCGGTGTCGCCACCGCCGCCGAAACCGCCACGGCTCTGCCAGCCCGGCGGGCCCTGGAACGGCTGCCCGTGCTGGCCGTAGCGGCGCAGGTCGTCGTATTCGGCGCGCTTGTCGGCGCTTTTCAGCGCTTCATAGGCTTCCGAGGCATCCTTGAACTTGGCCTCGGCGTCCTTTTCCTTGCTGACATCGGGGTGGTATTTGCGCGCCAGCTTGCGATAGGCAGCCTTGATTGCCTTGTCGTCCGCCGTCGGCTCCACGCCGAGTATCTTGTAATAGTCTTTGAAGTCCATCGAAGGAATCACCATCCGTTAACGATTTCGCGCCGTTGCCAGCATGCGCCGATTTGCGCGTGCCGGGTTGACCGATCTCAAGTTTGTGACCGGGTGGCGCAGCAGAAGTTTATCGGCAGTGGACAGCGGTTCTTGCGACCGCCGGTGTGCCTGCCGGCCCATGCCAGCAAGTTTGGGGCAAAGCGCCGACTTTCAAGCAAGCTTAGTCGCTAAATAGCAGATGACCGGCCTTCGAATCTGTCGCGCACTGGCATACACTGCGCGGCCGTTTTTTTGACCGGAACCGAAAGACCATGAAAGACGCCTCTCCAGCCCGTGCCTGCGGCATCGACTTCGGCACGTCCAACTCCACCGTCGGCTGGCTGCGCCCCGGCGTGGAAACGATGATCGCGCTGGAAGACGACAAGATCACCCTACCGTCGGTGGTCTTCTTCAACATCGAAGAACGTCGCCCGGTTTACGGCCGTCTGGCGCTGCACGAATACCTGGAAGGCTACGAAGGCCGGCTGATGCGCTCGCTCAAGAGCCTGCTCGGTTCCAAGCTGATCAAGCACGACACCAGCGTCCTCGGCACGGCGATGCCGTTCAAGGACTTGCTCGGGCTGTTCATCGGCCAGCTCAAGAGCCGCGCCGAAACTGCCGCCGGTCGTGAGTTCGAGCAGGTTGTTCTGGGCCGCCCGGTGTTCTTCGTCGACGACGATCCGCTGGCCGACCAGGAAGCCGAAGACACCCTGGTGGAAGTGGCGCGCAAGCTCGGTTTCAAGGACGTTTCCTTCCAGTACGAGCCGATTGCCGCCGCGTTCGACTATGAGTCGACCATCGAAAAGGAAGAGCTGGTACTGATCGTCGACATCGGCGGTGGTACTTCGGACTTCTCGCTGGTGCGCCTGTCGCCCGAGCGTCGCGGTGTGGATAACCGTCACGACGACATCCTCGCCACCGGCGGCGTGCACATCGGCGGAACCGACTTCGACAAGCAACTGAGCCTGCAAGGCCTGATGCCGCTGTTCGGCTATGGCAGCCGCATGAAAAGCGGCGCGTTCATGCCGACCAGTCATCACATGAACCTGGCGACCTGGCACACCATCAACTCGGTGTACTCACAGAAATCGACCCTGGCCCTGGGCAGCATGCGCTACGACATCGAAGACACCGGCGGCATCGACCGTCTGTTCAAGCTGATCGAACAGCGCGCCGGGCACTGGCTGGCGATGGAAGTGGAAGAAACCAAGATCCAGCTGACCCACAACGACAGCCGCCATGTGGCGCTGGATCGCATCGAGCCGGGTCTGAGCGTTGAATTGACCCGGGCACTGTTCGAGTCGGCCATCGAATCGCAGCTCGAGCGCGTGCGCGGCAGCGTCACCCAGTTGCTGGCAGACGCCAACGTGGCGGTCGGTCAGGTCGATACGGTGTTCTTCACCGGCGGTTCCAGCGGTATCCCGGCGCTGCGCAATAGCGTCTCGGCAATGCTGCCGAACGCGCGGCATGTCGAAGGGAATATCTTTGGCAGCATTGGTAGCGGCCTGGCAATTGAAGCCATGAAACGTTACGGCTCAGTAAACTGATCCAGTTTCTGCGGCGCTGCCAATCGCGAGCAAGCTCGCTCCCACAGGATCAAATTGAACCTGTGGGAGCGAGCTTGCTCGCGAAATGACCGGTTCAGACGCTACAAGGCCTGGATCAAACCATCCCGCCCAGCTTCAACTCACTCTTCAGATACGCGTAATAGATCGGCCCTGCCACCACTCCCGGCAGGCCGAACGCGGCCTCGAACACCAGCATCGCCAGCAGCAACTCCCAGGACTTGGCACTGATCTGCCCGCCGACGATGCGCGCGTTGAGAAAGTATTCCAGCTTGTGGATAAAGATCAGGTAGCCCAGCGCCGCAATCGCCACCCAGATCGACAGCGACAGGCCGACGATGGTGATCAGCGTGTTCGACATCAGGTTGCCGATCACCGGCAGCAGACCCAGCAGGAACGTCAGCACGATCAGGGTCTTGGTCAGCGGCAGCTTGATCCCGAACAGCGGCAGGATCACCGCCAGGAAGATCCCGGTGAAGAAAGTGTTGAGCAGGGAAATCTTGATCTGTGCGAACACGATGTTGCGAAACGCCTGAACCAGCAGGTGCAGACGGTCGAACAGTGCGGCCGCCAGCGGTTTGCGCTTGGTGACGTCCGGTACGCGCTGCAAGGCGATGATCGCGCCGAGCACCATGCCGATCAGCAGCGTCACGAACATGTGCGCCGCGTCCTTGCCCACCAATTGCAGTTCGGACAAATGCTTGCTCGCCCACTCACCGATGGCCACCCGGAACTCGGCAGCGCTGGCCGGCAGATAGGCATCGATGAACGGCGGCAACTGCCCGCGCGCACGGTCAACCACACCCATGAATTTGTCGAGAGAAGCGCCAGGGTTTTCCGCTTCATGCAGCAGGAAACTGATGGCGCCGGCAAAGATCAGCGTCAGCACACTCACCACCAGCGTGCCCAGCAGCGCCACCGCCAGCCAGCGCGCACGCCGGCCTTCGATCAGCCGTTGCAGTTGCGGGGTGAGCATGTTGACCAGCTCGTACACCAGCAATCCTGCCAACAGACTGGGCAACAATCGCAACGGCAACACCAGCAACAGGCCGCCGAAAATGATGATGCAACTGACCCAGAACACTACATGACGCTCAGAAAACGTTGGCATACAGCCTCAAAACGAACGGCGTAAAAGGATTGGCAGTCTGCCAGCGATCCGAGGCGAGCACTAGGGATATGCAGGGTTTGAGATTGCCGCTGCCCCGAGCAGCCTCTTCGCGAGCAAGCTCGCTCCCACAGTTGTACTGCATTGCTCACGAATCCGGTGTGGGAGCGAGCTTGCTCGCGAAAGGGCCAGCACACTCACCACAATGCTCCGGCGTTTATTTTTTCTTCAGGCAATCACTCATGAACGCCTTGCGCGCGTCGCCGGTCAGGGCCTTGGTCTTGGCGTCGGCATTGCAGGTCTTCATCTTTTCCTGCTGCGGGGTCAGGGTCTTGGCGTCATTGGCGGCCGGGGCGGCCTTGAGGCAAGTGCTCATGAAGGCTTTGCGCTCGTCGCCCTTGAGGCTCTTGGCCGTGGCGTCGGCGTTGCAGGTGGTCATTTTGTTCTGTTGCGCCGTGGCGGCGAAACCCTGGGAGCACAGCAGCAGACCGATCATCAACAAAGGGACACGCAGCATCTTCATGGAGTTTTCTCCTTGTCGCCGCATCGATGGATACGGCCTCCGGCTGAGTGTAGTCAAAGCTTGTTACACCTTCCTGCTCTCCAGGTGACTGCGCCGGTATTGCTCCGGGGTACATCCGGCCTGCCGGGCGAACATGGCGATGAAGGCCGAGCCGCTGCTGTAACCGAGATCGAAGGCGATTTCCTGCACGCTGCGCGCCGACTCCAGCGCCTCGATTGCCGCCAGATAACGCAGCCGCTGGCGCCATTCGCCGAAACTCATTCCCAACTCCCGCACAAATTGCCGGGCCAGGGTGCGTTCGCTGACATGCACCTGCGCCGCCCAGTGCGCCAGCGGCTGGTTGTTGCCGGGCTCGGCCTGCAGGGTTTCGAGGATGGTCAGCAAGCCGGGGCTGCTGGCGTAAGGCAAATAGCATTGGTGAACCGGCGCCTGACGCAGCTGATCCACCAGTACCTGAGCCAGTCTCTGGTCGGCCTCGAACGCGGGGATCTTCACATCACGGGCGGCGAAGTCCTTGAGAATCGCCTTGAGGATGTCGCTGATTGCCAGGGTGCAGGCCTGCGCCGGCAAGTCGGAACACACCTCCGGCGCCAGACACACCGCCCGATAGTTGACCGGCTGATGGCTGTAGAAACTGTGCTCGACCTGCGGCGGCACCCACACTGCGTATTGTGGCGGCGACATGAAGCGGTTGCCGTCGACATCCATGTGCAGCACACCGTGGGCCGCGTACTCCAGCGTGCCCCACGGATGGCGGTGCGGTGCGGCGTATTCATGAGCGTTGAAGTCGGCATAGCGGAAATACACCGCCGACGGCAGTTCGCTGAAATCCAGCAGGTCGATGTGCTTACTGTTCATGCTGTCCGGAATCAGGGGCGGGTTGTCCGGTTCGCAGTATAGGCCTGTATCCAGACAGAGGATAATCAGCGTTCATCAACGTACTGGTTTCTCTTCCCATGCAATACGCGTTTCCCCTGCTGGCGATTTTCATCTGGGCCGGCAACACCGTGATCAACAAGCTCGCGGTCGGTGCAATTTTCCCCGCCGAGATCGGCTTCTACCGCTGGTTGCTCGCCGGCCTGCTGTTCACGCCGTTCATGCTGAAAAAGGTGATCGCGCACTGGCCGCAGATCCGCCCGAATCTGGGCAGGATCTTCATCCTCGGCGTGCTCGGCATGGCGGTCTACCAGAGCCTGGCCTACTTCGCCGCGACCCTGACCAGCGCCACCAACATGGGCATCATCCTGTCACTGATGCCGTTGATGTCGCTGGCCATGGCGATCATCAGCCTCGGCCAGCGCCTGACTGCCGGCGCATTGGTCGGTGCGGTGCTGTCATTCGCGGGTGTGCTGGTGGTGGTGTCGTCCGGCAGCCTCGGCGCACTGCTACAACACGGCGTTAACCTGGGTGACGCGATGATGCTGATCGCCACCCTCGCCTACGCGATCTACAGCACCCTGCTGAAAAAATGGCAACTGCGCCTGCCGCCACTGGTGTTGCTGTATTTGCAGGTGCTGGTGGCGGTGGTGGTGCTGTTTCCGCTGTATGCCGTTTCACCGAAGACCGGCCTGACCCTGCAGAACATTCCACTGGTGCTCTACGCGTGCCTGCTGGCCTCGATGCTCGCGCCGCTGGCGTGGATGCAGGCCGTGCAGCGCCTGGGGCCGAGCCGGACCACGCTGTTCTTCAACCTGCTGCCGCTGATCACCGCACTGATTGCAGCGGTGGTGCTGAAGGAACAGCTGGCGATGTATCACCTGGTCGGTGGCTTGCTGACGCTGGGGGGTGTGGTTCTTTCCGAGCGCTGGACCACTGTCCTCGGCCGCAAACTCAGCGTCGCCTGATCCGGCCTCTTCGCGAGCAAGCTCGCTCCCACAGGGGAGCGCATTCCAAATGTGGGAGCGAGCTTGCTCGCGAAGAACGATAACTCGGTTTAACGGTTAAACCCCGGCGGCTTTCAACCGCGCGGCATGCTCGACGAACAGCCGCACCGGGTCCGCGCCTTTGCCGACCAGACCCAGTGACTGGTTGACGATATCGAAGTGATCCATCGGGTAGTCATCGCCGATGACGGTGCCCAGGTGCGAGCTGTAGCGTCCGACCATGCCGTCGCACTGCCCCGGTTCGCGCACGAAGGTTTTGGCGAACAACCGGCAACTGCGATTGGTGCCGTCAAACAGATTGCCGCCGCGATCGGTCTTGCCCGGCTGCAACGTGCCGGACCACGAGTAATAACGCACACCGTTGACCTCTTCCGCCCCGTGCCCACCCCAGGTTTGCGGCAGGCCCTGTGGATAACGCTGGTTGAACAGCGCCACGCCTTCGGTGGTCAGGGAATGGTGCGAGGCGTGGATATCCACCGGCAGTTTCGGCCCGTGGTAGCCGGTTTCCAGCAGCGCCATCAGCCAGCCGACAAAACGCAACAGCGCCTCAAGGACTCGGCCCTTGGCGCTGTCCGCCGGGTAATGCTTCGCCAGATAGTCGGCCAGTTCCGAACCGTGATTGGGCCCGGCCACCGACGTGACTGAAGCCACCAGATCCGGACGTTTGGCCGCCGCATAACGCGCCGTCAGCGAGCCCTGGCTATGGCCGAACAGATTGACCTTGGCCGCGCCGGTCTCACGGAGAATTTCATCGATGCGCGTCAGCAACTGCTCGCCGCGCACTTCGGTGGAATTGAGCGGCGACACCTGCACCGCAATCACCGTCGCACCACCCCGGCGCAACGCCTTGATGATCCCGTACCAGTACGGATACAGCACCAGACGGATAAAACCGAGCATTCCCGGCACCAGCACCAGGGGATAACGTGTGGCCGAATCTTGCGACATGGGCAAACATCCTTGTGGTCGGTAAGTGGATGCAGGGCGTGCAAAACGCCCGCCAAGCATCCTCCTCGATGATGACAACTCCACGACCAGCCTACTTCAGCCCCACCACCCCCGCCACAATCAGCCCCACCGACAGCAACTTCACCAGCGTCAGGCTCTCACCCAGCAGGGCAAAACCGAGAAACACCGTGCCGAGCGAACCGATGGCGGTCCAGACCGGATAAGCGATGCTCACCGGCAACTCGCGCATCGCCAGGGTCAGGAAGTACACCCCGCCCACCGCCGCAACCACGGTGATCAGCGACGGCCACAGCCGGGTGAAACCTTCGGCGTACTTCATGCCCATGGCGAACGTGACCTCGAACCCCGCCGCGATCAGCAGAAACAGCCAGGCCACCTAGAACTCCCGGGCGAGGTCGAGCAAGCGCTGCTCGGCCTCGGCCACCGACACCGCGAAGGTGCGCTCGGCGGATTCCTCGCCCTCGGCGGCGACCACCGTGACGTCGTTGATGCCGATGAAACCCAGCGCCGTGCGCAACCATGGATCGGCGTGATTCAGCGCCTCCAGTTCCCCGCCAGGGCCGAATCCGAAACCACCGCGACTGGTAACGATCAGCGCCTTCTTGCCGTGCAACAGCGGCGTGTACTGGGCGATGCCGTTGTCCAGCGTATGGTCGAACGTCAGGCCCAGACGCACGATCTGATCGACCCAGGCCTTGAGGCCGCTGGGCACGTTGAAGTTGTACATCGGCGTGGAAATCAACAGCAGATCATGATCGAACAACTCGCCCACCAGTTGATCGCTGAGCGCCAGATCGGCCTGCATCGTCAGCGGCCGTGCTTCGGGCTCCGGATAAAACGCCGCCGCGACAAACGCTTCATTCACGGCCGGAATCAGCGCCCGCCCGACTTCACGGCGGGTGACCTGAGCCTGTGGATGACGGACTTGCCAGGCGCTGAGAAAACTTTCCGCCAGGCGCCGCGAATGGGAACGCTCACCGCGTGGGCTGGCATGGATCGCAAGAATCTTGCTCATCTGAATCTCCTCGGGGCTAGACTTGAGTGACTGTGTGGCGCCAGATTGCAGCGCTCATGTCATCGGCTCAAATGAGCAAAAATCAGTCTGGATGAATTGATTTCATCCGTGGAGTTTTCATGTTCGCTGCCTTGCCCCTGACCGCCCTGCGCGCGTTCGAATCCGCCTCACGCCTGTTGAGTTTCAAGGCGGCCGCCGAAGAACTGGCGGTGACGCCGACGGCGATTTCCCATCAGATCCGCTCGCTGGAGGACTGGCTCGGCGTGGCGCTGTTCGAACGCCTGCCGCGCCAGGTGCGCCTGACCGAGGGTGGCGAGCGGCTGTTTCGCAGCCTGCACGGCGCGTTTCTGGAGGTGGCGCAAAGCGTCGACACGCTGCGTCCGCAACGCAGCGGCAGCAACCTGACGCTGTCGACCACCGCCGCGTTCGCTGCGCTGTGGCTGGTGCCGCGACTGGGGCGGTTTTATGCCAAGCACCCGAACATCAATGTGCGACTGGACACCCACTGCGAAGTCATCGACCTGCATCAGGACGCCAGCGTCGATCTGGTGCTGCGCTACAGCCTCGACGACTACCCGAACCTCTACGGGTTGTGCCTCTTCGATGAATCGTTCGGCGTGTACGGCTCGCCGGAACAGGTGGCACTGGCCGCCCGTCGCACCCCGGCGCTGATCAGCGTGCGCTGGCACAACTCGAAGCTCTACGCCCACGGTTGGGAAGCCTGGTGCGCACAATCAGGCGAGAACTGGTTGAATCAGCACCCGGCCGTCCGCGAATACGACGAAGAGCATTACGCCCTGCAAGCGGCCATCGCCGGGCAAGGGCTGGTGCTGGCGAGCAACATTCTGGTGTCGGAGAGCGTCGCCAATGGTTTGCTGATGCCGTACAAGGGTGAAGTGCAGGTCGACGGTGCCGGTTACAGTGCCCTCTGTGTACCGGGCCGTGAGCGGCATCCACCGGTGAAAGCGTTTTTTGCCTGGCTGCGCGAAGAAGCACAGCTTTCCGGGCATGTCCCGCGCTGAATCCGACAAAACTTTTTGCGGTGTTTATCACTCACAACCAGGTAACGATCACGTCAGCAGAACGTGACGCCAATTGGATTAGCCTCCAGGAGACTGAAATGAGTGACCTGCATTTGTCTGATGTTCAAACCCTGCGCGAGCGCGCACGCCAGCATGTGGAAAATGGCGCGGTGACCGAAAGCTACAGCGCCAACCGTGAAGAAGTGCTGCGCCTGCTCAACGAATCGCTGGCCACTGAACTGGTCTGCGTCCTGCGCTACAAGCGCCACTACTTCATGGCCAACGGCCTGAAAGCCAACGTCGCCGCCGACGAATTCCTTGAGCACGCCACTCAGGAAGCCGAACATGCCGACCGTCTCGCCGAGCGCATCGTGCAACTGGGCGGTGAGCCTGAGTTCAACCCTGACCTGCTGTCGAAGATGTCCCACGCGCAATACGTGGCCGGCAACACCTTGAAGGAAATGGTTTACGAAGACTTGGTGGCCGAGCGGATCGCCATCGACAGCTATCGCGAGATCATCCAGTACATCGGTGAAAAGGATCCGACCACGCGCCGGATCTTCGAAGACATCCTGGCTCAGGAAGAAGAGCATGCGGATGACATGGCGGATATTCTGAAAGACCTCTAATCCCCGCTAACCCCACCGACCGATCGTTCCCACGCTCTGCGTGGGAATGCCGCCATGGACGCTCTGCGTCCGCTGTTGGGACGCGGAGCGTCCCGGGATGCATTCCAGAGCGTGGGAACGATCTGAGTTGCAGCAATTACTTGGTGGGTTTGACAGTTGCTGGCGCCTTGCCCGCCTTCATCTGCTCCAGCAACGGCGCGCACTGGTTAGGCTCGCCACCGCTCGGCGCCACCAGCGCCAGCAGCCCCGCCGCCGGCGCAGCGATCACACCCAGCGCCACCATCCCTGCTCCGCGCAACATCAGCGGCACGGCTTTGACCCCGGCATCCGGCTTGATGAACTTGCCGCGTACATAGAGCGGCGAACGCAGGGAAATCAGGCGCCAGCCCTTGGATTCCGGCGTCACGGTCAGATCCAGTTGCTCGGTCGCCATGTTCGCCGTGCCGTCGATGTAGATGATCGCGTTCTCGGTATCGAACACAAACAGCCGCGTGCTCGCCAGGCCGGTCTTGATATCGAAGTCCGCTGCCGCGCAGTTGATCTTCACTTCCTTGTCGCCAAAGATCTTGCCGACCACGTAGTTGCCGACGTTGAGACCTGCCAGCTCCATCAACTCGCGACTGATCGCGCCGTCGTTGATCAGCATCTTCAGGTTGCCGTTGGCGCCGCCCAGCAATTTGGCCACCGAGTTGCCGCGACCGGTGATATCGGCATCGCCGTTGAGCTCGCCGAAACTGGTCTTCATCGGTTCAAAGGTCGGGAACAGCTGCTTGAGCTTGAACTTGCGCGCGGTCAGTTTGGCCCGGCCCTCCAACGGCTCGGTGCGACCGTTGAGGCGAATCTGCGCGTCGAGATTGCCGCCGGCCACGCCGAACCGCAGCGGTTCCAGGCTCAGTTCGCCGTCGTTGAGTTTGAGGTGGGTATAGAGGTCGGTGAACGGCAGTTCTTCGCTGTGGACAATGCGCTTGCCGGTGAATTCGACGTCGGCGTCCATGTCGCGCCAGCGTTCGGTCTTGAACTCTTCCACCGGCAGCACCTTGTCCGCCGGCTGTTTGCTTTCGCCGCCACGGGCCTTCTGCTTGGCATTGGAGTCGGCCCCGATCAGCGGCGCGAGGTCGGCAAACAGCAGTTGATTGGACAGCAGCGCACCACTCAGTTTGGGCCGCGGCTGGCTGGCGACGTAGGCCAGATCACCATGGATGTCGCTGCTGCCGATCTTGCCGTTGAACTGTTCATAGCGAAATTGCGCACCGCCCGGCTCGTGCAGTTTGGCGATCAAATGACCGTCGGTGGCGTACGGCGGGGTGTCCGGCAGTGTTACGCCGGTCAGCGGATACAGGTTGCCGAGGCTGGCGCCTGCCAGTTTCAGGCGCAGATCGAGGGCGCCGAGATTGAGCGGATCGGTCAAGGTACCGGCGAGTTCGATGCTGGTATCGCCGATTTTCGCCTGGGCCTGCAACGGGAACGGTTTGCTCGCATCCTGCAGGGCCAGCAGGCCGCCGATCTTGCCCTGGCCGGCGAGTTTCTGGCCGTGGTACTGGCCGGTGACTTTCAGGCTGAAGGCGTAATCCTGCGGCGCGCCGCCCTTGTCCTGTGCGGTTTTCGCCGCTTTGTCGCCGACGATGTCGCTGAACGGAATCGGCTTGCCCAGCGGGTCGATCAACAGATCGAGGTTGGTCTTGAGGGTCTGGTCATCCAGGGTGACGTGGCCCTTGTCGAAACCGATGGCACCGATGTCGACCACCCAGTTCGAGGGTTCGGCATTAGGATCCTTGGGATCGAAGTTGAAGGTCCAGTTGGCGCGACCATCGGCAAGGCGCTGCAATTGCGCGTTCGGTTCGGTCAAGTCGATGCGCGGGATCGTCACCCGTTGTGCCAGCAAGGCCAGCGGCGAAATGCGCAATTCAACCCTTTTCAGGGTGACCATCTGCGGCTGCTTCGACCAGTCGGGATTGCCCAGAGTCAGGTCTTCGGCCACCACATGCGGCCACGGCACCCAGGCGCGCCAGCCGCCCTCGTCGAGTTCGCGCCGCCAGACCACCGACAGATTGCCGTTGATGGCAAACGGTCGATGCAGTTCTTCCGAAACTTTGGCGTTGAGCGGCGGTTTGATCCGGTTCCAGTCGAAGAACACGATGATCAGCACCAGCACCGCCAGAAGCAGCACGAGGGTGGTGAAGGTCCAGGCGAAGATTTTACGCGCGCGCGTCATTGCACAAAGCTCCTGAAGACGACTGCATCCATTGGCACGACGCAGCTGAAACGACGGGCCATGATGGCCCTCATGAAATCTGTGACTGACAAACAGCCCGCAGGTTTAATCCAAAGCCCTATCGAGGGCAAAAAACGGTCGCCATTCTGACCGATCGGTCGAATGGGCGTTACCGGTCCCGCACATTTGCGGGGCGCAAGTGGGTGGAAAATACCCACCGCAGTGCAAAACCGCCCGCCTGAAACGCCCGAGCTAGAGCCTCCCAAGCGAACAATCAATTCTGTTGATTATTACCATTGTGTTTATGAACTTTTATATCGACTTATCGAGAGTAGCATTGCCCTCGTACCCACTTTATCGCCCTCCCAAGGAGCAACCCATCATGAAACGCCAACTTCTGTTCAGTCTTACCCTCTCGATGCTGGCCAGCACCGCTTTCGCTCTGCCAGCTGCCGATCAAGCGACTCCGCAAGTCAAAACCAGCCACTCGGTGTTCAGCCAGACTGTTGCCGCTGATGGTTCGGACCGCACTCCACAAGGCCAGACCCTGGCTGAAAACGGTCGTAACCGCCTGGAAGAAAAAGGCCTGGTTCAAGATGGCTATGACAAAACCCCTCAAGGTCAATTCGTAGCTGAAGGCGGCCGTGATCGCCTGGAAGAGAAAGGTCTGGTTCAAGACGGCTCGGATCGCACTCCACAAGGCCAAATCCTGGCATCTGACGGTAGCGACCGTACCCCACAAGGCCAGACTCTGGCTTCTGACGGTGGCGACCGTACCCCACAAGGTCAGACCCTCGCTGCTGACGGCTACGACAAAACCCCACAAGGTCAAACCCTGGCCGAAGGTGGTGGTGACCGCGTGATCGAACGCAACAGCGCTTTGAGCTAAGCCCATGGCGGCCTGGAAAAAAAGCCCAATCCCCGGATTGGGCTTTTGACTTTTCATCAGCCGGTATTAAAGAAGCCGAAATTTCCCTGTTCCCTCTCCCCCGCTGCCGTTCGACGCCGACAAAGCCGATTTGCTAGAGTGCGGCGCTTGTCTTGCCTAAGAACACACCCTTGCGATGCTGCCCCGCGCCGAACAGAAACAACAGACCCGCAACGCCCTGATGGACGCTGCCCGCCACTTGATGGAAAGCGGCCGAGGATTCGGCAGCCTGAGCCTGCGTGAAGTGACGAAAACCGCCGGCATCGTGCCCACCGGTTTCTACCGGCATTTCGCCGACATGGACGAACTCGGCCTGGTACTGGTCAGCGAAGTCGGCCAGACCTTCCGCGAAACCATCCGCCTGGTGCGCCACAACGAATTCGTCATGGGCGGGATCATCGATGCCTCGGTGCGAATTTTCCTCGACGTGGTCAGCGCCAACCGTTCGCAATTCCTGTTTCTCGCCCGCGAGCAGTACGGCGGATCGTTGCCGGTGCGTCAGGCCATTGGCCGTTTGCGCGAGGACATCAGCTCCGACCTGGCGGCGGATCTGGCCTTGATGCCCAAGCTTCAGCACCTCAATCGCGAAGGCTTGAGCGTGATGGCGGACCTGATCGTCAAATCGGTGTTCGCCACCCTGCCGGACATCATCGACCCGCCGGCCGAAGCCCTGCCCGAGCATCTGACGCCACAGGCGAAGATCACCCAGCAGTTGCGCTTCATCTTTATCGGGTTGAAGCACTGGCAAGGCCTTGGTAGTACCGAATAATTCCTCTCCAGCCCCAATACCCTGTGGGAGCGAGCTTGCTCGCGATAGCGGTGTGTCAGTCAACTCTATATGACTGGGCGGAAGCCATCGCGAGCAAGCTCGCTCCCACACTGGCTCTTGTTTGGTGCATGTAAAAAACTTCATGCACCAAAACACCTCACAATCCTGCAACATCTTGAAACATCCGCTACGCTCCGACAGGGTTTTCCTACATATCGTCCGATTGGCAAGCCCCTTGCTCTAGCCTGAGCATTGTCCATTGCTGGAAGCTTTCCGATGCTGGTGATTCATCGCAGAATCGACCCCCAACCCGTCTGGGCCGCCGAGTTGCACCTGAGCTTCGAAGCCCGGAGCAAAAGCCGGCTGCGCTGTTTCAGTGCCGAAG
Organism: Pseudomonas sp. MCal1; assembly: GCF_026341415.1. Taxonomy (NCBI): domain Bacteria; kingdom Pseudomonadati; phylum Pseudomonadota; class Gammaproteobacteria; order Pseudomonadales; family Pseudomonadaceae; genus Pseudomonas; species Pseudomonas sp. MCal1. The sequence continues at coordinate 144,547 of NZ_JAKUMP010000016.1, forward strand.
GCGAAGACGTCGGTCTGTTTCTGGAGCGCGGCCAGCCACCACTGTACGACGGCGAATGCCTGCAAGCCGAAGATGGCCGGATCGTCCGGGTCTGCGCCCGCCCCGAACAATTGCTTCACGTCACCTGCGCCAACGCCTTCGAACTGACTCGCGCGGCCTATCACCTGGGCAATCGCCATGTTGCGCTGCAAGTCGGTGACGGCTGGTTGCGGCTGCTCGACGATTACGTGCTCAAAGCGATGCTCGAACAGCTCGGTGCCGCCGTGGAATCGATCGAAGCGCCGTTCCAGCCGGAACATGGCGCCTACGGTGGCGGCCATCATCATTCGCGGCACGGTGACGAGGACTTCAACTACGCGCCGAAACTCCATCAGTTCGGCGTCCGTTTGTGAACCCGGCCTGGGCGCTGCTGCGCCTGGCCAGTCCGCAATTGCCGATTGGCGGCTACAGCTATTCCCAGGGCCTGGAGATGGCGGTGGATAACGGTCGCGTCGACAGCCCGGACAGCGCCCGCCGCTGGATCAGCGATCAGTTACTGCTCAATCTCGCCCGGTTCGAAGCCCCCATGCTGCTCGCCCATTGCCAGGCTGCGGCAAACGAAAGCTGGGATGAATTGCGCAGGCTCTGCGAAAGCCACCGCGCCAGCCGCGAAACCCGCGAACTGCATCTGGAGAGTCGGCAGATGGGCTACTCGTTGCAGCAGTTGCTCCACGGCTTGCCCGAGCTCGACGCACCGGCCCGCGATTTTCTTGAGCAATGCACCGAACCGCACCTGGCCCTGTGCTGGGCATTTGCGGCCCGCGCCTGGCAGATCAGCCCGCAAGACGCCCTCGCTGCGTGGCTGTGGAGCTGGCTGGAAAACCAGCTCGCGGTGCTGATGAAAACCCTGCCGCTGGGCCAGCAAGCCGCCCAGCGACTGACCAGCGAACTGCTGCCGCTGCTGCAACAGGCGCAGCAGGACGCCACCCGAATCAATCCCGAACACCTCGGCAGCGCCGCGTTCGGTCTGTCCCTGGCGTGCATGGCCCATGAGCGCCAGTACAGCCGCCTGTTCCGTTCCTAGGGCCTTTTATCTGGAGAATCACATGAACACACAACCCCTGCGCGTCGGCATCGGTGGCCCGGTCGGTTCCGGCAAGACCGCATTGACCCTGGCCCTGTGTCTGGCCCTGCGCGAGCGCTACAACCTGGCGGTGGTCACCAACGACATCTACACCCGCGAAGACGCCGACTTCCTGGTGCGCAACGAAGCGCTGGCACCGGAGCGGATCATCGGCGTTGAAACCGGCGGCTGCCCGCACACCGCGATCCGCGAAGACGCCTCGATCAACCTCGAGGCGGTGGATCAACTGAACCGGCGTTTTCCGGGGCTGGACCTGATCCTGGTGGAGTCCGGTGGCGACAACCTTTCCGCGACCTTCAGCCCGGAACTGTCCGACCTGACCATCTATGTGATCGACGTGTCGGCCGGCGACAAGCTGCCGCGCAAGGGCGGGCCCGGCATTTGCAAATCCGACCTGCTGGTGATCAACAAGATCGACCTCGCGCCGCTGGTCGGCGCCTCGCTGGAGATGATGAACAGCGACACCCAACGCATGCGCAACGGCAAGCCGTTCGTGTTCAGCAACCAGAAAACCGGTCAGGGCCTGGAAGACATCATCGCCTTCATCGAACGCCAGGGCCTGCTGACCGCAGCCTGATTCACTGATCAACAAGGAAGCTTATCCATGACACTCAAACGCATTCTCGGCGCCGTCGCACTGCTGCTGACACCGGCCCTGGCCTTCGCCCACCCCGGTCACGGCGACTCTGGCCTGGTGGCCGGCATCAGCCACCCGATCGGCGGCCTCGACCATTTGCTGGCGATGGTGGCCGTCGGTCTGTGGGCGGCGCAGCAACAAGGCGCCGCGCGCTGGGCGCTGCCGTGCACCTTCGTCGGTACCATGCTGATCGGCGGCCTGCTCGGATTTGAAGGGCTGGAGTTGCCGGCGCTGGAAAGCGGGATTGCCGCGTCGGTGCTGGCGTTGGGCCTGGCGGTGGCACTGACGGTGCGTCCGCCGCTGGTGATGGCGGTAGCGGCGACGGCGCTGTTTGCGCTGTTCCATGGCGTGGCCCATGGCCTGGAGCTGCCGGACATGTCGAGCCCATGGGCCTATGCCGCAGGTTTCGTGATCGCAACGGCTGCACTGCATGCTGCGGGTTATGCGGTCGTGCGTTTTCTGCCTCAGGCGGCCGCGCCGCTGGTTCGACTGGCCGGAGCGGCTTCGGCGGTGACCGGTGCGTGGTTGCTGGCCGGATGATTTCTATCGCCTGATCAGGCCTCTTCGCGAGCAAGCTCGCTCCCACAAGGTTTGTAAACGCTGCAAAACCAATGTGGGAGCGAGCTTGGTCCGGGCGGCGATCCGACGAAGGCGGACTGACAGACACCGCGTCTCATCACGCCGTTGCTCTGCTACCATGTCGCGCAATCGCCCCTGCCGTGACGACGTCCGCCCATGCCCCACGCTTCCCGCTCCACCTCCCTGCCTGAATTGACCGCCCTGTTCGGTGAAGTGCAACAGCACTTTCTGGACGTGATCGTGCCGCTCTGGCAAGGACCGGGCTGGAACGCCGACATGGCGCTGCCCTACGAGGCGTTGGACGCCGCGCACCAGCCGCTGCCACCGCAGCGCTATCGGGCCATGGCCTGCGCACGGCAGCTGTATCTGTTTTCCAGCCTGATCGGGGTTGTGGATAACGCCGAAGTCCGCGCGGCTGCGCTGTTCCGCTCCCTGCAACGACACTTCCACGATGCCGAACACGGCGGCTGGTTCTACAGCATTGATCCGCAGGGCAAACCGCTGGATCAGCGCAAGGATCTCTACACCCACGCCTTCATCCTGTTCGCTTGCGCCCACTATTGGGACAAGTCTCGCGAGCCGTTGGTGGAATCCACGCTCAACGCCGCGCTGGAAGTCATCGGCCGGCGTTTCGCCACTGGAGACGGCCTCTATGAAGCCTGCCTCGACCGCGACTGGATCACACTGGAAACCGGCCCGCTGCAAAACCCGCTCATGCACCTGGCCGAGGCGTTCCTGGCGACGCTGGCTGTGCGCGAAGACGCGCAGGTCAAGCACGCGCTGAGCGAGTTATGCACAGCCATGCACAAGCACTTCGTTGATCCGCAAGCCGGTGTGCTGATGGAAAAACCGCTGGGAGCTGTGGATAACTGGTATGAGCCGGGCCATCAGTTCGAGTGGTATTTCCTGCTGGAGTCCTCGCCGCTGCTTCGCGGCTCGAAACTGCATGCCGCGCTGGACCGGGCCTTTGCCTTCACCGAGCAGTACGGCGTGGTGCAATCGTCTGGTGCCGTGCGGGCCATGCTTGATCTGAATATGGACGGGCGGCCAAAAGATTCGACCCAACGTATCTGGGCCCAGGCCGAATACCTGCGCGCCCTGACATTACGCCCGGACAGTGAAAGCGCGGTGCTGCGCCAATTGCAGGCGTTGCAGCAGCGCTTCCTGCATACCGGTGGCTGGCATGAATGCCGCGACGAGCGAGGCGAGGTCAGCCGCAAGGACATGCCGTCGACCACGCCGTATCACTTGGCGACCTGCTATGCCGGTCTGGCGGAATATCTCCGCTGACGGATAAATCGCCAGCTGTGCTGGCGACAGGTCGTTATCCGGTTCAAGCCTTGTTGCGCTCGATGGCAAAACCCGCCCAGGTCTGGCTGACCGGCATCAGTTCCAGGCTGTTGATGTTGATGTGCGCCGGGGCATTCAGTACCCAGAAAATCGTCTCGGCGATGTCCTGCGGCTGGATCGGCTCGGCACCGGCGTAGGTCGCGTCGTAACGCGCCTGATCACCGCCGAAACGCACCAGCGAGAACTCGCTCTCGCACAGGCCCGGCTCGATGTTGCTGACGCGCACGCCAGTGCCCTGCAAGTCGCAACGCAGGTTCAGCGAGAACTGTTTGACGAACGCCTTGGTCGCGCCGTAGACGTGGCTGCCCGGGTACGGGTAGTTACCGGCGATGGAACCCAGGTTGACGATGCCGGCGCCGCGACCGTGAGCGATCAGGCGTGGCAGCAGCAGACGGGTGCTGTACATCAGGCCTTTGACGTTGGTGTCGACCATGGTGTCCCAATCGTCGAGGTCGCACTTCGGTGCAGGGTCCACGCCCAGCGCCAGCCCGGCGTTGTTGATCAGGCCGCGCAGTTTGGCGAACGACGGCGGCAGGTTGGCAATCGCCTCCTCCATCGCCTTACGATCACGCACGTCCAGCACCAGCCCATGCACTTCGGTCTGCTTCGACAGCTCGGCGCACAGCGCGTTGAGGCGTTCTTCACGACGACCGGTCAGCACCAGTTTCCAGCCGGCCTCGGCAAAACGACGGGCACAGGCTTCACCAAAACCGGAGGTCGCGCCGGTGATAAACAGGGTGTTGGACATCGTGTTCTCCTTGCTTCGGCCGCAGGGGCAGCCATTGGAATAGAAAATCAGCGGGCAGCATGCCCGGCCCTGCTTTAGCCGGCAACCACCGAATCCTGCTCATTAATTGATCAACGGCCGCTACGCCATACGCAACGTGCCCTGTAGCCATGTGCACGCACGTTATCCACAAGCCCTTCCACAGTTTCCGGGGGCAAGTGGGAAAGCGCAAAGCCGCGCCACACAAGGCTTTGCGGGCGATTCAGAAAGTTTTTTGCTTGACCCTGCACAATCAGTTGTGCCGGCAAGAGCATTTCGCACGACCGGCCGGTCATGGCCATGATTGCGCGAGGCCAGCAATTACGGCCCTCAGCCGAGTCTTTCCAGAGTTTAATCACAGACTTATCCACAGGAATGACCACAGCGATCCGCGTCGTTTTTCACCTCGATAAAAAGGTTGACAAACGGGCCTTCCCCTCAGCAAAAACACACTGTTCAAAAAACAAACACACCTCTGCAAGCCACGGTTTTCAAGGCTTTCAGCCAGCTACACCCACGTTATTCACAGCCAGCTCCACAGCAAACGGGGACAAGTCAAAACTGTGGAAAAACAGCCATTTGCAGCGTCTATATGTCGCGCTTTGGCAGGTTGGCGATTTTGTTTTCCACAATTTCCCGAAAGTCCTGGTGTTCAGTGGACGAGCAGACGTAAAAAAGCCCCGACACTCACGCATCGGGGCTTGTGGACAACTCCAAACGGTCAGTGACCGCCGAGGTAAGCGTTACGCACCTCCTCGTTCACCAGCAGCTCCTTGCCGGTGCCCGTCAGGCGGATCTCGCCGTTGACCATCACGTAGGCCCGGTCGGACAGTTTCAACGCATGGTTGGCGTTCTGCTCGACGAGGAAAATGGTCATACCGGTTTTCGCCAGCTCCCGCAGGGTGGCGAAAATCTGTTTCACCACGATCGGCGCCAGGCCCAGGCTCGGCTCATCCAGCAGCAACAGCTTGGGCCGGCTCATCAGCGCCCGGGCGATGGCGAGCATCTGCTGCTCGCCGCCGGACATGGTCATCGCGCGCTGATTGCGGCGTTCTTCGAGCCGCGGAAACAGCTCGAACATGCGCTGCATGTCTTCCTTGGCGTACTTGTCGCCGATCGGGATGGTGCCCATCAGCAGGTTTTCCTCGACGGTCATGTCGGGGAACACCCGCCGCCCTTCCGGCGACTGCGCGATGCCGTTGGAGGCGATGTAGTGCGATGACTTGTGGGTAATGTCCACGCCCTGATAAAGGATCTGCCCGCCCGCCGCGCGAGGCTGGCCGAAGATCGACATCAACAGCGTCGACTTCCCCGCACCGTTGGAGCCGATCAGGCTGACGGTTTCGCCTTCGTTGATCTGCAGCGAAACGCCTTTGAGGGCCTGGATCGGGCCGTAGAACACGTCCAGATCCTTGAGTTCGAGGATGGGTTGCGTCATACGACTTCCTCTTCGTCGGCGCCCAGGTAGGCTGCGATCACTTTCGGATCGTTACGAATGGCATCCGGACCGCCCTCGGCGATGACGATGCCGTGGTCCAGCACCACGATGTGATCGGAAATGCTCATTACCATGCCCATGTCGTGTTCGATCAGCACCACGGTCAGATCGTGCTCGTCGCGCAGCAGCCGGATCATCGCGCTCAGCGCTTCGGTTTCCTGAGGGTTGAGGCCGGCGGCCGGTTCGTCGAGGCAGATGATCTGCGGCCGCGTACACATGGCCCGGGCGATTTCCAGACGGCGTTGCTGGCCGTAGGACAGTTCACCGGCCAGACGGTTGGCGCAGTCCACCAGATCCACCACTTCCAGCCAGTAGAACGCGCAGTCCAGCGCGTCGCTTTCAGCCTTGCGATAGCCTTTGGTGTTGAAGATGCCGGCCAGCATGTTGCGGTTGACCCACATGTGCTGCGCCACCAGCAGGTTTTCCAGCACCGACATTTCCTTGAACAGGCGAATGTTCTGGAACGTCCGGGCCAGGCCCGCGCGGTTCACCAGATGGGTGCCACCGAACATCTTGTAGTACAGGCGACTGGCGAAGTTTTTCGGTGAGACGAAGTCGGTCGGCTTGAACGATTCGCCCAGCAGCTGGATGACGTTGGTCTGCCGGCCGCGCACGTTGAGTTCGATCTTGCCGCCGGAGGCCTTGTAGAAGCCGGTCAGGCAGTTGAATACCGTGGTCTTGCCGGCGCCGTTGGGGCCGATCAGGGCAAAGATCGAGTTGCGTTTGACCTTCAGGCTGACATCGCTCAAGGCCTTGATGCCACCGAAATGCATCATCAGTTTTTCAACAGAGAGTACGACTTCACTCATGGCGCAGTCCTCTCATAGTGAATGGCACCTTTGCGTGGAGTGACCCCGGTACGGCTGATGCGGATCAGCCCGCGCGGTCGCCAGATCATCATCAACACCATCAGGATCCCGAACAGCAGCACGCGGTATTCGGCGAAGCCGCGCAGCAGTTCCGGGGCGACGGTCAGCACGAACGCTGCGATCACCACACCGATGGTCGAGCCCATGCCGCCGAGCACGACGATGGCGAGGATCAGCGCCGACTCGAAGAAGGTGAACGAGGTCGGGTTGACGAAGCCTTGGTAGGTGGCGAAGAACACACCCGCCAGACCCGCCGTGGATGCACCGATGGCGAACGCCGAGAGCTTGACCAGCACGTGGTTCAAACCCATCGAGCGGCAGGCGATTTCGTCTTCGCGCAGGGCTTCCCAGGCGCGGCCGACCGGCATTTTCACCAGACGATGCTTGATGTAAAGCACAGCCAGCACCACCAGGAACAGCACCGCATAGATGAAGTAATACTTCACGTCCGGGTTGTAGGCGATGCCGAAAAACTCGTGGAACGGCACTCCTCCATCTTTCGCCCGCTTGCCGAATTCCAGACCGAAGAAGGTCGGCAGTGGCGCCGGCATGCCGTTAGGGCCGCCAGTCAGCGATAGCCAGTTGTTGAGTACCAGACGAATGATTTCACCGAAGCCCAGGGTCACGATCGCCAGGTAGTCGCCATGCAGGCGCAGCACCGGGAAACCGAGGATGCAACCGGCGAGTCCGGCAGTGATCGCCGCCAGCGGCAGCACCGTCCAGAAGCCCAGCCCGAGGTACTGGTAACCGAGCGCCAGACCGTAGGCGCCGATGGCGTAGAACGCCACGTAACCCAGGTCGAGCAGCCCGGCGAGACCGACCACGATGTTCAGCCCCAGCCCCAGCAGCACGTAGATCAGTCCGAGGATGACCACGCCCAGCAGGTACGAGTTGGAAACGAAAGGCACGATCACGGCGATCACGATCAGCAGCGGGATGATCCAGCGCAGCCTGGATTTGTGATCGGCGGGCAGCACATGCACGCCTGAACCGGAGCTCTCGAATCCTTCGAGGATTTTCAGGCCCCTGGGGGTTTGCAGGAACAGGCTCAGGGCAAACCGGCCGGCCATGACGATGGCAATGATCCACGCCACGCGGGTCGGTTCGAGGTTGAAGCTGTAGCCGTCGAGTACCACGCCGACAATCGGCCCGAACACGATCAGGGCGATCAGACCGGCGAGAATCGCCTCAACCAGGCTCTTTTTCACATCAATGGATTTTGCAGTGGTTGAAGACATCGCTTACACCTTCGACACAAGAGGACGGCCCAGCAGGCCCTGAGGCCGGAAGACCAGAACAAGTACGAGCAGCGAGAAGCTGAACACGTCTTTGTAGTCGGAGTTGACCAGGCCCGAGAACAGCGACTCGGAGATCCCGAGGATGATCCCGCCGAGCATGGCGCCAGGCAGCGAGCCGATCCCGCCGAGCACCGCGGCGGTAAACGCCTTGATGCCGATGACGAAGCCTGCGTAGAAGTCGAACGTGCCGTAGTTCATGGTGATCAACACGCCGGCCAGAGCCGCCATCGCTGCACCGATGATGAACACATAGGAAATCACCCGGTCGGTGTTGATCCCCAGGATCGATGCCATTTTGCGGTCTTGCTGGGTAGCGCGGCACATGCGGCCGAGCTTGGTGTACTTGATCACGTAGGTCAGCAGGCCCATCCCGACGAACGCCGCGACGAGAATGAAGACTTTGGTGTAGGTCAGCTGGACGAAGCCCGAGCCGACATCGATGCGCCAGGCGCCGGAGAGCAGCGTCGGAACACCCTGTTGGCGGGCGCCCTGGCTGATCTGCGCATAGTTTTGCAGGATCAGGGAGATACCGATGGCACTGATCAGCGGAGCCAGTCGGGTCGAGTTGCGCAGTGGTTTGTAGGCGATGCGTTCGATGACCCAGCCATACACACCCGTGACGACGATGGTGAAAACCAGTGTGCCGAGCATCAGCAGCGGGAAGGATTCGATACCGAAGTAAGCCAGCAGAGCCAGACTGATTGCCGCGAGGTAAGCGGAAATCATGTAAACCTCGCCGTGGGCGAAGTTAATCATGCCGATGATGCCGTAGACCATTGTGTAGCCGATGGCGATCAGGCCATAGACCGACCCGAGGGTCAGGCCGTTGACCAGTTGCTGCAGGAAAATACCATCCATAACGCAATCTCACGCAGTGAGAACCTGCGCACCCGGGGGCGCGCGGTTCTTCTAGGAAAAATACAGATTTACGTCGGAGCATTGTCAGAGCGCAGTCAGCCCGACCACCACAGGATCCTGTGGGAGCGAGCTTGCTCGCGAAAGCGGTTAAACATTCAACAGGGATGTTGCCTGTGATTCCGTCTTCGTCGGAACGCCGCCCGGAGCAAGCTCGCTCCCACATGGGATGAGTGGGATCAACTGATCGCGTCAGCCCTTACTTCTGCTTTTCCAGCTGGTGATATTTGCCGTCCTTGTCCCACTGGTAAACCACGTAGTCGGAGACTTTCAGGTCGCCCTTGGCGTCCCAGGTCTTCTCGCCCATCACGGTCTTGACCGGGTTGGCTTTCAGCCATTTGGCAGCGTCTTCGCCATTGTTGGACTTGGCGCCATTGAAACCGGCGGCCAGTGCCTGGATCGAGGCGTAGGCGTACAGGGTGTAGCCTTCAGGCTCGGTGCCGGCCTTGCGGAATGCGTCTACCACGGTTTTGCTGTCCGGCAGCAGACGCGGGTCGGCGCCGAAGGTCATCAGCACGCCGTCGACGTATTGCGGGCCGCCGGCGGTGGTCACCAGTTCGTCGGTCACGATGCCGTCGTCAGACATGAACTTCACGTCTTTCAGGCCTTCGGTACGCAGTTGCTTGACCAGTGGACCGGCTTCCGGATGCAGGCCACCAAAGTAGACAACGTCGGCACCGGCCGCGCGGATCTTGGTGACCACGGCGCTGAAGTCTTTTTCACCACGGGTCAGGCCTTCGTACAGCACCGGCTTCACGCCGCGTTTTTCCAGCTGAGCCTTGGTCGCATCGGCCAGGCCCTGACCATAGGTGTCCTTGTCGTGCAGCACGGCCACTTTCTTGCCCTTGAGCACGTCGACGATGTAATCGCCGGCGACGATGCCTTGCTGGTCGTCACGCCCGCACATGCGGAACATGGCGCTCAGGCCGCGCTCGGTCACCTGCGGGTTGGTGGAGCCCGGGGTGATCGCGATGATGCCGGCTTCATCGTAGATCTCGGACGCAGGAATGGTGGAGGACGAGCAGAAGTGGCCGACCACACCGGCGACTTTCTGATTGGTGAGGTCCTTGGCGACCGTCACCGCCTGTTTCGGCTCGCAGGCGTCATCGCCCTTGACCAGAACGATTTTCTCCCCGTTGACGCCGCCCGCCGCGTTTACCGCGTCGGCCGCCGCTTGTGCCCCTTTCATGTACTGTTCGCCAAATGCCGCGTTGGCGCCCGTCATCGGACCCGCCACGCCGATTTTCACATCAGCTTGTGCAAACGAAGAAACACCCAGCGCAGTAGCCACTGCGAGGGCCAGAAAGCCTTTCTTGTAAAACGTCTGGGACATGAGGTGGTGCTCCAAGGTTTTTTTTAGTTGGCACTGCGACTTCACTTGAATGCTCAGAGCAAGGGCCGTGCCATCGGTTTTTTATTCTTCAAAAAGTCGCTGCTTTCTTGTTATTTCGACTGTTTCGTTCCCATTTTCATTGGGCGTGCAACCGTCTAAACCGCGGAAGGTGAAACCAATTATTTTTCAAGGCGCAACCCGCACGCGCCATCATTGCAACCGCGGCACCAAACGACGTGCAACCAGCCTGTAACAGCCCGCGTCACCGAACTGCACACTGCTGGTGCGGGACTGCTACAACCCGCACCATTACAGGCTAGTCGCTACATTGAAAAGCGCCGCGTCACGCAACAATTTTCAACACTCAGATGACGATCCGCAGGCACTGGCCCGCGTGATACAGCGAGAATCCGGCCTCGTACAGGCAACTGCGCAAGCCCGCACCCGTCAGGGGTTGCATCGGTGCGAAGGGAATCGGCAATGCCTGAGGATTTCCGTTACACAGGTAGTCGGCGAAGGCTTTGCCGACCACAGTGCCGGTGGTCACGCCACGGCCGTTGTAACCGGTGACGGCCACCAGTCCGGGCGCCGGTTCGAACAGGCGCATCAGGTGATCGGGAGTGAAAGCGATGCGCCCGGTCCAGGTGCATTCCCACTCCACGGGTTTGAGATTGGGGAAGTAATGCTGCTGCACCCGATCGGCCCAGGCCTTGAGGAACCACGTCGGTTTCTGATTACCGTTGCCGAGACTGCCCAGCAACAGACGCCCGTCCTTGTCACGGCGGATGCTGCTCAACACCTGACGGGTATCCCACGAGCCCTGTCCGCCCGGGAGGATTTCCTGAGCGGCATCTTCGGTGAGCGGCACCGAAGCGACCTGATAGTAGTAACCGGGGAAAAAATTGCGTTTGAGTTCGGTCCAGTCGCCTTCGGTGTAGGCATTGGAGGCGATCACCACTTGCTCGGTGAGCACCGAACCCTGTTCGGTCTGCACCGACCATTTCGGCCCCTGGCGCTCAAGACGCGCGACCGGGGAGTGATCGAACATCTGACCGCCAAGGTTGATGACAGCGTTGGCCAGCCCCGTGACATAAGCCATCGGATTGAGCGTACCGGCGCGCCGGTCGAGCAGCGCAGCGGCGATCTTTTGCGTACCGGTCGCCTGCTCACACGCCTTGCCGGTCAGCAGTTCGACCGGCGCCCCCCGGCGCTTCCACTGTTCTTCGCGACTGCGCAGATCCGCCTCACCCTTGGCGTTGTGCGCCATGTGCAGGGTGCCTTCGCGGCGCAACTGGCAATCGATGTTGTATTTATCCACAAGGCTGAACACCAGCGCCGGCGCCGCACCCAGCATGCGGTTGAGCTGGCTGCCGACCGCTTCGCCGAAGCCGGCCTCGATCTCGTCCGGCGGGATCCACATCCCGGCGTTCACCAGTCCGACGTTGCGCCCGGAGCCGCCATGCCCGGCGCGATGGGCTTCGAGCACACAGACGCTTTTGCCCTTCTCCAACAGATGCAGCGCCGCCGACAGCCCGGTAAATCCGGCGCCGATCACGCAGACATCAACCTTGACCTCGCCCCTGAGCGCCGTGTTATCCGGACGTTGCGGCGTGAGTTTTTCCCACAGACATTCTTCGCGTAACGGCATTGCCAGACTCCAACAGAAACCTGCCAAACACACCTAAAAGATCGTTCCCACGCTCTGCGTGGTAACGCAGTCAGGGACGCTCTGCGTCCCGAAAGCGAACGCGGAGCGTTCGGTGCAGCATTCCCACGCAGAGCGTGGGAACGATCAATAGCTTTGAGAAAACTGTCAGTCGAACGTTATGCCCTGCGCCAGCGGCAACTCCAGCGAATAGTTCACGGTATTGGTCTGCCGGCGCATATACGCGCGCCACGCATCCGAGCCCGACTCTCGACCGCCGCCGGTTTCTTTCTCGCCGCCGAACGCGCCGCCGATCTCGGCACCGCTCGGGCCGATATTGACGTTGGCGATGCCGCAGTCACTGCCGACTGCCGACATGAATTTCTCTGCCTCACGCACATCGGTAGTGAAGATGCACGACGACAGGCCTTGAGGCACGGCGTTGTTCAGGCGCAGCGCCTCTTCGAAATCGCTGTAGCCGACCACGTAAAGGATCGGCGCGAAGGTCTCGCTGCACACCACATCGCTCTGCTCCGGCATTTCAACGATGGCCGGCGACACGTAGTAGGCATTCGGGAATTGATCTTCCAGTTGGCGCTTGCCGCCGAACACCCGACCGCCCTCGCTCAGCGCCTGCTCCAGCGCATCCTGCATGTTTTCGAAGCTGTGCTTGTCGATCAGCGGGCCGATCAGGTTGCCTTCCAGCGGATGGCCGATGCGGACTTTGGAGTACGCGGCTTTGAGGCGGGTGACGATCTCATCTTTCACCGATTCGTGGGCGATCAGGCGCCGCAATGTGGTGCACCGCTGGCCGGCAGTGCCGACGGCGCTGAACAGAATGGCGCGCACGGCCATGTCCAGATCGGCGCTCGGGCCGAGAATCATCGCGTTGTTGCCGCCCAATTCGAGAATGCTGCGGGCAAAGCGTGCGGCGACTTTCGGCGCCACCTCGCGGCCCATGCGGGTGCTGCCGGTGGCGCTGATCAGCGCGACACGCGGGTCATCCACCAGCGCTTCGCCGGCATCGCGACCGCCGATGATTACCTGGCTCAAGTGCGCCGGGGCATCGCTGAAATTCTTCAGTACGCGTTCGAACAGCGCCTGACAGGCCAGCGCGGTCAGCGGGGTTTTCTCCGAAGGTTTCCACACCACCGGGTTGCCGCAGACCAGCGCCAGCGTGGTGTTCCACGCCCACACCGCGACCGGGAAGTTGAATGCACTGATCACGCCAACCACGCCCAGCGGATGCCAGGTTTCACGCATGTGGTGGCCCGGGCGCTCGGAGGCGATGGTCAAACCGTACAACTGGCGGGACAGACCGACGGCGAAGTCGCAGATGTCGATCATCTCCTGCACTTCACCGAGGCCTTCCTGGGTGATCTTGCCCGCTTCCCAGGACACCAGTTCGCCGAGCTCGGTCTTGTATTCGCGCAGCACTTCGCCGAACTGACGCACCAGCTCGCCGCGACGCGGGGCTGGCACCTTGCGCCATTGTTCGAACGCATGATCAGCGCGACTGATGTGCTGCTCGACTTCGGCCGGGCCTTCCCAGTTCACGGCGCCGATGCGGCTGCCGTCGATGGGCGAATGCACCGGCACTTTGCCGTTCTGGTACAGGGCCGGGTTCACACCTAGACGATCAAGCAATGCGGCAACCATGGGTCACTCCTCAAGCAAAAAACTGAATGTGTGCGGGCGCGTTTTCACGACCGGGCAGACCTTTAGTTGTAGCGTCAGGAAGGCTGTGCAACAAACGACCTTTACGCGAGATATCATTCCGTTTATTCATGCTGCGCAGAAAGACAAGAAAAGGATCGCCCATGCTGAACAAACGCCACTTGCCGTCGATCACCGCGTTGCAGTGCTTCGAGGCCGTGACCCGGCACCTGAGTTTCACCCGGGCCGCCGAGGAACTGAACCTGACCCAGAGCGCTGTCAGCAAGCAGGTGGCGCAGCTCGAAGAATTGCTGCAGCACTTGTTGTTCCGCCGGGTGCGCCGCCGTTTGCAGATGACCCCGGCTGGCGATCTGTACCTGGTGGAAGTCAGAAAAATACTGACCCAGGTCGAGATGTCGACCCATTACCTGCGTTCCTACGGCGGCGAGACCGAAGTCCTGCGCGTTTCGACGCCCTCGACCTTCGGCGCACGCTGGCTGGTGCCGCGCCTCAAGGGCTGGCGCCTGCGCCATCCGTCGATTCATCTGGATCTGTGCAACGAACAGGAAGCCGATGATTTGCTGCAAGGGCGCAGCGATCTGGCGTTCTATTTCGGCCAGGGTTCACGCCCCGGCACCGAATGCCTGAAGTTGTTCGGCGAAGAGTTGGTGCCGGTCTGCGCGCCCGGCAGCCTGCCGGACACGCCGTTGACTGATCCAACGCAACTCACCGATATGGTCCTGCTGCAGAATGCTTCGCGCCCGCAAGCGTGGCACGACTGGTTCGACAGCCAGGGCTACCAGACCGAGCACAGCTACCACGGCCCGCGCTTCGAAACCTTTTATATGTGCATCCGCGCCGCGCAGGTCGGTTGCGGCGTCGCCCTGCTGCCGAGGTTTCTGGTGGAAGAGGAATTGGCCGACGGCAAACTGATCATTCCCTGGCAGCATGCAATGCCCAGCAGCGATGCGTATTACCTGGCCTACCCGGAACACGCGGCGGAAGTGCCCAAGGTACGGGATTTCGTGAAGTGGATGCTGGAGCAGATCGACAGTCCTATTGGCTAAAGGTCAGGCAATAACAAACAACCCATCCACGACTTTGGTTTGAGTGAGTCGCGCACGCAGGTCGTCATCGATAACCGGATCATCAACGTCATAAAGACGTACTCGGCGATAGGCATCGATCCGATTGATTTCCTGGCCCAGATATTCCCAAACGACTCGCGAACAAGCCGGAGCACGATTATCCGCAGCGGACACGCCCATTTTCAGACCGTTAAGCCGAGTGATGCAGCTCTTGAAGCTTGGTATGAGAATGGTCTGGCTGATCTCGTTCGAGGTCAGTGACTCGTAGTCGATAAGGAACAGGCGATCTCTGAGGTAGTAAGCGAACCCGATGTATCGATACCTTTCAAACTCACCTTCGGCACCCGCAATCTGTAAGCACTCGTTTCGCTCATAGACGATGTCTGATCCCTCTTCACGGACGTGCACCAGCGAGCACAGGATCGAGCCAGGCTCCGTCATAGCGTGGTAGTACTCATAGTAGTAACCAGTATGCGCCTTGAGTTCCGGCGAGGAGTGTTGACGCAGGTGTCCAAGCATTCTCTGCGAAGCAGTTTGTTCTTCGACCGTACCGGGCTTCCTCGATCTCATGCCGATCAGTGTGATGAATTGCTCTGTCGGAAGCGCTATTTCAAACGCCTCGACTCCGAAAAAGTCGCAGATTCTTTTCAAGTTGAAAGCTGTAGGCACACTATTCCCACATAGATACTTATTAAATTGCCCACGATTAATTCGAATCTTCCTACAGACTTCCGCGACAGATCTGTAGTGACTGCACAAAAGCCTTAAGTTAGCTGGAAGAAACTCCCACATAAATATTCCTGAAACGATTTTAGAAGACACAAACATAGCAGCAACCCGCATCACTTTTAAGCAACTTGCGAAATTGCGCCCAACGAAATATGGCCGGATATTACGAGCCCTGAAAGGTTTCAGGAATTGACCAGCCAATAAAAAACGCCAGCACTTTCAATAGCAAGGAGCTTTGAATGCTAGACATCATCAACGACTTTCTTTCGGGAAAGGTTTTGATCCCTGTAGTCCTTGGACTGGGTAGCTATTTCACCATCCGATCAAGGTTTGTCCAGTTCAGATATTTCCTGCACATGTTTACCGTTTTACCGGGCAGTTGGCGCAGCGGCAGTCGCCAACTGAGTTCGCTTCAGGCATTGACCCTCAGCCTCGCCGGGCGGGTGGGCACGGGCAACATCGTCGGGGTAGGGATTGCTGTGAGCATGGGGGGCCCCGGTGCCGTGTTCTGGATGTGGATGACAGCGTTGCTCGGCATGTCGAGCAGCTTCTTCGAATGCACACTGGGCCAGCTCTACAAACGTAGCGATGGGAATGGCCTGTTTCGAGGCGGGCCCTCCTGGTACATCGAGCACGGACTGGGCAAACGCTGGCTCGGATCAATTGCAGCACTTCTGCTGCTGGTGACGTTTGGATTTGCAATCAATGGTCTCGAATCACATGCGGTCTCACATTCGCTGAAAGACGCTTTCGGTCTGGCGCCGATAGGGTCAGGGCTCATATTGGCGCTACTGCTCGGGGTAGTTTTCATGGGCGGGATAAAACGAATAGCTGCCGTAGCCGACCTGTTGGTGCCGCTGAAGGTTCTCGCTTACATCGGCGTTACGAGCTATGTGATCGTGCTGCAGTTCGATCAGGTTGCGCCAATGCTGATGACCATCATCCGCAGTGCATTCGGCCTGGATCAGGCCTTTGGTGGATTGGTCGGCGGCGCAATAGTCATGGGGGTGAGACGCGGCGTGTTTTCCAATGAAGCGGGACTGGGCAGCGCTCCCAATGTTGCTGCCGTGGCGAAAACCGACCATCCGGTGGCACAGGGCGTCGTGCAGGCATTCAGCGTATTCATCGACACGTTCGTGATTTGTACGTGCACGGCATTACTCATTTTGCTTTCGGGTTTCTACTCGCCGGGATTTGAGGGCGACGGCGTTGCGCTGGCGCAAAACTCGTTGGCAGCCGTGGTCGGTGAATGGGGGCGAATGTTCATCAGTGTGGTGCTGGCGCTGTTCGTCTTCACGGCGATGCTCTACAACTACTACCTCGGGGAAAACAGCCTTCGGTTCATGTTTGGCGAACCCCGAAAAACGCTGTTCTTCTACCGATCGCTGGTATTGGTTTTGGTGTTATGGGGGGCGGTAGAGGATCTTTCGACCGTGCTTGCTTTCGCCGACATCACCATGACGTTGCTGGCGCTGGTCAACCTTGTATCCATGGCACTGCTGTTTAAAGTTTGCCTGCGGATCTTGCGAGATTACGACGAGCAGCGTCGTATCGGAATCAAGACGCCCCTTTTCGACTCCAGCAAGTTTCTTGATCTTGATCTCGACCCATTGGCCTGGCCGCCGCAACCAAGGGAAGTACAAACAATAAATCGCAGTTCGTCATCGGTAACCAACGAAGCAACTACACGATCAGCTTGAAAAATCAGGCCGAGTGCTGAGCCATTTGACCCGCGATGGCTCAGCTAACCAATACACAAGTACTTCACCGAATCGAATTAAAGAACAAACAGCTCTTCTACTCATTAAGCCGAAAACAATTATCAGGACGCGCCCGATGAATCGTTATTCCCCACTTAAAGCCAACTCGACCAACAGCCCGACCTATTTAATAGATACACACGCCGCGCCCAGCGAACTATTCGAAGATGCCAGTTTCAGAATCCGCGCGGCTGTCGACCTTTTAGAGACTCTGACATCCGTAACCATCAAGGACATCAATGACTCAGATCTTTACCGACTGCTACTCCCAGTTTATGTATTGCTTCAGGATGGCGTTGACACACTCGATCAGCTTTCCTTCAAGGGGGGCTTCGCCAATGCCTGAAGCAGCCACTTATGCAATGCTCAGGGCAGCAATGATCAAAGCGGTTGAAACAAATCTCATCCCTAGGCATTCGCTTCTCGAAGAGTACATAAAAAGCTGGGAGCGACTTGAGCGGGTCATTCAAGCCGCGCTCGATGTGTATCCCGAACAAAAAACTGCTTCAGGAAAAAAAAGCGAAAGCCTTCAAAGACGAAAGCAGGCCACCGAGCAAAAAATCGCTAGCAATCTTCATTCAGGATATGCGCCACTAGCGCCATTGATTGATACCGCGCCAATGCGCGGCCCGCCTGGAGACCCCGTTATGAGCGAGAGTGTATTTGCCGATCGCATCGTGCAGAACCTGCTCGACACCGACTTCTACAAACTGACGATGATGCAGGCGGTGCTGCACAACTACCCCAACGTCGAAGTCGAATGGGAGTTCCGTTGCCGTAACAGTGAGGATCTGCGTCCGTATCTGGCGGAGATCCGCTTTCAGGTCGAGCGCCTGGCCGAGTTGAGTCTGAGCGCCGATCAGTTGAGCTTTCTCGAGCGCATCTCGTTCCTCAAGCCGGATTTCCTGCGTTTCCTCGGTCTGTTCCGTTTCAACCTGCGCTACCTGCACACCGGCATCGAGAACGGCGAGCTGTTCATCCGCCTGCGCGGGCCGTGGTTGCATGTGATTCTGTTTGAAGTGCCGCTGCTGGCGATCGTCAGTGAAGTGCGCAACCGCTATCGCTACCGCGAAACGCTGCTGGAACAGGCCCGCGAACAGCTTTACCGCAAGTTCGACTGGCTGACCGCCAACGCCTCGGCCGAAGAACTGTCGCAGTTGCAGGTCGCCGATTTCGGCACCCGTCGACGGTTTTCCTACCGGGTGCAGGAAGAAGTGGTGAACGTGCTCAAGCACGATTTCCCCGGGCGTTTTGTCGGCACCAGCAACGTGCACCTGTCCCGCGAGCTGGACATGAAACCACTGGGCACCATGGCCCACGAGTGGATCATGGCGCACCAGCAACTCGGCCCGCGACTGATCGACAGCCAGATTGCCGCCCTCGATTGCTGGGTCCGCGAGTACCGCGGCCTGCTGGGAATCGCCCTGACCGACTGCATCACCACCGATGCCTTCCTCGGCGACTTCGATCTGTTCTTCGCCAAGCTATTCGACGGCTTGCGCCACGATTCCGGGGATCCGGTGCTGTGGGGCGAAAAATGCATCGCCCACTATCACAAGCTCGGCATCGATCCGATGAGCAAGACTCTGGTGTTCTCCGACAGCCTGACGCTGCCCAAGTCGCTGGAGATCTTCCGGGCACTGCGGGGGCGGATCAATGTCAGCTTCGGCATCGGCACCAACCTGACCTGTGACATTCCGGGTGTCGAACCGATGAGCATCGTGCTTAAAATGACCGCCTGCAACGGCCAACCGGTGGCGAAGATCTCCGACGAGCCAGGCAAGACCTACTGCAAAGACCCGAATTTCGTCGCCTATTTGCGACACGTTTTCCAGGTTCCTGCCGTTTCCAGCCTTTCTAGCAAGGAGTGAATTCATGCAAGCCGTACAGCGTGAGATTGCTGAACAGCTCAACGTTCAGCCGCCGTTCGCCGATTACCAGGCCCTCGAAGCGGAAGTCGCCCGACGCATCACCTTCATCCAGGACTGCCTGACCAATTCCGGGCTCAAGACCCTGGTGCTGGGCATCAGCGGCGGTGTCGACTCGCTGACCGCAGGTCTGCTGGCCCAGCGCGCCGTACGTGAACTGCGCGAGCGCACCGGCGACGAGGCCTACAAGTTCATCGCCGTGCGCCTGCCGTACGACGTGCAGTTCGATGAGCACGATGCCCAGGCTTCGGTGGACTTCATCGCCCCGGACGAGCGCCATACCGTCAACATCGGCCCGGCAGTGAAATCCCTGGCCAGCGAAGTCGCAGCCTTCGAAGGCAAGCACGCGGTGTCGGTGGATTTCGTGCTCGGCAACACCAAGGCGCGGATGCGCATGGTCGCCCAGTACACGATCGCCGGCGCGGCGCATGGTCTGGTGATCGGCACCGACCACGCGGCGGAAGCGGTAATGGGTTTCTTCACCAAGTTCGGTGACGGCGCCTGCGATCTGGCACCGCTGAGCGGTCTGGTGAAAAACCAGGTCCGGGCCATCGCCCGCAGCTTCGGGGCACCGGAATCGCTGGTGGAAAAAGTGCCGACGGCGGATCTGGAAGACCTGTCGCCGGGCAAACCGGACGAAGCGTCCCACGGCGTGACCTACGCCGAGATCGACGCTTTCCTGCACGGCGAGCCGGTGCGTCAGGAGGCGTTCGACATCATCGTCAACACCTACAAAAAGACTCATCACAAGCGCGTCATGCCGTTTGCGCCTTGAATTCCGGGCATAAAAAAAGCGTCCCTCGGGACGCTTTTTTTTGACCTTGTGTTGCTTACTTCAGGGTCACGGTGCCTTTCATCATCGAGATGTGGCCCGGGAACGAGCAGAAGAAGCCGTACTTTTCGTCAGCCTTCAACTTGGATACGTCGATGGTCAGCGAGTCGGTTTCCTTGGCGCCGATGATTTTGGTGTGAGCGATGACGCGCTCGTCGCCGTCCTTCAGGTAGTTCTTGTCGATGCCGGCGGCCAGGCCGTCGGTGGCGATCGGCTGCATGTCGGCTTCTTTGCTGATCACCAGGTTATGGCCCATGACGTTCTTCGGCAGGCTGCCGGAGTGGGTCAGTTCGACGGTGAAGGTCTTGCAGCTCTTGTCGATCACGATCTCCTTGGTGTTGAAGGACATCTGGTCGGTGGAGTCAACGGTGGTTTTGCACTCGGCAGCCATCAATTGGCTGCTGGCCAGCGCCAGCAGGGATACCGCAACAACTTTGGAAAACATGGTGAATCTCCAAGGCAGGGTTAACAAAACACGAATGGTTGGAAGACTGCCTGAAATCTTCGCAAGTTCCTATGACTTGAGTCAAAAATTGTATACAACTTTCAGGCTATGACACTCATCGAAACAATCTAACAGCCAGACGTTTGGGCGGGACGTATCTTCAGGGCTCAACTCAACCGGAGCATCCGTCATGTCCTTCAACAGCCTGTTGTGCAGTCTGCTCGCCGCCTACGCCTGTGGTGCCAGCGGTACTTATGAAACCCCGAAACACGAAGTCTAGCCCTTGGATCAGGGCGTGCCAGCCATTACCCTGTGACCGATTGACCCAGGAGGAAGGCATGTCTCTCACATCCGTTTGTGTATTTTGCGGTGCCAACGCCGGCACCACCCCGGCGTACACCGAAGCCGCCATTGCCCTCGGCAAGGCTATCGCCGAACGTAAGCTGACCCTGGTCTATGGCGGTGGCGCCGTCGGCCTGATGGGGATTGTCGCCGATGCCGCGCTGGCGGCCGGTGGCGAAGTGATCGGCATCATCCCGCAGAGCCTGATGGACAAGGAAATCGGTCACAAAAGCCTGACACGTCTGGAAGTAGTCGACGGCATGCACGCGCGCAAGGCGCGGATGGCCGAACTCAGCGATGCGTTCATCGCCCTTCCCGGCGGCCTCGGCACCCTGGAAGAGCTGTTCGAAGTCTGGACCTGGGGCCAGCTCGGCTACCACGGCAAGCCGCTCGGCCTGCTGGAAGTGAACGGTTTCTACAGCAAACTCACTGCATTTCTCGATCACATCGTCGGCGAAGGCTTCGTTCGCGCACCACACCGTGACATGCTGCAAGTGAGTGAATCGCCTCAAACGCTGCTCGAAGCCCTCGATAACTGGAAGCCCACCGTCACGCCCAAATGGGTCGACCAGAAACCCGGTTAACCGCCGGGCACCGATACAGGGCAGAATACGCGCCGCTCAACCTCACCTTCGACCCCAGAGGATCGCCCATGGCCAAACCCAATTACTCCTTCGCCAAACGTCAACGTGACCTGGCCAAGGAACAGAAGAAAGAGGAAAAGCTTCAGCGCAAGAAACAGATGGCTGAAGAAGCGGCACTGAACCCTGACGGTGAAGTGGCGACCGATGATGATGTTGAGGCACCGAAAGACCAGGCACCCGAGGCCTGAGCAATACCGCAGGACCACTGAACGCAATTCCTGTGGGAGCGGGCTTGCTTGCGAAAGCGCCGTGACATTCACGATGGATGTGACTGACATATTGCTTTCGCGAGCAAGCCCGCTCCCACATTTGACCTTCACTCCTCCAGAGGCATCACGGTGACGCGGACTTCCGGGTCGTGATTGCCACCGCCCAATATCACCCCGCGCAACGGCGACACATCGGAGAAATCCCGCCCCCAGGCCAAGGTGATGTGCTCCAGCGCCGGCTGCACATTGTTCGTCGGGTCGAAATCCACCCAGCCCAGCACCGGGCAAAACACTGAAACCCAGGCATGGGACGCATCGGCACCGATCAACCGTGGCTGCCCCGGTGGCGGTTGAGTCAGCAGATAGCCGCTGACGTAACGCGCCGCCAACCCGCGTGATCGCACGCAGGCGAGCATCAAGTGCGCGAAGTCCTGACAGACCCCGCGCCGGCGCTCCAACACTTCAACGAGTGGCGTCGCGACTTGCGTTGCTTCGGCGTCGAAGGTGAATTCGCTGAAGATCTTCTGCATCAGGGCCTGCACACCCAGCATCAATGGTCTGCCGGCCGGGAAACAGCTCTCCGAGAACTCGACGAAACTGCGCTTCAGGTGCACGTAGGGCGACTGGAATCGATAGCGGCAGGCTTCCAGCAACGAAGCAGACAGCGGCTGGCTGCTGTAGGTCAGCGCGTTACGCGTCAATTCCCAGGCCGGCGACTGATGAAAATCCACCACGGGCCGTGCCAGCACCTCGACCGTCAGCCGTGCATTGACCTGCAACTCATCATGTGGCCGTTCGAAGGCCAGGCGGGTCAGCGGATTGCCGAACACATCCTGCTCGTCACGGCGGGTGGTCGGCTCCGGACTGATCAGCAATTGCTGTTCGGTGCAGCGCTGCCACTCGCATTCGCGCGGCCACAGGTGCGCCAGTTGCTGAGCCAGGGACACCGGGCTGTCATAGCGATAGCAGGTGTCGTGAAAGATCTGGTAATGGGCGCTCATCAGACGGACACCGTGCGCTGGCTGACATCATCGACATGGGCGAAATGGCGCAGCGCCAGACGATCCGACACCTGACTGCTGGCGTCGGCGATCTCCTGCAACAGATCCGCCAGACCATCGAGGGCCGCGCGCACGCTGGATTCGCCGAACAGCGGATTCTCCAGACAGCTCAGGTCGAAACGCGCCAGACGCTCGACCAGCGGCGGCAATCCAGCCTCCCTCGGCACACCGAAATCATCGTTCAGACGCTTGAGGGTGCGGGTCACCAGCTTCAACTGGAACAACACCGCATGGGGGTTCTGCTCATCCAGCAGCAACAGGTCGAGCACCGGAATCAATTGCGCCACCGCCAGATAGCGCGAGCGATAGGTGATGCTGCTATTCCCCAACTCCAGCAACCACTCAAGCCCGGCCTGATCGAACGCCCCGGCGCCGCGCAGGAATCCCGCGAGGCTGCTGCTGAGAAACTGCAGGCGCTCGATCCGCCGGCCGATCATCAGGAAACGCCAGCCTTCGTCGCGGGTCATGTCATCGAGAGCAAACCCGGACAGCGCCGCCAGCGACATCACCAATCGGTTGAGAAAATCCAGCAGTTCGCCAAAATCCGGTTCGTCGGTGTCCAGCTCCGAAGCCTCGCGTTGCAGCTCCACCAGCGCCTGCCAGTTTTCACGGGACAGCTTGCCGCGCACCTGGGATGCCGCCCACTGCAAGCGTTGCAGGTTGGAGCGCAGGCTGAACGACCAGTCCTCGCCGAGCAGTGCCGCGAGCAGGCGCTCCGGCAGCTTGCCTTCGTCCGGCAGCAGCATCAGTCGCTCGCCGAGCTCCACGGCAGCCTGCAGGGCCTGCGGGTCATCGCCGTCGACGTAGCGCGCCAGCATGATCCGCAGCAGCCGCGCACTGTCGTCGCAACGCTCGCAGTAACGGCCGAACCAGAACAGGTTCTCCACCACCCGCGACGGCAGATACGGATCGCGGCGCACCAGATCAGGCACGCCGATGTTGCGCTGGGCTTTCCACTGCTCGCCGCTCGGCGGCCGATCCCCCAGCACCCAGGTGTCCTTGCTCGCGCCGCCGCGCTGCATCGATACCACTTCGGCATCGGCTTCGGCCGCGACCCGGGTCAGCCCACCGGGCAGCACCCGATAACCGTCGTGACTGGCCACGGCGTACATGCGCATGCCGATTGCCCGGGGTTGCAGTTGCCCGTCCTCGG
Source organism: Pseudomonas sp. MCal1 (assembly GCF_026341415.1). Taxonomy (NCBI): domain Bacteria; kingdom Pseudomonadati; phylum Pseudomonadota; class Gammaproteobacteria; order Pseudomonadales; family Pseudomonadaceae; genus Pseudomonas; species Pseudomonas sp. MCal1. Next base: position 168,407 of record NZ_JAKUMP010000016.1, read on the forward strand.
GCTGCCAGATCGGTGCCTGGGACAACTGGGCGAGTTCTTGCGCAACGTACGCATAAGGACGGGCCTGTATGCGCGCGGCGAGACTTTCACGCTGTTTTTCGCTCAGATCCCGGGCAAAAACCGGTGCGAAGCTTTGCGACGGGAACGCCGGTTTGATCAACAGCTCCGGCAGTTTCTCCAGCGCCTGAGCCAACACCGGCACCTCACCGCACCACCACGTGGCAATGGACGGCAGGATCAGCTCTTCGCCGAACAGGTACTGATTGATCTTCGGCAGGAAACCCAGCAGCCCCGGCGACTCCAGCACCCCGCTGCCCAGCGCATTGGCCACCAGCACCCGGCCCTGACGCACCGCCTCCAGCAATCCCGGAACGCCGAGCGCCGAATCCGTGCGCAACTCCAGCGGATCGCAAAAGTCATCGTCGAGCCGGCGCATGATCGCGTGTACCCGGCGCAGGCCACTGAGGGTCTTCAGGTAGACCGTGGCATCGCGCACCGTCAGGTCACCGCCCTCCACCAGCGGATAACCGAGCTGGCGCGCCAGATAAAGATGTTCGAAATAGCTCTCGTTGAAACGCCCTGGGGTCAGCAACACCACCAGCGGTGCGTCATCGTCGCAAGGCGCCTGACGGGCCAGGGTTTCCTGCAAGGTGCGGAAGAATCCGGCCAGATGCTGCACCTTCATATCCCGGTACATCTCGGGGAAGGCACGGGACACGATGGTGCGGTTTTCCAGCGCGTAACCGGCACCCGATGGCGCCTGAGTACGATCCGCCGTCACCCACCAGCGCCCGTCCGGCGTGCGCGCCAGATCCACGGCATACAGGTGCAGAAAGGCCCCCTCCGGCGGCGCAATGCCCTGACAGGGCCAGAGGAAGTTGTTGTGACCGAACACCAGCTCCGCCGGCAGCAAGCCTTCGCGAATCAACTGTTGCGGGCCATACAGGTCCGCCAGCACCGCATTGAGCAGCCGCGCGCGCTGGGCGATTCCGGCAGACAGCTGTTGCCACTCATCGGCGGCGATCACATGGGGCAGCAGGTCCAGCTCCCAAGGACGATCCGCACCCTTGGGGTCGGCATAGACGTTGTAGGTGACGCCGTTTTCCTGAATCTGCCGGGTCAGCAACGCCTGGCGCTGCGCCAGTTGCGCCGGAGTGCTGCGCTGCAATTGGTCGACCAGTCGCCGCCAGTGCGGGCGCACCGCTCCGCTGTCGTCGAGCAGTTCGTGATAGGTGCCCGCCGTAAGCGGGTAGCGGTCAAGCAGGTCAGGCATGGAAAGCTCGGCAGCCGGCAAGGTTCGGTCAGACTAACGCAGGCACATGACGCCCGGATATACGAAAAATCCGGGGGTCGTGTACGAATCAAAAGCGTCGTAAATCGAGTGTCATCGGAAACTCGTCGGAGATAGTCAGATTCGGTATAGGAAGTTTCCCCGGCGTATGTCCGATGCGGAAGAAACGTGCCATGCGCCGGCTCTCCGCTTCGTTGGCGTTGACCGGCAGCGTTTCGTAATTGCGCCCGCCCGGATGCGCGACGTGGTACTGGCAACCGCCCAGCGAGCGCTGCATCCAGGTATCAAGCAAGTCGAACACCAGCGGCGCATGCACCGGGATCGTCGGTTGCAGGCAGTTGGCCGGTTGCCATGCGCGAAAACGCACACCGGCAACAAACTCGCCCACCCGGCCGGTCGATTGCAGCGGCAACGGGATGCCATTGCAGGTCAGCAGATAACGCTGCGGCGGCAGCCCCGAAAGCTTGACCTGCAAGCGCTCCAGCGATGAATCGACATAGCGCACCGTACCACCCGCCGCGCCCTCCTCGCCCAGCACATGCCAGGGTTCAAGGGCCTGACGCAATTCCAGTTCGATACCGTTGACGGTGTAGTCGCCGACCTTGGGAAAGCGGAACTCCAGATGCGCCGCAAACCATTCGGCGCGCAAGGGGTAACCGGCATTGTTGAGTTCGACGATGACGTCGGCGAAGTCCTGCTCGATGAAGTGCGGCAAGAGGAAGCGGTCGTGCAGTTCCGTACCCCAACGCACCAGCTTCGGCGGTGCATAAGGCTCGCGCCAGAACCGCGCCACCAGCGCCCGCAACAACAGCTGTTGCGCCAGACTCATGCGCGCATGGGGCGGCATCTCGAACGCGCGCAACTCCAGCAGACCGAGGCGCCCGGTGGCGCCATCCGGTGAATACAGCTTGTCGATGCAGAACTCGGCGCGGTGGGTGTTGCCGGTGACGTCGATCAGCAAGTTGCGCAGCAAGCGATCGACCAGCCACGGCGGGCAGTCTTCTCCCGGCGCCGGCATCTGCGCGAAAGCGATTTCCAGCTCATATAGCGCATCGTTGCGCGCTTCATCGACTCGCGGCGCCTGAGAGGTCGGGCCGATGAACAGTCCGGAAAACAGGTAGGACAGCGAAGGATGGTTGTGCCAGTAGCTGATCAGGCTGCGCAGCAGATCCGGACGGCGCAGAAACGGTGAATCGCCCGGAGTCGCGCCACCAAGCACGAAATGGTTGCCGCCGCCGGTTCCGGTATGTCGTCCGTCGACCATGAATTTCTCGGTGGACAGTCGGGTCTGGCGCGCTTCTTCGTACAGAAACTCGGTGCGCTCGACCAACTCATCCCAGGTCGCCGACGGCTGTACGTTGACCTCAATCACGCCGGGATCCGGCGTAATGCGGAAGTTGCTCAGACGCGGATCGCTCGGCGGCTCATAACCCTCCAGCAATACCGGGCAATGCAGTTCCTCGGCAGTGGCTTCGATGGCAGCCACCAGTTCCAGATAATCCTCGACCCGCTCCAGCGGTGGCATGAACAGGTACAACCGGCCTTCCCGGGCCTCGGCGCAGAATGCCGTGCGGGTCAGCCAGTCGGCGGATTCGTCAATCTTCGGCACACGCTCGTCCACCGCAGCCGGCTCACGGTGATCATTGAGCTGCGATGTTTCGGGCAGTTCGGGAAAGTCCTGATTCGGGTCATTCGGATGAATGAACGGATACTCCGCCGCCCTCACCCAGGGCTGCGAGCCCAACGGCAGGCGATAGCCGAGCGGTGAATCCCCCGGCACCAGCCGGCAATGTTCATCGCGCAGATACCAGCGCCCGCTCTGCCATTGATCGCCCTTGGCGGTGCGCGCCAGCGGCAGTACCTGGCCGATGACCTTGTCCAGCCCCTGACTGAACACCTTGCGCAGTCGCGCACGTTCCAGAGGTTCCTCCAGACGCGAGTCTTCGGCGTTGACGTTGCTCGGCAAGGCACCCTCGCGCCAGAGGTAATAAAAATTGTCTTCGTAAGCCGGGAACACGAAGCGTGTCGGCAGCTTCAGGCGTTCGGCGACGCTCGCCAGAAAACGCCCGGCCAGTGCGCCATCGGCGCCGTAGTCCTGCTGCTCATTGGCGATCAGCGCGTTGTTGTGCCAGATCGGCACGCCGTCGCGACGCCAGTAGCAATTCAGCGACCAGCGCGGCAGTTGCTCGCCCGGATACCACTTGCCCTGGCCGAAATGCACCAGCCCTTTGGGTGCGTAGTGCTTGCGCATGCGCTGGAACAGTTCGGCGGAGAGCCGGCGCTTGTCCGGTCCCAGCGCGGCGGTGTTCCATTCGGCGCCGTCGGGGTCGTCGATGGATACGAAGGTCGGTTCGCCCCCCATGGTCAGGCGTACATCACCTTCCAGCAGGTCGGCATCGATCTGCCGACCCAGCGCCTGGATTGCCAGCCATTGCTCATCGGTGTAGGGCTTGGTGACGCGTGGGGCTTCCCAGATCCGCTCCACCGACATGTCGTGGCTGAACTCGCATTCGCAAGGCTCCACCATTCCACTGATCGGCGCCGCCGAGGACGGATCGGGACTGCAGGCCAGCGGAATATGCCCTTCCCCGGCGAACAGTCCGGAGGTCGCATCAAGACCGATCCAGCCGGCGCCGGGCAGGTACACCTCGCACCAGGCGTGCAGGTCGGTGAAGTCCACTTCGGTGCCGGACGGGCCGTCGAGGCTTTTCACGTCGGCCGTCAGTTGGATCAGGTAACCGGAGACGAAACGTGCCGCCAGTCCGAGATTGCGCAGCAGTTGCACCAGCAGCCAAGCGGAGTCGCGACAAGAGCCGGAGGCGTGTTCAAGCGTGTGCTCCGGGGTCTGTACGCCCGGCTCCATGCGAATCAGGTAATTGATGTCTTCGCTCAGACGCTGGTTGAGCGCCACCAGGAAATCCACGGCCGGCAGCGGCGTGCGGTCGATGGCGTCCAGGTACGCCTTGAACTTCGGCGTCAGCGGCAGGGTTTCGAGGTACGGCGCCAGTTCCTTGCGTTCATCGGCGGCGTAGGCGAAGGGGATTTTCTCGGCGTAGGGCTCGAGGAAAAAGTCGAACGGATTGAACACCGCCATCTCGGCCAGCAGATCGACCTCGATCCGCAGTTCGGCGGTTTTCTCGGGAAACACCAGGCGTGCGAGGTAGTTGCCCTGAGGGTCCTGCTGCCAGTTGATGAAGTGCTGTTCGGGCGAGACCTTCAGTGAATAAGACAGAATCCGCGTGCGGCTGTGGGCAGCCGGGCGCAAACGCACGATCTGCGGGCCGAGTTCGACAGCGCGGTCGTAGCGGTAATGCGTGACGTGATGCAATGCGACATGAATCGACACGGCGTGCCTCCTGCGAGCCCAAGCGTATTCGAAAGCGCGCAAGACTTATGCCATGCAGAGGCTTGGGCGCTTTCCCGGAATGCTCAGGGCAGTACAGCACCAAAATCGGGCGATGCGGTGAAATGGTTTGGCACAGTTGCACGCAAATGTTGCGAAAGCGGCTTGGTACTTGATCGTTCCCACGCTCCCGCGTGGGAATGCAGCCCGTGACGCTCTGCGTCACTGGACGCGGAGCGTCCCTAGAGGCATTCCCACGCAGACGGTTCGACGCCTCGACGTGGGAACGATCAGCAAAACGCCAACCCGAAAGTTGGCGTTCTGTTCAGCTCAAGTGCGTTTCAGCGCGGTACGACCGGCTTGCGTGCCGGTTTCGGCCCTTTGCCTTTCGCCGCTTCCTTGCGCTCCTTGGCGGCCTGCTGGTTGCGGGCGAATGCCGCGGCCTTGGCCTGTTCACGCTTGTCCCAAGGATTGCCGCCGTCGCTGGCACGCGGTGGCAGACCGGTGTGCTGGGTAAGGATCTTGGTGGTCTTCTCTTTCGCGACCTTATGGCTGCCGGCCGGCGTCGAGTTCTTGCGACGGGCACTCTGGTAGCTGTCGGTGGCCGGCTGATGCAGCGGGATCAACTGGTGCTTGCCCGGCCCGATCAGGTCGCCACGGCCCATGCGGATCAGCGCTTCACGCAGCATCGGCCAGCCCTTCGGATCGTGATAACGCAGGAACGCCTTGTGCAGGCGGCGCTGCTCCTCGCTCTTGACGATGGTCACGCCGTCGCTCTTGTAGGTGACCTTGCGCAGCGGGTTCTTGCCCGAGTGATACATGGCGGTGGCCGAGGCCATCGGCGACGGATAGAACGCCTGCACCTGGTCGGCACGGAAACCGTTGCCCTTGAGCCACAGAGCCAGGTTCATCATGTCCTCATCGGTGGTGCCCGGGTGGGCCGCGATGAAGTACGGAATCAGGTACTGCTCCTTGCCCGCTTCCTTCGAGAACTTCTCGAACATGCGCTTGAAGCGGTCGTAGGTGCCGATCCCCGGTTTCATCATCTGGTTGAGCGGACCTTCCTCGGTGTGCTCCGGGGCGATCTTCAGATAACCACCGACGTGGTGGGTCACCAGCTCCTTGACGTATTCCGGCGATTCAACCGCGAGGTCGTAGCGCAGACCCGAGGCGATCAGGATCTTCTTCACGCCCGGCAGCGCACGGGCGCTGCGGTACAGCTGGATCAACGACGAGTGGTCGGTGTTCAGGTTCGGACAGATGCCCGGGAACACGCAGGACGGCTTGCGGCACGCGGATTCGATTTCCGGGCTCTTGCAGGCGATGCGGTACATGTTCGCGGTCGGGCCGCCGAGGTCGGAGATGACGCCGGTGAAACCTGGCACCTTGTCGCGGATCTCTTCGATTTCGCGAATGATCGACTCTTCGGAACGGTTCTGGATGATCCGGCCTTCGTGCTCGGTGATCGAGCAGAAGGTGCAGCCGCCGAAGCAGCCACGCATGATGTTCACCGAGAAGCGGATCATGTCGTAGGCCGGGATCTTTTCCTTGCCATACGCAGGATGCGGGACACGTGCGTAAGGCATGCCGAACACGTAGTCCATTTCTTCAGTGGTCATCGGAATCGGCGGCGGGTTGAACCAGACGTCGATCTCGCCATGCTTCTGCACCAGCGCGCGGGCGTTGCCCGGGTTGGTTTCCAGGTGCAGCACGCGGTTGGCGTGGGCATACAGGACCGGATCGTTACGCACCTTTTCCATCGACGGCAGGCGGATCACGGTCTTGTCACGGGTCATTTTCGGGCTGGCCAGGATCTGCACGACCTTGGCTTCCTGCGGATCATCGACAGGGCCTTTTTCCTGCTCGATGGCGCAAGCCGCCGTGTCCTGGGTGTTGACGTACGGGTTGATGATCTTGTCGATCTTGCCCGGACGGTCGATGCGCGTGGAGTCGACTTCGTACCAGCCCGCCGGGGTGTCACGACGGATGAACGCGGTGCCGCGCACATCGGTGATGTCTTCGATCTTGTGACCGTAGGACAGACGCTGGGCGACTTCGACAATCGCTCGCTCTGCGTTGCCGTAGAGCAGGATGTCGGCGCTGGCGTCGATCAGGATCGAGTTGCGCACGCGATCTTGCCAATAGTCGTAGTGGGCGATGCGGCGCAGGGAGGCTTCGATGCCGCCGAGCACGATCGGCACGTGCTTGTAGGCTTCCTTGCAGCGCTGGCTGTAGACCAGGCTCGCACGATCCGGACGTTTGCCGGCCATGCCGCCCGGGGTGTAGGCGTCGTCGGAGCGAATTTTCTTGTCCGCGGTGTAGCGGTTGATCATCGAGTCCATGTTGCCGGCCGCGACGCCGAAGAACAGGTTCGGCTCGCCGAGCTTCATGAAGTCGTCTTTGGACTGCCAGTCAGGCTGGGCAATGATCCCGACGCGGAAGCCTTGCGACTCCAGCAGCCGGCCGATGATCGCCATGCCGAACGACGGGTGATCGACGTAGGCATCACCCGTGACAATGATGATGTCGCAGGAATCCCAGCCAAGCTGATCCATCTCCTCCCTGCTCATCGGCAGAAATGGCGCCGGCCCGAAACATTCGGCCCAGTATTTTGGATAGTCAAATAACGGCTTGGCTGCTTGCATGTCGATGACCGGTGTTGAGGTGCAAAATCGCGGGCGCGGAATATAGCACAAAAAATGACCAATTCCGACGGCTGTGGTCGGAAATATCATGGGCTGTCAGACGAGGGCGGAGTTACTCGTCGTCGTCGAAGTTGTAACTGCCCGGCGCGAGGTTTTCGAAGCGCGTGTACTTGCCGATGAAGGCCAGGCGGATGAAACCGATCGGGCCGTTCCGCTGCTTGCCGATGATGATTTCGGCGATGCCCTTGTGTTCGGTTTCCGGGTGATACACCTCGTCCCGGTACACAAACATGATCACGTCGGCGTCCTGCTCGATCGCTCCGGATTCCCGCAAGTCGGAGTTCACCGGACGCTTGTTGGGACGTTGCTCCAGGGAGCGGTTGAGCTGCGACAGGGCAACCACGGGGCAGTTGAATTCCTTGGCCAGGGCTTTCAGGGATCGGGAGATCTCGGAAATCTCGTTGGTCCGGTTGTCACCACTGGAGCCGGGAATCTGCATCAACTGCAGGTAGTCGATCATGATCAGGCCGATGTCGCCGTGCTCGCGCACCAGACGCCGGGTCCGGGCACGCATCTCCGACGGGCTGATACCGGCAGTGTCGTCGATGAACAGCTTGCGATCGTTGAGCAGATTGACCGCCGAGGTCAGGCGCGGCCAGTCGTCGTCTTCCAGCTGGCCGGAACGCACCTTGGTCTGGTCGATCCGACCGAGGGACGACAGCATACGCATGATCAGCGATTCGCCTGGCATCTCGAGGGAGTACACCAGCACCACCTTGTCGCTGCGCAACACGGCGTTTTCCACCAGGTTCATCGCGAAAGTCGTCTTACCCATCGACGGACGGCCGGCGACGATGATCAAGTCGGCCGGTTGCAGGCCGCTGGTCTTCTCGTCGAGGTCGGTGTAGCCGGTGGACAGGCCGGTGATCGCATCCGAGGTGTTGAACAGCGTATCGATGCGGTCGATGGCCTTGGTGAGCAGGTCATTGACACCCACCGGGCCGCCGGTTTTCGGCCGGGCCTCGGCAATCGCGAAGATCTGCCGCTCGGCTTCGTCGAGGATTTCCTCGGCGGTGCGACCCTCGGGGTTGAAGGCGCTGTCGGCAATTTCGGTGCTGATTCCGATCAGCTGACGCAACGTCGCACGCTGGCGGACGATCTGCGCATAGGCCTTGATGTTGGCGACGGACGGCGTGTTTTTCGCCAGCTCGCCAAGATAACCGAGGCCGCCGACCTGCGAGGTCTGACCTTCCTTGTCCAGTTGTTCGGCAAGGGTCACGACGTCGATTGGCAGGTTCTGATCGGCCAGTTTGGCGATCGCTCGGAAAATCAGACGGTGGTCATGTCGGTAGAAATCGCCGTCGGAGACTTGATCGAGCACCCGTTCCCAGGCGTTGTTGTCCAGCATCAGACCACCGAGCACGGCCTGTTCGGCCTCGATGGAATGCGGCGGCACCTTCAGCGCGGCGGTTTGCAGATCATATTGCTCGGGAGCGGAGATTTCGTTCATGGCCACTTTTTAATCAGGAAAAGCAGGGAGTGCAGAAAGACAAAGGGCACGACCTGTAAACAGGATCGTGCCCGATGTTAACCGTCTGCCGGACAAGCCGCCAGTCGATCAGGGTGTTGCTTATGCTGCTACCACGACAACGCGTACGGTGGCTTCAACTTCGGCGTGCAGGTGCACAGCCACGTCGAATTCACCCACGTTGCGGATGGTGCCGTTCGGCAGACGAACTTCGCTTTTCGCAACTTCAACGCCGGAGGCGGTCAGTGCGTCAGCGATGTCGTGAGTACCGATCGAACCGAACAGCTTGCCTTCGTCGCCAGCGGTGGCAGTGATGGTCACTTCCAGCTCGGCCAGTTGGGCAGCACGGCTTTCAGCCGATGCTTTACGGTCTGCGGCGGCTTTTTCCAGCTCAGCGCGACGCTCTTCGAACGCAGCCAGGTTGGCAGCGGTCGCAGCGGTGGCTTTGCCGAAAGGCAGCAGGTAGTTACGGCCGTAACCGGCCTTAACGTTTACTTTGTCGCCCAGGTTGCCCAGGTTGGCGATTTTTTCCAGAAGGATCAGTTGCATGTGGAAATCCTCTTAACTTTTAACCTTCACCGTTCGCGTTATCGGTGTCTTTCGACACCCGACCGCGAAAATCAATCAGGCTGTCGACAATGGCCAGAACCACGAGCAACGGATAGATCAGCTGCATGAACAGCAACAGCGTCACGTACAACCCCACCAGCCAGAAACCGGCCAGTCGCCTTTGCGCCACCAGCCCGTGAATCAGGGCCAGCCCGGCGAACACCAGCGGTACACTGCACAACGGCGTCAACATGGCCATCTGTGCACCGAGGTTCGGGCCCAGAAGCATCAACGCCAGCAGTAACATCGCCAGCCCCAGCGGGATCCGGATGGCGCGAAACTCGCGACCAAAACCACCCGGGTTGTACAACAACGCCTGCCAGTACCGCCCGACAATCAGGCTCAGCACGCTGACGATCTGCAACAAGGCCGCAATCAGGCCGGTCAGGACCGGTGCGATCAGCGACGCGAAACGCGCCTGCTCGTCTACCGACAAATGTTGGTAGGCATCACCGAGAAGCGCGGGCATGACCTTTATCAAGGCCTGCGCCAGCATCTCGATCTGGGGCGCAAACGCCGCCCCGAGCACCACTGAAAACACCAGCCCCATGGCCACGCTGACCAGCAGCGTACGGACCCAGGACTCGCTTGCGCGCAACACCAGCGCAAGCCCCGAAGACCCCAGCAGCACCAGAAGCGCACGTGGGTCATCGGCATACAACCACCAGATCAATGCCGGCAGCAGTCCCAGCGACACGACGCCCAGGGCGTCGGCCAATCCGCGCCGCAGAAGCACCAGGCTTCCGGCGGCAGCACCCAACCAATACAACAACGGCAATGTTGCACACCCGGCCACTACAAGAGTGGCCTGCATACGGCCGCGCATGATGAACTCAGCTAAGGCACGCATGCATTCAATCCTTTGCTACTTGTCGACTGCCCGGTCTCAGCGGCCGTGGCTGTCGGTGTAGGCCAGCAGGGCCAGGAAGCGGGCGCGCTTGATAGCGGTGGCCAGCTGACGCTGATAACGAGCTTTGGTACCGGTGATGCGGCTTGGAACGATTTTGCCGGTCTCGGATACGTAGGCTTTCAGAGTGTTGAGATCTTTGTAGTCGATCTCCTTCACGTCTTCAGCGGTGAAGCGGCAGAATTTACGACGACGGAAGAAACGTGCCATTTGATAGGCTCCTTAAAAGGTCCGTGGATTACTCGTCAGCGTTATCGCTGTTGTCGCTGTCGCTATCGCTGTCATCGCCATCGGCGCTGCCATCGTGCTCAGGACGTTCGCGACGCTCACGGCGCTCACTGCGGTTTTCTTCAGCCTTGAGCATCTCGGACTGGCCGGTAACGGCTTCGTCGCGACGGATGACCAGGTTACGGATCACAGCATCGTTGTAGCGGAAGTTGTCTTCCAGCTCGGCCAGGGCCTTGCCGGTGCACTCAACGTTCAGCATCACGTAGTGAGCCTTGTGAACATTGTTGATTGCGTAGGCCAGTTGACGACGGCCCCAGTCTTCCAGACGGTGGATTTTGCCGCCGTCTTCTTCGATCAGCTTGGTGTAACGCTCAACCATGCCGCCGACTTGCTCGCTCTGGTCAGGGTGGACCAGAAAGATGATTTCGTAATGACGCATGAATGCTCCTTACGGGTTGTAGCCTGCCGCTCAAAAACGGTCAGACAAGGAGTGAATGACACTTATGGACTTGCTGGCGCGGGGCACATGCATGCCTGCCGCCACAGCAAGGGGCGCAATTGTAGAGAAGGGACTGAAGAGGTGCAAGGCAATTGGTGATTATTTGAACAGTCACCATTGCGGGTCACACCACAAAGCACTGCGGGAGCGAGCCTGCTCGCGATTGGGGGAAACACTCAACAATGATGCTGAATGTAACTCCGCTTTCGCGAGCACGCCCGCTCCCACATTTGAATCGCCGCATGGCTCAAGGCTTTTTGGCAGCCGCCCTGGCCTTGGCACCGCGCTGGCGCTGGGCCTCGAACAGGCACACGCCTGTCGCCACGGAAACGTTGAGACTGCTGACGCTACCGGCCATCGGCAGGTGCACCAGGTAATCGCAATGCTCGCGGGTCAGGCGACGCATGCCTTTGCCTTCGGCCCCCATGATCAGGATGGTCGGGCCGGTCAGGTCCTGGTCATAGATGCTGACCTCGGCCTCACCCGCCGTGCCGACAATCCACAACCCGCGTTGCTGGAGTTTTTCCAGGGTGCGCGCAAGGTTGGTGACGGCCACCAGCGGAATCACTTCCGCCGCGCCGCAGGCCACTTTACGCACGACAGGCGTCAGAGTGGCCGACTTGTCCTTCGGCACGATGACCGCCAAAGCACCGGCTGCGTCCGCCGAACGCAGGCACGCGCCGAGGTTGTGCGGGTCGGTCACGCCGTCGAGCACCAGCAACAGCGGCGCGCCCTCGGTGCGATCTAGCAGTTCGTCGAGCATCGCCTCGCCCCAGACCTGGCTCGGGCTAACGTCCGCCACCACGCCCTGGTGCACGCCCTCGACCCAGGCATCCATTTCGCGGCGCTCGGCCTGACCGATCTGAACCCGGTTTTCGTTGGCCAGTTCAATGAGCGTCTGCACTCGCGGATCGTTACGGCTTTCGGCCAGCCAGATCTGCTTGACGCGCTTAGGGTGGTGACGCAGCAACGCTTCTACCGCGTGAACGCCGTAGATTTTTTCCAACTGACTCATGACTTCGCCTTCGGTTTACGTGCCCCGCCGCTTTTGGCTGGAGCGGAACCCGCTTTCGGCGGGCCCTTGCGGTGTTTGCTCGGCTTGGCTGGCTTGCCGCCGGAGGCCTTGTCAGGCGCCGACCGTCCGGTCTTTCCCCCGGACGCCGCTTTACCACCGCTCTTGGCGTCGGCCAGCAAGGCCTTTTTCAATTCACGGCTTTTGCGCAGCTCGGCGTTTTTCGCCACGGCATCGCTCGGACGATAGGCCTCGACAGCTTTTTCCTTGGCCGGACGACGGCTGGCGGTTTTTGCCGGAGCTTTTTCTTCCACAGCCTTGGCCGCCGGAGCGGTCGCCTCGGCGCCACGCTTCTTGCGGCCGATCGGCGCGCTGATGGTTTTTTCAGCCATTTCGAAGTCGATCTTGCGCTCGTCGAGATCGACGCGCATGACGCGCACTTCAACGGTATCGCCAAGACGGAAGCTGCGACCGGTGCGCTCGCCCGCCAAGCGGTGGTGCACAGGGTCGAAGTGGTAGTAGTCGCCCGGCAGTGCGGTGACGTGCACCAGACCTTCGACGTAGATATCGGTCAGTTCGACGAACAGACCAAAACCGGTCACGGCAGTGATCACGCCCGGGAACGATTCGCCCACGCGATCCTTCATGAACTCGCACTTGAGCCAGTTCACCACATCGCGGGTCGCTTCGTCGGCACGGCGCTCGCTCATCGAGCACTGCTCGCCGAGCTGCTCCAGCGCTGCTTCGTCGTACGGATAGATGCGCGCCTTCGGAATGGTCATCGCGCCGGCACGACGAACGTGCGGGGTGTCCTGTTTCGAATGGATCACGCTGCGGATCGCCCGGTGCGTGAGCAGGTCCGGGTAACGACGGATCGGCGAGGTGAAGTGGGTATAGGCTTCGTAATTCAGGCCGAAGTGGCCTTCGTTCTGGGCGCTGTACACCGCCTGGCTCAGGGAGCGCAGCATCACGGTCTGGATCAGGTGGAAATCCGGACGGTCCTTGATGCTGGCCAACAGGGCCTGATAATCCTTCGGCGACGGGCCATCCTTGCCTTTGTGCAAGGACAGACCGAGCTCACCCAGGAACGCACGCAGTTTTTCCAGACGCTCCGGTGGCGGGCCGTCGTGGACGCGGTACAGCGCAGGGATCTCGTGCTTCTTCAGGAATTCGGCGGTGGCCACGTTGGCCGCCAGCATGCATTCCTCAATCAGCTTGTGCGCGTCGTTGCGGGTGGTCGGACGGATTTCGGCAATCTTGCGCTCGGAACCGAAGATGATCCGGGTTTCCTGCGTTTCGAAATCGATCGCGCCACGCACGTGACGGGCAGCCAGCAATACCTTGTACAGCGCGTAGAGCTGCTTCAGATGCGGCAAGACGTCGGTGTATTCACCACGAAGTTTGCGACCTTCGGCGGCCTTCGGCGTTTCCAGCATCGCACTGACCTTGTTGTAGGTCAGACGGGCGTGAGAGTGAATCACCGCTTCATAGAAGCAATAGTCGGTCATTTCGCCGGACTTGGAGATGGTCATCTCGCAAACCATGGCCAGACGGTCGACGTGGGGGTTCAGCGAGCACAGACCGTTGGACAGCTGCTCCGGCAGCATCGGCACCACGCGCTCGGGGAAGTACACCGAGTTGCCACGGACCTGGGCTTCGTTGTCCAGAGCCGAACCGATCTTCACGTAGCTGGAAACGTCGGCAATCGCCACGTACAACTTCCAGCCGCCGGAGAACAGGCGCAGCTTGCCGGGCTTGGCTTCGCAATAGACCGCATCGTCGAAGTCGCGGGCATCTTCGCCGTCGATGGTGACAAACGGCAGATGGCGCAGGTCGACGCGCTTCTCTTTGTCTTTCTCTTCGACTTCCGGCTTGAGCTTGCCGGCTTCCTTCAGAACGGCTTCAGGCCAGACGTGCGGAATGTCGTAGGTGCGCAGGGCGACATCGATTTCCATGCCCGGCGCCATGTAGTTGCCGACGACTTCGATCACATCGCCCTGCGGCTGGAAGCGCGGAGTCGGCCAGTGGGTGATTTTCACCTCGACGAACTGACCGATCTGGGCGTTGGCGTTGCGGCCCGGCGTCACCAGCACTTCCTGCTGGATCTTCGGGTTGTCCGCGACGACGAAACCGATACCGCCCTCTTCGAAGTAACGGCCGACGATGCTTTCGTGGGCACGGGACACCACTTCGACGATCACGCCTTCGCGACGACCACGACGGTCCAGCCCGGAAACACGGGCCAGGGCACGGTCGCCGTCGAACACCAGACGCATTTGCGCCGGGCTCATGAACAAATCGTCGGAGCCGTCATCCGGCACCAGGAAGCCGAAGCCGTCGCGGTGACCGCTGATGCGGCCGAGGATCAGGTCGAGCTTGTCCACCGGCGCATACGTGCCACGGCGGGTGTAGATCAGTTGAGCGTCGCGCTCCATGGCGCGCAGGCGGCGGCGCAGGGCTTCAATCTGGTCTTCCGTGGTCAGACCAAACTCTTCGACCAGTTGCTCGCGGGCAGCAGGCGAACCCCGATCAGCAAGGTGCTGAAGGATCAGTTCGCGGCTGGGAATAGGGTTTTCATATTTTTCCGCTTCACGAGCGGCCTCGGGATCGAGGGACTGCCAATCGGCCATTAGAGAGTTTTCACCTTGTCTATATGCGGGTTAGTTTGGCATAGGCGCCATCAAACGGGAAATTTCCGACTATATAAGGCGCGTCTGGAGCCTTGTATCGACGCCTGAAGGGCGTTTTGAACACCGCTGGTAAAAAAAACCATTTTTTTTGCTGGCAGGGGTTTACAGTTAAAAACACGCTCCGTATAGTGCGCGCCATCGACGACGTACACACGTTGACGAGATGCCCAGGTGGTGAAATTGGTAGACACGCCAGCTTCAGGTGCTGGTGACCTTACGGTCGTGGAAGTTCGAGTCTTCTCCTGGGCACCAATTTCGAGTTTGAGACTAGATCAGTTTCAAGACTCACACAAAACCCGCGAAAGCGGGTTTTTGCATTCTGCGCCCGGGATTTTTCTGAAAATGATTTATTAAAATCAAATCAGGGGTTTACAGATCAAAAGGCGCTCCGTATAGTGCGCCACATCAACGGCGGCAACGCTGAAGATGAAGCCCAGATGGTGAAATTGGTAGACACGCCAGCTTCAGGTGCTGGTGACCTTACGGTCGTGGAAGTTCGAGTCTTCTTCTGGGCACCAATTCAAATTCAAGGTCACGATCTTGAATTTCACAAAAACCCGCGAAAGCGGTTTTTTGCGTTTCCGGGGTCTGGAAAAGATGAATCCAAACGTCTCCCAAACCTACCCTTTGCCCACAAGGCGCACTTGAGAAACAATATCGTTTATCATTGTTGCAAGTTTTTGCAATGCGACAGTGAGGAACCCTGCGAATGATGTTTCGAAATACCCTGCGCCGCGGCTTGACCTTCACCCTGCTCAGCCTGGCACTCGCCACTCCCCTCACCCAGGCTGCCGACGCGGTTTCCCTGACTCTCTATAACGGTCAGCACAAGGAGGTCGGCGACGCCATCGCCAAAGCCTTCGAAGCCAAGACCGGCATTCACGTCAATGTACGCAAGGGCAGCAGCAATCAGCTGGCCAGCCAGATCATCGAAGAAGGCGACCGCTCTCCCGCGGACGTCATCTACACCGAAGAATCCCCACCGCTGAACAACCTCGGCGAACTCGGCCTGCTGGCCAAGACCGACGACGCGACCCTGGCCGTTCTGCCGAAAGAATACGTCGCCGGCAACGGCACCTGGATCGGCGTCACCGCCCGGGTTCGCGTAGTGGCCTTCAACCCGAAACTGGTCGATGAAAAAGACCTGCCAAAATCAGTGCTGGATTTCGCCGACCCGCAGTGGCAAGGCAAGGTCGGTTTCGTACCGACCAGCGGCGCGTTCCAGGAACAGGCAGTCGCCATCATCAAGAAACACGGTCGCGACGCCGCCGAAGAATGGCTGACCGGACTGCGCGCCTTCGGCAAGACCTACAGCAACAACATGGTCGCCCTCAAGGCTGTGGAAAACGGCGAAGTCGCCACCGTACTGGTGAACAACTATTACTGGTTCGCCCTGCAGCGGGAAAAAGGTCAGCTTGATTCGAAACTGCATTACTTCACCGGCGGCGACGTTGGCGGCCTGATCACCGTGTCGAGTGCAGCCGTGCTGAAATCCAGCAAACATCCAAAAGAAGCCCAGCAGTTCCTCGCCTACATGGCCAGCGAAGAAGGCCAGCGCGTCATCACCCAGACCACTGCCGAATACCCGCTGCATAAAGGCATGGAGTCGGATCGCGGTCTCAAGCCGTTCAACGAACTGGAAGCACCGGATGTCACGCCCGCCGATCTCGGCAATGCCGAAGAAGCGCTGGAGCTGGAACGCGAAGTTGGCCTGAACTGATGACCACATCGTTATCCGCCCCCGCCACGCGCGGGGGTTACGTGCCACGGCGCAAGCGGCCGTCGATCTGGCTGGTGCTGCCGGTGTTGCTGCTGGTGGTCATGAGCCTGCTGCCGCTGGCCTACGTCGGCCTCAAAGCCTGGCAAGCGGGCTGGACCGAAGCGCTGCACTTGCTGTGGCGCCCGTACGTATTCGGCCTGCTGCGCAATACACTGGCGCTGATGGTTGGCGTGACGGTGACTTGTGGCGTGATCGGCCTGTCGCTGGCCTGGTTACTGGAGCGCAGCAACCTGCCGGGCCGGCGGCTGTGGGGCGTGATTCTTTGCCTGCCGTTCGCGGTGCCGGCGTTTGTCAGCAGCTTTACCTGGGTTTCGCTCAGCGCGCAGTTCGAAGGACTCGGCGGGGCGATCCTGGTGATGAGCCTGTCGAAGTACCCGCTGATCTTTCTGCCGGTAGCCGCCACGCTGCGCAATCTTGATCCCTCCCTTGAGGAATCGGCACGGACGCTGGGCCAGAATCGCTTGGGCGTTTTTTTCCGTGTCACCCTGCCCCTCCTCTGGCCTTCACTGCTGGCTGGTTCGCTACTCATTGCATTGCACATGCTGGTGGAGTTCGGCGCACTGTCGATCATTGGCCTGCAAACCTTCACCACCGCGATCTATCAGCAATTCGAACTGGAATTCAGCAATGCCAACGCAGCGATGCTGTCGGCGGTTTTGCTGGTGCTGTGCCTGATGCTGTTGTGGCTGGAGCTGCGCGTGCGTGGCAAGGGCCGCCATGTGCGTACCGGCCAGGGCGCGGCGCGTCGGGCTGAACAAGTGCGACTTGGGCCGTGGGCGATCGCAGGCCAGTTGTATTGCCTGATGCTGGCGGTTGTCGGCAGCGGGATTCCGCTGGGCATGCTGGCTTACTGGCTCGCCGTGGGATCATCAGCGGCCTTTCCGGTGGCCGCAATCACTGAAGCCTTGCTGTCTTCACTGGCGCTATCGCTGGGTGGCGCGGGATTGTGTCTGGTGCTGGCGGTACCGGTCGGATTGCTGGTAGTGCGCTACAAAGGCCAACTGGCGATCTGGGCCGAACGCCTGCCCTATCTGCTGCACGCCCTGCCGGGACTGGTGATTGCCCTGACGCTGGTGTATTTCGCCCTGCATTACGTGCCGGTGCTGTACCAGACCTCCGCGCTACTGCTGATCGCCTATGCGCTGCTGTTTCTGCCGCTGGCTCAGGCACCGATCCGCACGGCGCTGAACAAGGCCGCACCGCAACTCGAAGAAGCCGCCCGTACGCTGGGCGCATCGTCGTTCACGGCGTTCTGCCGAGTGACCCTGCCAATCATCTTCCCGGCCCTGGGCGCCGCCTTTGCGCTGGTGTTTCTGGATGCCATGAAGGAGCTGACGGCGACGTTGCTGCTGAGTCCGACGGGGCTCAACACCTTGGCGACGGAAGTCTGGGCGCACACCGCTAATGTCGAGTTTGCAGCGGCAGCGCCTTATGCGGCGTTGTTGATTGTGGTATCGGGATTGCCCGTTTACCTGCTGACGACCCGGATGTATTTGAGCCGATAAAAAGATCGCAGCCGAGGCTGCGATCTTTTTTGCCTGTCACATCAAGCCCGAAACTGGCCCAGACTGGCCTTGAGTTGCGCCGCCAGACCATCAAGCACCTTGCCGCTGGCCGTGGTTTCGACCACCGCCTGAGCGGCTTTCTCGGCCTGGGCATGAATCGTCTCGACCCGCCCACGCACTGCCTGCGCGCCCTGCGCCTGATGCGCCGCAGCCTGAGTCGCCAGCCCGATCGCCGCATGCACCTGCTCGACCGACGCCTGAACCGACTGCTGCAACCGCGCGCTGTCTCGCAGCACCAGCAAGCCTTCGCTGGCCTGACGCCCGGCCTGG
This sequence comes from Pseudomonas sp. MCal1, assembly GCF_026341415.1. Classification (NCBI taxonomy): domain Bacteria; kingdom Pseudomonadati; phylum Pseudomonadota; class Gammaproteobacteria; order Pseudomonadales; family Pseudomonadaceae; genus Pseudomonas; species Pseudomonas sp. MCal1. The sequence continues at coordinate 186,774 of NZ_JAKUMP010000016.1, forward strand.
CCGATCGCTTCCACCGCTTCACGGGCCCCCTGCTGCAAAGCCACAATGTGCGCCTGAATGTCGCCGGTGGAACTTTGGGTCTTGCTCGCCAACGCGCGGACTTCATCCGCCACCACCGCAAACCCGCGACCGGTCTCGCCCGCCCGGGCCGCCTCAATGGCCGCGTTGAGCGCCAGCAGGTTGGTCTGCTCGGCGATACCGTGAATCACGGTCAGCACCACTTCGATCTGTTCACTCTGCTGCGCTAGCCGTTCGATGACTTTCGCCCCGGTATCGACCTGTCCCGCCAACGCCTCGATAAGGCTGCCGACCTTCGCCGAAGTGCGAGTGTTCTCGTCGGTGGCCTGCCGAATATCCACCACCTGTTTCAACGCGGCCTGCATCGCATGGCTTTCCGACTGTGCTTCGTCGGCCATTTGCGACAGTGCCCGCAGACTTTCAGCCACTTCATCACGCTGCATCCCGGCCGCCGCATCGGCACCGGCGTTGCGCAGAGTCATGGCACCGATTTCCACACCGGTACGCTGAGCCACATCCCCGGCCTCACGCACGATTGGCTGCAACTTATCCACAAAGCGGTTGACCGCCGAAGCCATGTCGCCGATTTCGTCCTTGCTATTGATCTGCACACGCTTGGTCAGATCGCCCTCGCCTGCTGCCAGATCATCCATCGCCGCATTGAGCATTTTCAGGCGTTTGACCACTCGATGACCAAGCACGACCGCCAGCAGCAACAACACGCCGGCACCGACCAGCGCCAGGCCCATGCCGATGCGCCAGCGCAGGGTGGCTGCAGCATCCTGCACGGTACTGGTGGTGTTGGCCTTCATTTCGGCAGCCGTGGACTGCGCCGATTGCAAGCGCGCACGCATGGCGGTGGCACTGTCGGCCGCAGCGCCCTTGAGGCTGTCGCCGACCAGTTGATCGCTGCTGGCAATCAACGCCGTGAAGCGCTGATCGAGTGCCGCCAGATCGGCTTCCACCGAAGCAGTCGAGACGCCCATCAACACCTTGCCGATCTCCACGCCATTGGGGTTGATCGAGGCTTCCAGGTAGTAGACCGACGGATCGTTCTTCGCCGCATCCAGCACTTTATCCAGTGCCCGCTCACCCTGGCCCTTTTCCAAAAGGGCCTTGTTGATCGGGTTTTCACGGTTGAGGTAGCGGGTCAGATGCTGGCCGGTGGCGTCGTCATACACCACGAACAGCACGTTGGGATTGCGCTGGGCCCGGCGGGCGAATTCGGACAGGGTCGGCACGTCGCTGTCCCACATGGCGCGAGGCGCCACCGAGGCCAGCAACTGAGCCATGTCATTGGCCGAATCCTTCAGGTCTTTTTCCAGCATCGCACGCAACTGCGCCTGCTCGTCCTTCAGACGCGAGGAAAGACCGGCGGTCAGGCGCTGACGGGTATTTGAGGACAGGTTGTCCAGGCTCGATGTGACTTCGCGCCCGGCCTGCTCCAGCTCACCGGACAATTTCTGGCTGTCGGCGCCCAGGCGGGTGCCGAGATCGGCTTCCAGCGCAGTCACGGTGCTCCGCGTCAGGGCAACGGCCACCAGCACTTGCACCAAAAGGGCGATACCAAGGGTAACGAACACGGGCCGCAACAGACGGCTTTGTAACAGTGAGAGAACGGCTGACACTTTGAATCCCTCTACTTCTGACGCCATTAATTTGATGGCACTCTTGTAGACAGAATCACAGCAAAGGTCATGCCGTCCAACAGGCATAAACGACAAAGGCCCCGATGAAGGGGCCTTTGTGTTTTTACATCAACGACTTATCAAGCGAACGGATGACGCAGAACGATGGTTTCGTTGCGGTCCGGGCCCGTCGAAATAATGTCGATCGGCGCGCCGACCAGCTCTTCGATGCGCTTGATGTAGTTGCGTGCAGCCTGTGGCAGCTCTTCCAGGGTCTTGGCACCCAGGGTCGATTCGCTCCAGCCCGGCATCTGCTCGTACACCGGCTCCAGGCCAATGTAGCTGTCAGCATCGGTCGGTGCATCGATCATGGCGCCATCAGCGTTCTTGTAACCCACGCAGATGTTGATGGTTTCCAGACCGTCCAGCACGTCCAGCTTGGTCAGGCACAGGCCCGAGATGCTGTTGACGTCGATGGCGCGACGCAGAATGTTGGCATCGAACCAGCCGCAACGACGGGCGCGACCGGTGGTGGCGCCGAACTCATGACCACGCTTGGCGAGGAACGCACCAACATCGTCGAACAGTTCGGTCGGGAACGGACCCGAACCGACGCGCGTGGTATAGGCCTTGGTAATACCGAGGATGTAGTCGATGAACATCGGGCCGACACCCGAACCGGTCGCGATCCCGCCGGCAGTGGTGTTGGAGCTGGTCACGTACGGGTAAGTACCGTGGTCGATGTCCAGCAGCGAACCCTGAGCGCCTTCGAACATGATGTCCTTGCCGGCGCGACGCAGGTCGTGCAGCTCGGCGGTGACGTCGAGCATCATCGGCTTGAGCAGTTCGGCGTATTCCATGCACTCGTCCAGTGTCTTCTGGAAGTCGATGGCCGGCTCTTTGTAGTAATTGACCAGTACGAAGTTGTGGTAATCCAGCAACTCGCCCAGCTTGGCGGCGAAACGCTCACGGTGGAACAGGTCACCGATGCGCAGGCCGCGACGTGCAACCTTGTCTTCGTACGCCGGGCCGATGCCGCGACCGGTGGTGCCGATCTTCATCTCGCCACGGGCCTTTTCACGAGCCTGGTCCAGTGCCACGTGGTAGGACAGGATCAGCGGGCAGGATGGGCTGATGCGCAGGCGCTCGCGAACCGGTACGCCCTTCTCTTCCAGCTTGGTGATTTCCCGCAGCAGGGCGTCAGGTGCAACCACCACGCCGTTGCCGATCAGGCACTGCACGCCTTCGCGCAGCACGCCCGACGGGATCAGGTGCAGGACGGTTTTCTCACCGTCGATCACCAGGGTGTGGCCAGCGTTGTGGCCACCCTGGTAGCGCACTACGGCGGCAGCATGTTCGGTCAGCAGATCAACGATCTTGCCTTTGCCCTCATCACCCCATTGGGTGCCCAGGACTACGACATTCTTACCCATAACACTTGTCCTCATTCGCGCAAACTTGGTGCCGGCGGTGGCCGGCAGGAAAACTCAGGAAGCCAGTGGCGATACTTGCCAAAGCCCGTTCTGCTGGATCAATTGCCGGTCGCAGTCCGCATCACGGGCGGCGGCCAAAGGTTGTCCAGGCAATGCCTGAACGACACGCTGACCCTCACTGCGCAACTGGCAAACCTGCTGCCAGAGTGCCGCATCCGTACTGTCAGGCATCCAGATACCGCCAGACGGTAGCTCGATCTCAGCACGCCCCAGGGTCACCAGGGTTTTCAAATCGGTGGAGAAGCCGGTGGCCGGACGGGCGCGACCGAAGTCGGCGCCGATGTCGTCGTAGCGACCGCCCTGAGCGATGGACTGGCCAACACCCGGCACGAACACCGCGAACACCACACCGGTGTGGTAGTGATAACCGCGCAGCTCGCCCAGGTCGAAGTACAGCGGCAATTCCGGGAAGCGCACCGACAGGCGCTCGGCGATCGCCAGCAAATCTTCCAGCGCCGCCAGTACTGGCGCCGGCGCATTGGCCAGACGCTCGCGGGCAGCGGTCAGTACTTCACGGCCGCCGCACAGATCGACCAGCGCACGCAACATGCCGGACAGATCGGCCGGCAGACCTTCGGTCAAGGTAATGACCTCGTCGATGGCCTTGCGTTGCAGTGCATCGAACAACTGCTGCTCGACTTCACCCGACAGACCGGCCGCCTGGGCCAGACCGCGGTAGATGCCGACATGCCCGAGGTCCATGTGCACGTCCGGCACGTCGGCCAGTTGCAGCATGGCCAGCATCAGGCTGATGACTTCGACATCGCTGCTCGGGCTGCCATCGCCGTACAACTCGGCGCCCAGCTGGATCGGGCTGCGCGAAGACGACAAGGCACGCGGCTGGGCATGCAGCACGCTGCCGGCGTAGCACAGACGGCTCGGGCCTTCGCGACGCAGGGTGTGCGCATCGATGCGCGCCACTTGCGGCGTGATGTCGGCACGGAAACCCATCTGCCGGCCCGATTGCGGGTCGATGACCTTGAATGTACGCAGATCCAGGTCCTGGCCCGCGCCGGTCAGCAGGGATTCCAGGTACTCGATATGGGGAGTCACGACAAACTCGTAACCCCAGCTCTGGAACAGATCCAACACCTGACGACGCGCGACTTCAATGCGCGCCGCTTCCGGTGGCAGTACTTCTTCGATGCCATCTGGCAGCAGCCAGCGGTCTACCGTTGCCATTACGCCATTCCCCTTAGATCCGGGCGGCCAGCCCGAGGGCGAGCCTTGAGTGAAGCAGAAAATGACCGGCCCGTTCAAAACGCACGCGCATGAACGACGCGGCGAAAGGCCTGTTACCGGCTTCGCCCATCACTTTCCTCGAAAAACTGTCGGGCCATTCAACCCGATCTTCTGCAACAAAAACAGCAATCAAACGTGCAGACGCAAAAAAGCCGGGAATTTCCCGGCTGCCGCATCATACACACGTTTTCCCAAAGGATCACCCCGCCCGAGGTTTTAGCCGCCGGGCGGAGTAATTCAGGTCAACGTCGTATCAAGGCTTGGCCTTCTCCAGATACTTGAAGAAGTCGCTGCTTGGGTCGAGGACCATGACGTCGGATTTGTTCGCGAAGCTTTCACGGTAGGCACGCAGGCTACGGTAGAACGCGTAGAAATCCTGATCCTGACCGTAGGCCTTGGAGTAGATCGCAGCGGCCTGGGCGTCGCCGTCACCGCGAATCTCTTCGGATTCACGATAGGCTTCAGCCAGCAACACGCGGCGTTGACGATCGGCGTCGGCACGGATGCCCTCGGCCAGCTCGTTACCCTTGGCGCGGTGCTCGCGAGCTTCACGCTCACGCTCGGTGCTCATACGTTCGAACACGCTGCGGTTCACTTCTTTCGGCAGATCGATGGCCTTGACCCGGACATCGACGACTTCGATACCCAGCTCTTTTTCCGCCATCTTGTTCAGCGACGCCGTGATGTCAGCCATCAGCGCATCGCGCTCACCCGACACCACTTCGTGCAGGGTGCGCTTACCGAACTGGTCACGCAGGCCCGATTCCAGACGACGGGAAAGACGCTCGTCGGCAATCTGCTTGAGGCCGGACGTTGCGGTGTAGAAGCGCTCGGCATCTTTCACGCGCCACTTGGCGTAGGCATCGACCATCACGGCTTTCTTTTCCAGCGTCAGGAAGCGCTGCGTCGGCGCATCCAGCGTCATCAGACGTGCGTCGAATTTACGCACCTGGTTAACGTATGGAACCTTCACATGCAGACCCGGCTGGACGTCAGCCTGAACCACGCGACCGAATTGCAGCAACACCGCGCGCTCGGTCTGAGCGACGATGTAGAAGCAGTTCCAGCCAATCAGTACCACGACAACGCCAACGATCAGGGCGATCAGCGATTTATTGCTCATCAGCGGGTCTCCCTTGTACGCGACTGCGGCAGGTCAGTGACATGCGGCGTGACGTCCGTGTTGTTGCTGGCGGCAGCCGAACCGGTGACCGGCGCATTGCTGCCCGAACTGTTCTGAATCATCTTGTCCAGCGGCAGGTAAAGCAGATTGCTCTGGCCGTTCTTGTTGCCGGTCACGAGTACCTTGCTGGTGCTGCTGAAGACTTCCTGCATGGTGTCCAGGTACAGACGCTGGCGAGTAACCTCGGGCGCCTTGCGATACTCGGCAACCAGCTTGGTGAAGCGATCCGCCTCACCCTTGGCGCGCGAGACCGTTTCGTCACGGTAACCGTTGGCATCTTCGAGGATGCGCTGGGCCTGACCACGAGCTTCCGGCACCACGCCGTTGGCGTAGGTTTCAGCCTGGTTGCGCGAACGCTGTTCGTCTTCACGGGCGCGGATCACGTCATCGAAGGCTTCCTGCACTTCACGCGGTGCCGCTGCGCTCTGTACGTTGACCTGGGTGACCGTGATACCGGTGCGATAGGTATCGAGGAAACGTTGCAGACGCTCCTTGATCTCGCTGGCCATCAACTCACGACCTTCGGTCAGCACCTGATCCATCGCGGTGGAACCCACCACATGGCGCAGCGCACTGTCGGTCGCATGTTGCAGGCTGATTTCCGGCTGGTCGACGTTCAGCACGAAGTCCTGCAGGTTGCTGATCTTGTACTGCACGGTCAGCGGCACTTCGACGATGTTCTCGTCTTCGGTCAGCATCTGGCCCTGCTTGGTGTAGGCACGCTCACGCGTGACGTTCTCCATGTACTTCTTGTCGATCGGCGGGAAATAGATGTTCAGGCCGGGACCGACAGTCTCGTAGTACTTGCCGAAGCGCAGCACCACGGCTTGCTCCTGCTCGTCCACGACGTACACCGCGCTGTACAGCCAGACCGCCGCCAGCACGACGAGGCCGATGCCGAGCAGGCCGCCGAAGCCGCCGCTCTTGCCCGAGCCGCCACCGTCATCACCGCGTTTTTTTCCACCACCGAACAACCCGTTCAGGCTTTCCTGCAGCTTTCGGAAGGCCTCGTCGAGATCCGGCGGCCCCTTGCGGTCGCCGTTGTTGCGACGCTTGCCACCCCAAGGATCCTGATTGTTCGAGTTGCCACCCGGCTCATTCCAAGCCATAGCGCTCTCCATCTGATAAAGCAAAGACGCACCCACGGCGCGCCGACCAATGCTACAGAATGCCTGCCGTTGCGGCACAACCGCTTTGCCAGGCTTTTATTGCAAAGTGTGTTGCTCGATGAACTCCGTCGGCACAACGCCTTCACGACTGACCAGTCGATTGAGCTCCGAGCGTGGCAATCGAACGGCCAGCAAGCTGACCCCTTCTTCGTCGTGTTCTTCTTTCTGCACCGCACCCAGTTCGAAGAACTGGGCACGCAGACGCGCGAACCGCTGAGGCAGGCGCAGGGTTCCCACGAACAGGTCACTGCCCAACAACTCGGCAATCGCCTGCTCGAGCAATTCCAGACCGGTGCCATCACGCGCCGACAGCCAGACCCGCTGAGGCTTGCCGTTTTCATCGCGCTGGATTTGTGGCTCAACGCCTTCAAGCAAATCGAGTTTGTTATAGACCTCGAGGATCGGCAAGTCCTGGGCACCGATCTCGCCCAGCACCACCATCACCTGCTCGATCTGCAACATGCGATCCGGTTCGGCCGCATCGATCACGTGCAACAGCAGGTCGGAATTGCTCGACTCTTCGAGCGTAGACCGAAATGCCTCGACCAGTTTGTGCGGCAAGTGGCGGATGAAACCCACGGTGTCGGCCAGAACAATCGGCCCCAGGTCATCCAGATCCAGACGGCGCAGGGTCGGGTCGAGCGTGGCGAACAGCTGGTCAGCCGCGTACACCTCGGACTTCGTCACGTTATTGAACAGTGTGGATTTACCGGCGTTGGTGTATCCCACCAGAGACACGGTTGGGATATCCGCACGCGAGCGGCCGCGACGCGACTGTTCGCGCTGGCTGCGCACTTTTTCCAGCCGCCCCTTGATCTGGCGCAGGCGAACCCGCAGCAGTCGCCGGTCGGTTTCGAGCTGGGTTTCACCCGGACCGCGCAGGCCGATACCGCCACCCTGACGCTCAAGGTGAGTCCAGCCGCGAACCAGCCGGGTGCTCATGTGGTCAAGCTGGGCCAGTTCTACCTGGAGCTTGCCCTCATGGGTACGGGCGCGTTGGGCGAAAATATCGAGAATCAGACCGGTACGGTCGATCACGCGACACTCGAAGACACGTTCGAGGTTACGTTCCTGACTGGGCGTAAGGGTGTGATTGAAGATGACCAGATCGGCTTCTTTGGCGTGAACCAGGTCGCGCAGTTCCTCGACCTTGCCGCTGCCAATCAGGTATTTGGCGGTTGGCCGATGACGCGGCACGTTAAAAAACGCAACGGTCTCGGCGCCAGCCGAATTTGCCAGTTCCTGAAACTCCTGCGGATCTTCGCGCGCCTCAGGGTCCTGTCCATCCAAGTGAACGAGGATGACTCGTTCACCACCACCGTGGCGCTCAAAGAACAAAGGAGACTCCTATCAGGCGTTACCTGGCTCAGCGTCACCTGCTTCGGATTCGGTTGCGCTTGGCAGACGAATTGGACGAACCGGCACGACTGTAGAGATAGCGTGTTTGTAAACCATCTGGCTGACGGTGTTCTTCAGCAGGATAACGAACTGGTCGAACGACTCGATCGTGCCTTGCAGTTTGATCCCGTTTACCAGGTAGATGGAAACCCCCACTTTCTCTTTACGTAAAGTATTCAAGTAAGGGTCTTGTAGCGAATGCCCTTTTGACATGTGCCGCACTCCTTTAAGGATTCAATATAAAAAATAGGTAAACAGATGGCTTTTGCCGCCACACCCCCAAGGATAGACGGCAATTGCAAGGACTCAGCTCAATATGGAGATCGTCCCAAGGTATTTCAAGGCGCGTGGCAGATTGTCGCAATCCAGACTGTCGAGCCAGTGCAAATCCTTCCAGCTGCGCAGCCAGGTGAACTGGCGTTTGGCCAATTGGCGCGTGGCGATGATGCCCCGCTCCTGCATCTCGGCCGACGTCAGCTTGCCATCCAGGTAGTCCCAGACCTGGCGGTAGCCTACCGCACGTATAGACGGCAACCCGGCATGCAGGTCACTTCTATTACGCAGGGCTACGACCTCGTCGATGAATCCCTGTTCCAGCATATTTGTGAATCTTTGTTTAATGCGCTCGTGCAGTATCTGACGATTAGTTGGAGCAATCGCCAGATTCGCGACAGTATAGGGCAATTGTTGCAATCCCGATGCGACCGCTTCGGTACTTTGTACAGATTGTTTCAGCCGCAGTTCAGTCATGCTCTGACCACTGACCCGGTAAACTTCCAGTGCACGACTCAGTCGTTGTGGATCGTTCGGATGGATACGTGCCGCAGACTCTGGATCGATGACCGCCAACTGATCGTGCAGGGCCTGCCAGCCAAGGCGTGCAGCCTCTTCTTCGATCTGCGCGCGAACTTCGGGATCGGCCGCCGGCATGTCCGCCAGACCTTCGATCAAAGCCTTGTAATAGAGCATCGTGCCGCCCACCAGCAGCGGAATTTTTCCGCGTGCGGTGATCTCGGCCATGGCCTCCAGCGCATCGCGACGGAAATCTGCGGCCGAATAGGCTTCGGCCGGGTCGAGAATGTCGATCAGCCGGTGGGGAAACTCGGCCAGCAATTCTTTGGACGGCTTGGCAGTGCCGATGTCCATGCCGCGATAGACCAGCGCCGAATCGACACTGATCAGCTCGCACGGGAGCACCTTGGTCAGCTCGATGGCCAGATCTGTCTTGCCCGCAGCGGTCGGGCCCATCAGGAAAATCGCTGGAGGAAGCTGGCTCATCAACGACCGCGCAGGAACAGTTTGTCCAGATCGTCCAGGCCCAGTTGGGTCCAGGTCGGTCGGCCATGGTTGCATTGACCGCTGCGCTCGGTGTTTTCCATGTCACGCAGCAGGCCGTTCATTTCCGGCAGGGCCAGGCGCCGGTTGGCGCGAATCGCACCGTGGCAGGCCATGGTGCCGAGCAGCTCATTCAGATGCGCCTGGATCCGGTCGCTGGTGCCGTATTCCATCAAGTCCGACAGTACATCGCCCACCAGTCGGTTGGCTTCGGCCTGCTTGAGCAGGGCCGGGATCTGCCGGATGGCCAGGGTTTCCGGGCCAAGGCGCTGCAATTCAAAACCGAGGCGCTGGAACCATGCCGCATGCTCTTCGGCGCAATCGGCCTCGCGCTGACTGACCGCCAGCGATTCCGGCACCAGCAGCGGCTGACCGCTCAGGCCTTCGCTGGCCATGGCAATCTTCAGGCGCTCATACATGATCCGCTCGTGAGCAGCGTGCATGTCCACCAAAACCAGGCCCTGAGCATTCTCGGACAGAATGTAGATGCCCTTGAGCTGGGCCAGCGCGTAGCCCAGCGGCGGAATGTCTTCCTGACCGGCCGGCAGCGCGTTGGCATTCGCCTCGGGCAGCGGCGCAAAAAACTCGCGATACGCAGCCTGGGCCTCAGCTACCGGCACGGTCGATTGCGGGCGCGGCGTGTATTGATACTGATAAGCGCCGCCCGCGCTGGCACCCGAAGCGGTGTTGAACGCTGGTTGCGCCTGCGGCTGCTCCAGCAACGCGTTGGCTGCCAGACGCATTTCGCCCTGCGGCCCGAATTCCCCGGCTTCAAGGCCGGTTGGCCGGACGATCGCAGTCGTGACCGAGCCGGCCAACTGATCTTCCGGTCGCACATCGCCGAGAGCACGGTGCAAGGTGCCATACAGGAAGTCATGCACCATGCGCCCGTCGCGGAAGCGCACTTCGTGTTTGGTCGGGTGCACGTTGACGTCGACCGCTGCCGGATCGACCTCGAAAAACAGCGCGAACGTCGGATGCCGGCCGTTGAACAGCACATCGCGATAAGCCTGACGCACCGCGTGTGCTACCAGTTTGTCGCGCACCGCACGGCCGTTGACGAAGAAATACTGCAAGTCCGCCTGACTGCGGTTGAAGGTTGGCAGACCGACCCAGCCCCACAAATGCAGACCATTGCGCTCGATCTCGATCGGCAACGCCTGCTCCAGGAAGCCCGAACCGCAGATCGCCGCCACACGCCGGGCGCGGGCCGCATCATCGTGGGCTTCATGCAGGCTGAGGATGGTCTTGCCGTTGTGACGCAAATGGAACGCCACGTCGAAACGCGCCAGCGCCAGACGCTTGATCACTTCCTGCAGGTGATCGAATTCGGTTTTTTCGGTTTTGAGGAATTTGCGCCGCGCCGGGGTGTTGAAGAACAGGTCACGGACTTCCACCGAGGTGCCGACCGGGTGGGCCGCAGGCTGCACGCGAGGCGCCATGTCACGGCCTTCGGTCTCGACCTGCCAGGCCTGATCGGCATCACGGGTGCGCGAGGTCAGCGTCAGACGCGCCACGGAACTGATCGACGCCAGCGCCTCGCCCCGGAAGCCCAGGCTCATCACCTGTTCGAGGTCTTCCAGATTGCGGATCTTGCTGGTGGCGTGACGGGCCAGAGCCAGCGGCAGGTCATCGGCAGAAATGCCGCTGCCGTCGTCGCGCACTCGCAGCAGTTTGACACCACCCTGTTCGACATCGACGTCGATGCGCCTGGCGCCGGAATCGAGGCTGTTTTCCAGCAACTCCTTGATCACCGAGGCCGGACGCTCGACCACTTCACCGGCGGCGATCTGGTTCGCCAGCCGCGGGCTGAGCAGTTCGATGCGGGCAGCGTTCAGGACCTGATTCATTCTTTGGACGCCAGTTCGGTGCCGGGAATGGTCAGGTGCTGACCGACTTTCAGATCATCGCTTTTCAGATTGTTGGCACTGCGCAGCGTGGCCGGCGAAATCTGGTAACGCACGGCAATCATCGCCACGGTTTCACCCGGGCCTACCCGGTGATCACGCGGTCCCTGAGCGATCTTGCCCGAATCACGCAGCCAGGCGATGTAACTGCCCGGTGGCGGATTCTGCTGGAAGAACTGGCGTACGCCACTGCTGATCGAGCGCGCCAGCGCCTGCTGGTGGCTCGCTGCCGAGAGCTTGTTCGCTTCGTTGGCGTTGGAGATGAAGCCGGTTTCCACCAGGATCGACGGGATGTCCGGAGATTTCAGCACCATGAACCCGGCCTGCTCCACACGCTGTTTGTGCAGCGGGGTGACCCGACCAATGTTGGTCAGGACTTTCTGGCCGACATTGAGGCTGGAGGTCAGCGAGGCGGTCATCGACAGGTCGAGCAGAACGCCGGCCAGCATCCGGTCCTTGTCATCAAGGCTGACGTTGCCGGCACCGCCGATCAGGTCGGAACGGTTTTCACTGTCGGCCAGCCAACGGGCGGTTTCCGAGGTGGCACCGCGGTCGGACAGGGCGAACACCGACGCCCCGAACGCGGCCGCAGACGGCGCAGCGTCGGCGTGGATCGAGACGAACAGGTCAGCACCTTTCTTGCGGGCGATTTCAGTACGGCCGCGCAGCGGGATGAAATAGTCGCCGGTACGGGTCAGTTCGGCACGGAAGCCTTTCATGCCGTTGACCTGACGCTGCAGCTCGCGGGCGATCTGCAGTACCACGTCCTTTTCGCGCTGACCGCGAGAACCCGATGCACCCGGGTCTTCACCACCGTGTCCGGCATCGATGACCACGATGATGTCGCGCTTGCCGGCCGGGGCGGGTGGCAGTTTGATCGCCGGCTCAGCCGGGGTGACGGGCACCGCCGGAACGGTCGCAACCGTTGGAGTAGACGAAGGCGCAGGCGGCGGGGCGGCGTCAGCCGGATTGTCGAACAGGTCGACCACCAGACGGTTGCCGTACTGCGCATTCGGCGCCAGCGAGAAGCTTTTCGGGGTGACGGCCTTCTTCAGGTCGATGACCACCCGCAGGTCGGTCGGCGTGCGCTGGGCCGAACGTATGGCGGTGATCGGTGTATTGGCGGTCTGCACATTCAACGGCGCGCCGAGGGTGGCGCCGTTGATGTCGATCACCAGGCGATCCGGCGCGGTCAGCGTGAAGACGCCGTGCTGCACCGGGCCTGTCAGGTCGAAGACCAGTCGCGTGTTGTCCGGCGCCCGCCACAGGCGCACGCTGTTGACCTTCGTGTCGGCCACAGCGTTGACGGTTACTGCCATCAACATCAGTCCAGCGGCAGCCACCAACGCGCGAAAGCGCATACCTAACCCCATCATTCAATTGGTTTCCAATGCCAAAGCGGCACACCAGGCCTCGCCGCGCGAGCCCTGGGACAAAATGGTCAGCGAACGTCCGCTGTCTTGCGGGCTAATGGTAATGGTCAGGTCAGGCTTTGGCAAAAAGCCTGCACCTTTATCGGGCCATTCGATCAGGCACAGGGCATCGTCTTCGAAATAGTCGCGGATCCCGAGAAACTCCAGCTCTTCCGGATCGACCAGGCGATACAGATCAAAGTGGAAGGCCCGGATGTCACCGATCTCGTAGGGCTCGACCAAGGTGAAGGTCGGACTTTTCACCGCCCCGATGTGCCCCAGACCGCGAATGATGCCCCGCGACAACGTGGTTTTGCCCATCCCGAGGTTGCCTTCGAGAAAGATCAGGCCATGGCCCTGGGTGATACGGGCGATGCGTGCGCCAAAGTCGCTCATGGCCTGTTCATCGGCCAGGTACAGGGTTACTTCAGACACGGTGCATGCTCCTCCAACAACTGACGAATGACTGGAATCAGATCACTGGCCGCCAGCCCACGGCCGAATTTACCTTGTTGCAGACCGGCGTTGGCGTGCAGCCAGACCGCCAGGCACGCGGCATCGAAACCGTCCATGCCCTGAGCCAGCAGCGCGCCGGTCAGACCGGCCAGCACATCGCCGAGTCCCGCGGAGGCCATGGCCGGATGGCCTTGATGACACAGCGCCAGACGACCATCGGGATGAGCAATCAGACTGCCCGCGCCCTTGAGCACCACCACCGCTGTATATTTTTTGCTCAACGCCAGCGCCGCCGCCGGACGATCGGCCTGCACCTCGGCGGTGCTGATCCCCAGCAGCCGCGCGGCCTCCCCCGGATGCGGCGTGATCACGCAATCCCTGGGCAGACTGACAAAACCGGAAGCCAGCAGGTTCAACGCATCGGCATCCCACACCTGCGGCAACGGCGCATTGGCGGCAGCTGACAACAGCGCCCTGCCCCAACCGGCCTGACCCAGCCCCGGCCCGACCACCAGCACGGACACTTTTTCCAGCAGCCCCATCAATTGATTGGCCGAAGAAGCGCCCAGTGCCATGGCTTCCGGTATCCGGCTCAGCGCCGCCGGGACATGTTCCGGGCGCGTCGCGACCGAGACCATCCCGGCACCACTGCGCAACGCACTTTCGGTACTCAGCAGGATTGCCCCGCCAAACCCGTGATCACCGCCGATCAGCAGCACATGACCAAATCGTCCCTTGTGCGCGGCCGGCGAGCGGGCAGCCAGACGCGGAAGGTTCGCCACGTTGAGCCGGCGAGCGGCGACAGGCAAGTCACTGAAGTGCTCGGCAGGCGCCTGCAGGTCGTTAAACAGCAGTTCGCCGACATGATCCGCCGCCGCACCCGTGAACAGCCCGAGCTTCAGGCCGATGAACGTCACGGTGAGGTCAGCGTGTACCGCATCACCCAGCGCATGACCGGTGTCGGCGCACAACCCGGAAGGGATATCGACCGCCACCACAGGCAGTCCACTGGCATTGATCGCCGCAATCGCAGCGGCGTAGGGCTCACGCACATCGCCGCTCAGGCCGGTGCCGAGCAACGCGTCAACGACGATACCGCGCAACTCGCAGGATAGATCCCATGGGGCAATCGAGACACCATCGGCCACGGCTTCGGCGTGCGCCACGGCGGCATCGCCCTTCAAGCGTTGCGGCTCGCCGACAGCCAGCACCTGAACCTGCCAACCCGCCCGATGGGCCAGCGCTGCCACCAGATAACCATCGCCGGCGTTGTTGCCGTGCCCGGCCAGCACCGTCATTTGATTCGCGGCCGGCCATTGGCGTACCAGCGCGCGCCACGTGGCATGGGCGGCACGCTGCATCAATTCGAAGCCAGGCGTGCCGGCGGCGATCAGTCGTGCATCGAGTTCACGCACCTGCGCGGCACGGTACAGCGCGTCGGGTAATTGATCTTTAGTGTTCGGCATGCGTCTTCGGGCTCCGATGTCTGGCAGAATTATACGCACCTCAGCTCCGGTTTCTCTCGCCTCATGTCCGCCATCACCACAGATCTGCCTGCCCTCGCCCAATCCATCAAGGACTGGGGCCGCGAGCTGGGCTTCCAGCAAGTCGGCATCAGCGGTCTGGATCTGGCCGAGCATGAACAGCACCTGCAACGCTGGCTCGAGGCCGGCTACCACGGCGAAATGGATTACATGGGCGCCCACGGCAGCAAACGCTCGCACCCCGAAGAGCTGGTGCCGGGCACCTTGCGCGTGGTGTCGCTGCGCATGGACTACTTGCCGGGCGACACACAAATGGCGCAATTGCTGGCCAAACCGGAAAAGGCCTACATCTCGCGTTATGCCTTGGGCCGCGATTATCACAAGTTGATCCGTAAACGCGTTCAACAACTGGCGGACAGGATTCAATCCGAGATCGGGCCGTTCGGTTTTCGCGCCTTCGTCGACAGCGCACCGGTGCTGGAGAAAGCCATCGCCGAACAGGCCGGGCTGGGCTGGATCGGCAAAAACACCCTGGTGCTGAACCGCAAGGCTGGCAGTTACTTTTTTCTCAGCGAACTGTTCGTCGACCTGCCGCTGCCAGTGGATGAGCCCCACAGCACCGAACATTGCGGACGCTGCACCGCGTGCCTCGACATCTGCCCGACCAACGCCTTCGTCGGCCCCTATGTGCTGGACGCGCGACGCTGCATTTCCTATCTGACCATCGAGCTTAAGAACGCCATCCCCGAAGATCTGCGACCGCTGATCGGCAACCGCGTGTTCGGCTGCGACGACTGCCAGATCTGCTGCCCGTGGAACCGCTTCGCCCGCCCGTCCGGCGAAATCGACTTCAAGCCACGACACAATCTGGACAACGCCGAGCTGGCCGAGCTGTTCTTGTGGGATGAAGACAAATTCCTCAGCAGTACCGAAGGTTCGCCGCTACGCCGCGCGGGATACGAGCGCTGGCTACGCAATCTGGCGGTGGGGTTGGGAAATGCGCCATCGAGCATCCCAGTGCTGGAAGCACTCAAGGCACGACGCGACTACCCCTCAGAGCTGGTACGCGAACATGTGGAATGGGCGCTGAAACAGCACGCCGACCGTCAAGGCGCGTCGTTATAGACGAACTTCGGCATTTCCCAGTGGAAGCGAATCGCCAACAGCCGCAGTAGAAAACCACCGAACAACGTGATCAGAATCGCCTGTTCACTCGGCACGTTGAGAAACAGACAGAGCATGTAGCACCACGCCGCGGCGAACGAGACGCTGGCGTAGAGTTCGCGGCGGAAGATCAGCGGGATGTCGTTGCAAAAGATGTCGCGCAGGATGCCGCCGAATACCCCGGTGATCACGCCGCTGACCGAGGCCACCAGCATGCCATGGCCCATTTCCAGGGCGGTCATGCAGCCGATCAGAGTGAATGCCACCAGACCGACCGCGTCGAGCACCAGAAACAGCGAGCGCAGGTGACGCATCCAGCGTGCGGTGAACACGGTGATCATCGCCGCAATCGTTGTCAGCACCAGGTATTCCGGGTGTTTGACCCAGGTCAGCGGGTAATGCCCGAGCAGCACGTCACGCACCGAACCGCCGCCCAAAGCCGTGACGCAGGCGATCAGCACCACGCCGAACCAGTCCATGCCGCGACGTCCCGCAGACAGGGCGCCAGTCATTGCTTCGGCAGTAATGGCGACGAGATAGAGCATCAGCAACATGGTGGCGATCCTGGCAGGAAGGCGCGCAGTCTACTCACTTCGCCGGGGCACCAAAAGAGGGCGCCCCGGCGCGGGTGCCGATCTCAGAACTTGATGAAATGCTTGCGGTAGTGCTGCAGCTCGGCGATGGATTCGCGGATGTCATCCAGCGCCAGGTGAGTGCTGCCTTTCTTGAAGCTGTCTCGCACGTCCGGCGCCCAGCGTGCGGCCAGTTCCTTGAGCGTCGAGACGTCGAGGTTGCGGTAGTGGAAGTAACTTTCCAGCGACTTCATGTGGGTATAAAGGAAGCGGCGATCCTGGCAGATGCTGTTGCCACAGATCGGCGACTTGCCCTTCGGCACCCACTTTTCGAGGAAGGCGATGGTTTCGGCTTCCGCCTCGGCCATGCTTACGCGGCTGTCGCGCACGCGTTGGGTCAGGCCGGAGTTGCCGTGGGTGCGGGTGTTCCACTCGTCCATGCGGGCGAGGACTTCGTCGCTGTGGTGGATGGCGATCACCGGACCTTCGGCCAAGGTGTTCAGGTCACTGTCGGTGACGATGGTGGCCATTTCGATGATGACGTCGTTTTCCGGATCCAGACCGGTCATTTCCAGGTCGATCCAGATCAGATTCTGCGGGTTTTGCATATTTCGGCTCCTGAGCAATGCTGCGCAGTTTAGCCTAGGCAGCCTGCCGGGCGTGCTAAACTCGCGGCCGTTTTACCTAATCGCTGCATTCTTCAGACGGAACACCCATGGCCAAACGCCAACTCAATCGTCGTCAAAACTGGCGCATCGAAAAGATTCAGGGCGAGCGCGCCGCCCGCGCCGCCAAACGCGAGTCCTCAGCAGTCGAGGCGCTTGAAGGCGGCGATCTGGGCCCGGAGCAACACGGCCTGGTGATCGCCCACTTCGGTGTGCAGGTCGAGGTCGAGGCCGTTGACGGCGAACTGGCCGGCCAGGTCTTCCGCTGCCACTTGCGCGCCAACCTGCCGGCGCTGGTGACAGGCGACCAGGTGGTCTGGCGCGCCGGCAACCAGGGCATCGGCGTGATCGTCGCGCAACTGCCGCGCACCACCGAGCTGTGCCGTCCGGACAGCCGTGGCCAGCTCAAACCGGTGGCCGCCAACGTCGACATGATCGTCATCGTCTTTGCCCCGATGCCCGAGCCCCATGCCAACCTGATCGACCGCTATCTGGTCGCGGCCGAGCACGCCGGCATCCGCCCGTTGCTGCTGCTGAACAAATTCGACCTGATCGACGAACAGAACGCCCCTGCGCTGAATGCTCTGCTGGCCGTCTACCGCACGCTGGGTTACCCGGTGCTGGAAGTCTCGGCGCACCATGGCAACGGCATGGAGCAATTGCAGAAACAACTCGACGGGCGCATCAGCGTGTTCGTCGGCCAGTCGGGTGTGGGCAAGTCGTCGCTGGTCAACAGCCTGTTGCCGAACGTCGAAACCCGTGTCGGCCCATTGTCCGAGTGGTCCGGTCAGGGTCAGCACACGACGACCACCGCGCGGCTGTTCCACTTCCCTGGCGGCGGTGAACTGATCGACTCCCCGGGCATCCGTGAATTCGGCCTCGGCCACGTCAGCCGCGCCGACGTTGAAGCCGGCTTCATCGAGTTCAACGACCTGCTCGGCACCTGCCGCTTCCGCGACTGCAAGCACGATCGCGAACCCGGTTGCGCACTGCTCAAGGCCCTGGAAGACGGCCGCGTGCAGCAGCAGCGAATGAACAGCTACCGCTCGATCATCGCCAGCTTGCCGGAAAACGGTTACTGAACATCCGCGACGGCAGCACCTCGCCCGAGGGCTGCCGTGTGTCGGACCGCGTCTGACAAACCCGGCAATCTGTTAAACGTCTGACCTTTCTGACAGCTCCGCCCACACCTGCTTGCAGGACATTTCTCTTTCACCGCTCAGGCCTTGTTGGCACACGCCAGATGCCTACATTGGGTTCCTCCTTCGCACTGTCGCGACCTCCGAGGCCCCATGCAAACCTACCATTTGTTCATCAGCCACTCCTGGAACTACTCCGGCTCCCACGACAATCTGATCCGCCTGCTCAGCGATCACCCGACGTTCACCTTCAAGAATTTCTCGGTGCCACCGCATAATCCGATCATCGACGCCCGCACTGACAAGGAGCTGGAAGAGACCATCGAAAACAAGATCCGCCCATGCTCGGCAGTGCTGGTCATGGCCGGTATGTACTCGGCCTACAGCAAATGGATTCAGAAGGAAATCGAGATCGCCAAACGTCTAGGCAAGGTGATCATCGCGATTCGTCCCCATGGCGCCGAACGCACCGCAAAAGTGGCCAGCGACGCCGCGCATGTCGAATGTGCGTGGAATACCAACAGCATCGTCAGCGCCATACGCCTTCATACGGCGGTGTAATCATGCGCAAGGGACTGTTTATCGGCATTAACCACTACACCCACGTTTCGCCGCTCAGCGGCTGCAACAATGATGCAATGGCCATGGCCTCGGTGCTGGAGCGCCATGCCAGCGGACGGCCCAACTTCAGCAGCAAGGTGCTGACTTCGGCGGAGGAGGACCTCTCGCTCACGACCATGAGGCAGCACATCCAAAGCCTGTTCTCGGGCGACTGCGATGTTGCGCTTCTGTATTTCGCCGGCCATGGCCAGTTCGATACCAGCATCGATGAAGGGTTGCTGATCCCCCAGGACTATCAGCCCGGCGGCGACGGCATTCGCATCAGCGACATTCTGCAGTGGGCCGACAACGCCCAGCAGATCAAGAACAAAATCATCATCCTTGATTGCTGCCAGGCTGGCGCCGCCGGTGCCGTGCGCAACTTGCGCGGCGGCAGCAGCCTGATCGGCGAAGGCGTGACCATTCTCACCGCCTGCAAAAAAGAACAGTCCGCCCTGGAAAGCCGTGGCCATGGCGTGTTCACGGACCTGCTGCTTCAAGCCCTGCATGGCGGTGCCGCCAACGTGCTGGGCAAGGTCACTCCCGGCAGCGTTTACTCGTTCGTCGACAATGCCCTGGGGGCCTGGGAGCAGCGGCCGGTGTTCAAGACCAATGTGTCGCAGTTCGTACCACTGCGCGAGGTCGCACCGCTGATCGCCGAAGAAACCCTGCGCAAGCTCAAGGACTGGTTTCCGGAACCGAGTTTTGTCTTCCGGCTAGACCCCAGTTTCGAACCCACCGCCGCCTCGTTCGATCCCGATCACGGTGACATCTTCAAACAGTTGCAGATGTGCAACCGCCACAGCCTGATCGAGCCGGTGGACGCCGAACACATGTATTACGCCGCCATGCACTCTACCGGGTGTCGCCTGACAGCTCTGGGTGCCTATTACCGCGAACTCGCCCTCAAAGGACATTTCTGATGCCCGTATTCATCAGCTACCGCCACATGGACCGCGCCCACGCCCTCGCGATCGATGCCCGCCTGAAGCAGGCCAATATCAAAACCTATCTGGACGTGCTGGATCCCGAATCCCAGACCACCGACGACATCACCGGGGTCATCACCCGCAACATCACTGAATGCACCCACCTGCTGGCGGTGGTCTCGGAGTCAACCGCGTTGTCCTGGTGGGTGCCGTTCGAGATCGGCGAAGCGACGATCAGCAACCGGCGGATCTGTTCCTTCAGAACGGGCGCCGCCCAACTGCCGCTGTACCTGGACAAGTGGCCGAAGCTGAGCACGGCCAACGACCTGAACTTCTTCATCGACGCCTACCGTGAAGAAGTGACGAACAAACGCTCGATGACGCTGGATTCAAGTAACGAATCCTTCAGCGGCACCTACAGACGCAACGCGGAAATCTTCCATGAACAACTGAAAAACCGGATTCGGCGGGGGTTCTGACAGACGCAAAAAAGCCGCGATTATCGCGGCTTTTGATTTTCAGAGTGCCGGGGCAACCCGATCCAGCTTCCAGCCCAATGCATCCAGCGCATCGCAACCATCCTGAAGCAGCAGGTGCGCAGCACTGGCGAAATGCTCCAGATCATGCCCCTCTGCATCATTGACGCACAGGCAACTGACGCTGTTGAGCATGCTCCGCACGGCATTAATGCGATGTTTGGCGGTTTCGAGCAAGGCCGAGGCTTTGGCTTCAGTGTCGATGTAGAGGGTGGGGGAGGTGCTGAGGTTGCCTTGTAGCGGGCGAAATTGGGGCATATTTCTAACTCATCTGATAAGTGAAACTCCCACCCTTCCGCGGCTAAACGAATTGGGGTGGTAGCTGTACGCGGGTTAGCCGACCGGACAGATGCACCCGGCACACCCGAAGGTGTCCCACGCACAGCCACCATGAACATGAAAATCTCAGGCAGCAAAAAGCGCCGCGTCAACACGGGCGCTTGTGCATCATCTGATTCGACCGGCTAAAGTCGATCGCCGATTCGTCGGCGACGGGCGAACTATAGGCGAGCCACTGAGTGAAGTAAAACCCGCTTGTTATGTCTCGGAGCCGTCCTACATCCCTTAGCGAAACGGCCTAATTCTCCGGCTGCTAATTTGGAGATGACTTTTTATTAAACAGGTCGCCTCCAAGTTCACCTACACCTCCGTGAACATTCCCCTTTCAATCATCCGCGCCCGGTTCAAAACTGCTCTTGGTTTAAGCCTGCTCCCTAAACCCTCAAGCAAATCAAGCGGCACAATCTAATACGGGCGCAGGGTAAACATAAAACTTTACGAGACCACCTCAGAATTCTCCTGAGAGTGAAAAATATAAGCTATGGTTGAAACCTTCTTATATCCATCACAAAATAACCAATTCTTCTCAACAGCAGCATCAGTTCATCCAAGTAGCTAGCCAAACTTTTTTTACCAAGTGACAAGGCAAAGCGAATTTGCTCACCACTTTTAGTCTCGACTACCACACCACGATCTCGCCCGAACAACCAACCTCTCTGAACGTAACCAGAAACGCATTTAATTTCATCAAAGCAAACAAAACTTCTGCGTCGATGCAAACCTGCTTCAACTTCAAATCGCAACCCTGAAGAGTTAAATACGACACTTTGGGCCACCCCATCAACACAACCATCCCCAGTAGACTTATCATACCCTTCGTAGATTTCCACGAATGCAATCACCGCCACCACAAAAAACAAAATAACGAAAACCCCGAGCATAAAGTATGCAAAAACAACAGACACCTTGGGCACACCAAATGCATCCAAAAAAACCATAACAAGAGTAAAAAAATCAAACAAAAACCTCACCCCAACATTTATAAATTTACGTACAGAATCACACACCCTCCCGCACACTTCTTTAGGAAAAAAATATATCTTCTCAACAAGATCGCCCGAAACTTCAACATTCACGTTCACCACCCCCACATCGAACAATGACTTTCATCCATCCTTCTCGGGAATTGATCGGGATAACTTATACGATCTGAGCCTACCGGACCGGGCAAAATTTCAATTTTTCCGCAAGGCAAAAAATGAACCTGAAAAGAACTGGAATCATCAAGATCCTCGTATCTCTCAAGCTCAACAACAGTGCGAACTACCAAATAATCTATTACGTCTCCCATACCATTTTTTCTTTCCCCATCATTCTTATTATCCCGCTCAATACCATCTACAAGTGGCTCCTTAGCCCAAGTAACAACAACAGACAAGCCGGGATACCACCGCACTGGCAAAGGGAAACAGCAATTTGCTTCATTCCCACCATCGAAAGCGGGAGCTTTAGCACCAATACCGTGCCCTTCAACAAAAAAGAACGGAATAGATGATGACGTGTGACTAAATCCTTCGAAATAAACAGCTTCCAGTGGACGTTTCTGCTCGAAGCAGCCTTGCAGCATCAGAACACACACCGACATCAGAAATACCAATCGAGTCATTACCTTCCTGTCCCATTCCTAACTTTCGCCTTACGAAATGAAAAACCAAATAAAAACAAAACCATAAAAACCTCAAATTTAACTTTAGAAACTTACAACATCATCACCACGACCTGACTCTTCAGCCGACATTCCTACCGTTGCTCGGCCGGAGTTAAAAGTTCAGCCACTCTTTGCACAATCGCGGCTTCCAGTTCGGGGGAACGTTTGGCCCATTGTTCGGGAGGGAGGGGTTTTGACCATTCGATGATGTCGGGATGGGGCAAGTCGGGGGGCGGATATAGCTTTTTTCTTTGCAGATAAGTCGCGAGAGGTGCATTGAAAATGAATACGCCGAATAC
>NZ_JAKUMP010000017.1:0-141777 GCF_026341415.1 Pseudomonas sp. MCal1
GCTCGCACGAACATCATCAATCAAATCGGCGTTCTTGTTTGTGTGTTTCCCGAGATTCCGTGAAGAACCTTTTTTTTTCGCCAACCTCGTCCAGGCTTAGGTAGGATGAACCTTCCCTGCCCACGAGGTTTCGCGACATGTTCATCGGCGTCTTGCTGGTCATCACCTGGCTGATCCTGCTGTTGCGTTATCCGGCCAAAGCCTTGCCGGTGTCCATAGCCGCCGCCGTGGGCCTCGGGTTGGTGGCGATGTGGGTGGTGTGGCTGGACAACCGTGAGATCAAGCAACTGGCGCGGCTTGAACTGCGCATCGTCTATGCCCCCGAACACTGCCCCGCCGACCGTCCGCTGTTGCTCAAGTTGAACAATGGCAACGACGTGCCGCTGACCGAACTGCGCTGGCGCATTGCCGCGTACGCGCCGGGCGATACCGTGAACCTGGCCGACAATCAATACGCCGCCCCACGCTATCGCGGCCCCGGCGAATTGCAGGCCGGTGGCAACTGGGAAGACTGTTTGCCGATGCCGCCACTGCGTCCCGGTTATCGCCCGCAAACCCTGGAGTTTCGCGCCGAGCGATTGCAGGGTAGTTTCTCCGACTGATCCCCTCTCCCACTGTTTTGCACAAGGAATGCGCCATGCCCGTTGCGTTGATTACCGGTTGTTCCAGCGGCATCGGCCGCGCCCTCGCCGATGCCTTCAAAAGCGCCGGCTACGAGGTCTGGGCCAGTGCGCGCAAGACCGAAGATGTCGCGGCTCTCAGTGCCGCCGGGTTCACAGCGGTGCAGCTCGACGTCAATGACAACGCAGCGCTGGAACAACTTGCCGAACGAATCAACCAGCAACACGGCGGCCTCGATGTGCTGATCAACAACGCCGGCTACGGCGCCATGGGCCCATTGCTCGATGGCGGTGTGACGGCCATGCAGCGCCAGTTCGAAACCAATGTGTTTTCGATTGTCGGCGTGACCCGTGCGCTGTTCCCGGTACTGCGCCGGGCCAAAGGCCTGGTGGTGAATATCGGCAGTGTTTCCGGGGTGCTGGTCACGCCATTTGCCGGCGCCTATTGCGCGTCGAAAGCGGCGGTGCATGCACTGAGCGATGCGTTGCGCATGGAACTGGCGCCGTTCGGGATTCGCGTGATGGAAGTGCAGCCGGGGGCGATTGCATCCAGCTTCGCCAAAAATGCCGGGCACGAGGCCGAACAATTGATCAACGAACAATCGCCGTGGTTTCCGTTGCGCGAAGGCATTCGGGCGCGGGCCAAGGCCTCGCAAGACAAACCAACGCCGGCCAGCGAATTTGCCGCCGAGTTGCTCAAGGCTGTGCAGCAGAGCAAACCGCCACGGCTGATCCGCATCGGCAATGGCAGCCGGGCGTTGCCGTTGCTGGCGACGTTGTTGCCAAAAGGGTTGCTGGAGTCGACGTTGATGAAGCGCTTCGGGTTGCGGGGGCAGCTTTGAAATACAGGACGTGACGCAGAGCGTCACAGGATGCATTCCCACGCAGAGCGTGGGAACGATCAATGAAGGCGTTGCGGTCTGTCAGTTATCCACAGCGCCCTGCTTCACCACCACGGTGCAGGTAATCCCTGCCGCCAGCAACACACCTTCCGGCACTTCATCGATGTGAATCCGCACCGGCACCCGTTGCGCCAGACGCACCCAGTTGAAGGTCGGGTTCACATCGGCGATCAGCTCGCGGCTTTCCGGGTTGTCGCGGTCGTAGATGCCGCGAGAAATGCTCTCCACGTGGCCCTTGAGGACTTCGCCGCTCATCAGTTGCATGTCGGCTTTGTCGCCGACCCGCACGTGAGGCAGTTTGGTTTCTTCGAAGAAGCCGTAGACCCAGAACGAGTTCATGTCGACCACGGCCATTTTCGCCTCGCCGATGCGCGCGTAGTCACCGCGATGGACGTTGAGGTTGGTCACGTACCCGTCCACCGCCGCCCGCACTTCGGTGCGTTTGAGGTTGAGTTCGGCGGCTTCCAGCTGCGCCTGGGCCTGTTGGTAATCGGCCAGTGCGGAGTCTGCGATGTTGCTGGCGTCGTCGCGGTTTTCCTTGGAGATCACCAGGTTGTCCAGGTCGGCGCGGCGATGGGCGTTGACCTTGCGCATCTCCCACGTGGCCTTGCGCGAAGCGACCAGCGACTGCGCCTGCTTCACCGCCAGGCGGTAGTGCTCGGGATCGATCTGCATCAGCAGATCACCTTTCTTCACCAACTGGTTGTCGCGCACCGGCACGTCAACCACTTCACCAGTGACGTCGGCGGCGACGTTGATGATGTCGGCGCGGACCCGACCGTCGCGGGTCCACGGGGTGTTCATGTAGTGCTCCCACAACGTGCGGCCGATCCACAACGCCAGGGCCAGCACCAGCAGGGTCGCGAGCAGGCTGAAAAACTTTTTCATCGGGACAATTCTCAGACTCAACGGTAGACAGTCAGCGCCATCGCGCCGAACAGACAGGAAAACAGGCTCAGGCGCAGCAGCGCCGGGTGCCAGAAGAAGCGGTACAGATCGAACCCGGACAAGAACCGGTCCAGCGCCCAGGCCAGTGCCGCGGCGATGAAGAACATCAGGGTCATGGTCGGCATGTACACGCCGTGGAAGGCGATTTCACGAGGCATGGGCAAGTCCTTCGGGCTTGGCGATGGCATAGGCAGCGAGTGGCGATTGCGGGTCGAGCAACGAGGTGCGGATGAAGTGCAGGTAGCTCTTCACCCGACGCAGGGCCGAGGTATCGAAGTGCGGTGCGAACGGTTCATCAGTGGCGGCGACCCGGCTGATCGCGTGATCGACCGCCACCAGCGCACGTTCCAGATTGCTCGAATTCGGCTGCAGGAACAGGCGCACCAGCGAGCGCCCCATGACCCGGATTGCCTGGCGCCATGGCTGCGATTCGGCATAGGCCGGATGCACCGGCAGGATCGCCTGTTCCTTGCGCAGCTCGATGATCGCGTGGCCGACTTCCAGCACCACGAACATCCAGCGCAAGAGGTTTTTCTGCACCAGCGGCTGACCGGCCGCCAGACCGTAAGCCTGATGCATCAAGTCGCGGGTACGGCTTTCGAAACTCGACGCCAGACCCTTGAGTTTGCCGCTGATCGCGTACACCACTTGCCCGCGCAAATCCTGTTCCAGACGCTGCCACAACCAGCGGCTGTTCGGCGGCAGAATGATCGCCCCCGCCGCCGCGCAGACCAGCATGCCCATGACCATGGCGATGTAGTCGTTGATGAAGGTGTAGGGGTTGTAGATCGTCAGGTTGTCCGGCACCGAACCGGTGCTGAAAAAGATCAGCAACCCAAGACCGACACCGGCGTATTGCGGACGCGAAGTGAGGAACGAGCCGAGCACGATCACCGGCGCAAGCATCACGCACAGCAGCGGGAAACCATCGATCCACGGGAAGATGAAAAACATTTCGACGAAGCCGATCAGCGCCCCCAGAAACGTGCCGCACGCCATTTGAAACGCCATGCGTTTCGGGTTCGGTGTCGCCGCCGACAGGCCCACGGTGGCGGCAGCGATCAGGGTCATGGTCGCGCCGCTCGGCCACGCGGTGGCAACCCAGTAACTGCCGAGCACGACCAGGATGAACGCAGCACGAATCCCCGAAGCCGCTGCCGCCCACCAACTGGTTTGCGGGGTGAACGGCTCGTCCCAGCGCTCGCGTTCGTGGCTGTGGTCGGCCAGCGAGGCGTGGGTCTGTGCATAACTGTGCAGGTCATCGACGAAGCGATAGAGCAGCTCGTACGCGGTGTGGAAATCCAGTTGCTCGGCGTCGCTCGGTTCGCTCTCCTGAAAGATCGCCCGCAGGCTGCGCACCCGCGCCGGCAAGCCTTCCTTGTACGCCGCGAGCGCGAGCGCCAGACGCGCCGCGTCCGGGCTGGTCAGGGCGCGGCCGCTGAACCCGTCGAGCACTTCGGCCAGATCCTGCAGGCCCGGTTTGATCGCCGCCACGACATGCGCTTCGTCATTGACGCGCAGACGCTCAAGCAACTGATGCAAGGCGTTGAACCGGGTGGTGATGCCCATGAACTCGCTGTTCAGGCGACTGAGACGACCGTTGCGCCGACGCATGTGCGGGTCTTCGAACACGGTCACGCTGCGCAGCCCTTCCAGCCCCACCGCTTCGGCGATGAAGCGCACGTTGCTGGCCTCGAACGACTCCGGCTTGCTGCGCCCGCGCAAGCCGTCGGTGACGAACAGGGCGAACACACCGAAGCGCTGATACAAGGCGTTGCGCATCGCCGCGCTGGCGGTTTGCGGCAGGATCGCGGCGCTGACCAGGGTCGAGCAGAGAATCCCCAGCGAAATCTCCAGCACCCGCCACACCGCCGCCATGAACGCGCCATCGGGATGGGCGAGCGCCGGCAGGCCGACCATCGCCGCCGTATACCCGGCCAACACAAAACCGTAGGCGCGGAAGTTGCGGCAACGGGCGGCGCCGGCCGAGCAGATGCCGACCCAGATCGCCAGCGAACCGAGGAACAATTCAGTGTTCTGGGCGAACAGGGAAATCAGCGTGACCATCATCGCCGACCCGGCCAGGGTGCCGAGGAAGCGATAGAAGCTCTTGGCGAACACCTGGCCGCTCTGCGGCTGCATGACGATGAACACCGTGATCATCGCCGTGCGCGGTTGCGGCAGTTCCAGGCGCATCGCCAGCCACAGGGTCAGGAATGCGGCGATCAACACCTTGAAGATGTAGACCCAGGTCACGCCGTCGCTGCGTGCCCATTCGAAGAAACCCCGGCGCCATTCCAGGGAGTAGAGCCAGCGCAAGGGTGCGGGCAAGGGAGTCATTCAATTATGCTCAATGAGTTTCAGGTCGGACCCATACCCTGTGGGAGCGAGCTCGCTCGCGAATGCGGTGTATCAGCCGACATGTGTGCTGGCTGACACTCCCGCTTCGCGAGCAAGCTCGCTCCCACAGATTGTGTTTTCAACGCAGGAGAACCGGGGTTTTCGGGGCGGCGGTCTGTTCGGTGGTCGGCACGTCTTTACCCGCGCCAAGACCGCCGCCCAATGCCGTCACCAGTTCCGCATGGGCGCTCAAGCGCGCCGCCTGCACCTGCTGCTGAACCTGTTGCTGTTTGAACAGCAGGGTCTGGGCGTTGAGCACGTTGAGGTAATCGGTGAGGCCGCGCTGGTAGGCGATCATCGCGATGTCGTAAGTCTTCTGCGCGGTGGCCACGGATTCGGCGGCGAACGTCTGCTGCTTGTCCATCGACTCGCGGCGGATCAACTGGTCGGAGATGTTCTTCAGCGCATTGACCAGGGTCTGGTTGTAATGCGCGACGGCGATGTCATAACCCGCCGAGGCCTCACCGAGTTCGGCACGCAGTCGCCCACCGTCGAAGATCGGCAGCGAGATCGCCGGCCCGACGTTGTAGTTGAGCTTCTTGCCGGTCAGAAACTCCAGCGCCCCGCCGCCGGTGGCCATGTAGCCGAGGCTGCCGACCAGATCGACGTTGGGATAAAACCCGGCATGCGCCACATCGATCCCGCGCGCCTGCGCCGCCACTTGCCAGCGACTGGCAACCACGTCCGGGCGCTGGCCGAGCAGTTCGGCGGGCAATGCCGACGGCAGTTTCAGCGCCGCGCCGAGGGACAGGGTCGGACGCTGCAACTGCGCGCCGGCGCCCGGCCCTTTGCCGGCCAGTGCAGCAATCTGGTTGCGGCTCAGGGCGATTTCTTCGTCCAGCGCATCCAGTTGCCGATGGGTTTCCGGCAGCGGGGTTTCAGCCTGACTGACTTCGAAGTGCGTACCGATCCCGCCGTTCAGGCGTTTCTGCGCCAAATCGAGAATCTGCTGTTGCTGCTTGAGCGTCGCCGCGACGATGTCGCGCTGGGCGTAATGCAGCGACAGCTCGATGTAGGCGCGCACGATGTTGTTCTGCAATTCGAGTTGCGCCTGCCGCGCCTCGGCAGCGCTCATGTGCGCCAGATCGACGGCCCGCTCGGTGCTGTTGCTTTCACGGCCCCAGAGGTCGAGGGCGTAACTGAAACCCAGCGCGGCGTTGTTGTCCCAAGTCGTGGTATTGGCCAGCTCACCGGGGCCATAGAACTGGTCGGTCGGCCAGTTGTGACGTTTGAGGGTCGATTCGCCATTGATCTGCAACGACTCGGCGGCTTCGGCGACACCGGCCATGGACCGGGCCTGACGCACTCGCGCAGCGGCCATGGCCATCGTCGGGCTGCCTTGCAGGGCAAGGTCGATCCAGCGGTTGAGTTGCGGGTCGCCGTAGGCTTGCCACCATTGGGCGGTGGGCCAGTTTGCGTCACGGGCGGCGTGTGCGATGGCCTCGTCGGTGGCCAGTTCATTGGCCTCCAGAGCCTTGCCCTGCGGGGCAATCCCTCCGGTTCCGATGCAGCCGCCAAGACCTAACGAAAAAGCCAGAACACTGAGCGGCAAAAGCGCTCTGTTGATGCGACGCGGCACTGCTGCGAATTCCTGAGGTGGGAGATGTTTCGAGGTGGGCGCAATTCTAGGGGGCGCCCTGAACGGCGATAAGCTGGGTTTTCTGCGAATCTTTGTTACGGTTAACGAGATAATCCCTTGGTCGGGGGTCTCAGCCCCTGAAACTTCGTGTCACAATTTGCCATCTCCCTTGAGAGCACCCCATGGACACATTGCAAAACATGCGCGCCTTCAGTTGCGTGGCCGAAGCGGGCAGCTTCACCGCCGCCGCCGTGCAACTCGACACCACCACCGCCAACGTCTCGCGCGCGGTCTCCAACCTTGAGGCCCACCTGCAAACCCGCCTGCTGAACCGCACGACGCGGCGCATCGCACTCACCGAAGCCGGCAAGCGCTACCTGCTGCGCTGCGAGCAGATCCTGGCCTACGTCGAAGAGGCCGAAGCCGAAGCCAGCGAAGCCCACGCGCGCCCGGCCGGTCAGTTGAAAGTGCACACCATGACCGGCATCGGCCAGCACTTCGTGATCGACGCCATCGCCCGCTACCGCAAGACCCACCCGGACGTGACCTTCGACCTGACCATGGCCAACCGCGTGCCGGACCTGCTCGACGAAGGCTACGACGTGTCCATCGTCCTCGCTCGCGAGCTGCCGGACTCAGGCTTCGTCTCGCAACGCCTGGGCATCACCTACAGCATCGTCTGCGCCTCCCCGGCCTATGTGAAAGCCAACGGCTGCGCACAAAAACCCAGCGACCTGCTGAACCACGCCTGCCTGCGCCTGGTGAGCCCGGTGATCCCCCTGGAAAAATGGGCCTTCGACGGCCCGGACGGCCAGGAAATGGTCACCATCAACAGCTCGCCGTTCCTGGTCAACTCCGCCGACGCGATGAAAACCGCGATCACCAGCGGGATGGGGGTCGGCGTGTTACCTGTGTACGCCGCCATTGAAGGCCTGCGCAATGGCTCGTTGGTACGGGTCATGCCCAACTACCGCTCGCAGGAACTGAACCTGTATGCGATCTACCCGTCGCGGCAGTATCTGGATGCGAAGATCAAGACCTGGGTCGAGTACCTGCGTGGCTCGTTGCCGGAGATATTGGCGGGGCATCAGGCGGAACTGGCGGCTTATGAAATGAGTGGAAGTCTGGCGGGGGCTCGGGTGGCGAATTGACTTGGCCGTCCTACAGACGGGCTGGTTTTTGGCGGATGTTTCCGACAAGTCGTGTCGGTTGTCCCTCGGAAACGAGGTGGATAGGCTTTTGGGGTCGCTGACGCATCGGCGGCCGGGTCTGGAAAACCCGAAGTTCAGGATCACAGCCCATGACATAATGCGGCGTTTTTTCGCGACGTTATGGTAGCTGTACGTGGGAGACCTCCGGGTCTGCCGGGTTTGATCCTTTCCGGTTTTTCCAGTCCGCGTACAGCTGCCACCTCTTTCGCCTGGAAAACGAAGAATGGCAGCTCCTCCAAGACTTAAGGATCTATGCCATGAAAAAACTTACTCCGAATCCCCCTGAAACCAACGACACCTCGCCCTACGAGTCCGCCGATTCAAAAAAACTCCACGAGGCTGCCGAACGCGCCCTCGACCATCACCTCAACCCCTTCCCGAAAAAATGCTCCAGTCGCCGACCAAGCAAGATGTTCCAGGTCGCCCCGGACATGGACGACGAAAGCCTGCTGGCCCACGCCTGCGAATCCCTGGCCACCGCCAGTGCCATGGCCAGTGATGTAGCGGCTTTTTTCGACACACCGCAGCGGCACCGCATCCTGGGTATTCAGCAAGTAATCATGCTGGCGGAACTGGCGGTGAATCGGGTGCTGGACAACGTCGAAGTTCAGCGTTGCCCAACACACAGCTAAGCCGTTCCGACAAAACCGACCTGCCAGCGCCGACTGCATTCGCTGGCAGATCGATTGGGACGCAGAGCGTCCCGGGCTGCATTCCCACGCGGAGCGTGGGAACGATCAAAGCAAAAGCAGTCCGCTTTCTGCTTTCTGCTTTCTGCTTTCTGCTTTCTGCTTTCTGCTTTCTGCTTTCTGCTTTCTGCTTCTGCTTTCTGCTTCTGCTTTCTGCTTTCTGCTTTCTGCTTCTGCTTCTGCTTTCTGCTTCTGCTTTCCGCTTCCCACCACTCAACACAATGAGCGTTAGCTCGAGTACCGCTCTTGACGTACCGGCCCCATCGGAAGGCTGAGTGTAGGGATTGATCCGGGGGTGGGAGCGAAGCGACCGTTTGGCGAAGCCAAACACATCGAGAGGAGGTGCAGCGAAGCAAACCGTAGGCGATGCCCCCGGATCAATCCCGGAACGAAGGAACACCGAGCCACAGCGAGGTGCCGAACGCAGGGGCCAAGCCTTTTTGGTTACTTTTGAGGCGTTTGTCAAAAGTGACCCGCCGTAAGGGCGGAACCATAATCCGCAACACCCGCAGAAACGGATATTCACCCAAAACCCCAAAAGTCTGGTCGGCCCAGAGGCCGCCAAGACAACCCAAAACAGAAATGTTAGCTTGCTTGGCAACCCAGAACAGCCGAGCCCAATGCCAATGAAAAAAACAGTCCTGGCCTTCAGCCGAATCACCCCACCCATGATCGAACGCCTGCAACAGGACTTCGACGTCATCGTCCCCAACCCGAAAAACGGCGACATCAACGCCCAGTTCAACGAAGCCCTGCCCCACGCCCACGGCCTGATCGGCGTCGGACGCAAACTCGGCAAGGCCCAACTGGAAAACGCCGCAAAACTCGAAGTGGTCTCCAGCGTCTCCGTCGGCTACGACAACTACGACCTCGCCTACTTCAACGAACGCGGGATCATGCTCACCAACACCCCGGACGTCCTCACCGAAAGCACCGCTGACCTGGCCTTCGCCCTGATCATGAGCAGCGCCCGCCGCGTCGCCGAACTGGACGCCTGGACCAAGGCCGGCCAATGGCAGGCCAGCGTCGGCGCATCGCTGTTCGGCTGCGACGTATACGGCAAGACTCTGGGCATCGTCGGCATGGGCAACATCGGCGCCGCCGTCGCCCGTCGCGGCCGCTTCGGCTTCAACATGCCGATTCTCTACAGCGGCAACAGCCGCAAGACCGGACTGGAACAGGAACTCGGCGCGCAGTTCCGCAGCCTTGACCAACTGCTGGCCGAAGCCGATTTCGTCTGCCTTGTCGTGCCACTGAGCGACAAAACCCGCCACTTGATCAGTCATCGCGAACTGGCGCTGATGAAGCCGGACGCGATTCTGGTGAACATCTCCCGCGGCCCCGTGGTCGACGAGCCGGCACTGATCGAAGCGTTGCAGAACAACCGCATTCGCGGCGCCGGCCTCGACGTCTACGAAAAAGAACCGCTGGCCGAATCGCCGCTGTTCCAGCTGAAAAACGCTGTCACCCTGCCGCACATCGGCTCGGCCACCAATGAAACCCGTGAAGCCATGGCCAACCGTGCGCTGGCCAATCTGCGCAGCGCCCTGCTCGGCGAACGGCCGCAGGATCTGGTTAATCCGCAAGTCTGGAAGGACTGATGACCCACGGGGCTGGAGTAAAAGTTTCCCGGCCCCGTCTGTTTTAAACCTGTTTCCCAAATGGCCTGAAGTTATTAACCCCCTTTAACTACACAACTTGAAAACGACTCCTCACCCAACTTCTTTATACTCGCTATAGAATCCCGAGAGTCATCTGCCAACGGACAGACACTACTCACGGAGAATCAATAATGACTTATCTTAAAACCTCCCAACTTATTCGAAGAAGTAAAGTTGCAATCGTTTTCATGGTAGGTATTCTGGGCGCCCTGATTGTTTTCAGCAACGCCACCGATTACAACTCAAACTACATTTACCTTGGTCATATCCTGAGCATGGATACGACAGGCAGCCATTTGATGTACCGGTCGATCAACTCGGAAATGATGCATCACCGGATCTACTGGATGATCATGACACTGGAGACCATATTTACTTCAGCCTGCCTGTTGGGAGGCTATCAACTTGCAAAGAATATAAATGCATCAGACGAGCAGTTTCATGAAGCCAAGAAATATGCCGTACTGGGATTTCTCGTGGCGCTGTTTATTTATTATTTTTGCCTGCAAGTCATTGGCATTGAATGGTTCGACATGGATCAATCAGAAGACTGGAATGCCATGAAGTGGGCACAAAGCATTGTCGACTTTCTGTTACCGGCACTGATCTTTCTTGTAATGAAAGTCGACAGTTGAACATTCAATATTCAATGTGCAGGTTTGGCGACCATGGCAATGTCGGGTTTGGGTTTGCGAAACACCAACACATTGCCCAACATCACCAGCACCAGACCCACCAATGCCGGCGCCGTCCATTGATAGCCTTCGGCAAAGGCCGAAACGTTCAGCGCCACCACCGGGAACAGCACGGTGCAATAAGCTGCGCGTTCCGGCCCCATGCGACCGACCAGCGTCAGGTACGCGGTGAAACCGATCACCGAACCGGGGATGACCAGGTACAGCAGAGCGCCGATGTAGCGCGACGTCCATTCCATCTCGAACGGAATGCCTTTGACCAGGCACCACACCGACAGCATCGCTGCACCGTAAGCCATGCCCCACGCATTGGTAGTCAGCGGCTTGAGACCGGCCTTCTGTTGCAGGCTCGACAACATGTTGCCGGCCGAAAAACACAAGGTGCCGCAGAGTGCCAGGCCAAGGCCGAGCAGGGTTTGCGGACTGGCGTGATGCCCGGCCAGTTCGGGCCAGAACAACAGGCCCAGACCACACAGCCCCAGCGCCCCGCCCATCAGTACATTGCGCGCGATACGCTGGCCGAAGAACACCCGCGCATTCAGCGCGTTCCATAAGGTCGCGGTGGAAAACACCACCGCCACCAGACCGCTGGGAATCCACTGACTGGCGGTCAGGAAACACATGAAGTTGACGCAGAACAGGCACAAGCCCTGCGCCACACAGATCAAATGCCCGCGCCGGTTCATCGGTTGCAGGCGACGGCTGAGCAGCAACAGCGCAAACAGCACCAGCGCGGCGAGACCGAAGCGATAGACGATCGACACCGGAATCGCCACCACGCCCAATTGCCACTTCAGGGCGATCCAGGTGGTGCCCCAGATCAGCACGGTCAACAGATACAACGACAGGTTCATGGCAGACACTCCTTGATTGGGTTTCAGTCTCCGCCTGCGCCCTCGCCCCTCGCTTGCATAAACTTGCGCTTTTGTCGGTGCGCAGGCTGCCAGCGCGAAATCCAGGGAGTAGGATGCAAGGCGTTGAAGAGAACCGATCATGGCCGCCATCGATACCCTGCAAGTCTTTCAAGCGCTCAACAATTCGCCCAATGCACGCCTTGTGCACAGCGCCGAACTGGGTGACGGCTTGTCTGCAGCTTTGTGGACCAATCACCACGACGCCCAGGAATACGAAGCGCCAAGCCATCACACCCTCTCCTGCTACATCGCTGGCGG
Organism: Pseudomonas sp. MCal1; assembly: GCF_026341415.1. Classification (NCBI taxonomy): domain Bacteria; kingdom Pseudomonadati; phylum Pseudomonadota; class Gammaproteobacteria; order Pseudomonadales; family Pseudomonadaceae; genus Pseudomonas; species Pseudomonas sp. MCal1. The sequence goes on from NZ_JAKUMP010000017.1 coordinate 11,878, forward strand.
CACCGGTACCTTCCGCCGTGGCGAACCCGCTATCAAGGGTGGCCCGGACAAGTTGTGCATCCTGCCGGCCGACCATGAATCGGGTTGGGTCATCAACGGTGATATTCGTCTGGCCCACCTGTATTTCAGCGCCGAACAATTTGCCCTGGGTTGCGTCACGCTGCTGGACCGCGAGCCTCGGGAAATGCAGTTGCGCGAACAGACTTTTCTGGAGGATCCGCAACAGGCCCGACGGTTTCGCCAGTTGCTGACGCTGAACTGGGACGAGCCCGGCGAGCGTTTACTGACCAGTAGCCTGGCCCACGAATTGATCAGCCATACCTTGCTGAGTCAGGTCGGCGTACGTCAGGGCTTGCGCCTCAAGGGTGGGCTGGCGCCGCATCAACGCCGGCAACTGGCGGAATTCATCGACAGCCAATTGGCCGAGCCGATCAGCCTCGGGCAACTGGCGGGGTTGTGTGCGTTGTCGGAATACCACTTTGCGCGGATGTTCCGGGTGAGTTTTGGCTTGCCGCCACATCAGTACGTGCTGGCACGGCGCTTGAGCCGGGCGCGGGAGTTGTTGCGCGCAACGACGTTGCCGCTGGGGGAGATTGCTCTGGCGTGCGGATTCGCCAGCGCCAGCCACTTCACCAACCGCTTTCGCCAGGTGCTGGGTGGAACGCCCGGCGAGTATCGCCAGGCGTTTTTGCGCTGATCAGAACTCCAGGGTGCTCGACAACGAAATCTGCCGCGAATCGCCCATCGACACGAAGAACCGGCTCGCCGCCGAGGTGTAGTAAGTGCGGTCGAACAGGTTCTTCACGTTGAGCTGGAACTTGACCTTCTGCCCCTCAACCCGGGTGTCGTAAGTGGCGAACGCATCGGCCACGGTGTAGCTCGGAAGATCGAAATCATTCACCGCGTTACCCGCTCGTTCACCGACATAGCGCGCACCGGCACCGACCCGAAGCTGATCGCCACCGATCACGCTGCCGAAGTCATAGACCGCCGACAACGAGCCGCTATTCTTCGCCACGTTTTGCAGCCGGTTGCCTTTGTAGTCCGGATCTTCCGTGACCTCGGCGTCGGTGTAGGCGTAGCTGCCGATCATGCTCCAGCGGTCGCTGAGCTGGCCGGTCAGATCGACTTCCAGACCACGGGAGCGTACTTCACCGGCGGCGCTGTAGATGGTGGTCGGGCCTTCGGCGTTGGCCACCAGCACGTTGCGTTTCTTGATGTCGAACAGCGCGACGTTGCCGGTGATGCGTCCCGGTATATCCAGACGTGCGCCCAGCTCCCAGGATTTGGCTTCTTCCGGCGCGATGCTGCCGTCGAGCACGGTACTGCTGCCGCTCAGCGGGGCGATGGTCGAGTTGGGTTTGAACGATTCGGTGTAGCTGCCGTAGAACGACAGTTCGTCGGTGTAGCGATACACCAGACCTGCGCGCGGCACCCACTTCTGGCCGTTGCTGTCGGTGTTGGCCTTGAACGGCACGCCTTTGCCGGCGTACTGGTCGTACTCCTGGAAGCGCCCGCCAGCTACCAGGATCCACTGGTCGTTGAGGTGGATCGAGTCCTGCAGGAACACCGAATCGCTGCGCAGCAGATCGGTCTGCGCGCTGTCCGCCGGGCTGACGGTGGTGCCTTCGACTTCACGGCCGTAGACCGGGTTGACGTAACTGAAGGTGCTCAGGCTTTTCTGGCGGATCAGGTCGGCGCGATAGATCTTGCGGTATTCGTCGTCGACGCCGAACACCAGGTCATGTTGCATGCCCAGCACGTTGACCTTGCCTTCGAGGCTGGCGGTGGTGAAACGGTCGGTGCTGATCGCGCCCCGGGTGCCATCCATGCTGCGGGTCAGCGTGCCTTTTTTGGTGTCGATCGCGGTTACGCGGACCTGGCTGGCATCGTAGGTTTCGCGGTTCCAGCTGTAGCCGAAATGGGCTTTCCAGTCGTCGTTGAGTTCGTGGTCGGCCTCAAAGTGATAGAGATCCGAGCGCCCTTCCATGTCGTTGAATTTTTCGTCGAGGCGCTCGTTGCGCGAGATGTCCAGCGGATGGTTAGTGCGTGGGTCGATCAGGGTTCCGCGATCAAATGGCGTCAGAAATTCTCGATGCTCGTAGGCGAACAACAGCTTGGTGCGCTCGCCATACCAGGCCAGCGACGGCGCGATCAGGGTTTCGCGATGCGTGCCGAAGTTGCGCCAGTAATCTTCGTCTTCGTGATCGAGCACCATGCGATACGCGAGGCCGGAATCCCCCAGCGCACCGGTGCTGTCGAACGAGCCACCGCTGCCATTCTTGCCGTCGCCGTAGGTCGAGCCGCGCAGGGTCAGCGCGTTGTACTGGGTCAGTTCAGGCTTCTTGCTGACCATGTTGACCACGCCGCCCGGATCCTGAATCCCGTAGAGCAGCGAGGCCGGTCCCTTGAGCACTTCGACGCGATCCACGGTCGCGTTCATGCCACGGCCCTGCACCACCGGCATGCCGTCGCGCATGATCGAGCCGTTGCGGTTATCGCCGAAGCCACGGGTCATCACCGAATCCTGGGTACTGCCCAAAGTGTTGCCCTGGGTAATGCCGCTGACGTTGGCCAGGGCGTCATCGAGATTGCGGGGTGCCTGATCGCGAATGACCTGGGCCGGGATCACGTTGACGGTCTGCGGAATTTCCTGCAGCGAAGCGGAAGAACGCATCACCGAACTGGTTTCCGGTGGCTGATAACTCATCGGCTGGTTGGCCACCGAGGTGATGGTGGTCGCGCCGAGGTTCAATGCGCCTGCGGTCGGTTGCGGTTCGAGCGCCAGGGTATGGCTGTCGGTGCGACGGAAGGTCAGGCCGGAGCCTGTGAGCAGACGTTGCAGCGCCTGTTCGACACTCATCTGGCCGTTGATCGCTGGAGCGGTCAGACCGTAAGGCGCCTCATCGGTGTAGACCACGCTCTGTCCGGTGACGCGGCTGAAATCACTCAGGGCCTGAGGCAGCGGCTTGGCTGCCAGAGAAAAACTGAATTGCTTTTGCGGCTGACTGCTGACTGTTTCAGCGGCCAGCGCCACGCTCACCGGCAACAGGGCCAATGCTGAAAAACCCAAGGCCGAAACGCCTAACCACTGTTTGACCGAACCCGATTTTGCCCTGGACTTCATTGCTCATGACCTGTGTAGAACCGCAACGGATGCGAATGACTCGCAGTTTCAGTCACTACACGGATGGCGTCCGGGTCTACCTCACCACAAAGGTGAAAATATTTTCGTTGTCGCTGCCGACGCCTTCGCGAGCAAGCTCACTCCCACCTTGGAATGCACTCCCTGTGGGAGCGAGCTTGCTCGCGAAGGGGCCAGCAAAGTCAGCGAAGAATTATCAGATGCCCCAGCACTTGATGCTGCTCGAATCCAAGAACCCCTTGCAGCGAATTCAGCACGGCTTGTGGATCCTTGCTCGGAAAGCTGCCGCTGACCTTTCGTGCGCCCAGTTCGTCGTTGAGCAACACGATCCGTCCGGGGTAATAGCGGCGAAGATCCTGCACCACATCGGCCAGTGTCGACTTGTAGTAAGTCAGCCAGCCCTGACGCCACGCCAACTGCGCTTCGCTGTCTACGGCATGCAGTTTTTCCGCAGTGCCTGCGCCGTACGCCACTTGCTGGCCGGCGGTGAGAATCTGCTGCTCGGCATCACGCGCCGCCGTCACACCGACGCGTCCTGACAGCACGGTGACTTGTGCGCCGTGAGGTTGCAGGCGCACTTCGAACTGCGTGCCGAGCACCCGCGCCTGGCCCTTCTCGGCCTCGACCACAAAAGGATCACCGGTGTGGGTCACGCTGAAAAATCCGGCGCCGCGGCGCAATTGCACATGCCGCTCGCCGTGATTGAAATTCACCGCGATGGCGCTATCCGCGTCCAGCGTCACCTGCGATTGATCGGCCAGGGTCACGGTGCGGATCTCGCCCGGTGCCGACACGTAATCGGCGCCCAGATCATCGATCCAGCGTTGCGGCTGCCAACCTGTCCCGAGGCTGATCATCAACAGCAGACAGGCCGCCATCGCCAGCGCGCCAGTCCAGCGTCGCAGCGGTACACGGCGTGGCCGGTCCATCGCATCAAGCAAACCCTGCAATGCCAGCGCGTCTTCGCCGGCCAAGGTGCGCGCTGGCTCTTCGCTCAATTCCCACACCACTTGCGCCTGGGCATAGGCCTCGGCGTGGGCCGGGTCAGCGTGCAGCCACTGGCTGAAGGTCAATTGATCACCGGTGCTCGGGTGGTCGTGCAGCAGGCTCAGCCAGGCGAAAGCGGCCTGTTCCTGAGCGGGCGTCGGGATGACGCGGTCGGTATTGTTCACGGTGCTTTCCCTGGCAGGCGTGGCGCGGGTTCGCGCAGGCTGGCCTTGCAGGCCTCGAGGGCGCGCATCATATGTTTTTCCACAGCGCTTTGGGACAGGCCCATGGCCCTAGCGATCTCGGCGTACTTGCGCCCGTGGATGCGATTGAGCAAAAAGATCTGCCGCGTGCGTTCGGGCAACGCACGCAACGCCGCTTCGACGTGGCGCAAATCGTTGCCCGCTTCGAGCGCCGCCTGCGGTTCGCTGGCGCTGCTGTCGGGCTCATCCGGTTGCCAGCCTTCGTTGACCCGCACCCGCGCGCCTTCACTGCGCAAATGATCGATGGCGATATTGCCGGCACAACGCAACAGATAAGTGCTGAGCTCTTCGACCTGCACCAACGGCCGACGCCAGAAACGCAGGAACAGGTCCTGCACCAGATCCGCCGCCGTCGCCCGGCAACCGACGCGCCGGTTCACCAGCGCTTCCATCTGCGAACGCTGGGACAGGAACACCTGAAGAAAATGCGCACGGGCGCCATGGGGTTCGTCGTCGCGGTGTTCGGGAGGATGGCCGATCAACATGTCAGTTCAAGACCCATGCAGCGACCGGGCTGGCGAGCAGGCTCAGTCCGGCCATGGTCAATGCCAGACGCGGGCGATAGGGCAACAACAGCACCAGCGTCAACGCACTGAGCATCAACACCGCGCACCAGTCGACCAGGCCGAAGCTCCAGCCTTTCATGGAAACCGCCGCCCAGAGCGACAACCCCAACAACAACCAGCCCGCCAGTTTCAGACCTTGACGAAGGCGAGCTGAAGGTTTGTGGCCCAGCAGTTCTTCGTGATGCCGAGGCATCGCCAGGCACAGCGCGGTGAATGCGCAATAGCAAAGCAACAGCGCCAGCAACATTCAATTCGCCCCTTGCTCAAGGGTGATCGGCCGGGTCTTTTCGCGGACCGGTTTTATCACGCTGACGGAGTGCCCGGCGCGCTGCATTTTCCGGGCGGCCCAGGCCAGGAAGAGTCCGCTGCCCAGACACGTCAGGTCAAAACCGGCCAAGACCCAGTCGCCTTCGGGCACTGTCACGCCGAGGTGATAAGGCGTGGTCAGGCCATTGAGAACCGGCACCGCGACAAACAACGCGGCCCCCAGCGACAGCTGTTCGACCCAGGCCTTGCGCCCCGGCCGCAACATCGCATGGGCCACGCTCAGCCCCCAGGTGATAAAGAACGCGTTCACTTCCCAATCGGCACGCCCGGCCAGACTCACCGGCAGCAGACGATTGGCCCAGAAGAACACGGCAATCGCTGCCACCAGCCCGGCCATGCTGGCGATGTTCAACACTTCAACCAGCCGCAATTCGAAAGGCATCACACCGGTTTTGGCGTGTTTAAGCTGACGCTTGCCGAGCCAGATCACCAGCCCGGTCCCAATCATCGCCGTGCCCGCCAGGCCGCAGATGAAATACAGCCAACGCAACACCGGCCCGGCAAAGTGGCCCATGTGCAACCCGTAGAAACTGCCGGCAATCGCCATCGCCATTGGCTGCTCAGGCACGCTGCCAATGATTTCTCCGCTGACACCGTTGAAGGTTACGGCGCTACCGGAGTCGTTCACCACACGGTCGGAGCTCGCGCGGGACATCACCACCGAGGCATTGGCGTCGCCCGGATTGTTGACGCTGATACGTCCGACATGCCCGCCCGACCATTGCTCGCTGGCCGCCAGCACAAGGGACGCCAGCGGTGCCAGTGTCGCCGGTTGATTGGCTCGCTCGGGAATATTGGAGGCGGGAAATACCTCGTCGTAAAACGCCCGGACGTTGTCGCCGTACGAAGCCAGAATGCTTGCCGGCATCACCATCGACATGAAAATCACCAAGCTGCTGTAGGTGATCATCAGATGAAACGGCAGCACCAGCACGCCCACCGCATTGTGCCCGTCGAGCCACGAACGCTGGCCCTTGCGCGGGCGGAAGGTGAAGAAGTCCTTGAAGATTTTCTTGTGGGTGATGATCCCGGTGATCAGCGCGACGAACATCACCATGGCGGCGATGGTCGAGAGCCAGCGGCCCCACGGGTAAGGCATTTGCAGCTGGAAATGGAAGCGATAGAAGAACTCGCCGCCCATGCTTTCCCGGGCCTGTACTTCGGCACCGGTCTCTGCGTCGAGGGTCTTGCGGATGAATGCGCCGCGTTCGCCGGGCCTGGCGGGCGACTGCTGCCAGCCCACGCTCAGGCCGGGATCGCGGGCGTCGGGCAAACCGATGATCCAGCGTGTGGCGTCGGGGGCTTGTTGTTGCAGATACTGCTGGGCCAGCGTCAGGCTTTTTTCGGCATCCAATGGATGGGCGGCGATCTCCGGCTGCATCCAGTGACTGGTTTCATCCTTGAAATAGGCCAGGGTCCCGGTCAGGAAAATCGCGAACAATAGCCAGCCAAAGACCAGCCCGGTCCAGGTGTGCAGCCAGGCCATCGCCTGCCGAAAACCCTCTTTCATGCCAGCCCCAGACCGCGCGCAGCCCCGGACACGGTCGCCAGGATCACGCTCGGCACCAGCAGACCGACCCACGCCGACCACGCCGTACGACAGGCAAAACACCAGAGCACCGCCACCAGATAGACCAGAAACGAAACGGTCATGCCGGTGACAACCGCTTCGGCGCGGTTTAGCGGCAACCACAGTGTCAGCGTGACACTGGCCAGCGCCGCGACCAGATAGCCGCCAAACACCGCCGCGAGCACCCGCGAAGTGACGGCCAGACGATAGGACATGGGGAGAGTGGCGAGTTTGGCTTTCATGTTTCGACCCTGAAACGGTTAACGCCCGGTCAACAGACCGGGACGGCAGGCATGCGATATTAATGATAAATATTCTCATACGCAAAAGAGTCTGATTGCCGGGCATCACTGACAGCCCAACAATGCGAATAAGTGAAACCGGAAAAGGCCCGCACCTGGGAAGTCGGTACCCGTTACGACAACGGTGCGCTGCGAGCGGAGATCGGCGCATTCCTGATCAACTTCGACAACCAGTACGAAAGCAACCAGACCAACGACTCGGTGATCGCCCGTGGTGAAACCCGGCATCAGGGCATCGAGACCAGCGTCAATTACGCTCTCGACGACTTGAGCCCGGCGCTGGCCGGCTTCGATGTCTACGCCACTTACGCCAAGACTTCGGCCCGCAGTTGTCGGACCTGAACGTGGCGGTGGGGGTGAAGAACATCTTCAACACCCAGTACTTCACCCGTTCGTTCGATGACAACAACAAAGGCAAGTATGTCGGTGAGCCGCGCACGGTGTACGTGCAGACTTCCGTTGCTTTCTGATCCCTGCCGAAAACAGAAAGGGCCTGCAATTGCAGGCCCTTTCTCATTGGGTGGCTTGGAAAATCAGCGCATCAACTGTTGATCGCTGCCTGTTCGTTTTCGTCAAACTCTTCCGCCAACAGCTTGTCATTGGCTTTGCTTGTGAATGGCACCACAGCGGCCCGCGGTTTGCCGCGCAGTTTGCCAAACAGGTGCTCCAGCGCGTGCTCCAGTTTTTCGGCTGCACCATCGATCGCCTGTTCCAGCGAATCGGCTTTGTGGGTGACGGAAATCGGTTGATGGCCTTTCGGCCGCGCTTCCAGTTGGCAGCGCAAGTCATGGGGACCCGGCTTGTCACCGTTCTCGTCGCTCAGATGGACTTCGACACGGGTCAGGTCTTCCTCATAACGGTCGAGCGTGCTCTCAATTGTGGTGCGTACCCACTCCTCCAGTCGTTTGCTGCTTTGAATATGGTTGTCGCTGTTGACTTGGATTTGCATAGTTCATCCCTTATTTCAGCTAGCTCGCAAGAGGCCTGGAACAGGATTTCGTGACCTCTTGATTACAACAATCGGCCCGCCGGACGAACATTTCAACCCCTTAAAAAAGATAAATATTCATACGCAAAAAAAGCCGGACAACCGAGCAAAGCGCTGGTAAGGTCGGGAGTTGCATCGCCCCGCCACCCCGAAAAATCTGCTCACAATTGGCCATCACCCAACGGGTGCAGGCTGCGGAAAATCCCCGCCTCTTCCACCAGCCAGTCATGCACCGCCCGCACGCCCGGATGGCTCAGCGCCCCCGGTGCATAAAGCAAGACATAGCGCTTGTGATTGGGTACCGAAATCCCGAACGGCACAATCAGCGTTCCCCGCTCCAACTCGTCGTTGAGCAGCGTGCGCCGGGCAATCGCCACGCCCATACCGGCAATCGCGGCTTCGATGGTCAGGTGGTTGCGATTGAATGTGTGCCCGCGCCGCACATCGGCGCCCTCGAAACCGATGGCATTGAGATAAAACTCCCACTCCGCGTATTCGTAGCTGCCGCGCCAGGCAGTGATGTCGTGCAACAGTGGGAAATGCACCAGATCCGCCGGCCCATGCAGCGGTGGCCGCCCGCGAAGGAGGCCCGGCGCGCACACCGGAAAAATCTGCTCATCGAGCAAGGCTGTGGATAACAGTCCCGGATAGCTGCCGTCGTTCAGGTCGATGGCCAGGTCGAAATCCCCTTCATGTAACGGCACGCTGCTGTCCTCGGCCACCAGCCGCAGCTGTATGTCGGGGTAACGCTGTTGCAGACGCGGCAGGCGCGGGGTCAGCCATTTGCTGAGGAACGACGGAATCGAGCGCAGCCGCAGAATCCCGCTGATCATCCCTGCATCAAGACGACGCAATTCCGCATCGATGCTGCCGTAAGCCTCGTTGACCGTAATCGCCAGTCGCTGCCCTTCCGCACTCAGCTCCACACCCCGCGCACGACGGTGAAACAGACGAAAGCCCAGGCGCTCTTCCAACTGTCGGATTTGCTGACTCACCGCTCCCGGCGTGATGTGCAGTTCTTCGGCACAACGGGTGAATGACAGGTGCCGCGCGGCACAGGAAAACACCTGCAGCCAGACGTAAGTCTGGGCATGCAATTGACGACTCATGGTTTAGTCCTGCTAAAGGCTTACTTAGGAAGTTTCGTTAGTCACGCTGAAGCGAGGCAGGCAGTATCGCCGACATTGCGCTTGTCCTACAAAAAATGGCAGCGATTCCTACTCCATTGCTTGTAAGGGTTTAGCATGGCTATCAGTGTTTTCGATCTATTCAAAGTCGGCATCGGCCCGTCCAGCTCCCACACCGTCGGCCCTATGCGCGCCGCCGCGACCTTCGCCCAGGCCCTGATCGACCAGCGTTTGCTGAATGATGTGCAGCGAGTGGAAATCCGCTTGTACGGCTCGCTTTCGGCCACCGGTGTCGGCCATGCCACAGACCGCGCGACGGTCATGGGCTTGATGGGCGAATGGCCGGACAGCATCGATCCGTCGACCATCGAACCGCGCATCCAGCAACTGCGCGAAACCGGCCAACTGTCTCTGGCCGGTGAACGTTCGATCGCCTTCAACTGGCAGCACGATCTCCTGCTGCTGGACGAGAGCCTGCCCTACCACCCGAACGCCATGTCGCTGACAGCCTTCGGTGCATCCGGGCAACTGTTCGAGCAAACGTACTACTCGGTCGGCGGCGGTTTCATCATCGAAGCGGACGAAGCCGAATCCGGTGTAGTGCCGGCCGGCGACGTCGAGTTGCCTTACGAATTCTCCAGCGCCGTCGAACTGCTGGCGCTGTGCAAGCAGCACAACCTGCGGGTTTCCGAACTGATGATGGCCAACGAACGGGCCTGGCGCAGCGACGCCGAAATCCGTCAGGGCCTGCTGCACATCTGGTCGGTGATGCGCGAATGCGTCGAGCAGGGCCTGCGTCACGAAGGCGTCCTGCCTGGCGGTCTGAATGTGCCGCGTCGTGCCGCGAAATTGCACCGCAGCCTGCTGGAAATCGGCAAGCCGAACGTGATCAGTTCGACCCTGTCGGCGATGGAGTGGGTCAATCTGTTCGCCCTCGCCGTCAACGAAGAGAACGCCGCCGGCGGGCGCATGGTCACCGCGCCGACCAACGGCGCCGCCGGGATCATCCCGGCCGTTCTGCACTACTACATGAAATTCAATCCGGATGCGTCCGACGATGACGTGGTTGCGTTCTTTCTGGGCGCGGCAGCGGTCGGCATCCTGTGCAAGAAAAACGCTTCGATCTCCGGCGCCGAAGTCGGCTGCCAGGGCGAAGTCGGCTCTGCCTGTGCGATGGCTGCTGCGGGGCTCGCCGATGTGCTCGGCGCCACCCCGGAACAACTGGAAAACGCCGCCGAAATCGGCCTCGAACACAACCTCGGCCTGACCTGCGACCCGGTCGGCGGGCTCGTGCAGGTGCCATGCATCGAGCGCAACGCCATCGCTGCGGTGAAGGCGATCAACGCCACGCAAATGGCCCTGCGCGGCGACGGCAAACACTTCATTTCCCTCGACCGGGTGATCCGCACCATGCGCGATACCGGCGCCGACATGCATGACAAATACAAAGAGACTTCACGGGGCGGCCTGGCCGTGAGCTGGGTGGAGTGCTGAGGAGCGCTCCCTGACCGCCCGTAACACGTGAGCCCGAGCAAGAATAATAACGAGGCAAAAACGATGACCGATGTACGCACACCTGCTGCCGAAAATCCCGCTGTAGACCGCACATGCAACAACGAAATCGCCCACAAGGGCTGGAGCAAATTCGACACCACCTGGATGCTCGGCCTGTACGGCACGGCCATCGGTGCCGGCACCTTGTTCCTGCCGATCAACGCCGGTGTCGGCGGCTTCTGGCCGTTGCTGATCCTGGCGGTGCTGGCATTCCCGATGACTTTTTTCGCGCACCGGGGCCTGACCCGCTTCGTGCTGTCGGGCCGCTCCGGCGACATCACCGAAGTGGTGGAAGAACACTTCGGCATCGGCGCCGGCAAGCTGATCACGCTGCTGTATTTCTTCGCGATCTTCCCGATCCTGCTGGTGTACAGCGTGGCGCTGACCAACACCCTGAGCAGCTTCCTCGAACACCAGTTGCACATCGCCCCTCCACCGCGCGCGGTGCTGTCGCTGGCGCTGATCCTCGGCTTGATGGCCATCGTCCGCTGCGGTCAGAGCGTGATCGTCAAAGCCATGAGCGTGCTGGTCTATCCGTTCGTCGCCGCGCTGCTGTTGCTCGGCATCAGCCTGATTCCAAACTGGAACGGCGCATTCTTCGCCAGCGCCCGGGAACCGATGGAAATGTCGGTGTTCCTCAAGACCCTGTGGCTGGCGATCCCGGTGATGGTGTTCTCGTTCAACCATTCGCCGATCATTTCCGCCTTCGCCGTCGACCAGAAACAGCGCTATGGCGATCAGGCCGAGCGCAAGAGCAGCGGCATTCTCGCCATGGCTCACGGCATGATGGTTGTCACGGTGATGTTCTTTTGCTTCAGCTGCGTGCTGGCGCTGTCGCCGGCGGATCTGGCAGCGGCCAAGGCGCAAAACATCTCGATCCTGTCGTACCTGGCCAACCACTTCCAGACCCCGGTCATCGCTTACGCTGCGCCGCTGATCGCGCTGGTGGCGATCACCAAATCCTTCCTCGGCCACTACATCGGCGCCAGCGAAGGCTTCCAGGGCATGATCGTCAAAAGTCTGCGCAGCCGTGGCCGGGTGATGTCGGCGAGCTGGCTGAACCGTGCAACCGCGCTGTTCATGATCCTCAGCTGCTGGGCCGTGGCGACCTTCAACCCGAGCATCCTCGGCATGATCGAAACCCTCGGCGGCCCGGTGATTGCCTGCCTGTTGTTCCTGATGCCGATGTACGCCATCCGCCGCGTGCCAGCCTTGCGCCAGTATTCGGGCCAGGCGTCCAACGTGTTCGTGGTGCTGATCGGTCTGATTGCACTGTCAGCGATCATCTACTCGGTTCTGCCCTGAAACGGGCCGCAAACGAAGAAGGCGAGCCATGGGCTCGCCTTCTTTTTGACCGGTTTCATTGTTCGACAATATTCCCGGCATGTCCCTTGCTACATCGCTGAAGGAGACGGGACCACGGAAGGGCCGATGGTCAGGTTTGGCGAACCAACCCGATCAAGGCCGGTCAACAACTGCACGTTCAATCAGGCGGTGACGCATCATGGACAATCCTTTTCAGATCATTACCGATGCCTTCGCGCCGGACTATCAGATCAACCTGAGCATTCAGGGGCTCGACGGCAGCATCATGCTGACCCTTTCCAACGGCGGCCGGATCGTCGCCAAACGGATGATCAGCGCCGAACAGCGCAACGACCCCAAGCGCCTCAAGCGCCTGGTGCAAAGCATTCAGTTCGGCATCGCCATCGAGCAGGGCCATAGCGCCATGGCGATCCTCGACGCCATGACCCGCGGCGACGGAATCACTCCGCCACCGCGTCAGGCCAGACATCAGCCCCGGCCAGCTGCCGGCCTCTAGAGTTCGCCCTTCTCCACTTCCGGATGTTCACTGGAACCCGTGCCGATCTTGCGGTGCGGGTTCTCGATTTTCACCGAAGGGAATTGCGATGAGGCGTAACGCACCACCAGGATCGAAAACGCCAGCAGCAGAATCCCGCCGCACAGGTAGATGATGCCCATGTCTGGCGGATTGTGGTGGGAGACGTTGGAGATCAGCAGGCGCGTCAGTGCCGTGATTGCCACGTAAATCAGGAATCGCACCGGCATGTGGTTGGTCTTGAAATAAATCCCGACCATCGCCCCCAGTTCCAGATAGATGAACAGCAACAGAATGTCATCGATCTTGATGTGCCCTTCTTCGAGCATCCCGAGAAATTCCATCACAGCCGCCCACGCGGTCACCGCACCGATGGCGAACAGCGCCAGGTAGTGGAAAGTCTCGACGAACAGGTTGCCCAGGGACTCGGCCAGTTGATGCACGTTTTGCCGCAGTTTCTCGGCCCAGTTGATTTTCACGATGAAGGTTCCTTAGCCCGGTTCGAGCGGATGTTGCGTGCTGGACGTGACGGTTATTGCGCACGTACGCAGATGCATGCAGAAAAGAGGCCACGCCATGATGGCGAGGTGACGCAAAACCCGCGCCGTGGCGTTTGGTCGCACCTGCGCGCAGGCGCAGGGCTGACAAAATCCGAATCCGGTCTACATTGAAAAGCCACTACCCAAAGCGCAGGGATTCGCTTATCCTTTTCGCTGTATATAGATACAGTAGTCGCAAAGACAACTTAATGTGAAGGCATGTGAGGTGGTGAATGGCCGTCGAAGTGGTATACCGCAGCAGCCGAGATCTGGAGCGCTTGTTCATGGATAAAGCCGAAGCTGACCGTCATGACAAAATGCTCGAACTGGCCGAACTGTTGGCCGAAGTGCTGGAAAAAGCCGTTCCTTCGTTGAGCGAGCAGCAAGTGGAAGAAGTCGGGATCTTCATGGCGAAGAACCGCGATGTGTTCGCCCGGGCGTTCAAGAGCCAGCCTGACGCATTGTCGGAGTTGATCAACGCACCAGCGGCACCGGTTGTGGCAACCGGGCCTGCAGAGGTGGCTGAACCGGCAGAAGCGCCGGCCAAACCTGCCAAGGCGGCAAAGGCTGCGAAGTAATCGGCATCTGAATTGACGCCTTTGAATTGAATAGCCTCGGAATTGAATAGCCCCTGAGTTGAAAGACTCAGGGGCTTTTTCATGCCCGGACAAACCTCAGCGGTACAACACCTTTTCCGCCAGTTCGTCCGCCACCCGCGCCGGTGAACGTTTTTCCGCCTGGGCATGGGCAAACACTTCCGTCAGCCGCGAACTGATTTTCGACAGGTGCGCAGTGATGGTCGTCAGTTCTTCGCCCCGGTGCTTGAGGGAAACGTAGATCAGCCCGCCGGCATTGATCACGTAATCGGGTGCATACAGGATGCCGCGCCGTTCCAGTTGATCGGCGACGTCCAGATGCGTCAGCTGATTGTTGGCCGAGCCCGCCACCGCCGAGCAGCGCAACTGGGTGACCGTGTGGCTGTTAAGCACACCGCCAAGGCCGCACGGTGCGAGGATGTCGCACGGCGTGCTGAGCAATGCGTCGTTGGCAATCGGATGGGCGTTGAGCTGTTCCATCGCCAGTTGCACCTTGCCGTGGTCGATGTCGCTGACCAGCAGTTCGGCGCCCGCTGCGTGCAACTGCTCCGCGAGCGCAAACCCGACATTGCCCAAGCCCTGAATCGCCACGCGCAAGCCTTCGAGATTGTCGCTCCCCAGCCGTGCCATGGCCGTGGCGCGAATCCCGGTGAACACGCCCATCGCGGCATGCGGCGCCGGGTCGCCGGCTGAAGTAGTGCTGGTGACATGCTGAGTCTGCTGGGCGATGCAATCCATGTCCGCCACCGAGGTGCCGCTGTCGATGGCGGTGATGTAGCGCCCGTCGAGCTGATCGATGCAACGGCCGAAGGCTTCAAACAATGCAGCGCGGTTTTCCACGTGGACCGGCCGCACGATCACGGCCACCCCGCCGCCCTGAGCAAGACCGGCCAGCGCGGCCTTGTAGCTCATGCCCTGGGCCAGGCGTATGGCGTCCTCGACTGCAGATTCGTCGTTCGGGTAGGCAAGATAACGACAACCGCCCAGGGCTGGCCCGAGGCGACTGTTATGGATGGCAATGACCGCCTTCAATCCGGACACCGGATCAACGCTAAGGTGCAGCGATTCCAGGCGAGTGCTTTGCATGAGAGCAAACATCGGCAGGCTCCCGAATCACTTCTGGTAGACGCCAGTATAGGCTTGCGCCCAAAAATTGCTGAAGCGCACGGGAATAAGGCCCGACAGCGACCAATGTGTTGCGGCATAACCCGATGGCAGAGCAGCCCCGACACTGGACGAATGGCAAAGACGGGGCTAAAACGAGGCATGATCCGGAGATTGAGATGAGTCCGCGCCAACGTTTCTTCGATTGTCTGCACCGTTCACCGCCCGCGCTGTTCGAAGCCGCGTTGTGGATGGCCGCCGAACACGACAAACAAGCCGATCCCGAAGCGCTGTTGCAGGAATTCAAGGAACTGCAGCAGCGAGTCAGTTATGGCTTGCCGTTGCTTCCGGTCAGCGAACTGGCGCAACCGTTGCTGCGGCGCATGACTGACCTCGGTTTTGCCCAGGATGATTTCGTACCGCTGCGTCCGCAGGCCGCGATGGTGCACAAAGTCATGCAGACCAAACGCGGCCAGCCGCTGGCGCTGGCACTGATCGCCCTGGAACTGGCCCGTGGTCTGGAGATCCCGCTGGTTGGCGTGAACTTCCCCGGGCACTTCCTGCTGAAAGTGCCCGGAGCCGATCACCTGCTCGATCCGTGCGGCGGACGGCGCCTGTATCCGAACGATTGCCGCGAACTGCTGCATCGCCAGTACGGCCATCAGATGAAACTCAACGCCGACCACCTGCTGACTGCCGAGCCGGTGCAGATGCTTCAGCGTCTGTCACGCAACCTGCGCCAGTTGCACCTGACCCACGACGATTTCATCGCGGCGCTGATTGATGCCGAGCGCGTGCTCGAACTGGGCAACGCCAGCGCCGCCGATTACCTGGCCCGGGCCAGTCTGTACCAGCGCCTCGATTGTCCGAACGCCGAGCGTTTCGATCTGGAGCACGCACTGTTGCTCAGTGACGACCCGATTCAGCGACTTCGCCTGACGGAACGGCTGGGGCATCTGCCACCCAACTCAGTCGTCCACTGATCCCTTGTGGGAGCGAGCTTGCTCGCGAATCAGGCGACGCGGTCGATCAGTCAAACCGCGTTATCGTTCTTCGCGAGCAAGCTCGCTCCCACAGGATCTTGCGCAACCTGCGAAGGCGAACGCACCTGAATGATCAGCAACGCCGCGATCACCGCCGGAATCGCGCAGAAGAAGAAAATCTGCTCCACCGGAATGTGCATCGCCAGCAACAGGCTGCCGAACAGCGGCCCGAGAATCGAGCCGAATCGCCCGACTCCCAATGCCCAGCCAGTGCCGGTGGCGCGAACCTGGGCCGGATAGAAATTGCTGGCGAACGCATTGAGCGTCAGTTGCCCGCCGATGATGCAGAACCCTGCCGCGAACACACAGGCCACCAGATAACGCGGGTTGTCGTGATTCAGGCCCAGCAGAATCGTGCACACCGCCGCGCCAGCCAGCACGCCGGACAACAGTCGCACCTTGCTTTTCAATCGATCGGCGAACCACGCCATGCAGATCGCGCCGAGCGTACCGGCGAACAGGAACATCGACGTCACCAGGTTCGCTTCGTTGAGTTTCAGGCCACTTTCCAGCAGCAGCGACGGCAGCCAACTGATCATGAAATACAGCAGGATCAGGCTGACGAAAAAGGTTGCCCAGATCAGCAAGGTCGGACGCGCATAACCGTTGCGGAACAATTCCACCACGGTCAGCTTGCTGCCCTGCTCGCGTTCGTTCTGCTCGACCGATGCGGCGGGCGGTTGCCACTCCGGCAGCATGCGTGCGGTGACCTTGCGCAGGCGCGCATAGGGCGGCGCATCACGTAGAAGACGCGGCAAGGATTCCGGCAGCATCCACCAGAGAAACGGAAACAGCAGCAACGGCGTGACACCACCGGCGAGGAACACCGCTTGCCAGCCGAAACGGTCGATGAACCCGGCCGCCACAAAACCACCGGCCGCACCGCCGAACGAGAAGCCGCAAGCCGCCAGCGTCACCATCAGCGTACGCAGGCGCGGCGGTGAATATTCCGACATCAACGCCATGGCGCTGGGCATCGCGCCGCCCATGCCGATACCGCAGATGAAGCGCGCGATCATCAGGGTATTCAGGGAATCGGCGAACACCATCAGCACGGTGAGGCTGGCGTAGATCAGCACGCA
This sequence comes from Pseudomonas sp. MCal1, assembly GCF_026341415.1. Classification (NCBI taxonomy): domain Bacteria; kingdom Pseudomonadati; phylum Pseudomonadota; class Gammaproteobacteria; order Pseudomonadales; family Pseudomonadaceae; genus Pseudomonas; species Pseudomonas sp. MCal1. The sequence goes on from NZ_JAKUMP010000017.1 coordinate 28,911, forward strand.
GGCGAGCAGAATCCGTCGAACGCCGAAGCGGTCAGCCAGAGGCGTCACCGCGAGGGAGCCAAGCGTCAGACCCAGCAGGTTGGCGCTGAACACCGGGCCGAACGCGGACTTTTCCAGGCCCCAGTCCTGCGCCAGTGCCGGCACCACGTAACCGAGCACCTGGGCGTCATAGCCGTCGGTGACCAGCAGCAAGGCGAGAAGAATCAGGAGCAACCACTGAAAGCGGGACACAGGACGGGCGTCGAGTGCCGCCCGGAAGCTGGCAATCTGGTTGTGCATCGCAAGGTACCTGTTTTGTTTTTATGATTTTTTGGTCACAGCGCAGATCTATTGTGGGAGCGAGCTTGCTCGCGAAAGCGGTCAGTCAGGCGACATTGCTGGCGCTGACCCTCCCTCTTCGCGAGCAAGCTCGCTCCCACAGGGGTTACGGCGTGTCCGGCTGATTCGCCGGATGCGCCGCAATGAACGCCGGATGTTCAGCGGCCAACGCGGCGACCCGGCGAATCCGTGGATAGGCCTCCAGCGAAACGTTGAACCGCTCGGCCGCGTACAACTGCGCAATCAGGTAAACGTCAGCCACACACGGCCACTCGCCAAAACAGAAACCGCTGTCGCCGATCAATTGCTCCACCGTCGCCAGCCCCTGACTGATCCAGTGGCCGATCCACTCGTTGACCTGCGGCTCGTCATGCCCCAACCCGCGCAGGCGATTGAGCACGCTGACGTTGTGCAGCGGATGCACGTCGCAGCCGATCACCGCCGCCACACCGCGCACCTGGGCACGGGCAACGAGGTCCTCGGGGAGCAACGGCACCTGTGGATAACGCTCTTCCAGGTATTCGATGATTGCCGGCGACTGGATCAGCAACTTGCCTTCGTCAGTGCGCAGCGCCGGCACCCGGCCCTGGGGATTGATCGCCAGATACGCCGGTTGCCGATGCTCGCCGCCAGGCGCTGCGATCAGATTGACCGGCAGCGCCTGATAGTCGAGCCCCTTGAGTGCCAGCGCGATCCGCACCCGGTACGACGAGGTGGAACGGTAATAGGTGTAAAGATCCATGACCCGCTCCTGTCAGCGTGCCGCCAGCACGGTGCCACGGCACTCGCCGAAACCGATCGAGGCAAAACCTTCGCGGGCGCAGCGAGCGCGCAAGATGATTTCGTCGCCGTCTTCAAGGAATTTGCGCACTTCGCCGGACGCCAGCTCGATCGGTTTTTTGCCGCCCTCGGTGATTTCCAGCAGGCTGCCGAACTGACCGTTTTCAGGGCCGGACAAGGTGCCCGAACCGAACAGGTCACCGGCCTGCAACTGGCAACCGTTGACGCTGTGGTGCGCGACCATTTGCGCAACGGTCCAGTACATGTAGCGCGTGTTGCTCAGGGTCAGGCGATGGGCCGGCAGATTCTGCTCGCGCATTTTCTCGGTAAGCAGCAGCACTTCCAGCTCGATGTCGAAACCACCGCCCTCCTGATCGCGTTTGTCGAGCAGGTACGGCAGCGGCTGCGGATCACCTTGCGGACGCGCCGGTTGTGCGGTGCGGAATGGCGCCAGCGCTTCGGCAGTCACCACCCATGGCGAGACGCTGGTGATGAAGCTCTTGGACAGGAACGGGCCAAGCGGCTGGTATTCCCAGGCCTGAATGTCACGGGCCGACCAGTCGTTGAGCAGGCAGAAACCGGCAATGTGTTCAGCGGCATCGCCAATGGCAATCGGCTCGCCCATCTCGTTGCCCTGGCCGATCCAGATTCCCAGCTCCAGCTCATAGTCCAGACGCGCGCACGGGCCGAAGGTCGGCTCGGTCGCACCGGCTGGCAGGGTCTGGCCTTTCGGGCGGCGCACGTCGGCGCCGGAGGCGCGTACGGTGGATGCACGACCGTGGTAGCCGATCGGCACGTGTTTGTAGTTCGGCAGCAGCGGGTTGTCCGGGCGGAACAGTTTGCCGACGTTCTGCGCGTGTTCGATGCCGACGTAGAAGTCGGTGTAGTCGCTGATGCGCGCCGGCAGGTGCAGCTGGCAATCGGCGGCCAGCGGCAGCAGTTTTGCGCCCTGGGCTTCAATGTTGCCGCGATGGGTGCTGCCTTCGCTGAACAGCTCCAGCAGACGTTCGCGCAATGCAACGCGGGCGTCGCGGCCGAGTTCGAAGAAGGCGTTCAACTGACCGCCGCGCATGGCTTCGACAGCACGGCGCGCGACGCCGTCGAACAGCCCGGCCTCCAGCGCTACTTGCAGATCGAAGATGTGTTCACCAATCGCCACGCCCGCGCGCGGCGCCGAGCCGTTGAGGCTGAACACACCCAGCGGCAGGTTCTGCAGCGGGAAATCGCTGTGGCCATTGGCGGAAGCGACCCAACTGCGGGTGATGGAATTCTGAGTCATGGATTATCTCCGGGTCGGGTCGAACGTGGCGGGCAGCGAGGCCCAGCAGGCGTCGTAAGTGGATTGCAGTTGCGGGCAGTCGAGGGCGAAGCGGCTTGGGCGCAGCACCTGGCTGGTCTCGAACATGAAGGCCATGGTGTTGTCGATCTTGGCCGGTTTCAGGTCCGCATTGATCGCTTTAGTGCAGGTCTCGCCGTCCGGGCCGTGGGCGCTCATGCAGCTGTGCAGAGATGCGCCGCCGGGCACAAAACCTTCGGCCTTGGCGTCGTACTCGCCCTGGATCAGGCCCATGAATTCGTTCATCAGGTTGCGGTGGAACCACGGCGGACGGAAGGTGTTCTCGGCCACCATCCAGCGCGGCGGGAAGATCACAAAGTCGAGGTTGGCCAGGCCGTGGACGCTGGTCGGCGAGGTCAGCACGGTGAAGATCGACGGGTCCGGGTGATCGAAACTGACGGTGCCGATGGTGTTGAAGCGGCGCAGGTCATATTTGTACGGCACGTTGTTGCCGTGCCAGGCGACCACGTTCAGCGGTGAGTGATTGAGTTCGGTGCCCCACAACTGACCGAGGAATTTCTGCACCAGGGTGGTCGGTTGTTGCAGGTTTTCGTAAGCCGCGACTGGAGTCAGGAAGTCCCGCGGGTTGGCCAGACCGTTGCTGCCGATCGGCCCCAGATCCGGCAGGCGCAACGGCGCACCGTGGTTCTCGGCGATATAACCGCGCGCCTGCGCATCAAGCAATTCGACGCGGAATTTCAGGCCCCGTGGCAGCACGGCGATTTCCAGCGGCGCCACTTCCAGCACACCCAGTTCGGTGGCGATGCGCAGGCGACCCAGTTGCGGCACCAGCAGCAGCTCGCCGTCGGCGTTGAAGAAAACGCGTTCCATCGAACGGTTGGCGCAATAGTGATAGATGCTGATGCCGGCCGGTTTTTCGGCAGCGGAGTTGGCCGCCATGTTCACCAGACCATCGATGAAATCGGTGGGTTCGGCCGGGATGTCCAGTGGGTTCCAGCGCAGGCGATTGGGGGTCACTTCACCCAACGGACCACCTGCCAGTTGCCGCTCCAGTTTGACGAAGGCCGGGTGATTGGCCGATGGCTGGATCCGGTACATCCATGTACGCCGCGCTTCGCTGCGGGTCATGGTGAACGCGGTGCCGGAGAACAGTTCGGTGTACAGACCGTAAGGGGCTTTTTGCGGAGAGTTCTGGCCGACGGGCAGCGCGCCGGGCAACGCTTCGGAGCTGAATTCGTTGCCGAAACCGGATTGGTAAGCCAGGGCTGAATCGAGGTTCATGGAGCCTCCTGAACAGGGAGTCGGCATGGCCGGACGCTCTGAATCGGAGGTCTTGGCACGCCGGGGTTATTTTTATCGTAATTCAATTACGCATAACGTAATTTGCTCGCTATCCAGCGTCAAGCTATAAAGACGCCCATTCGTTCCGGGACACGGCAGCACCATGGAAAAAACCAGCGACAGCAACGGCAAACAGAAAGTCCGCTCCGCCGAGGTCGGCACCGACATCCTCAAGGCCCTGGCCGAGTTGTCGCCGTCCACTTCGCTGTCACGTCTGGCCGAACATGTGCAGATGCCGGCGAGCAAGGTTCATCGTTATCTGCAGGCATTGATCGCCAGCGGCTTCGCCGAGCAGAACACCGCCACCAACCATTACGGCCTGGGTCGTGAAGCGCTGCGCGTGGGCCTGGCGGCACTCAACAGTATGGACGTGCTGAAAGTCGCCGCCCTGCCCCTGGCCGAGCTGCGCGACGAACTCAACGAAACCTGTTTCCTGGCGGTATGGGGCAATCAGGGCGCGACCGTGGTGCACATCGAACCTGCGGTGCGCGCGGTAACCGTGGTGACGCAACTGGGCTCGGTGTTGCCGCTGCTCAGTTCATCCACTGGTCTGGTCTTCGGCGCGTACCTGCCGCATCGTGAAACCGATGAATTGCGCGAGCAGGAAATCGCCGTCGGCGGCCATCCGCTGGCGGACGAAAAAGCCTATGCGGCGTTGTGCGGACAGATTCGCGAACGCGGTCTGCATCATGTCCACGGCTTGCTGATGCCTGGCGTCGATGCTCTCTCGGCACCGGTGTTCAACGCCCTCGGGCAGGTCGCGGCGGTATTGACCATCGTCGGCCCGACCTCGTTGTTCCACGCCGACGAAAACGGCCCGGCGGCGCAGCGATTGCTGGCGGCGACGCGGGCCGTGAGTTGGCGGATGGGGTATCAGCCAGCTTGAAAGATTGAATGATCAGCCGACGATATGGGTCTTGCTGTCCGCAATCACATGGGGAGAAACCGCTGCGGTGATGTAACCGATCCCGACCGGCACGCCGGTCGCGGTCGATACGATGTCCGCGATATCCTTGACCCGTGTCAACGCGCCCACCGCCGAAACCGATCCGCCAACACCGCCGATCACGCCGACGTACAAGAGGATGGAGCTTCTCCAGGCCGAGGCCAGATGGTTCCTGCCTGCGTCGTCATCCCCCAGGCTGTAGGCAACGATGCCCTGAACGATCGACCTTGTGATCCGTACGATACTGGCGACCAGTCCCACCGGCGGTACAAACAGCGAGACGATATCCACCGCCAGCTCCGTGACCACCAGCACCGTGTTCCAGAAACGCTCGGCAGGCGTGGTCGTTTGATGATCGACATCGCTGAGCACCCGCGAAACCATGCTGTCGAACTCGAACTTGAAATGAGTCACGGCGTAACTGTTGATCAATGCAGGTGCAGGGAGGGGGTTTGCAGCTTTCTGACAACGAATGACGAAATTCTGCACGACAGCTCGGTGCTCCAGCCTTGCCAGTGCAATGACGTGATTGCCCAGGCTGCCGCCCTTGAGTCCCAGTGTCAGCGACGCGAGCGGACGAAAGCTCAAACCGTCCGGTGCCTTGGGAATGTAGACCAGCAGTTGCAACTTCCCCGCCACACGGCGTCCGAACGTGTAGGCACCCTCGATGCGTCGCCCCTCAAGGGTCAGCGTATAAATACCTTCCTGCGGGGTGGTTCCGGGTTTGAACGGTTCCAGCTCATGAGGGCGGTCATGATCCAGCCCCTCGACCAGTCCCGCCAACCAATTGAATTGCTCGGAGGACAGGGAGCCCTGCATCTTTTGGGTCACTGCAGCCTTGAGCATTTCGTTTTGCTTGACCTTGCAGAAGAGCTTCGCCTTCAGGCTCTGCTTCGGGGAATTGGCGAAATGGTCAACCAGATGCCACTCATACGCCATGGCCGGTTTCAGGCTGATCAAGGCCCTCACAACGCTCGCATTCAGATTTCCCAGCGAAGCACCATTTCTGGAGGCAAATGCCACCTGACCATCGCTCGGCCAGAGTTGCCATTGAATGAACAGTTGAGTAAGCGTCATCCACTCCTGCCCACGCACCTTGACGTTCACTTGATCAGGATCGATCAATGGGTGTTTCGGGTCAGCCCCTCGCAGATGACGGTTCAGCCTTTCCATCACCAGGTCTCGCGAAAACGACACCATTGTGGGGATATTCAGCTCATCTTTTGACACTTCGTAGATCGCCTTGAACTCCGTATTCAGCCGGGTGAGCAGCTCACGATCCTGCGCCGCCGCGTTCCGGTACCAGACGGGGGTAGCCACTTTTTCCTCAGCGACTTCCCAGTCGATGATCCCGTGGATGGCCCCCATCAGCGGGCCATCATCCAGCCCTTGAGTCCATTGCACCAGTGTCACGTCCCCCCACCACCATGGCTGGAATACCGGGCCCGGTTCGCTGAAGGAAAGGTAGTCCTTCTCGAATTCCGCACGATTTTCGCTGAATGCCTGACCGGTCAGGAAGTCACGGTCACGCGGCTCGAATCCCCAGGCAATGAACTGTCGCTTCAATGCCGTCAGATCGGTGAACTCGAACCACTGCTGCCCTGTCGGTGCGCCGGGTGCATAAAGGACATGCCTTGAGTGATCAGGCGCCGCGCCTTTCGCGCGAAACGCAAGCATGTCCCTGAACGGTTTGTAGTAAGGCCGGAAAGCAACTCCCGTTGCCTCCATTTCCGGTTTCCCGAGCAGATACCGCTGCACCATATCCTGGGCCTGCGGGCTGATGTGTTTTTGCAGGATCGCGGCGAAGTTACTGACGGCAATCTGCTGTGCCAGCACTTTACACATGGCTTCTCTGACCGACGCCCGTCCAAAGCGGTCATTGCGTTCATTGGCGTATTGCACCCGCAGATCAAGCTGGCGGATAGTGCGTTCGATATTGGACGCGGTCAGTCGCGGGTTGTTGTGAAACGCCTCGAACTTGATCGAGTACGCAGCCCCCTTGTCATGCACGCCGTACATGAACAGCTGGGTCAGGGTTTTACGCTCGATATGCTCGATACGCCGGCTGCCCATCGGCAGCGAATGTTGCACCGTCACCCAGACCGTATCAGGATCCACACGTTGGGTATCGTCTGCGGAAATATGAGTTTCGACGACACCGCGCACATATTCCTGGAATGAAGACACCCCGCCCATCGACTCATGCAATGCCACCTGACTTCTCAACAATCCGTTTTCCATCGAGGCGAAAACTTCCTGATGGGCGGCGGGAGCGTCCTTGAGCCATTGCGGCCGATTTTTCTTGTTCATCAGGATCAGGAGGTGGGCAATGCGTCCCTTTGCGGTATCGCTCACTGTCTGCTGACGATGCACCGATTCGATGGACTGAATGACGGCCTGCAGATCCGCGCCGTTTTTTTCCAGTTGGCGAAGATGCCAGGTCACGTCTCTCTGCTGCTGTTCTAGCAACCCGGCCGTGAGGGTGTGGAAGAGTTCTCCCTGAATGTTCAGGTAACGGATGTCCGGAACCTGCCTGACCTGAGCGGCGTCTTCCAGGGCAATGCCCTTGAGCAGTTGCAGCCGGCTGTCCGGGTTGCTCAGGCGCTGCTCCAGAACACGCTGCATCATGGCCGATGTGCGGAATGTTTCCAGGCCGTTCACGTGAGTGAAAAGAACGACCCATTCGTTCTCGCCCGGTATCAGTTCAGAGACCGAGCGGCCAGAGAGGTAAGTGACAAAGCAACCGGCCAGCGTCGCGAATCGGCCGTTTTCCAGTTGCAGAGAAACACTGTAGGCCGGCGTCATGGATGCGCCCCTTATGAAGACGGCAAAACTTTCCTCTACTTCCGGTAGCACACCTTGCAACTGCACTGTCGCACTCAATTCCTGCCAGAACAGCGCGGCATAGGCATCCTGTAGTTGACGGCTGCGCGACGGCAGCTTGCGCCCCTTGTCATCCTTGCCCGAAGATGCGGCCCAATATTGCGCCAGCAAGGGCGAGTATTTTTGTGCCAGCGAGCCCAACACATTGGCGATCACCGAGCCGACGGCAGCCACATCCAGACCCTGGATTCGATCCTCGTCATCCGTGGAGTCAGGCCAGTCGTAGACGCCGTATTGGCTGGCGTCATACACGGGTGCCCGGCCCCGCGCCAGGCACTGCATGAATACGTCCATGACCAGCCCGGTCGGTTGCGGATTGACGATTTCCCGACTTCGGGCAGTGACGTAAGTCTTGCTGATGTAAATATCCGGCAGCAATTTCTGAAGTTCGTTTAACACTAGCTCCTGCAAATACGACTTGAACGAAGGCAACCCTCCCAGCATACGTTCAAACTCTACAAAACCCTGATCAACTTTACCCAGACTTGTTTCAATCGAAATCTTTTCCATGGCACTCATAAACAAACTCCGGCAATACACATTACTACCAGGCAATACAACATCACCCGAAACGTGTAATTAACTTAGCTTGAGAAGCACCCACACAGACACCCACCACACTTTACAAAGTATTGAAAACTCCGGTCGCCAACCTGATCTACAATTTCATTAACTGACAATTAGCTGACAACTAACTGACAATTAACTGCACAACCCCAGCATTCTTGCCCGCGCCACGGCATGCGTCCGACGTTCCACGCCCAACTTGGCGTGAATTCTTCTGACATGAGTTTTAACCGTATGCAATGAGATGAACAACTTGTCCGCTATTTGTTGATTGGAGTTTCCCGAAGCAATCAATTCCAGGACCTGAGACTCTCGCAAACTCAATGAATTTTCATCGCCACTTTTATCTGAAAGTTTCTTTTGCTGTACCAAATCAACCCAGGCATCCGGCACTTGCTCTTCAAACTTCAACAATAATCGTGACAACTTGAAATGGCTTGCCAATGCCCGGCCTCTTTCAAAGTAAAGCCGGGCAGATTCGCCTTCATCGAGCAACGAGGCCACCTCCCCCATCGCCAGCAACAGTTCGGCTTCAAGAAGGATCATCCGACGGGATCTGGCCTGTTCGAACAGTCGCTGCAAACGTGCCATTGGTTGAGGTGCCTGATGCAACCGGGTCTCGGCCAGAATCAGCAAACACTCGATGCGCGGGACAAGCTCCAGCGTCGCCGGCGGTGCCTGCCGTGCGTTGGGGCCACGAAAGTGCCGAATTACCCGAGTCAAGGCCTCCCGGGCCAGTTCTGGCCGCCCCTGTTGCAGCCAGAATTCGCTGCTGACCTGCAACAGGATGCTGCGATAGACCGTGTCCGGAATCTGCCGCTGCTGCATCAACCGTTCCGCATCGCGCAGACGCATGAAGGCTTGTGGGAAATCCCCCTGATCGGCAGCCAGTTGAGCCAGCCCCAGAAAGCCGTAAAGCACACGCTTGTCAAAGCTGCGCAGACAGTCGTCGAGCCCCTGTTGAAAGAACTCGGCTGCCCGTTCCTGCTGTCCCAGGCTTAGCGCCAGTCGCCCGCGTCGCAGGGCGATACGGCCCAGCAGCGGCGTCGGCCGCTCAATGGACAATCCGAGCATTTCGCAGAGATTGGCCAGCAGCTCTTCGGCCCGGGCGGCCCCACCACGCTGTTCGAGCACCTGGGCATGATCAAGCTCCAGCAACGCCTCGAACAGCAATGAACCTTCAGCCCGGGCCAGGCAAAGTGCTTCACGATTGATCGAATGCGCCAGCTCCAGATCGCCACACAGCAGCGCCTGCTGTGTACGTCCCGACAGGCACAGCAGGCGCGCTGTCCAGGCCTTCGGCGACAGATCGCTCAAGGCTTGTTCAAAGTGATCACGCGCCTCTTCCATCCGTCCTTGCAGGTGCAACAGCCAGCCTTGCTGAGCCTGCCAGCGGGCAATCAATTGCCGTTGCTGGCCAGCCGACGGTGGCGGCAAAAAACGCGACAGCTGCCCGATGCAATCCGCCGCCTGGACAAAACGACCGGCGAACAACAATGCAGCCGTGATCAACCCGACCAGTTGCGCCGAACCCAGCAACAGTTCCTCGCCGCGCTGTTCATATAGACGCAGCAACAGCACGACCGTCTGTTCCTCGAACAGATGCTCGAAACTGAAATGCTGTAACAGACTCACAGCGACCTCGTACTCCTCGGCCAGCAACGCCTGCTCGAAAGCACATTTCCAATGTTGCCCGGCAGCAAACCACTGACAGGCCCGGCGATGCCAGGAACGCCCGGCAGGCCACGGTTCGTCACGCATCAGGCGTGACAGTGGCGCACACACCTGCAACCAGTCCGGAGATCCTCGCCAGGGTTCGATAAAACATCCCAGCGTCTGCAGGTTGCGCATCCATTGCGCCCCGTCTCCGGCACCAAACAGGTGATCGCAAAGGCTGGCATTGAAACGCGGCAAATGCGCCAGCACCCGCCAGGCTTCGGCCAGTTCCGGGCTCAGGCCGCTGAACAGTTCGTGTTGCAGGTAGTCCAGCAAGGTATCCATGCGCTGCTGGGGCAAGGTCTTTTGCGACCAGTCGCATTTTTGCATCATCAGCATCCGTACTCCGGCACACCAGCCACCGCTGCGCTGATGAATACGAGCCGCCACGCTGTCGGCCTGGTCTGGCGGCAAGTGGCGCAGTAGTTGTGCGATTTCGTCCCGGGTCAGCGCCACCATCGCCCCTTCACATTCGTACAAGGCATCATCGAGCAGCAGACGCGGCCAGTTGCAGGGTGGCCGCCGCCGCGTACCGATCCACCATGTCACGGCCGGACTGCTGATCGCCAGCATCCGGTCGAGCAATGCGTCCAGCGCCGGCTGAGGATTGCGGCAGTAATCGTCGATCAACACCCAGGTTTCCGAGGACCTTCGCGCCAGTTCATAAAGCAACGAAGCCTCGTCCGAGGCCGTCAGTCCCATCGCACGTGCAAGCCGTTCGCAAAATTCGCCGACACCCAAGGCAGCCCCTGCCAGCGGCAACCAGCAGACGGTGCAATTGGCCGGCGCTTGCAGCAGGCACTCGGTGAGTAGCGCGGTTTTACCGCTGCCGGCCGGCGCACAGATCAGTTTGACCCGGGCCGTCGAATCGAAGAGTGCCTCGCAAAGGCGCGGGCGCGGCAGATGATGGGGAGACAGTCTCGGGAGAAAATCCGGTCGGTCCAAACTGGGTGTCATGGCGGTCATCGGGTGCGCCTTCTTATCGTTGTACGCTCACCCTAGACCTCTCTCCGGCGCTTGTTGACGAGTATTCAGCAAGCTGATTGGCGCCCATAAAAAAGGCGACCGTACGGTCGCCTTTCGCCTTGCCGATGTATCAAAACCCTTACCGTACGCCCTCGGCGCGCAGGGCTGACGGCGTGTAGTCGGCAGCCTTGGCTTCGAAGCCGAATTCGAAGCTGTGCTTCTCTTCGTTCTTCATCCCCAGAGCAATGTAGCGGCCGGCGATGATGTCGTAGAGCGCTTCAAGGGTGTAGGCCTGGGTCTGGTGATCGTAGTAATACTGCGCGTGTCCCTCGGCCACCCGCCACAGTTGCCCGCGACCGTCGTAATGATCGGCCAGCGCCACTTGCCAGCTGTCCTCATCGATGTACATGTGGCGCTTGGCGTAGATGTGCCGCTCGTTCGGTTTCACCGTGCCGATCACTTCCCAGACCCGGTGCAGTTCATAGCGGGTCAGGTCCTGATTGATGTGCCCGGCCTTGACGATGTCGTCGTACTTGAGACTCGGCGAGTCGAGCTTGTAGCTGTTGTACGGAATGTACATTTCCTTTTTGCCGATCAGTTTCCAGTCGTAGCGATCCGGCGCACCGGAGAACATGTCGAAGTTGTCCGAGGTGCGCAGGCCATCGGCAGCGGTGCCCGGCCCGTCATAGGCAACTTGCGGCGCACGACGCACTCGGCGTTGCCCGGCGTTGTAGATCCACGCCAGACGCGGTTCCTTCACCTGATCGAGGGTCTCGTGCACCAGCAGCACGTTACCGGCCAGACGCGCCGGGGCGGTCACCGACTGCTTGAAGAAGGTCAGGACGTTGGCGGCTTTTTCCGGATCGAGATCCTTCATCAGTTGCGGCACGGCGATCTCTTCTTCGAAGCGGATCGGTGTGTAGCTGCCATTGGTCTGCGGGGTCACCTGAGTGATGATCCGTCGCAGATTGCCGCCGTGATACCGGGTGATGTGATTCCACAGTACTTCAACACCGTTCTTCGGAATCGGAAATGCGTAGTAACGGTTGCCGGTGAAGTTGGCCAGGCCGTTGCCGTCGTTGATGCTAGTGACGTTGAGCGCACTGCGCTTGGCCGATTCGTAGATTTCCGGCGGTACGGCCACGGTGCGATGGGTCGGGTAGACCGGGATCCTGTAGGTTTCGGGGTAGCGCTTGAACATCGCCACCTGGCCGTCGGACAGCTTGTCCTTGTACTTGTCGACGTTGGCAGCAGTGATGGTGAACAGCGGTTTTTCGCTGGCGAACGGGTCCGCCAGAAAGCCTTTGCTGTCGACCGCACCGGCGTTTTTCGCAATACCGCCGGTCCAGGCCGGAATCGAGCCGTCGGCGTTGCCGGCCTTTTCGGCGCCCAGCGGCGTCAGGCTGGTGCCGAGCTTGCTGGCCTCTTCCGGCGAGACCGCCGCGATCACGTTGGCGGCCAGCAGGCTCAGGGCCAGGACACCGCATTGCAGAATCATCTTGCGCATTGCATTCATCCTTCTCGGGCAGATCAGAAGTTCACACCGAAACTCAGCGCCACGAAGTCACGGTCTTCGAGGGTGTTGTAGTCACCACCGAAAAAGTCGGTGTAACTCAGGCTGGCGGTATAGGTATTGCGGTAATCGGCATCCACCCCGACGCTGATGGCCTTGGCGCCTTCGTTGAACAGACCGTTGGGGCCATAACCGGCAACGTCGTGGGACCAGGACAGGTTGGGTTTGAGGTTGATCCCGCCGATCACGTTGGCGTAATCGAGGATCGCCCGGGCGCGATAGCCCCAGGAGGTGGAGGTGACGAAACCGTCGGTGTCACCGCCGAAACCGTACTGACCGTAGACCGAGTCACGGCCATAACGCAGCTTGCTGCGCGACTCCAGCCCACCGACCCGCACCACCGCCGCTTCGCCGACCAGGGTCAGGCGTTCCGCACCCCAGACCTGATCGAAAAAGTGCGTCAGCGTGCTCTGGATCTGCGTCACTTCCTTGCGCCGGTAGCCCTTGTTGTCGGCGCCCGGCGAGGTCACCAGCGGCGACGCGGCACCGCCGGCAATCGGATTGAGCAGCGCCAGGGTCAAGTCGTTGGTGTTGACCTGCACCGGCGCGTTGGGCCGGTAGCTGATCTCGCCGGTCCAGGCGGTGCCGGTCGGCAGCGTGGTGGAGAAACTCGCGCCGTACAGGCGGATGTCTTCCGGGTATTCGAGGTAGTACTGGCCGCGCCCAAGCATCACGCTTTGCGCCAGCCCCGAACCGCTGCCGGGTGCCAGACCGTTTGCGATCCCGACCATGCCCGGCAGCGCCGCGAGGGTCGAAAGCCCGGCGGTGCTGGTGCCGACGGTCGGCGTGCGGCTGTGGTAATTCATGAAGTAGAGGCCGTACTCGGTGTCATCGCCGAGCCAGCGCAGTGCCGTACCCCATTGTCCGGAATCCCGCGCATCGCGGTCGCCGCCACGGGGCACGATCACGCCTTCGCGGGTCACCTGGATCGGCTGACCGAAGGCTGCCGTCAGCGGTACAAACGGGGCGATCGCCGGACTGCCGACGGTGTAGCCGTTGTTGCAGCCGTCCGCCGCCACGTCAACACCGAAGAAGGTGCCGCAGTTGTCGAGGACGGTCTGATCCCATTCCAGTTGATAGAAGCCCTCGACCGTCAGTTGATCGGTGAGCCCCTGAGAGGCGAACAGCATGTTTACCGGAATCAGCCCTTCCTTGATCTCCGCACCCGGCCGGCGAAACGCCGAAACGTCGATCGGGTTGATGCTGTTGATCGAGTTGCCGATGAAAGTACTTTCACCCCAGCTCACCACCTGTTTGCCGGCGCGCACGGTGCCCGGCAGATCGGCGATGGAATAGTTGTGATAGATGAACGCATCGAGAATCTGCGCGCCGGAGGACTTGGCGCCCTCCTTGCGGCCCTTGTCGCTGATCGGCTTGAACTCGCGGTCTTCGTCCTTGAGCTCGAAGTCGTACCAGTACTTGCCGCGCACGAACACACCGGTGTCGCCGTACTTCAGTTCGAGGTCGTGGATGCCCTTGAAGATCTTGGAAAAGGTCTCGCCTTTCTTGAAGTTCAAACGCCCGTCATCACCGGTGGACGACTGGCCGGTTCCGCCGTTGACCGTACCCACCAGCGACTTGTCGGCATCGCGCATGCCCCAGCTCGCGCCGACCGACAGCGAAGAATCAAAGGTGCCTTCGATTTCCCCGATATTGAAAGCGACCGCGTGCGCCTGGGCACAGCAGCCCAAGCCCACCGCAGCGGCGAGCGCGTGCGGTGTGAAGATGGCGCGCATTGTTGTTTTTGTCATGCGTCTTCCCCGGTGAGTGACAGAAGGCCCCACCCTACTGCCGCTACACGGGGACGATAAGCGCACCAAGGAGGTATTCGCGCCGTCGCTCGAAAGGATGAATACCCGCCTGCGGCAAGGCTCTGCGCCCGCCATGAACAGGCTGGATGCACCACCATCAACGTGACGGATGATGGCCCTTCGAATCACTGCACTGTTACATGCCCCGTAACAGTGCATGTCCGGTTTCGCTATTTTTACTTTGGTCTCGAGCGCTTATTCTGAGCGGGCTTTCACGGCGCACCGCCCGCAAGCACAAAGTCCGCGACCGAGTCGTCGGCAACCGATTTCTGATGGACCGAAGCATTTCTTCGATCCATCGCCCCGGTGTTCACTGACGTTGATTTGTAGCTCCTTGATCCAACGTCTTACCTTGGCCGCTGCGTTTGCAGCGGCCTTTTTTATGGGCGCGACCTGGCAAATGTCGCTGGCGCACCGACAGCTTCCTCTGCACTGGGCAATGCGATCTACAAGTGCCCGAACTACACAATTTCCCGAAATCGGCTACACGTCTCTGTAACTTCGCGATCGCGCTTCTCAATTAAGATCATTGCCAGACCAGCGAACACAAAGGGCTGGTTTTGACTTTATCCATTGGAAGGATTGCTCGTTGAAAACCATCAGCTATAACCAATACCGCTCCATCCACAGTTTCAACGGACGGATTCGGTTTCTTGTCTTTCACTACACCGCCGTCGACTTCGCCGGCTCTATTGCCGCCCTGACCGGCCCGAGTGTCAGTGCGCACTATCTGGTGCCGGACATCACTGATCCCAGCTATCAGCGGGCCGGTCACAGCACCCAGGAGGTTTTCGGTCTGGTGGATGAAACCCAGCGTGCCTGGCATGCCGGGATCAGTCAGTGGGGTAATCGCAGCAACCTCAACGACACGTCCATCGGCGTGGAAATCGTCAACATGGCGACATTCAAGGACGGCCTCTTCAACTTTCCGCCGTACCATCCTGAACAGATCCGTGCGATCGAAGAATTGGCATTGAACATTCTTGCGCGCTATCCGGATATCGGGCCGACCCAGGTGCTCGGCCATTCGGACATTGCCATTGGCCGCAAGAGTGATCCCGGACCGAAGTTTCCGTGGTACGCGTTGTATTTGAAGGGCGTTGGCGCCTGGTATGACGAGGACACCCGGAACCGCTTTTTGCAGCAGTTCACCGAATCAGGCATTCCATCCCGGGCCGACCTGCTGCAACAGTTCAAGACCTATGGCTACGACACATCCAGGGCCACAGACGAAGCGGGCTATCGGCAACTCGTGCGTGCCTTTCAATTGCACTTTCGCCCGCAAGCCTGCGAAGGAGAAATGGACGCACAGACGGCGGCAAACCTGGCGGCACTCGTGGCCAAATACTTTCCTTGAACACTTGAAAGGCAAGGTCGTTTCTTGACCTTGCCGGTACGGTTTACAGCGAATATTTCTGCAGGTTCGCCATCATTTCCTTCAGCGCCTCGATGTTGTCCTTCGGATGCGCCGCGCCTTCGAAATCACAGATCTGCTGCCAGTGCGCCGCGACGTCTTCCGGGGAAAAACCGACGCGGGGATCGAACCCGGCGCCCAGGCTGCGCTCCCAGCGCACTTTGCCCATCCAGCCGCCGCCGACTTCGAACAGGCCCGAGGTTTCCTGGCATTGCTCGCTGGCCAGGTACACCACCAGCGGGCTGACCAGTTCCGGTTTGAGTTGTTCGAACACTTGCGGCGGAATCAGGCCTTCGGTCATGCGGGTGCCGCCGGTGGGGGCGATGGCGTTGACCAGGATGTTGTTCTTGCGGCCTTCGATGGCCAGGGTGCGAGTCAGGCCGTAGAGGCCGAGTTTGGCCATGCCGTAGTTGGACTGGCCGAAGTTGCCGTAAATGCCCGAGGTCGATGCGGTGAAGATCACTCGCCCATAGTTCTGCTCGCGCAGGTGCGGCCACGCGGCGCGGGTCACCTTGTAGGCGCCTTCGACATGGACGCGATAGACCAGATCCCAGTCGGCGTCTTCCATTTTGTGGAAAGTCTTGTCGCGCAGGATCCCGGCGTTGTTGACCACCACGTCGACGCGGCCGAATACGTCGAGCGCGTTCTGCACCAGTTTTTCGCCGTCGGTGACCGAGTCATGGTTGGCTTCGGCGATGCCGCCGGCCTCACGGATTTCCGCCACCACGCGGTCGGCCGCCGAAGCGTTGGCGCCTTCGCCCTGAGTCGAGCCGCCGAGGTCGTTGACCAGCACTTTGGCGCCCTGTCTGGCGAACAGCAAGGCGTGCGCGCGTCCCAGGCCACCACCGGCTCCGGTGACGATCACGACTTTATCTTCGAAACGCACAGAATCATTCATCGGGGCAACTCCAGCAGGCCTGAGGGACAGTTTCCCCGAGTGTCAGGCACGACGCGCTCGGTCACAACGAACACGGATGGGGCTGAATGGTGCGCGATAAGGCTGGGGGATGATGAAAACGTGCCGGGGCGCCAGGCGCCTCCGGCAAGAATTCAGGAGCACGCCGCCTTGCGCGGTGGCAACACGAAGTGATCGCGAAATGCGAGATAGTGTTTGAGCACCTGTACCGGCGCTTCGGTTTGCGGGTAGTGGCCGATACCCGCCAACAGCACGATGTCCGCGTCGGGGATAAGCTCGCGATAACGCTCGACCATGTGCGCCCCGGAAATCGGATCGACTTCGCCATCGATCACCCGCAGCGGCACCTCGCCACGCTGCATCGCCGCGACCCAGCGATCACGCTGAACCCGACGCTCGGGAATGTAGTGAATCAGCTTGTGCATGACGCGTTGCCCGCGATTGCACTCGATCAGGCTCCAGAAATCATCCATCTCGCTTTCGCTGGGCCGGGTGTCCGGGCCGAAAATCTGATGGAAACTTTTCACCAGCGCATCCCGGGTGAAGGCCCGGCCGATCATCCAGCCCAGCGGGCTGAGCAGCAGTTTTTGCGTCAGCAGTGGCCGGTGGGTTTCCGGAAACAGACCACCATTGAGGAACACACAACTGGCGACTTCGATCAGGTCTTCGTAATGTCGGGCCAGCAGTTCCTGGGCAACACTGTCGCCGTAGTCGTGGGCCAGAATGTGCACCGGTTGCTCGACCTGCAGATGCGCGAGCAAGGCCTGTTGCAGATCGGCCTGCTCCAGCAGGCTGTAGGTGTGATTGAGCGGTTTGGCCGAGTCACCGAAGCCGAGCATGTCGCAGGCAATCACCCGGTAGCGCTGGGACAGCGGTTGCCACAGGTAATGCCAGTCCCAACTGGCCGTGGGAAAGCCATGGATCAGCAGCAGCGGTTCACCCTGCCCGGCCGTCCAGTAGCGGATCGGCTGACCATGGAAGACAAACGCCTGGCTGCGTTTGCGCCAGGCACTCAGCGGAATCTCGGCAAGAGGCATTAGAGTTTATACCCCGGGTCTTGTTTATCGAGTTTGCGCAGCAGCGCCGGCCAGGCCAGCGCGCCACCCATGCCTTGAGCACTTTTGGTGACACCGGCGATCATCGCCTTGGCGCCTGCCAGAATCTGCGGTTCGATGGCGATCAGTTCGGCCCCGCCGGTCTGCGCCATGACCTGGATGTCGCAGGCGCGCTGAAAGGTGAACATCATCAGGAAGGTATCGGCGATGGTGCCGCCACAGGTCAGCAGACCGTGGTTGTGCAGCATCAGGAAATTGTTGTCGCCCAGATCCGCCTGCAACCGCGCTTTCTCTTCATGGTTAAGCGCCACCCCTTCATAGGCGTGAAAGGCCAGGCTCGACAGCACGAACAACGATTGCTGACTGATCGGCAGCACACCCTGCTTCTGCGCCGACACCGCGACACCGGAAGCGGTATGGGTGTGCAGCACGCAGGCCACGTCGTGGCGGACTTCATGCACGGCGCTGTGGATGGTGTAGCCAGCGGGATTGATTTCGTAAGGGCTGTCCATGAGTTTGTTGCCGGCCTGGTCGACCTTCACCAGGCTCGAGGCGGTGATCTCATGGAACATCAGGCCAAACGGGTTGATCAGGAAATCTTCGGTGCCGGGCACCTTGGCGGAAATGTGGGTGAAGATCAGATCATCCCAGCCATGCAGCGCGACCAGACGATAGCAGGCGGCCAGATCGACCCGGGTCTGCCATTCCGCGGCACTGACCTGGTCTTTGACGTTTATGGACGAAGGGACGGGGGCTACGCTCACTGTATGCACCTCTGCGTTCTTATTGTTTTTGCGTGTGTCAGCAGTCTAGTCAGCCCCGGACGGTC
The DNA here is from genome assembly GCF_026341415.1 of Pseudomonas sp. MCal1. Taxonomy (NCBI): domain Bacteria; kingdom Pseudomonadati; phylum Pseudomonadota; class Gammaproteobacteria; order Pseudomonadales; family Pseudomonadaceae; genus Pseudomonas; species Pseudomonas sp. MCal1. Next base: position 47,323 of record NZ_JAKUMP010000017.1, read on the forward strand.
GCGTAGTTGCATTGGCAGCCAGCTTGATGACTGAACGAGTCAGCAACGCAAACAGCTTGGATCCATGTCAAAGCAACGACGCCAACAAAGGTGCGGCGAACAGATTGAGCAGCCCGGTGAGCACCATCACCAGGCCCGCGACCGAGCCTTCTTCGCCACCCACTTCATGGGCCCGGCTGACCCCGGCGCCGTGCGCACCGACGCCGAACAATGCACCGCGTGCCAAAGCGCTGCGCAACGGCAACCACTTGAGCAGCACACCACCGAGCATCGCGCCGAACACCCCGGTGAACATCACGAACACCGCAGTCAGTTCCGGTACGCCACCGAGGTCCTGGGCCAGCGGCATCGCAAACGGTGTGGTGATCGAGCGCGGCACCAGCGACAGCGTCACCGGACTGTCCAGCGCCAGTGCTTTCGCGAGACCGAACGAAGTGGCGATCGACGCCGCACTGCCGGCCAGCATGCCCAGCAGCAATGCCGACCAATGCCGCACCAGCAACTGGCGCTGCTGCCAGATCGGCACCGCAAATGCCACCGTGACCGGACCAAGCACCAGCATCAGCCAATGGGTATTGCTTGAGTATTCGGCGTAAGCGGTGTGCAGCGGCACGGCAAGCGCCAGCAGCAACGCGGGGACCAGAATCAGTGGCGACAACACGTAGCGCCCGGTCCGGCGATACAGCCAGCGACTGAACAGATAAGCCAGCAACGTGAACGCCAGCCAGAACATCGGCATCAGCTCAAGCTTCATGGGACCGCCTCAGGCGCACGGCCAGCTCTACGGTGAACGCGGTCACCAGCATCACCATCAATGTGCTGGCCGCGATCACCAACAAGATCCGCCAGCCGTCATCGTGCAGCAACGCGCCGTAATCCAGCAGGCTCATCAACGCCGGAATGAAGAACAGCAGCATCTCGGCCATCAGCAATCCCGCGCCCATTTGCAGCGCCGCCGGTTTGACCCAGCCGAACGCAAAAGCCAGCAGCAGCAATGCCATGCCGATCACCCCGCCGGGAATCGGCCAGGGCAGCCACGCTGCGATCTGGCATCCGAGCAGGTAGAGACCGAGCAGCACGGCCAGTTCGGCCAGCAGGCGGGAAAAGTATTTAACGGTCGAGGATTTCATCGGGGGGCTCCTTTCACAGGTGCCTATTTTACGAACCCGACTTCCATCTCCGAAGCGAATTGTTAGACTCAAGGCCATTCCAATCTGGAATCAGGCCATGGAATTCAAACAGCTCAAAAGCTTTGTCGAAGTCATGCATCAGGGCGGTTTCACTCAAGCCGCAAAAAACCTGCACATCAGTCAGTCTGCGGTGAGCAAGCAGATTGCCCAGCTCGAACAAAGTCTCGGCACCCCGCTGCTTGAACGGCTGGGCTCGCAATTACGCCTGACCGCCGCCGGCAGCGTGGTGCTGCAACGGGCCGAAGGCATGCTGCGGTTGCGCAATGAATTGCTCAGCGAGCTGGATGATCTCAGTCATCTGGCACGCGGCGAGCTGCGTCTCGGGCTGCCATTACTGGGCAGCGACGCGTTGTTTGCCGGGCTATTTGCCGAATACCGACGGCGATATCCGAACATCAGCGTTCAACTGATAGAGGGCGGCAGTCGCAACATCGAACAGGCTGTGCTCAGCGGGGAGCTGGAGTTGGGTGGCAGCTTGCTGCCGAAAGATCCGCAGTTCGACGTTCAGCCGTTCTGCGATGAACCGCTCGATGCGCTGCTTCCGGTGGATCACCCACTGGCGGCAAAAGGCGAAATCGGTCTGGAAGAATTGGCCGATACGCCGTTCCTTTTGTATCAGCGCAGTTTCGTGCTCAACGATCGTTTGCTTCAGGCCTGCCAGCAGATGGGCTTCACCCCGAAGGAAGGCGGGCGCAGTGGGCAGGCGGATTTTCTCGCGGCGCTGGTCGCCGCCGGACAAGGCGTGGTGTTGCTGCCCAGCGTGGTGGCGCGCGGACTGGTGCGGCCAGGCGTGGTGCGCCTGACCTTGAACGCGCCGGATTACTTGCGCTGGGACATCGCTTTCATCTGGCGCCGGGGCGCCTATCTGTCGAAGGCTGCGCAGGCCTGGCTGGCGCTGCTGCGCGAACGTGAAATCAGCCCTTGAGCGTGGCGATCAACTGTTCCAGCCAAGGTTCGGCGTCGGTTTCAGGCGTGACGCTTTCGCTGGCGTCGATGCGCAGCATGTCCTGCACCTCGCGCACGCCCAGTTCGCCGAACAACTCGCGCAATTGCTCGCCGCCGCCGCAGAAGGTGTCGCCATAACTGGCATCGCCCAAGGCGATCACGGCACCAGGCAAGCCACGCCAGGCCGCCGGCAATTGGTCGCGAATGGCCGAGTACAACGGTTGCAGGTTGTCCGGCAGCTCGCCCATGCCGGTGGTCGAAGTTACGCCGAGCAAGACTTCAGGGCCAAAGGCCTGGAGATCAGCGAGGCTGGCGCGCGAGTTGTAGAAGGTTTCAAAACCGGCGGCGTTCAACAGGCTCTGAGCGTGGCGAGCGACTTCTTCGGCCGTGCCGTACACAGAGCCGGAGAGGATGGCGACTTTCATCAATCTGATCCTGAAACTGAAAAAAAGAGCGGCGATAGTAACAGCCAGCGGCGCCTTGTCGCGATTGGCTCTCGATAAGCGCTGGTGGCCGGTAGACAGCGCCGATCGATCTTCTAGAATGCCTGCCACCGAAATCCTTAAAGGCTTCATAGATGATCAGTGCCAGTTTGCTGCAAATGGTGATCAACGCGTCGAACGAAGGGATCGTGGTGGCAGAAAAGGAAGGCGATCAGGACAACATCCTGATCTACGTGAATCCGGCCTTCGAAAAAATGACCGGCTATACCAGTGAAGAGATTCTTTATCAGGACTGCCGCTTCCTGCAGGCCGGAGATCGTGACCAGGCCAGTTTGAAGTTGATTCGCGACGTATTGAGCGAAGGCGGCTCATGCCGGGAGATCCTGCGTAACTACCGCAAGGATGGCACGCCGTTCTGGAACGAGCTGTCGCTGTCGACCGTGAAAAATGCCGACGACGGGCTGACCTATTTCGTCGGCGTGCAAAAGGACGTCACGGTTCAGGTCAAGGCCCAGCAGCGCGTTGTGCAACTGGAAGCCCGGGTCGCGGCTCTGGAAGCCGAGCTCGCTGAACTGAAAGCGACGAACGGCGCAAACAAAACAGCGAACTAATTGTCACTAACTACAATCACCAATGACTTTGTAATTATTCATTTCGAGTTAGCCATGCAGCGTGACGCCCTCCTGACCCAGGATGAGCTGGATTTCATCCAGACCATGCAACACAACCCGCAACTCAACGTGCGGGATGCGACGTCGAGCCTGCTGGTCAACGGTGGTTCGCAGATCCGTGACCTGCTCACGCGCCTGGCGGCCCATGAACAAGTCACCATCCAGGCCAACTTCGAAAATCAGCAGATGACCTTCCCGTTACATCTGGTGGAAGACGAGTTCCACGCCCTGCACCTGCGCCTGGGTGTACCGAGCATCTATGAAGACGGACCGATGGTGCGTCCATGGCGCCTGACTCTGGAAGAGCCGGTGGCACTGGAAAATGCCAAAGGCCAGCCCGGTACGCTGTGGGTTCACGAGGTTTCGCACAAGGGTGTGCTGCTGGAAGTGCGCAACAAGACCAAACCACCGAAGCATTTTGCCTTGTGGTTCAGCCCGTCGGGCTATGAGCGGATTTCCCTGCGCGGGACGTTCGAGCGGGAAACCGAAAGCGGCTTTTATGCTTACGAGCTAAGCCAGAGCGATGCCGACGAAACCGAGCGTCTGCGCCAGTTCATCCTGCAACAGCATCGTCTGACCCACCCTGCCATACACACCTGAGTCTCAGGTATCCAGCGTCCCCGCCAGAAACTGATTCATGCGTTGACGCATGGTCGATCCGTCATTGCCCAGGCAGCCAACCGCTGATCCGGCGAGGCTGTCCTGCGCCAGATCGGCGGCATCGCCCGCCAGCATCAACTGACAATCCAGGCTCAAGGCCAGACGATTCAAACGTCGTGGCAGCTCGGCAGTCGGCGCATGATTGGAAAACAGCACCAGCGCCTGAGGCCTGGTCTTTTCGCACACCAGCGTCAGTTCATCGAACGGCTGGCCGGTGGTGAGTACACGAACACCCGCGTCATTGCCGCTGAGAAACAGCGCCGCCACCAGTAGTTCAAGCTCACGACATTGACCGGCCAGTGCGCTGACGATCACCCTGCGCGGTTGAGAGCCGCGGAGCATGACGATGCGCTGCAGCACCTTCGCTCGCAGAAAACCATCAAAGAACAGCCACTCGCTGGTTTGTCCGAAAGCGTCCTGGCGCTGCAGCATTTGCAGCCATAACGGCATCAGGATGTCCTGAAACACGACAGGCAATGCGTAGGAGGAGAAAATCTGGCCGTAGAGTTGATCCAGCGCCTGATCGTCGAATGAACCGACCGCGTGCCGAACCTGTTCCTGCCACTGCAGGTAATCCGTCTGCATATTGTCATCGGATATGAACGGGGCCAGGACTTTCATCGGCTCGGTCTTGGCCAGGATCCTGCCGATCTTGCTCACGGCGACACCCCGATCGATCCAGTCGACGATGCTGCGAACGCGCTCGATATCGGTCATCGAATACAACCGATGCCCGCTTTCGGTGCGTGTCGGCTGGATCAAACCGTAGCGACGCTCCCAGGCGCGCAACGTAACCGGGTTCACGCCGGTCAGCCGCGCTACTTCGCGGATAGGGAAAAGCTCTTCGCGCTCCAGCGCAACAGAGGCCGGGAAAGCAGGACGAACGTCAGTCATGACAGGCATTTGCGCGGGTACGTCCTCGTTGGCGAGTGTGAGCGTAGTTGGATCCCATTCTACTCCGGATGCCATCGAGCGGTTCAAGCGGTGAAATGAGACGAAAGTCTCTGGTTTGTCACGAAGATGAGGAATAATCCTTGCTTGTCGAAAAACGCAGCCCTCTACCCGGCGCTGCGTCAGGCGAAACTCCTACCCGGAGCGACGCACATGCAATACGGAGATACACAATGTCTACTTCCCCCGTCACGCTGATGGTCGCGCGTCGCGTCACCCATGGTCGTTATCAGGATCTGATCGCCTGGTTGCGAGAAGGCGAACAACTGGCCACCGATTTCCCCGGTTACCTCGGCTCCGGCGTACTGGCCCCGCCTCCCGGCGACGATGAATTCCAGATCATATTCCGCTTCGTCGACGAACAGACACTGCATGCCTGGGAACACTCGGCATCGCGCACCGCATGGCTGGCGCGTGGCAGCGATCTGTTTGCCCACCCGACGGAACATCGGGTCAGCGGCATTGAAGGCTGGTTCGGTGCTGCCGGTCATCGCCCCCCGCGCTGGAAACAGGCCGTGGCAATCTGGCTGGCGTTCTTCCCGGTGTCGCTGCTGTTCAATTTCGTGCTGGGTCCGCTGCTCGCTGAAATGAGCCTGGTTCCCCGAGTCTTCGTCAGCACGCTGTGCCTGACCCCGTTGATGGTCTACTTCTTCATTCCGCTGTCGACCCGCCTGCTGGCCGGCTGGCTCAACCCGGCGCCTGCACGCCCACTGCCCGCCGCGCCCTCTACGCAAAATCGCTGAAGCCGTCGCTCGCGTCGCTGTTATAGTTTTTGCTCTGACTTCGACGCGAGCCGTACATGACTTTTCCCACAGCTCCCATCCTCATCACCGGCACCGGCCAGCGGGTCGGCCTGCATTGTGCGCAGCGTCTGCTGGACGACGGCCATCGGGTGATCTTCACCTACCGCAGCGAACGACCGGGAGTGAAGGCTTTGCGGGATCTGGGCGCCCTCGGGCTGCACGCGGACTTTTCCAGCGAAGCCTCGATCCTCGCGTTCATCACCGAACTGAAGACCCACACCGACAGCCTGCGCGCCATCGTGCACAACGCCTCGCAGTGGCTGGCGGAAACCGACGACGGCGAAGCCGAAGCGTTCTGCCGCATGTTTAACGTCCACATGCTGGCGCCGTACCTGATCAACCTGCATTGCGCCGAATTGCTGCAACGCTCGAGTCCTGCCGACATCATCCACATCAGCGATGACGTCACCCGCAAGGGCAGCAGCAAACACATCGGCTATTGCGCCAGCAAGGCCGGGCTCGACAGTCTCACGCTGTCCTTCGCGGCGCGCTACGCGCCCTCAATCAAGGTCAACGGCATCGCGCCAGCCCTGCTATTGTTCAATCCCGACGACGACGCAGCGTACCGCGCCAAAGCGCTGGCCAAGTCCGCGCTGGGCATCGAACCCGGCAGCGAAGTGATTTATCAGAGCCTGCGTTATCTGCTCGACAACCCTTACGTCACCGGCACGACCCTGACCGTCAATGGCGGGCGGCACGTCAAGTAATACGCCCCGCGAGGATGCTCCATGACCCGTTCCCTGCCCGAGAGTTACCGCGAGATCCTGATCGGTCTCGGTGAAGACCCTGACCGCGAAGGATTGCTCGACACCCCGGTGCGGGCGGCCAAGGCCATGCAGTACCTGTGTCACGGCTACGAACAGAGCGTCGAGGAAATCGTCAATGGCGCGCTGTTTGCCTCCGACAGCGACGAGATGATCATCGTCGCCGACATCGAGCTCTATTCGTTGTGCGAACATCACCTGCTGCCCTTCATCGGCAAGGCCCATGTGGCTTATATTCCGACGGGCAAGGTGCTGGGGTTGTCGAAGATCGCGCGACTGGTGGACATGTTCGCCCGTCGCCTGCAGATCCAGGAAAACCTCACCCGCCAGATCGCCGAGGCGGTCCGGCAAGTCACCGATGCCGCCGGTGTCGCGGTGGTCATCGAAGCCCGACACATGTGCATGATGATGCGCGGTGTCGAGAAACAGAATTCGACCATGAACACCTCGGTCATGCTCGGCGCCTTCCGCGAGTCGAGCAACACCCGTCAGGAGTTCCTGCAATTGATTGGACGGAGCAAGTAAATGCCTCAACTTCAGCCGGGAATGGCGCGCATCCGGGTCAAGGATCTGCGCCTGCGCACCTTTATCGGGATCAACGAGGACGAAATCCTCAACAAGCAGGATGTGCTGATCAACCTGACCATCCTGTACGCCGCGCAGGAAGCGGTGCGTGACAACGACATCGACCACGCGCTGAACTACCGCACGATCACCAAGGCGATCATCGCCCACGTGGAAGGCAACCGTTTCGCGCTGCTCGAACGCCTGACCCAGGAGCTGCTGGATCTGGTGATGGCCAACGAATCGGTGCTGTACGCCGAAGTCGAAGTCGACAAGCCGCATGCCTTGCGTTTTGCCGAATCGGTGTCGATCACCCTCGCCGCCAGCCGCTGAACGTGTCTGGCGCTCCGGGCGTCAGGCTTTTATCATCCGCGCCACGATTTGACTGCACAGAGCCCATCATGACCGAGCAACAACGCCTCGAACTCGAAGCCGCCGCCTTCCGCCGGCTGGTCGCCCACCTGGACAGCCGCAAGGACGTGCAGAACATCGACCTGATGAACCTCGCCGGGTTCTGCCGCAACTGCCTGTCGAAGTGGTACAAGGCAGCCGCCGACGAGCGCCAGATCGAGGTCAGCCTCGACGATGCCCGTGAAGTGGTTTACGGCATGCCGTACGCCGACTGGAAAGCCCAATATCAGCAAGAAGCCAGCGCCGAACAGCAAGCGGCGTTCGCCAAGGGAAGACCCAATGAGTGATCTGAACACCCTGCGCGCCAGCCTCAAGAGCGGCGAACATGCTTTTGCCGACACCCTGGCCTTCATCGCCGCCGGTTACGACTACCAGCCTCAGGCGTTCAACAACGGCGGCGTGGAAAACGCAGCCGGGCAGAACGAAGGTTCGTGCAAGACCCTGGGTCTGGCGCTGCTGGAAGGCTTGAGCGATGAAGAAGCGCTGCTGGCGTTCGGCGAACACTACCGCTCGGTCGTGGCAACGCCTGAAGGCAGCGATCACGGCAATATCCGTGCGTTGATCCAGCACGGTCTGGCGGGCGTGAAATTCGATGCGCAACCGCTGACCCGCCGCTGATTCCGAGCGAATCGCAGGCATGAAAAAACCGGCCAATTGGCCGATTTTTTTCGTCAGATGGTTCCCACGCTCTGCGAGGGAATGCAGCCGGGGACGCTCCGCGTCCAAATGAGGCATTCCCACGCGGAGCGTGGGAACGATCATGTCGAGTTGTCTGCGATCTTAGAACGAAGCGTTCTGCAGACCGTCCAGGTAACGCTCGGTGTCCAGTGCCGCCATGCAGCCGGCGCCGGCCGAGGTGATGGCCTGACGGTAAACGTGGTCGGCCACGTCGCCGGCAGCGAAAATGCCTTCGACGCTGGTCGCGGTGGCGTTGCCTTCACGGCCACCCTGAACCACGAGGTAGCCGTCCTTCAATTCCAGCTGACCTTCGAACAACGAGGTGTTCGGGGTGTGGCCGATGGCGATGAACACGCCGTCGACCTTGATTTCGTCGGAGCTGCCGTCGTTGTTCTTCAGACGCGCACCCGTCACGCCCATGTTGTCGCCCAGCACTTCGTCCAGGGTCGCGTTCAGTTTCAGCTCGATCTTGCCTTCGGCCACACGGGCGTTGAGCTTGTCGATCAGGATCTTCTCGGCGCGGAAGGTTTCGCGACGGTGGATCAGGGTGACCTTGCTGGCGATGTTGGCCAGGTACAGGGCTTCTTCGACAGCAGTGTTGCCGCCACCGACCACGGCCACCGGCTTGTTGCGATAGAAGAAACCGTCGCAGGTCGCGCAGGCCGAAACGCCCTTGCCCATGAACGCTTCTTCCGACGGCAGGCCCAGGTAACGGGCGCTGGCGCCGGTAGCGATGATCAGCGCGTCGCAGGTGTAGGTGCCGCTGTCGCCGGTCAGGCTGTAGGGCTTGGAAGCGAAGTCCACGGCGTTGATGTGATCGAACACGATCTCGGTTTCAAAACGCTCGGCGTGCTCGCGCATGCGTTCCATCAGCACCGGACCGGTCAAACCGTGGACGTCGCCCGGCCAGTTGTCGACTTCGGTGGTGGTGGTCAATTGACCGCCGGCCTGCATGCCGGTGATCAGCAGCGGCTTGAGGTTGGCACGGGCAGCGTAGACGGCAGCGCTGTAACCGGCAGGGCCGGAACCGAGGATGATCACTCGCGAATGACGGACTTCAGACATGAACCTGCTCCTGTTGACCGGCCAAGACACCTGGCCGGACGCCGGACTGCCGGCGGGAATAAAAAAGGACTGTGGATAACCTTGGGGAAGGCGTGAGCTCGACAGTCCTGTAAAAAGTTGGGTGCAGCGTATCGAGGGGGGCAAGATTAAGGAAATACGGTTTAACAATCCAGCTCATAGGTGGTCTCTATGCCGACACACTGACGAGATGGACGTCTTTGTTACAGTGAATGTCGATCCCGCTGCCGCGCTTTCACAGGTCCTGCAAAGTCGGTAAGGTCGGCGCGTTTTCCCTTGCTCGGAGCACCTTATGCCCGCCCCTGTTCTGTCCGGCCCGCAATACCTGCGCGAAGGCCTCAAACTGGTCTTGAGTCCCGGCCTGCGCCTGTTCGTGCTGCTGCCGCTGGCCATCAACCTGGTGCTGTTCGTCGGATTGATCTATCTGGCCGGTCACCAGTTCAGCCTGTGGGTCGACACGCTGATGCCGTCGCTGCCTGAATGGCTGAGTTTCCTCAGTTACATCCTGTGGCCGCTGTTCGTGGTGCTGGTGGCGTTGATGGTGTTCTTCACCTTTACGATGCTGGCCAACGTGATCGCCGCGCCGTTCAACGGCTTCCTCGCGGAAAAGGTTGAAGTGGTGGTGCGCGGCACCGACGACTTCCCGGCCTTCAGCTGGGGCGAACTGATCGCCATGATCCCGCGCACCCTGGCACGGGAAATGCGCAAACTCGGTTATTTCCTGCCCCGCGCGATCGGCCTGTTCATCCTGTCGTTCATCCCGGTGGTGAACATCGTCGCCGCGCCGTTGTGGCTGCTGTTCGGGGTGTGGATGATGGCGATCCAGTACATCGACTACCCGGCGGATAACCACAAGCTGGGCTGGAACGAAATGCTCGCCTGGCTGCGCCAGAAGCGCTGGCAGAGCATGAGCTTCGGCGGGATCGTTTATCTGGTGTTGCTGATTCCGCTGGTCAACATCCTGATGATGCCGGCCGCCGTGGCTGGCGCGACGCTGTTCTGGGTGCGTGAGCGCGGGGCCGAGAATCTGGTGATGCAACGCTGAGACCGCGTCACAAATCCATCATCGGAACGTCACAACCACGACATGGCCTCAGCCGACACTGAGGCCATGACGACAGCTCTACATATCACCCTCATCAGCGAAACCTTCCCACCGGAAATCAACGGCGTGGCCAATACCCTTGGCCGCTTGTGCGACGGTTTGCGCGCACGCGGGCATCGGGTGGAACTGGTGCGACCGCGTCAGACTGACGATCCGCAGCGCAGTGAAGACGACGCCCTGCTGCTGTGCCGGGGCTGGCCGTTGCCGGGATATCCGGGGCTGCAATGGGGCCAGTCGTCGATGCACAAACTGTTGCGACGCTGGACGCGTCATCGCCCCGACGTGCTCTATATCGCCACCGAAGGCCCGCTCGGGCTGTCGGCGTTACGCGCGGCACGGCGCCTGGGGATTGCCGTGGTCAGTGGTTTTCATACCAACTTTCAGCAATACACCCACCAGTACGGGCTGGGCTTGCTGACGCGCTTGCTCACCCACTATCTGCGCTGGTTTCACAATCGTTCGGCCATGACCCTGGTGCCGAGCGTCAGCCAGCGCCTGGAGCTGGAGCGTCGGCACTTCGAGCGCCTGGCGCTGCTGTCCCGGGGTGTCGACAGTCAGTTGTTCCACCCGGCCAAACGCCTGAATGCCTTGCGTGAGCAATGGGGTCTTGGCGAGCGGGACATTGCTGTCATTCACGTAGGACGCCTGGCGCCGGAGAAAAATCTCGGCTTGCTCAAGCGCAGTTTCGAAAAGCTCGCCGGCACTTATCCACAGCGCAACCTGAAGCTGATCGTGGTCGGCGACGGACCGCAACGAATGGCACTGGAAAACGAACTACCCGAGGCGATTTTCTGCGGCTCGCAACGGGGCGAAGCGCTGGCGGCGCACTATGCGTCGGGGGATGTGTTTCTGTTTCCGAGCCTGACCGAGACCTTTGGCAACGTCGTGCTGGAAGCGCTGGCCTCAGGCCTTGGGGTGGTGTCTTACGATCAGGCCGCGGCGGCCCAGCATATTCGCCATGGCTACAACGGCGTGCTGGCAATGCCCGGAGATGAAGAGGCGTTCTGCGAGGCAGCCGCATGGCTGCTGGAAGAAGACGAAAGGTTGCGCTGCGTACGCCTGAACGCACGCCAGCACGCCAGCCGCCAGGGTTGGGCGGCCATCGTCGAACAGTTTGAAAACCATTTGCTGGGGGCTTGCCGCGACCTGCACGACAAGCCTCCCACATCGATCAAACCAGCGTCATCAACGCCTCACGGCTGAACGGCAGAATGTCCTGCTCGCGGCCTTCGCGCACTTTCTGCGCCCAGTCCGGATCGACCAGCAGCGCACGCCCTACTGCCACCAGATCGAACTCGTCGTTGTTCAGACGCTCCAGCAGTTTCTCCAGACTGGCCGGTTGCGCGACCTTGTCGGTGTTGACCATGAACTGCAGGAACTCGCCATCGAGGCCGACGCTGCCGACGGTGATGGTTGGTTTGCCGGTCAGCTTGCGTGTCCAGCCGGCCAGGTTCAGGTCGGAGCCGTCAAACTCAGGCTCCCAGAAACGGCGCGTCGAGCAGTGGAAAATATCCACCCCGGCGTCGGACAACGGCTTGAGGAACTCACCCAGTGCCTCAGAGGTTTGCACCAGACGCGCGGTGTAGTCCTGCTGTTTCCACTGCGAGAAACGGAAGATGATCGGGAAGCCTTCGCCCACCGCCGCACGCACAGCCTGAATCAGCTCGATGGCGAAACGCGAACGGTTGGCCAGGCTGCCACCGTATTCGTCCGTGCGCTGGTTGCTGCCTTCCCAGAAGAACTGGTCGATCAGGTAACCGTGGGCGCCGTGGATTTCCACGCCGTCCATGCCGATGCTTTGGGCATCTTTCGCCGCTTGGGCGAAGGCTGCGATCACGTCCTGAATGTCCTGTCTGGTCATGCCGTGCACCACGACCTGACCGTCCTTGAGTTTTTCCGACGGGCCATAACCCGGCACGCTCGCGTCCGGCTCGGTGCCCAGACGGCGCACATTGCCGACGTGCCAGAGTTGCGGAACGATCTTGCCGCCTTCGGCGTGTACTGCATCCACGACTTTCTTCCAGCCGGCCAAGGCTGCTTCACCGTAGAAGTGCGGCACGTTCGGGTAACCGTTGGATGCCTGGTGGCCGACGGTGGTGCCTTCGGTAATGATCAGGCCGACACCGGCTGCCGCGCGACGACGGTAGTATTCGATCACTTTGGAATTGGGCACGCCGCCCGGAGAGAACGAACGGGTCATCGGCGCCATGACCACGCGGGTCGGCAGTTCGAGGGCACCGAGCTGGAACGGTTTGAACAGGGCTTGCACGGGCATGGGAAGCTCCACGAAAAATTGATCGACGGGCACGCAATTCATATGACGGCGATAATATGCGGAGTTTCAAACGCCCGATAGCACTATTGATCTGAATGATTAAGGGTCAAAAGGCAGGCAAAAAAAATCGCAGCTCAATGGCTGCGATTTTCGTGTTTCAACTCAGGGCTTTTTCAATCGCCGTAATCACCGAAGGATCATCCGGCGCCGTGCGCGGCGAGAAGCGGGCCAGTACCCGACCGTCCTTGCCGAGCAGGAATTTCTCGAAATTCCAGGTGATGTCACCGGGAAACTCCGCGCCCTCGCCCGCCAGCAGGCGGTACAGCTGATGACGGTCGTGACCGTTGACTTCGAGCTTTTTCGACAACGGAAAACTCACGCCATAGTTGAGGCTGCAGAATTCCTGGATCTCCTGCTCACTGCCCGGTTCCTGACCGGCAAACTGGTTGCACGGCAGGCCCAGCACACTGAAGCCTTTGCCTTTGTATTGCTGATAAAGGTTTTCCAGCGCCGCGTACTGTGGGGTCAAGCCGCATTTGGAGGCGACGTTGACCACCAGCACGACTTGGCCCTTGAAGGGTGCCAGCGGTAGCTCCTGACCATCCAGGGCTGTCAACTTAAGGTCGTGAAAAGCACTCATGACGAACTCCAGATTCCCGTGTTCTACTCGAAACAGCCACTTGGCGAGGGCACCAAGGACAGCCGCGGACTAAAAAGGCGCCCTCGGGCGCCTCTCCAGTTCTCTGAGCTTAGCGCAGAAAATCAGTGGTGATGGCCACCTTCGCCATGGACGTGACCATGAGCGATTTCTTCCTGGCTGGCGTCACGGATGGCAACGACCTTCACTTTGAAGTTCAGGCGCTGACCGGCCAGTGGGTGGTTGCCGTCGACGGTAACGTCGTCGCCGTCCAGATCACGGATGGTGACGATCTGCATCTGGCCGTCCGGCGCCGAAGCGTGGAACTGCATGCCGACTTCCAGCTCGTCAACGCCTTCGAACATGCTGCGGCTCAGGGTGCTGACCAGTTCAGCGGCGTATTCGCCGTAGGCATCTTCCGGCTCGACGGACACTTCCAGCTCGTTGCCGACTTCTTTACCTTCCAGGGCTTTTTCCAGGCCCGGGATGATGTTGCCTGCGCCATGCAGGTAGACCAGCGGAGCGCCGCCGGCGGAGCTGTCGATGACCTCACCAGCGTCGTTGGTCAGGGTATAGTCGATGGAGACAGCCTTATTGGCGGCGATCAGCATGGGGCGAGACCTTTTGCATAAGAATGAAGAACGGACAAGTCTAAACAAGGATTTGCCCGAAAGCGAACAGAACCCGGACAGACGGGATCGATTGGCGCCCGTGACCGTCACCGGATTCCATCAGGACGAGGACGGCCACTGGGTCGCCGAGCTGTCCTGCGGCCATACCCAGCACCTGCGCCACCTCCCGCCCTGGCAGTCCCGGGCGTGGGTTCTGGACGCCACGCAACGCATTGAAAAAATAGGCCAACCCTTTGCTTGCGGTTGGTGCGCTCAAGCCTCGGTTAGCGATAACCTTGGCGACTGAATCTCGGCAGATCGGCACACAGAGACGATCGCCATTGCCATGCACCCTTAGAGAATCCGCATGCAAACTTTTTTTATCGCGCCCACCGACTTTGGTGTGGGTCTGACCTCCATCAGCCTCGGGCTGGTGCGTACGCTGGAACGGGCCGGGCTGAAAGTCGGCTTCTTCAAACCGATCGCCCAGCCGCATCCGGGCGACACCGGCCCTGAGCGCTCCACCGAACTGGTGGCCCGCACCCACGGCCTGAAACCGCCACAGCCACTGGGTCTGGCCCATGTCGAGCGGATGCTCGGCGACGGTCAGCTCGACGAGCTGCTCGAAGAAATCATCACCCTCTACCAGCAGGCAGCCATCGGCAAAGACGTGCTGGTCGTCGAAGGCATGGTGCCGACCCGCAGCGCCAGCTACGCCGCGCGGGTCAACCTGCACCTGGCCAAGAGCCTGGATGCCGAGGTGATACTGGTCTCGGCCCCGGAAAACGAAGTGCTGACCGAACTTTCCGGCCGCGTCGAGTTGCAGGCGCAACTGTTCGGCGGGCCGAAGGACCCGAAAGTCCTCGGCGTGATCCTCAACAAGGTCAAGACCGACGAGAGCATGGACGCCTTCGCTGCGCGCCTGAAAGAGCATTCGCCCTTGCTGCGCACCGGTGATTTCCGTCTGCTCGGCTGCATTCCGTTCCAGCCGGAACTCAACGCCCCGCGCACCCGCGATGTGGCCGACCTGATGGGCGCCCAGGTGCTCAACGCCGGCGACTACGAAACCCGGCGCATGACCAAGACCATCATTTGCGCGCGCACCATGCGCAACACCGTGGATCTGCTCAAGCCCGGCGTGCTGGTGGTGACTCCCGGCGATCGCGACGACATCATCCTCGCCGTCAGCCTCGCCGCGATCAACGGCGTGCCGCTGGCCGGTCTGCTGCTGACCAGCGACACCCTGCCCGATCCGCGCATCATGGACCTGTGCCGTGGCGCGTTGCAGGCTGGCTTGCCGGTGCTGTCGGTGAGCACCGGCTCGTACGACACCGCGAATCTGCTCAACGGCCTGAACAAGGAAATTCCCGTCGATGACCGTGAACGCGCGGAGATCATCACCGACTTCGTCGCCAGTCACCTGGACGCCAACTGGCTGCACCAGCGCTGCGGTACACCGCGGGAAATGCGCCTGTCGCCGGCGGTGTTCCGCTATCAATTGATTCAACGCGCGCAGGCTGCCAACAAGCGCATTGTCCTGCCCGAAGGCAGCGAGCCGCTCACCGTGCAAGCGGCTGCGATCTGCCAGGAACGCGGGATTGCCCGTTGCGTGTTGCTGGCCAAACCGGCGGATGTCGAAGCCGTCGCCCGGGCTCAGGGCATCGTCCTGCCGCCGGGGCTGGAAATCCTCGATCCGGATCTGATCCGCGAGCGCTACGTCGAACCCATGGTCGCCCTGCGCAAGAGCAAGAGCCTCAACGCGCCGATGGCCGAACAGCAACTGGAAGACACCGTAGTGATCGGCACCATGATGCTGGCGCTGGATGAAGTCGACGGCCTGGTTTCGGGCATCATCAACACCACCGCCAACACCATCCGCCCGGCCTTGCAGCTGATTAAAACGGCGCCGGGCTGCACGCTGGTGTCGTCGGTGTTCTTCATGCTGTTTCCCGAAGAAGTGCTGGTCTACGGCGACTGCGTGATGAACCCGCACCCGAGCGCCAGCGAACTGGCCGAAATCGCCCTGCAAAGCGCCGACTCGGCCGCCGCGTTCGGCATCACGCCACGGGTGGCGATGATCAGTTACTCCAGCGGCGAATCCGCCACCGGCGAAGAAGTCGAGAAGGTTCGCGAAGCCACCCTGCTCGCCCACGAACAACAGCACTCGCTGCTGATCGACGGCCCGTTGCAGTACGACGCCGCCGCCAACGAAAACGTGGCCCGGCAACTGGCGCCGAACAGCCAGGTGGCCGGTCGCGCCACGGTGTTCGTGTTCCCTGACCTGAACACCGGCAACACCACCCACAAGGCCGTGCAACGCAGTGCCGACTGCGTCAGCCTCGGCCCGATGCTGCAAGGCCTGCGCAAACCGGTGAACGATCTGCCGCGCGGCGCGCAGGTCGACGACATCGTCTACACCATTGCCCTGACTGCGATTCAGGCTGCCAACCGACCTCTGGATATCTGACCCGATGCTGGCTTTTCTCCCTGCCACCCTGCGCGGCGTAATCGCCGCGCTGCTGCTGGCGCTGAACACGATCCTGCTTTGCTCGTTCCTGTTTCTCGTGGCACTGATCAAAGTGCTGCCGTTCGACCTCGCACGCCGCGCATCGCGCTGGCTGATGAGCCACACTCACGAAGCCTGGATCAGTAACAACAAAGGCTGGATGAACCTGGTGCACCGCACCCGCTGGCACCTCAGCGGCCTGCAAGGTCTGGACTATCAACACTCGTACCTGATCACCAGCAATCACCAGAGCTGGGTCGACATCCTGGTGCTGCAATACGTGCTCAACCGACGCATCCAGCCGCTGAAGTTTTTCCTTAAACAGGAGCTGATCTGGGTCCCGGTGATCGGTCTGGCGTGGTGGACGCTGGGCTTTCCGTTCATGAAGCGCTACTCCAAGGCGTATCTGGAAAAACACCCGGAGAAGAAAGGCAAGGACCTGGAAACCACGCGCAAGACCTGCGCGAAATTCCGCGACAACCCGGTAGGCATCTTCAACTTCGTCGAGGGCACGCGCTTCACCGAAGGCAAACATGCACAGCAGCAATCGCCGTTCAAATACTTGCTCAAACCAAAAGCCGGCGGCATTGCGTTTGTACTGGATGCGATGGGCGAACAGCTGGAATCGATCGTCAACGTGACGATTCATTATCCAGCGGGGCGTCCAGGGTTCTGGGATTTGCTCTGCGGCAATGTGCGCGATGTGGTGGTGCATTTTGAGGAAATCAAAATCCCGCCGGCCTTCATCGGCAAGAACTACGACCAGGACGGCGAGTATCGATTGCAGTTTCAGGGCTGGATCAATCAGCTGTGGCTGGACAAGGATGCGTTGCTGGAGCAGATGCACCGCGAATATCCACCCAAACACTGACCCCTGTGGGAGCGAGCAGGCTCGCTCCCACAGTTGATCGTTTGATCGTTCCCACGCTCCGCGTGGGAACGATCACCCGGCACAAAAAAAGCCCGCCGATGATTGCTCATCGACGGGCTTTTTCTTGCCGCTTGAAACTGGAAGCTTGTCGCTGCTTCAGTGCTTAAATCGCGCCGCGCTGCCGCAACAGCTCCAGCACTTGCTTGACGCTTTCTTCCAGACTCAGCGACTGCGTGTCGATCACCAGGTCGGCGTTGAGCGGCACGTCGTACGGAAAGGATTCGCCCGGGATGTTGTCGCCACCAGCGGCGTACAGCCCTTGCGGATCACGTTCGGCGCACACTGTCGGCGAGGCCTGCACGTAGACCGTCAGCAAGCGATCCTTGCCGATCAGTTCCTTGGCCTTCTCGCGACCTTCCGCACTCGGCGCCACAAAGGCCGCCAGCGTCAGCAGACCGGCTTCGTTGAACTGACGGGCAACATGCGCCGCACGGCTCCAGTTCTCGGTGCGACCCGCGCGATCCTGCGGCAGCCCCTTGTTGAGGTCATGACGCAAGTTCTGGCCATCCAGCACAAACACCGCACGCCCCATGTCGAACAGCTTGCGCTCGACGGCGTACGCCAAGGTGCTCTTGCCAGCGCCCGACAGGCCGCTGAACAGCACGGTAGCCGGTTGCTGACCGAAACGCTGAGCGCGCTCTTCGGTCGCTACATGGGCCATTTTGCCGTGGTGCGTGGCCGTACCGTGGGTCACTGGCTGAGCGACGATCATGCCGGCGCCGACGGTGCCGTTGGTCAAACGGTCGATAACGATGAACGCGCCGGTGGTGCGGTTGCTGTCGTAACCGTCGAGGGCGATCGGCGCGTCGAGCGCGATCTTCACCTTGCCGATTTCGTTGAGCTGCAACGCGCTCGCCGGGCCCTCTTCGAGGGTGTTGACGTCGACCTTGTTGACGATGCTGGCGATGGAGCCCGGCACGTAACTGGTAGCACGCTTGATGTCGTATTTCTTGCCCGGCAGCATCGGCTCTTCAGCCATCCACACCAGCATCGCTTCGAAGCTGTCGGTCACTGGCGGGACGTTGTCGGCGTGCACCAGCAGGTCGCCACGGGAAATGTCGATCTCGTCTTCCATGGTCAGCGTTACCGCTTGGCCAGGACCTGCGTGTTCCAGTTCACCTTCGAAGGTGACGATGGATTTCACGCGGCTGCTCTTGCCCGACGGCAGGACCACGACTTCGTCGCCCTTCTTGACGATGCCGCTGGCCAGGGTGCCGGCGAAACCACGGAAGTTCAGGTTCGGACGGTTGACGTACTGCACCGGGAAACGCAGATCGGTGAAGTTGCGGTCGCCCGCCACTTCCACGGTCTCAAGGATTTCCATCAGCGACTGGCCGGTGTACCAAGGCGAGCGCTCGGACTTGTTCACCACGTTGTCGCCCTTCAGGGCGGACATCGGCACGAAGTGCATGCTCGTAGGCTTCATCTTCAAGCCTTCGGCGAACTTCAGGTAGTCGGCCTTGATCGACTCGAACACGCCCTGATCGAAGCCCTTGAGGTCCATCTTGTTGATGGCGACAACGATGTGCTTGATGCCCAGCAGTGAGGCGATAAAGCTGTGGCGACGGGTCTGGGTCTGCACGCCGTAACGGGCGTCGACCAGGATGATCGCCAGGTCACAGGTGGACGCACCGGTGGCCATGTTGCGGGTGTACTGCTCATGGCCGGGGGTGTCGGCGATGATGAATTTGCGCTTGGCGGTGGAGAAATAGCGGTACGCGACATCGATGGTGATGCCCTGCTCGCGCTCGGCCTGCAGGCCATCGACCAGCAATGCCAGGTCGATGTCGTCACCGGTGGTGCCGACTTTCTTCGAATCGCGGGTGATGGCTTCCAGGTGATCTTCGTAGATCATTTTCGAGTCGTGCAGCAGGCGCCCGATCAGGGTGCTCTTGCCGTCATCGACGTTACCGCAGGTCAAAAAGCGCAGCAGCTCTTTACGTTCGTGCTGGCCCAGGTAGGCGAGGATGTCCTCGCTGATCAAATCAGATGCGTGCGACATGACAGCCCCTTAGAAATAGCCTTGACGTTTCTTGTCTTCCATCGAGCCTGCGCCATCGTGGTCGATGACCCGGCCCTGGCGCTCGGAAGTTCGCGTCAGGAGCATTTCCTGAATGATGTCCGTCAGGCTTTCGGCCTCGGACTCCACCGCGCCCGTCAACGGGTAGCAGCCAAGGGTACGGAAACGCACTTTCTTTTTGACGATGCGCGCCTTGTCCTCGTCGGACAGGTGCTCGAGGATGCGCTCGTCGTCGATCATGATCAGCGTGCCGTTCTTCTCGATCACTTCACGTTCGGCCGCGAAGTACAGCGGTACGATCGGGATGCCTTCGAGGTAGATGTACTGCCAGATGTCCAGCTCGGTCCAGTTCGACAGCGGGAACACACGAATGGATTCGCCCTTGTTGACCTTGCCGTTGTAGACGTTCCACAGCTCGGGACGCTGGTTCTTCGGGTCCCAGCGGTGCTTGCTGTCACGGAACGAGTAGACGCGCTCCTTGGCGCGGGACTTCTCTTCATCGCGACGGGCACCGCCGAAGGCTGCGTCGAAACCATGCTTGTCGAGCGCCTGCTTCAGGCCCTCGGTCTTCATGATGTCGGTGTGCTTGGCGCTGCCGTGGGTGAACGGGTTGATGCCCTGCGCAACGCCATCCGGGTTGACGTGGGTGATCAGATCCAGGCCCAGCTCTTCGACCATCTTGTCGCGGAACTTGTACATCTCCTGGAATTTCCAGCGGGTGTCGACGTGCATCACCGGAAACGGCAGTTTGCCCGGGAAGAACGCCTTGCGTGCCAGATGCAGCATCACGGCGGAGTCTTTACCGATGGAGTACAGCATCACCGGGTTGTCGAACTCGGCGGCCACCTCGCGGATGATGTGGATGCTTTCCGCCTCCAGCTGTTTCAGATGCGTCAGTTTGTCGACCATGGCTACTCACGAAAGCTTTCTTATGAACGGCCAGCGGGCCGTGTTCGAGCGTCGAATCCTAGCACAGCGACCTCTTCTAATCAGGACGCCAACTAGATCGAAAGGGCATATGAATATGCCCGCCCGTTCGGGTGATGAAAGCCAATGTGGGAGCGAGCTTGCTCGCGAAAGCGGTCTGCCATTCAACAATGATGGCGACTGATACTGTCTCTTCGCGAGCAAGCTCGCTCCCACAGGATTTGGGTGAAGTCAGATCGGATTCGGACAGTCGATGAAAATGTGCTCGAGGGCAAAACGCTTCGCCAGATAGTCGCCCAGCGCCTGCACGCCGTAGCGTTCGGTGGCGTGGTGGCCGGCGGCGATGAAGCTGATGTCGTTTTCCCGGGCGCTGTGGAATGTCTGCTCGGAGGCTTCGCCGCTGAGGAACAGATCGACGCCGGCGGCGATGGCATTGTCTATGTAGCCCTGACCGCCCCCGGTGCACCAGCCGACCCGACGAATCATCGCACTGCCCTCGACCAGCAGCGGCTCGCGGCCCATGACTTCCTGCACTTTGCGGGCGAAGTCGCGCGGAGTCATGGGCTCGTTCAGCGAACCGACCAGACCGACGACCTTCAGGTTGTCCGGATCCAGCGGCCCCTCGACGGTGATGTCCAGCTGACGCGCAAGCTGCACGTTGTTGCCGACGTCCGGGTGCAGATCCAGCGGCAGGTGATAACCGAGCAGGCTGATATCGTGCTTGAGCAGCGTCTTCAGACGGCGCTGTTTCATGCCGGTGATGCACGGGTTCTCGCCCTTCCAGAAATAACCGTGATGCACCAGCACCAGATCGGCTTCGGCCTCGACGGCAGCATCGAGCAGCGCCTGACTGGCGGTGACGCCGCTGACGATGCGCATCACCTGCGGACGGCCTTCGACCTGCAGGCCGTTGGGGCAATAATCGGCAATTTTCGCACTGCCGAGGTAACGGTCGGCTTCTTCGACCAGGGTACTGAGGGCAACGGCCATGAAAGACTCCTGAAAATCCCGTTCAGAGGCGCGCGCGGCCTCGTATAATGCGCGACATTATGGGCGGTCTGACCCCGCCTGCAACTTTTCCAGGACGTGCTTAATGCTCAAGGCGCTGCGTTTTTTCGGCTGGCCGCTGTTGGCCGGCGTACTTATCGCTCTGTTGATTATTCAGCGTTACCCGCAGTGGGTCGGGCTTCCAAGCCTTGACGTCAACCTGCAACAGGCCCCGCAGACCACCAGCGTGCAGCAGGGGCCGGTGTCCTATGCCGACGCGGTGACCATCGCCGCGCCGTCAGTGGTCAACCTCTACACCACCAAAGTCATCGCCAAACCGGCGCATCCGTTGTTCGAGGATCCGCAGTTCCGCCGCTTCTTCGGTGACAATTCGCCGAAGCAGAAACGCATGGAGTCCAGCCTCGGTTCCGGCGTGATCATGAGCCCGGAAGGCTACATTCTGACCAACAACCACGTTACCAGTGGCGCCGACCAGATCGTCGTGGCGCTCAAGGACGGTCGCGAAACCCTGGCCCGGGTGATCGGCAGCGATCCGGAAACCGACCTCGCCGTCCTGAAAATCGATCTCAAAAACCTGCCGTCGATCACCGTCGGCCGTTCCGACAACATCCGCATCGGCGACGTCGCACTGGCCATCGGCAACCCGTTCGGCGTCGGCCAGACCGTGACCATGGGCATCATCAGCGCCACCGGCCGCAATCAGCTGGGCCTGAACAACTACGAAGACTTCATTCAGACCGACGCCGCGATCAACCCGGGCAACTCCGGCGGCGCGCTGGTAGACGCCAACGGTAACCTCACCGGCATCAACACCGCGATCTTCTCCAAGTCCGGCGGCTCGCAAGGCATCGGCTTCGCAATCCCGGTGAAACTGGCGATGGAAGTGATGAAATCGATCATCGAGCACGGTCAGGTGATTCGCGGCTGGCTCGGCATTGAAGTGCAGCCGCTGACCCAGGAACTGGCCGAGTCGTTTGGCCTGTCCGGGCGCCCGGGAATCGTGGTGGCGGGCATTTTCCGCGACGGCCCGGCACAGAAGGCCGGCCTGCAACTGGGTGATGTGATCCTGAGCATCGACGGCGAACCGGCCGGTGATGGCCGTAAGTCGATGAACCAGGTAGCGCGAATCAAACCGACCGACAAGGTCACGATTCAGGTGATGCGCAATGGCAAGGAGTTGAAGCTGACCGCTGAAATCGGCCTGCGTCCGCCGCCAGCGCCGGTGCAAGAGAAAGAAGAGTAAGACTTTGTTCGCGCCAATGGCGCGAATAACAGACATTCTCAACGGGCATGTTATATTGTTTCAATTAATACATTGGAACAACATAACATGTCGTCTCGAAAAAAGGCTTCTCTGCTCGGCCTGACCCTTGGCCTGCTTGGCGATCCCGTGTTTGCCGATGAACCGCAAACGCTTGAACTCGATACCATCAGCGTCACCTCCGATTACGAATCCCCTACCGGTCCGGTCAAAGGGTACCGCGCTACGCGCTCGTCCAGCGCCACCAAAACCGACACCGCAATCCGCGATATTCCACAGGCCATCAGCGTGGTGCCCGCCACCGTACTCAAGGATCTGGGTAGTACCAGCGTCGAACGTGCGCTGGAATTCGCCGGTGGCGTGTCGAAGCAAAACAACTTCGGCGGCCTGACGCTTTACGAATACAGTGTGCGCGGCTTCACTACTTCCGAGTTTTACCAGGACGGCTTCAGCGCCAACCGTGGCTACCCGAGCACACCCGACGCTGCCAACATCGAGCGCATCGAAGTGCTCAAAGGACCAGCCGCCAGCCTGTACGGCCGAGGCGATCCGGGTGGCACGGTAAACATCGTCACCAAAAAACCGCAGCCCGAAGCGTTTACTACCCTGCAAACCAGTGCCGGCAGTTGGGATCGTTATCGCACCGCGCTGGACGTCAACACGCCGCTGGATGATCAGGGAGATGTGCTGTCGCGGATCAACCTCGCGGTCGAGGACAACAACAGTTTTCGCGACCACGTCGACAGTAAACGTGTATTCGTCGCCCCCTCTTTCAGTTGGCGGTTGAACCCGGACACCAGCCTGCTGGTGGAGAGCGAATTCGTACGTCATAGCTCGACCTTCGACCGCGGCATTGTTGCGCCAAACAATAAATGGAGCGGCGTCTCGCGTTCGACATTCCTGGGTGAACCGAACGACGGCAACATCGACAACCACAACAACAGACTGCAAGCCACGCTTGAGCACCACCTCAACGATGCCTGGAAACTGCGCCTGGCCAGCCACTACAAGGAAGGCAAACTCTGGGGATTCGCCTCTGAAAGCCGTCCTTTGAATGCCGATGGCCACTCAGTCAACCGCCGCTATCGCGAACGCGATACCAACTGGCACGACAGCATCACCCAGTTGGAACTGCGCGGTCTGTTCGACCTTGGCACCTGGCAGCACGAACTGCTGATCGGCAGCGAGTACGAGAACTTCCGCAAGAACGAGCGCGTCACCAACATCGCCGGCAGGCCTTACGCCATCGATATCTATAACCCGGTATACGGCCAGCCCAAACCCAACGGTGCACGCTCCGGCACGGACTTCTTCGAACACGTCGAAAGCCGTGCGCTGAACCTGCAGGATCAAATCGTCTTCAGCGAAAAACTGCGCGGGATGATCGGGGCGCGATTCGAGCACTTCGAGCAAACCATCGATGACCACAGCCGCAACACCACCAGCCGCCAGACCCACGACGCGCTCACCCAACGTGCCGGCCTGCTCTATCAACTGACACCGGACACCGGCCTGTTCGCCAACGCCTCGACCTCATTCAAACCGAACAACGGCCTCGATGTGGCTGGCAAATCCTTCGATCCGGAAGAAGGCGTGGGTTACGAAATCGGCATCAAGAACGAGCTGTTCGACGAACGGTTAAGCAGCACCCTCGCCTTCTTCCATATCGACAAGGAAAACGTCCTCGCCCTCGACCCGGGCACCGACACCAGCCGCGCCATGGGCAAGGCCCGCAGCCGGGGTTTCGATCTGCAAGTCACCGGGCAAGTCACCGACGCCGTCAGGGTTATCGGCGCCTTCGCCTGGATCGACGCCGAAGTCACCAAGGGTGATGCCGCGATTCCTGCCGGTAGCCGCATCCTCGGGGTGGCCAAACGCAGCGGCAGCCTGCTGGGTGTCTACGAGTTTCAGGACGGCCGCTTGCGCGGCTCGGATATCGGCGCGGCGTTCACTTACGTCGGTGACCGCTCAGGTGAGTCCGGCAGCGATTTCGAGCTGCCGGCCTATCACACCGTTGACCTGCTGGCCCATTACAAGGCCAGCGACAACATCACCGTCGGCCTGAACCTGAACAACCTGTTCGACGAAAAGTATTACGAGCGCTCGTACAGCAACTACTGGGTCAACCCCGGCGAGCCGCGCAATTTCACGGTCAGCCTGACACTCAACCTGTAAAAGGACGTCTCCATGCAATACGGCAAATCCCTGCTGTTCATCGCCGCGCTCTTCGCCACTCACGCCTCGGCCCATGGTTTGTGGACCGAACAAAGGCGCGGCAATATCGAAGTCGTCTACGGACACGGTGCCGAGGACAATGCGTTCAAACCGCAGAAAGTCAGCGGAGCGTGGGCCTATGACGCAAGCGGCAAGATGATTCCCGTCAGCGTGCAGCGCCTGGCAGATCACGCCCGCCTGCAACCGTTGAAACCGCCGGCGGTGATGGCCGTGGCCCTGAACAACGGCATGTGGTCGCAAACCGCCGACAAGAAATGGGTCAACGAGGGGCGTAGCAAAGTCCCGGGAGCCATCGAGTCGACCGAGACCCTCAAGTACAGCCTGGCGATTTATCAGCCCGGAGCGAAGTTGCCCAAACTGGATCAGATCAAATTGCTGATTTTGCCGGAGGTCGATCCGCTGACCGTCGGCCCGGGGAAATCATTGCCGGTGCGGGTGTTGCTGGATGGCAAACCGGCCGCGGGCGTGAAGTTGATCGGTGACTACCGCAGCGCGCCGAATACCTTGAGCACTGAAACCGACAAGGACGGCCGCGCTCAGGTGCTGGTGCGTAATGAGGGATTGAATGTGATTGCGGCGCAGGTGGAAGTGCCGGTGAAGGACAGTGCAGAGGTGAGCAGCAGAGGGTTGTTCAGTTCGTTGACGTTCCTTGGCGAGCCGCATCACGAATAAACCAGCGCTGATCCCTGCGGGACTGAACCCACAGGGATCAGCGTCGTTTCAGAGTTCGCCCAGACCGTCGATCAACGCCTGATTCTGTTCCGGCGTGCCGATCGAGATCCGCAGGAACTGGGCAATCCGCTCCTGTTTGAAATGGCGCACGATCACGCCCTGCTCACGCAGTTTGGCCGCCAGCCCCGCCGCATCGTGTTGCGGATGCCGGGCGAAGATGAAGTTGGCCGCTGACGGCAGCACTTCAAAACCTTTGGCCTGCAACTGCGCAACCACCCACTCGCGACTCTCTATGACCAGTGCGCAGGTCTTGTCGAAGTACTCGCGATCCTCGAACGCTGCCGCCGCGCCGACATTGGCCATACGATCGATCGGGTAGGAGTTGAAGCTGTTCTTGATCCGTTCCAGCGCCTCGATCAGATCCGGATGGCCGACCGCCAGACCGACCCGCAGGCCCGCCAGCGAACGGGATTTGGACAGCGTCTGGGTGACCAGCAGGTTCGGATAACGCTCGACCAGACTGATCGCGGTTTCGCCGCCGAAGTCGATGTAGGCCTCGTCGACCACCACCACTGAATCCGGGCTGGCCTTGAGGATCTGCTCGACCGCTTCCAGCGCCAGCAGGCAACCGGTCGGCGCGTTCGGGTTGGGGAAGATGATCCCGCCGTTCGGTTTGGCGTAGTCGGCAGGGTTGATCCGGAACTGCGCATCCAGCGACACCGCGTCAAACGTGATGCCGTAGAGACCGCAGTAGACCGGATAGAAGCTGTAGCTGATGTCCGGGAACAGGATCGGCTGATCGTGTTGCAACAGGCCGTGAAAGATGTGCGCCAGCACTTCATCCGAACCGTTGCCGAGGAACACCTGATTGCTCTGCACGCCGTAGTATTCGGCGACAGCGTTTTTCAGCCGGTCGCTGTTCGGATCCGGATACAGACGCAGGTTGTCGTTGAGTTCGGCCTGCATCGCCGCCAAGGCTTTTGGCGACGGGCCGTACGGGTTTTCGTTGGTGTTGAGCTTGACCAGACGGGTCAGCTTCGGCTGCTCGCCCGGCACGTAAGGCACCAGATCCTTGACGAACGGGCTCCAGAATTTGCTCATGTTCAGTTCCCCTTCACGTCGTCTTTGATGCGGTATTCGGCGCTGCGCGCGTGGGCGCTCAAGGATTCGCCACGGGCCAGGATCGATGCAGTCTTGCCCAGTTCCGAAGCACCGGCCTCGGAGCAGAAGATGATCGACGAACGTTTCTGGAAGTCATACACGCCCAGCGGCGAGGAGAAACGCGCAGTGCCGGAGGTCGGCAGCACGTGGTTCGGACCGGCGCAGTAGTCGCCCAGCGCTTCGGAGGTGTGACGCCCCATGAAGATCGCGCCGGCGTGGCGGATCTGCGGCAGCCAGGCCTGCGGGTCGGCGACCGACAGTTCAAGGTGTTCCGGGGCGATACGGTTGGCGACTTCGATGGCCTGGGCCATGTCGCGCACGTGAATCAGGGCACCACGGCCATTGATCGAGGTTTCAATGATGGTGGCGCGATCCATGGTCGGCAGCAGTTTGTCGATGCTGGCGGCAACCTTGTCGAGGAATTCGGCGTCCGGGCTGACCAGGATTGCCTGGGCGTCTTCATCGTGCTCGGCCTGGGAAAACAGGTCCATGGCGATCCAGTCCGGATCGGTCTGGCCGTCGCATACCACGAGGATTTCCGACGGGCCGGCGATCATGTCGATGCCGACCTGACCGAACACGTGACGCTTGGCAGTGGCGACGTAGATGTTGCCCGGGCCGACAACCTTGTCCACCTGCGGCACGCTTTCGGTGCCATAGGCCAACGCGGCAACGGCTTGCGCGCCACCGATGGTGAACACCCGGTCAACACCGGCAATGCACGCTGCTGCCAGCACCAGTTCGTTGACTTCACCGCGCGGGGTCGGCACCACCATGACCACTTCGGCCACGCCGGCAACCTTGGCCGGAATCGCGTTCATCAATACCGATGACGGATACGACGCCTTGCCGCCCGGCACGTACAGACCGGCGCGATCCAGTGGCGTGACTTTCTGGCCCAGCACCGTGCCGTCGGCTTCGGTGTAGCTCCAGGAATCCTGCTTCTGTTTTTCGTGATAGCTGCGCACGCGGGCCGCCGCTTTTTCCAGCGCTTCGCGTTGCGGGACAGTGATGCGGGTCAGGGCCAGTTCCAGGCGCTCGCGCGGCAGGATCAGGTCCGCCATCGAAGCGACTTCCAGGCCATCGAATTTCCGGGTGAACTCGACCAGCGCCGCGTCACCGCGCTCGCGCACAGCCTTGATGATGTCCAGCACCCGCTGATTGACCGAGTCGTCAGACACACTTTCCCAGCTCAGCAGATGATCCAGATGATGCGCGAAATCCGGGTCAGCAGCGTTGAGTCGGCGAATTGCAGTCGGTGCGGTCATAGCGAGAGCCTCATAGGAATGGCAAAAAACTCAGGCGCCCGAAATTACCATTCGATCCGCTTGGGCACCTGAGATTCTGGCTATGAGGCGGATAGACGGGCGCGACTTAACGTCGCGCAGGTACATCAGCCGCGGTGTCGAGACTCCACTGCCTTGCGCAGGGTGTCGATCAACGCCTGGATTCGGGCGTGTTGCATTTTCATCGAAGCTTTATTGACCACCAGACGCGAGCTGATCGTGGCGATCAGTTCCTGGGGTTCCAGGCCGTTGGCGCGCAGGGTGTTGCCGGTGTCGACCACGTCGATGATCTTGTCGGCCAGGCCGATCAGCGGTGCCAGCTCCATCGAGCCATAAAGCTTGATGATGTCGACCTGACGGCCCTGCTCGGCGTAGTAGCGCTTGGCGACATTGACGAATTTGGTGGCGACGCGCAGGCGGCCCTTGGGCTCGACGGCGCCGACCTTGCCGGCAGTCATCAGCTTGCACCGGGCAATCTGCAGATCCAGCGGCTCGTACAGACCCTGGCCGGTGTATTCCATCAGCACGTCTTTACCGGCAACGCCGAGGTCGGCCGCGCCATGCTCGACATAGGTCGGCACGTCGGTGGCCCGCACGATCAACAGGCGAACGTCTTCCTGGGTCGTGGGGATGATCAGCTTGCGGCTCTTGTCCGGATTCTCGGTCGGCACGATGCCCGCTTCGGCGAGAAGCGGCAGGGTGTCGTCAAGGATGCGGCCCTTGGACAGTGCGATGGTCAACATGGGAAACGTCAGTCCTTATCAAGGTACTCATGTCCGGTCGCAATCGGCGCCGGACATACATCGAGGGCGTTGCCACCCCCGATCAAAACGAATTCAACGGACACTTCCCTGTGTCCAGATGCAGCGACTAGCCCGGAACGCGACGGATCTTCGCGCCCAGCATCTGCAGTTTTTCCTCGATGCATTCGTAACCACGGTCGATGTGGTAGATGCGGTCGATCAGGGTATCGCCTTCGGCCATCAGGGCCGAGATCACCAGACTGGCCGAGGCCCGCAGGTCGGTTGCCATCACTGGCGCGCCCTTCAGGATTTCAGTACCGGTCACGATGGCCGTATTGCCTTCGACCTGGATCTTGGCGCCCATGCGGTGCAGTTCGTACACATGCATGAAGCGGTTTTCGAAGATCGTCTCGATCACGGCACCGGTGCCTTCGGCAATGGCGTTGAGCGAGATGAACTGCGCCTGCA
Source organism: Pseudomonas sp. MCal1 (assembly GCF_026341415.1). Taxonomy (NCBI): domain Bacteria; kingdom Pseudomonadati; phylum Pseudomonadota; class Gammaproteobacteria; order Pseudomonadales; family Pseudomonadaceae; genus Pseudomonas; species Pseudomonas sp. MCal1. The sequence goes on from NZ_JAKUMP010000017.1 coordinate 76,332, forward strand.
TGTCGGTCGGGAACGCCGGGTACGGCGCAGTGCGCACGTTGACCGCTTTCGGGCGCTTGCCGTGCATGTTCAGCTCGATCCAGTCTTCACCGGTGGTGACTTCTGCGCCGGACTCACGGAGTTTTTCCAGAACGGCTTCAAGGATGGTCGGATCAGTGTCCTTGACCTTCACGCGGCCACCGGTGACCGCAGCAGCCACCAGGTAGGTGCCGGTTTCGATACGGTCAGGCATGACCTTATAGAAAGCCGAACCTAGACGCTCGACGCCGTCGATGGTGATGGTGTCGGTACCGGCACCGGATACCTTGGCACCCATGGCGTTGAGGAAGTTCGCCAGGTCGACGACTTCCGGCTCGCGAGCGGCGTTCTGCAGCACGCTGCGGCCCTTGGCCAGAGCAGCGGCCATCATGATGTTCTCGGTACCGGTCACGCTGACGGTATCGAAGAAGAAGTGCGCGCCACGCAGGCCGCCTTCAGGCGCCTTGGCCTTGATGTAGCCGCCTTCGACGTCGATGACCGCGCCCATGGCTTCCAGGCCACGGATGTGCAGGTCGACCGGACGCGAACCGATGGCGCAGCCGCCAGGCAGTGCGACTTCGGCTTCACCGAAACGCGCAACCATCGGACCCAGTACCAGGATCGAGGCGCGCATGGTTTTCACCAGCTCGTACGGAGCGACCAGGGTCTTGATGGTGCGCGGGTCGATTTCGACGCTGAGCTTTTCGTCGATCACAGGCTCGATGCCCATGCGACCGAACAGCTCGATCATGGTGGTGATGTCGTGCAGGTGCGGCAGGTTGCCAACGGTAACCGGGCCATCGCACAGCAGGGTGGCGGCCAGGATCGGCAGGGCGGAGTTCTTCGCCCCGGAGATGCGGATCTCGCCATCAAGACGAGCGCCACCGGTAATTATCAATTTATCCATAAGAATCTCGACGCCCTAGGGCTCAGGTGCGCTCGGCCCAGGCCGCGCTGCTGAAAAATTTCATAGTGACCGCGTGGATGCTGCCATCGGCGATCCAAGGGTTCAAATGGGCATAGATGCTTTGCTGACGCTTGACCGGGCTCAACGCCGCCAGTTCATCACTAATCACGTTCAGCTGAAAGTTGCAGCCTTCGCCTTCAACTTCCACCAGCGTTCCTGGCAGCTTTCCTTCAAGGAAGCTCTTCACTTCTACGGCCTGCATGCTCAACCTCAATCGGCGCCCTGTGCGCACGGGTCGGACATCATACAAAAAAGCCCCGCGCCTGCGAACCCCGCTGCGCAGGACTCTGACGGGGGGCTTCTCTATTGATGCGGATTCAGGGTTGCGCCAAAAGCTCGGTCAGCTCGCTGACCTGAGCAATTTCGCGCATGTCTTCGGGCATCCCGCGAATACTGACCGCCTTGCCGGCGGCCTTCGCATCGCGAATGAAGCACAGCAGCAGCGACAGACCGACGCTGCTGGACTTCTCCACCGCCGAGCAATCGATCACCAATGCCGGGGCATTGCACGACTTGATCAGCGCCCGGCCCTGCTCACGCAGATCGGGCCCGGTGCGGTAATCCAGCACGCCACTGAGCTGCAGCTCACTGGCTTCGTCCAGACGAATGGCCGACTCGGTCATTGGGCAGGCTTCTCGTTCTGCTCGGCCGACTGCTTGGCCTTGGCGACTTCCCCGGCCCAGCCGTTGATGGTCTTGTCCAGGTCGTTGCCATTGCGCTGCATCGCGTCGGCGAACTGGTCACGGAACAGCTTGCCGATGTTGATGCCGTTGATGATGACGTTGCGCAGTTTCCACTCGCCGTTGATCTTCTCCAGGGTGTACGACACCGGATAGATCGCGCCGTTGTTGCCCTTGACGGTCATGCCGACGCTGGTGCGGTCGCCAGACTCGTCCTTGGGCGCATCAACGGTAATGCCCTGATTGTTGTACTCGAGCAGCGCATTGCCGTAGAACTGGAACAGGCCGCGCTTGAAGTTTTCCTCGAAGGTCTTCATCTGCGCCGGGGTTGCCTTGCGCGAATACTTGACCGTCATGATGCTCTTGGAAATGCCTTCGGCATCTACCACAGGGCCGACGATGGTGTTCAGCGCCGTGTAGAAATCCTGTGGATCCTGCTTGTACTTCTCTTTATTGGCCGACAGATCGGCGAGCATCCGGTTTGTAGTGTCCTGAACCAGATCGTGCGCCGACTGTACCGCCACGGCGTTAGCCACCAGCGGCAGCGCCGCAAGCAACACCAACAGGCCACGTCGCAAGGTAGAGATCATTCAAAAGCTCCTCATTTGGCGTCTTTGCTAACGGTATTGAGCAGGAATTTACCGATCAGGTCTTCCAGTACCAGAGACGACTGCGTGTCGTGGATGGTTCCACCATCCTTGAGCAGGGTGTCTTCCCCGCCCACGCTGATACCGATGTATTTCTCGCCCAGCAGACCCGCAGTCAGGATAGATGCTGTGGAGTCGGTCGGCAGGTTGTCGACGCTTTTATCCACTTGCAGGGTCACCCGACCGGTGAAGCTGTCGCGGTCCAGATCGATCGCGGTGACCTTGCCGATCGTCACACCCGCCATGGTCACTTTGGCTCTGACCGTCAAACCGGCGATATTGTCGAAATACGCGTAAAGCTTGTAAGTATCGGTGGTCGAAGTCGGAGAAAGGCCACTGACCCGCAAAGCGAGCAGCAACAAAGCCAGGATCCCTGCCAGCAGGAACAGGCCGACACCGATTTCCAGGGTGCGGTTTTGCATCAGAAATCTCCAAACATCAAAGCGGTCAGAATAAAGTCCAGGCCGAGTACTGCCAGCGAGGCGTAAACCACGGTCTTGGTGGTGGCACGGCTGATTCCCTCGGAAGTGGGTTCGCAGTCATAGCCTTGAAATACGGCGATCCAGGTGACGACAAAAGCGAATACTGCACTTTTGATGATGCCGTTGAGCACATCGTCACCGAAGCTCACGCTGTTCTGCATGTTCGACCAGTAGGAACCTTCGTAGACGCCCAGCCAGTCGACGGCGACCCACGAACCGCCCCAGATACCGACCACGCTGAAAATCATCGCCAGCACCGGCAGGGAAATGAAGCCGGCCCACAGACGCGGGGCGATGATGTACTTGAGCGGGTCGACCCCGATCATTTCCAGGCTGGACAGCTGCTCGGTGGACTTCATGTTGCCGATTTCCGCCGTCAGCGCCGAACCGGCACGACCGGCGAACAACAGGGCGGTCACCACCGGCCCCAACTCACGCAGCAGGGTCAGCGCCACCATCTGCCCGACAGCCTGCTCCGAGCCATAGCTCGACAGGATGTTGAAGCCCTGCAGCGCCAGCACCATGCCGATGAAGATCCCGGACACCACGATGATCACCAGCGACATCACGCCGACGGAATGCAACTGCTTGACCAGCAGACCAAAACCGCCGCCGATGCCGCCCCGCCCGAGCAAGGCATGAAACAGGAACAGGGTCGAACGCCCGAACACTGCGACGCTGTCGATGCCGGCGAGGCCGAAACGACGCACACGCTCCATTAAAGTAATTCTGCGCATCAGCGGCGCTTCCCCAGAAGATCTGCGCGGTAATCCGGCGCTGGAAAGTGATACGGCACCGGGCCGTCGGGTTCACCGGTCATGAACTGGCGGATACGCGGATCGTCCGAACTCATCAGTTCATCCGGCGTGCCCTGCCCCAATACCTGGCCATCACCGACCACATAGATGTAGTCGGCAATGCTCGCGGTTTCGGCGAGATCGTGCGACACCACGATACTGGTGATTCCCAGGGCATCATTGAGCAGCCGGATCAGGCGAACCAGAACACCCATAGCGATCGGGTCCTGGCCGACGAACGGTTCGTCGTACATCAGGATCTGCGGATCGAGGGCAATGGCCCGGGCCAGGGCGACACGACGTTTCATGCCGCCAGACAGCTCATCAGGCATCAGCTCGATCGCACCGCGCAGGCCCACGGCCTGCAACTTGAGCAGCACGATGTCGCGAATCATCTCGTCCGGCAGATCGGTATGAACCCGCAGCGGAAAGGCGACGTTCTCGAACACATCAAGATCGGTGAACAGCGCACCGCTCTGAAACAGCACGCCCATGTGTTTGCGCGCATCGAACAGATCGCTGCGCGACAGCTTCGGCAGGTTCTGGCCGTTGACCCAGACCTCGCCTTTGGATGGCCGCAACTGGGCGCCCATCAGGCGCAACAGTGTGGTCTTGCCACACCCGGAAGGTCCCATGATGCCGGTGACCTTGCCGCGCGGGATGCGGATATCGACGTTATTGAAAATGCTCCGCGCACCGCGCTTGAAGGAGACTCCCTTCAGCTCGACCGCGTAGGCGTTATCGGCACTCATCTAAACTCCTTGCGATGCAGCCTCTCACTCGGACACCTGGCTTTCTGGAGGAAAGCCCCTACATCCCGGGCAGGCCGAACTGGCGGCGAACTATATCACTGCAAAGGGCAAGCGCCCAAGGCCTGCACCGGCCTGCCTTCTGCGACTTGAAGGGCTTGAAGCCTTATTTACAGAGTTTTGGCAACAAGGAATGACAAAGCACGACGAACTTGCGTGAGGCTTTTCAACATAACCGCTATAATCGCCGCCTTTTCATCGGGCTATACGATTTCTGACATGAGCCAAACCAGCGACCTGATTCAATCGGCACAACGCACCGTCCGCCTCGAAGTGGAAGCCGTACAAGGCTTGTTGCCCCATATCGACGCCGATTTCGTACGCGCTTGCGAGATGATTCTGGCCAGCAAGGGCCGTGTTGTCGTGGTCGGCATGGGCAAGTCCGGACACATCGGCAACAAGATTGCCGCGACCCTGGCCAGCACCGGCACCCCGGCGTTTTTCGTGCACCCGGCCGAGGCCAGTCACGGCGACATGGGCATGATCACCCGTGACGACGTGATTCTGGCCCTGTCGAACTCCGGCTCCACCAACGAAATCGTTACCCTGCTGCCACTGATCAAACGCCTGGGCATCCAGCTGATCAGCGTCACCGGCAATCCGCAATCGCCGCTGGCCAAGGCTGCCGAGGTCAATCTCAACGTGCACGTCGAGCACGAAGCCTGCCCGCTGAACCTGGCGCCGACCTCCTCGACCACCGCCGCACTGGTCATGGGCGACGCCCTGGCCGTGGCGCTGCTGGAAGCGCGCGGCTTCACCGCCGAAGACTTCGCCTTTTCCCACCCGGGCGGCGCGCTGGGACGGCGCCTGCTGCTTAAAGTGGAGAATGTCATGCACGCCGGTCAGGAACTGCCGCAGGTACAGCGCGGCACCCTGCTCAAGGATGCATTGATGGAAATGACCCGCAAGGGTCTGGGCATGACCGTCATTCTTGAAGCGGACGGCAAACTGGCCGGGATCTTCACTGACGGCGACCTGCGTCGCACCCTGGATCGCAGCATCGATATCCACAGCGCCACCATCGACCAGGTGATGACCGTGCACGGCAAGACCGCCCGCGCCGAGATGCTCGCCGCCGAGGCCCTGAAAATCATGGAAGACCACCGAATCAACGCACTGGTTGTCGTGGATGAAGAGGATCGCCCGGTCGGCGCCTTCAACCTCTCCGATCTGCTGCGCGCAGGAGTGATGTAAATGAGCAACGATCTGCTGCAACGCGGCAAAGCCATCAAACTGGCGGTTTTCGACGTCGACGGCGTCCTCACCGACGGTCGCCTGTACTTCCTTGAAGACGGCAGCGAGTTCAAGACTTTCAATACGCTCGATGGCCAGGGCATCAAGATGCTGATGAACGCCGGCGTCCAGACCGCCATCATCAGCGGTCGCAAGACTCCGGTGGTCGAGCGCCGGGCAAAAAACCTCGGCATTGCGCACCTGTTTCAGGGCCGCGAAGACAAACTGGTCGTTCTCGACGGTCTTCTGGAGCAACTGGGCCTAAGCTATGAACAAGTGGCCTATCTCGGTGACGACCTGCCGGATCTGCCGGTGATCCGCCGCGTGGGGCTGGGCATGGCCGTAGCCAACGCCGCTGCATTCGTGCGCGAGCACGCCCATGGCGTGACCCAGGCCCGGGGCGGCGAAGGTGCCGCCCGCGAATTCTGCGAACTGATCCTGCGCGCCCAAGGCAGCCTCGACGCCGCCAACAACGCGTACCTGTGAGTCCAACCATGTTTAGCAAAAAGTTTCGCAACATCCTGCTGTTCGGTTGCATCGCAGCGATTTTCGGTGCGGTCGGCTACTGGAACATCAGCCCGGAGCGCTTCCTCGACAAACCGCCGGTTTCGGCAGAGGAAAGCCCGATCGACTGGTATGCGACCAATACACACACGATCCAGTACCTCGAAGACGGCAAAGTGCAGTACGAAATGACGTCCGACAAGGCTGAGCACGTCAAGGCGACCGACATTACACTGGTCACCAAGCCCGATCTGAACATGTTCCGTGGCACCGATTTTCCATGGCACGTGACCAGTGAACGCGGCGAAGTGAACTCCGGTGGCACCGAGGTCGAACTGATCGACTCGGTACGTGTCAAGCGCACCGACGAAAAGAACCGCGATACCCTGATCACCTCCACTCGCATGACGGTGTTCCCGCAGCAGCAATATGCGCAGACCCAGCAACCCGTTAGAATCGACGGCGCTGGCGGTGTATCGACTGGCGTAGGAATGAAAGCGTATTTGAAGGAAAGCAGGATACACCTGCTATCGAACGTAAGAGGACAGTATGAGGCTCGTTAAAACCCTCCCTATTTTGCTCAGTCTGGGCGCAGCACTGGGAAGCGTGAGCGCCTGGGCTCTGCCGAACGATCAAGAGCAGCCAATCCGCATTCAGGCCGACGATGCCCAGCTGGACGACAAGAACGGCGTTGCCACCTATAAAGGCGACGTGATCATCACCCAGGGTTCGATGGTCGTCAAAGGCAACACCGTGACCATGACCCGTGCGCCCAACGGCGACATCGACGTCGTGACTTCGGTGGGCAACCTCGCCTACTTCGAACAGTTGCAGACTGCCGGTGACACCAAACCCGTTCAGGGCTGGGGCGTGACCATTCAGTACCACGCACAGCAGAACCGCGTTGTACTGATCGACAAGGCCAAAGTCGTCGACAAGGACAACAACACCACTCAAGGCGAGAAAATCGTCTATGACACGGTGAAAAAACTGGCCAGCGCCGGTCGAGCCACTGGCAGCAAGGTCACCGAAGCGCGTCCGCGCATCGACATGGTGATTCAGCCGAAGAAGAAAACCGACGAGAAAACCCAGTAATGGCAACTCTGAAAGCTCAGCACCTGGCCAAGGCCTATAAAAGCCGCCAGGTCGTGCGCGACGTCAGCCTGTCGATCGACAGCGGTCAGATCGTCGGCCTGCTCGGCCCGAACGGCGCCGGCAAGACCACCTGTTTCTACATGATCGTCGGCCTGGTCCAGGCCGATCAGGGTCGCGTACTGATCGACGATCTGGACGTCAGCCACCAGCCGATGCACGGTCGCGCCAAGGCTGGTATCGGCTATCTGCCGCAGGAGGCGTCGATCTTCCGCAAACTGTCGGTCGCCGACAACATCATGGCCATCCTCGAGACCCGCCAGGAACTCGACAAGGCCGGTCGTCGCAAGGAGCTGGAAAGCCTGCTGCAGGAATTCCACATCAGCCACATCCGCGACAACCTAGGCATGAGCCTGTCCGGTGGTGAGCGCCGCCGGGTGGAAATCGCCCGCGCACTGGCCACGGCACCGAAGTTCATCCTGCTCGACGAACCGTTCGCGGGTGTCGACCCTATCTCGGTCGGCGACATCAAGCAGATCATCCACCACCTCAAGGCCAAGGGCATCGGTGTACTGATCACCGACCACAACGTCCGCGAGACGCTGGATATCTGCGAAACCGCCTACATCGTCAACGACGGCCAGTTGATCGCTGAAGGCGACTCCGCGACCATCCTCGCCAACGATCTGGTGAAGGAAGTCTACCTGGGTCACGAGTTCCGCCTGTAAGCAAGACGGCATTCGATCAGCCGTTCGGGTGCTGTAACGTTGAAGCGCTTTTTTATACGCTTTTATTGTTACAGCGCTCTAGGCAAACACGACAGTTTCAGGCATATAATTTGCTTAAGTTTGGCGCCCCGGCGCCCTGTAGTGGATGGCGCATAGCGCCGGCGAATAAGGTGTTAAGCCCCTGCCATGAAACCATCGCTAGTCTTGAGAATGGGCCAGCAGCTGACGATGACACCGCAGCTGCAACAGGCCATCCGCCTGCTCCAATTGTCGACCCTGGATCTGCAGCAGGAAATCCAGGAGGCTCTGGAATCCAATCCGATGCTCGAACGCCAGGAAGACGGCGACGACTTCGACAACTCCGATCCCATGGCCGACAACGCCGAACAGAAGCCCAACACCGAGATCCAGGAACCCTCCTATCAGGAGACCGCGCCGACAGTCGATAACCTCGAAGACGGCGAATGGAACGAGCGAATCCCCAACGATCTACCCGTCGACACCGCCTGGGAAGACGTCTATCAGACCAGTGCCAGCAGCCTGCCGAGCAGCGATGATGACGAGTGGGACTTCACCACCCGCACTTCCGCCGGCGAGAGCCTGCAAAGCCACCTGCTGTGGCAATTGAATCTGGCACCGATGTCCGACACCGATCGCCTGATCGCGGTCACCCTGATCGATTGCATCAACAATCAGGGCTACCTCGACGAAACCCTCGAAGAAATCCTCGACGCCTTTGATCCGGAACTCGATATCGAGCTGGACGAGATCGAAGCCGTCCTGCACCGCATCCAGCAGTTCGAACCGGCCGGCATCGGCGCGCGCAACCTGGGCGAATGCCTGCTATTGCAATTGCGCCAGCTGTCGGCCAAGACCCCTTGGCTGGCCGAAGCCAAGCGCCTGGTTACCGATTACATCGACCTGCTCGGCAGCCGCGACTACAGCCAACTGATGCGCCGCATGAAGCTCAAGGAAGACGAACTGCGCCAGGTCATCGAACTGGTGCAGAGCCTCAACCCGCGCCCCGGCTCGCAGATCGAGTCGACCGAAGCCGAATACGTGGTGCCTGACGTCATCGTACGCAAGGACAACGAACGCTGGCTGGTGGAGCTGAACCAGGAATCAGTGCCGCGTCTGCGGGTCAACGCCCAGTACGCCGGTTTCGTACGTCGTGCCGACACCAGTGCCGACAACACCTTCATGCGCAATCAGTTGCAGGAAGCCCGCTGGTTCATCAAGAGCCTGCAGAGCCGCAACGAAACCCTGATGAAAGTTGCCACCCAGATCGTCGAGCATCAGCGCGGCTTCCTGGAGTACGGCGACGAAGCCATGAAGCCGCTGGTCCTGCATGACATCGCTGAAGCAGTGGGCATGCACGAGTCGACAATTTCCCGAGTGACCACGCAAAAATTCATGCATACCCCGCGGGGCATATATGAGCTGAAATACTTTTTCTCCAGCCATGTAAGCACCTCCGAAGGCGGTGAATGCTCGTCCACGGCGATCCGCGCGATCATCAAGAAACTGGTTGCCGCGGAAAATCAGAAAAAGCCGTTGAGTGACAGCAAGATCGCTGGTTTACTGGAGGCACAAGGCATTCAGGTGGCTCGCCGCACCGTCGCCAAGTACCGCGAATCCCTCGGGATCGCGCCTTCGAGCGAACGCAAGCGGTTGATGTAAGCCACGTTACAGCGTTCCAGTGGCAGGCTCTTCGGCCTGCCGCTTTATGCACTGGCAACGAAGGAGAAGCTGTATGCAAGTCAACATCAGTGGACACCAACTGGAAGTTACCCAACCTCTCCGTGAGTACGTTGAGCAAAAGCTCAAGAGGCTTGAGGGACATTTCGACAAGATCACCAACGTGCAAGTCACGATGTGCGTCGAAAAGCTGAAGCAGAAAATCGAAGCCACGATGCATATTCCCGGCAATGAAGTCGTCGCTAACGCGGAACATACTGACATGTACGCTGCGATCGACGCGCTGACCGACAAGCTTGATAAACAACTCAAAAAGCATAAGGAAAAGACCCAGAGCCTGCTTCAGGGCGCTACCGGTCGATAACCCCCACCCCCATGATCCGACTTGAAAGTATCCTGACCCCCGGCCGTTCCCTGGTGAACGTGCCGGGCGGCAGTAAAAAGAAAGCCCTCGAACAAATTGCCAACCTGATCGCCCGGGAAGTCCCGGATCTGGAGATGCAAGATGTCTTCGAGGCATTGATTGCCCGTGAAAAACTGGGTTCCACCGGTTTTGGCAACGGCATCGCCATTCCCCACTGCCGCCTCAAGGGCTGCGAAGCGCCGATCAGTGCGCTGATGCACCTTGACGCCCCTATCGATTTTGACGCTATCGACGGCGCGCCTGTGGACCTTCTGTTCGTCCTGCTGGTGCCGGAAGCCGCCACCGATGCTCACCTGGAGCTTTTACGCCAGATCGCCAGCATGCTCGACCGCAAGGATGTACGCGACAGACTGCGTAGCGCACCAAGCAACGAAGCCTTGTACCAGGTTGTACTGGAAGAACAGAACAGGCCGTAATCATGCGCTTGATCATTGTCAGTGGCCGTTCCGGCTCGGGTAAGAGTACTGCCCTGGATGTCCTTGAGGACAATGGCTACTACTGCATTGACAACCTGCCTGCCGGCTTGCTTCCGGATCTCGCCGAGCGCGCGCTGGTGCATACCGAAATGCTCCAGCCGCTGGTGGCTGTCTCGATCGACGCCCGCAACCTGCCGAGCCATCTGTCACGTTTTCCAGAGCTGCTCGAGGAAGTTCGCAGCCGGCACATCCAGTGCGATGTCCTGTACCTGGATGCCGATGACGAAACATTGCTCAAACGTTTTTCGGAGACCCGTCGTCGTCACCCGCTCAGCAATGCCAACCGCTCGCTGGCCGAAGCCATCAACGACGAAACCGCCCTGCTGGGCCCGATCGCCGATCTGGCCGATCTAAAGGTCAACACCACTAACCTCAATCTCTATCAACTGCGCGACACCATCAAGCTGCGCCTGCTGAACCAGCCTGAGCCGGGCACTGCGTTTCTGGTGGAGTCGTTCGGTTTCAAACGCGGCATGCCGGTGGATGCGGATCTGGTGTTCGATGTACGCTGCCTGCCGAATCCGTACTGGAAACCGGAGCTGCGCGCGCAATCCGGTCTCGATCAGCCGGTCGCCGAGTATCTGGCGGCGCAGCCGGAGGTCGAGGAGATGTACCAGGACATTTACTCGTATCTGTACAAATGGTTGCCGCGCTTTGCGGCGAGCAACCGCGCTTATGTCACCATTGCCATCGGCTGCACCGGCGGGCATCACCGCTCCGTTTACCTGACCGAACGTCTTGGCCAGGCGCTGCAGAAGACCCTGAAGAACGTCCAGGTTCGCCACCGCGACCTCAGCTAAAGGATTCACACCGCGATGCCTGCTCGGGAAATAGAAATTATCAACAAGCTGGGCCTGCATGCCCGCGCATCGGCAAAATTCGTCGGGGTGGCGGGTAAGTTTCCCGATTGCACGATCAGAGTGGGCCGCACCCCGGAAACCACGGTTGACGGCAAAAGCATCATGGCGATGATGATGCTCGCTGCAGGCAAGGGCACCAAAATCTACCTGAGCACCGAAGGTCATCAGGAACAGGAAGCCATGGACGAGTTGGTAACGCTGATTAACAACTACTTCGACGAAGGTGGTTGAGAACGCTTGAGGCGAGGGAGTTCGCTCCCTCCTCCCGACTCATCCCAACGCCGTGTCCATCACCATCATCAGACAGAAGCCGATCAGCAATCCCAGACTTGCCAGCTTCTCATGGCCATTGCGTCGCGACTCCGGGATAACCTCGTGAGTCACCACCAGCAGCATGGCTCCCGCCGCCAACGCCAACCCCAAGGGCAGCAACAACTCGGCCAGACTGACCAGCCACGCACACAGAAGCGCGAACACCGGCTCGACCAGTCCTGACGCTGCGCCAATCAGAAACGCCTTCACCCGCGACATCCCGGCGCCAGCCAACACCAGTGCAATCACCAGCCCTTCCGGCACATCCTGCAAGGCAATGCCCATCGCCAGACTGTCTGCGTCCGGCATTCCACCGCCAGCCGAGACGCCGACGGCCATCCCTTCCGGGATGTTGTGGGCGATGATGGCGAACACAAACAACCAGATCCGCGGCGGAATCACCGGATGCTCGACAGTGCCGATGAGCATTTCCGGCGAAGCGCCCGACACCCGGCGATCAACCAGATACAGACCGAACGCTCCGAGCATGATGCCGAAGCAGATCAGGCCGCTGGCGCCCCACGAACTCAGTCCCAGACTTTCGGCGGCGGCGATTCCCGGCACGATCAGCGAAAACGCGGTCGCCGCCAGCATCACACCGGCGCCAAAACCCAGCAGCGTATCGCCCAGTGCCTGGGGCATGTTGCGGATCACCAACACTGGAACGGCTCCAAGTGCGGTGCCGAGGGCGCAAATCGCCCCGCCCTGCAACGCACGCGATAGCCTGGGCTCCAGATTCAGCCATTCCAGTCCGTGGGCGACCAGCAAGGTCATACCCGCCAACAGCAACAGCGATCCAATTGCGTAACGAAACATACGCCCACTTCCGATCGCCAGTGTTTCAGTGCCCATAGTCAGCCTTGGATTGTTTTTATAGAAGACTTAAACCAGCGCGGCCTGATAGCGCGCAGCGACTTCCGGCCAATTGATGACGTTGTAGAACGCGCTGATGTATTCCGGCCGACGGTTTTGATAACGCAGGTAGTACGCGTGCTCCCACACATCGAGCCCGAGAATCGGCGTATTGCCGCTCATCAGCGGGCTGTCCTGGTTACCGCTGCTTTCCACCACCAGTTTCTTGTCCGGCGTCACACTGAGCCAGGCCCAGCCACTGCCGAAACGGGTCAGCGCGGCTTTGGTGAAAGCGTCCTTGAAGCTGTCGAGGCCGCCCAATTGTTCATCGATCGCCCTGGCCAGCGCACCATCCGGTTTACCACCACCGTTGGGCACCATTACTTCCCAGAACAGCGAGTGGTTGGCGTGACCGCCCCCCTGGTTGATCACCGCCGCACGAAGTTTTTCCGGTAGTTGCTGGACGCTGGCGACCAGTTTTTCCACCGGCCATTCCGCGAACTCGGTGCCCTCGATTGCAGCGTTCAGATTGTTGATATAGGTCTGGTGATGTTTGGTGTAGTGGATCTCCATGGTTTGCGCATCGATGTGCGGTTCCAGAGCGTCGTAGGCGTAAGGCAAGGCTGGCAGGGTAAAAGCCATTTCAATGGACTCCATGGTGATGTGGGGCAGGCGCGCGGCGCGCATTGCCTGTATCCGGGTGCAGCAAACGCTGGGTGCGCGGGTATTCGCCGTGTTCGCTGATGAAATTGAGCAGCTCGACGTAGGTCTTGCTGCTCTGGCGCAATGCCGCTTCACGCAGCGCCGGGCGCAGTCGCTCGTCCTGCATGGTCTGCAACAGGCGCTGGTGGATAGCGCAGAGGTACTCGGCGCTCTCCTCCGGCTGATTCAGGCGCAGATGCAGATCCGCCAGGTTGTGATGGGAAATGACGCAGGCCGCCACTGCTTCGTCGGCATCGGCCCAGCGTTCGAACAACACTTGAGCCAGGGCCAAGGCTTGCAGATAAGCCTCGCGGGCGTCGATCAGATCGCCCAGCATGAAACAGCGATTGGCCCGTTCGATCGTGCGTTTCCAGTGCTCCATGGTGAACCTCCAAAGCGGTTGCGGTGCTTACACGCCGCCGGCGGTGAGTTTCTCAGGATTGAGCAACTCTTCCAGTTGGCTGCGCGACAGGTCGGTGTGTTCCAGCGCGACGTCGATCACCGGACGGCCCTGTTTGTAGGCCTGCTTGGCGATTTCGGCGGCTTTCTGGTAACCGATGATCGGGTTGAGCGCGGTCACCAGAATCGGGTTGCGCGACAGCGCTTCCTTGAGCCGCGACTCGTTGACCTTGAAGCTGGCGATGGCCTTGTCGGCCAGCAGACGGCTGGATTTGGCCAGCAACTCGATGCTGCTCAACAGGTTCTGGGCGATGATCGGCAGCATCACGTTCAATTCGAAATTGCCCGACTGACCGGCGATGGTGATCACCGAATCGTTGCCGATCACTTGCGCGGCGACCATGGCGGTAGCTTCAGGAATCACTGGATTGACCTTGCCCGGCATGATCGACGACCCCGGTTGCAAACCATCCAGCTCGATTTCACCGAGGCCGGCGAGCGGGCCGGAATTCATCCAGCGCAGGTCGTTGGCGATTTTCATCAGCGACACGGCAGTAGCCTTGAGCTGACCCGACACCGCTACGGCGGTGTCCTGCGAGCCGATCAGGGCGAACAGATCCTTGCCCGGCGTGAACTGGACGTTGGTCAACAGGCTCAACTGGCGGCTGAAACGCGCTGCGAACTCCGGATGCGCATTGATCCCGGTGCCGACCGCCGTGCCGCCCTGGGCCAGAGATTGCAGGCTTGGCAGCAAATCCTGCAGATGACCGATATTGACCTTGAGCTGCTGTGCCCAACCGTTGAGTACCTGACTCATGCGCACCGGCATCGCGTCCATCAAGTGGGTGCGGCCAGTCTTGACGTGATGATGGACTTGCCCGGACTTGCGCTCGATCACTTGCACCAGATGCAGCAGCGCTGGCAGCAATTGTTCGTGCAGGGCCAACGCGGCGCTGACGTGGATGGTGGTCGGGATGATGTCGTTGCTGCTCTGCCCGCAGTTGACGTGATCGTTGGGGTTCACCGGTTCTTCGAGCAGGCGGCTGGCCAGGGTGGCGATCACTTCGTTGGCGTTCATGTTGGAGCTGGTGCCGGAGCCGGTCTGGAAGATATCCACCGGGAAATGCTGCATGAAGTCGGCTTCCAGCAGTGCTTGAGCGGCATCGCTGATGGCCTTGCCTTGCGCGGCGCTGATCTGGTTGAGTTCGACGTTGGCGCGGGCGGCGGCCGCTTTCGCCAGAATCAGGGAACGGATGAACTGGGTCGGCATCGGCTTGCCGCTGATCGGGAAGTTATCCACTGCACGCTGGGTCTGCGCGCCGTAGAGAGCGTCCACCGGCACCTGCAGTTCGCCCATACTGTCGCGCTCAATACGTGTCTTGGTCATCGCTAAATCCTTGGACTAATTCAATGAGAGGAATCGAGGGTTGCAACTCGCAGGTGGCGAGCTGCCAGGTGTAGCTTTGCCAGCGTTTGAGCCGGCATTTGCACATTGAGAGGCGTTCCATTTCACGCAGCGGTCGCCAGGCTTGATCGAGACAGAGGCTGCGCCAATGCCACGGCAGCGCGATGTCGGAGGCCGTGTCGAGCAGCAGACGGAAAGAGGTTTCAGCGATCATCCAGGGTGAGGTCACTGTGCAGCAGGCCAGATATCGGCCTTCGGCCAAGTAGTGTTCGATCAGACGCGGCTCGTCGGGATCCATCGCGCAACGGATCTGGCGACTCATCCAGCGCCAGCTTTCGAGGTACGGCTGCTCGTGCAAGGCAGAACTCATGATCCTGGGCTCATCCGATAATGAGATTTATTATTAGATGATAATAAGAACCAAAACAAGGACGGCTTTTTAGCTGACCTGATCAGCTAAAAAAATTTTCGGACACAAAAAAAGCGCGCCACCCCAATTGGGTGGCGCGCCTTTGTTTACCTGACGGGGGCTTAACTGCCCGCCACAGTCATCTTCTCGATCAACACCGAGCCGGTGCGAATATTGCTGCGCAGTTCCAGATCGTTACCAACGGCGACGATCTGCTTGAACATGTCGCGCATGTTGCCGGCGATGGTCACTTCCTGCACCGCGAACTGGATTTCACCGTTCTCGACCCAGAAACCCGCCGCACCGCGCGAGTAATCACCAGTCACCATGTTCAGACCATGGCCCATCAACTCGGTGACCAGCAACCCGCGCCCCATACGCCGCAGCAAGGCCGCCTGGTCTTCATCGCCATGAGTGACAAACAGGTTATGCACGCCGCCGGCGTTGGCGGTACTCGGCATGCCGAGTTTGCGACCCGAATAGGTGCCGAGGATGTACGAGACCAACTCACCCTTTTCGACGAACGGCTTGGAATAGGTCGCCAGACCGTCACCGTCGTACGATGCACTGCCCATGGCACGCATCAGGTGCGGGCGCTCGTCGATGGTCAGCCATTCCGGGAACAGCTTCTGCCCCAGGGTGCCTTCAAGGAACGACGATTTGCGGTACAGACTGCCGCCGGAAATCGCCGACAGGAAGCTGCCGAACAATCCACCTGCCAGTTCCGCTGAAAACAAAACCGGCACTTCGCAGGTCGGTACCGGACGCGCGCCCAGACGGCTCGCCGCCCGTTGTGCCGCACGCTGGCCAATGCTCACCGGATCCGCCAGCAAACTGCCCTGACGGTTCACGTCATACCAGTAATCGCGCTGCATCTGGCCATCGGCCTCGGCGATCATCACACAGCTCAGGCTGTGTCGGGTCGAGGCATAACCACCGATGAAACCATGGCTGTTGCCGTACACGCGGCAGCCCTGATGAGTGCTCAACGTGGTGCCATCGGCATTCTTGATGCGGGCATCGGCATCGAACGCGGCGGCTTCGCAGAGCAGCGCTTTCTCGATGGCCTGCTCCGGGGTGATGTCCCATTCGTGGAACAGATCGAAATCCTGAATATCCCTGGCCATCAGCGCTGCATCGGCCAGCCCGGAGGCTTCGTCTTCGGAGGTGTGCTTGGCAATCGCCAGCGCCGCAGCGACGGTCTCGCGAATCGCATCCGGCCCGGTGGCGGAGGTGCTGGCCGAGCCTTTGCGCTGACCGACGTACAACGTGATGCCAAAGCCCTGATCACGGTTGAACTCGACCGTCTCGACTTCACGTTGACGCACCGACGTGGACAGTCCCTGCTCCAGCGACACCGCTACTTCGCAGGCACTCGCACCCTGACGCTTGGCTTCGGCGATGATCTGCTCGACCTGTTCCTGCAGTGCCGGCAATGCCTGTGGGCCGACGCTTTCAACTGCACTCATGCTCATCTCCACTCAAATTCTGCTTTCGGCTGGGGCCTTCGAGCGACCGGGCCGGACAAGCGGCCCCCGACTGGTTATCATGGCGGCGTTTCTTTGCGGACTGCCACCATGGTTGATTCTTACGACGACTCCCTCGATACGGGAGAAAAAAGCAAATCCCAGGTCAAACGCGAGCTGCATGCTCTGGTTGACCTTGGCGAGCGCCTTACGACACTCAAGCCGGACCGGCTGGCCAAACTGCCACTGACCGACGCCCTGCGCCGGGCTCTGGCCGATGCGCCCAAACACGTTGCGCACATTGCACGTAAACGGCATTTGCAGTTCATCGGCAAACTCATGCGCGATCAGGACACCACCGCGATCCTTGAGCTGCTCGATCAACTCGATGCCTCTACCCGTCAGTACAACGAGCGGTTCCACAACCTCGAACGCTGGCGTGACCGCCTGATCGCCGGTGACGATGCCGTGCTGGAGAAATTCGTCGTCGAGTACCCGGACGCCGACCGCCAGCAACTGCGCTCCCTGATCCGTCAGGCCCAGCACGAGGTAGCGCATAACAAGCCTCCTGCCTCGAGCCGTAAAATTTTCAAGTACATCCGTGAGCTGGACGAGACTCAACGCGGTCTGCGCTGATATTCGCCACCGGGTGGCCGCACCGCGCGCCACCCGAAGCTCCATCCTTCTTATGCGCCCGTGCCACCCACGGTGATCGCATCGATCTTCAGCGTCGGCTGACCGACACCTACCGGCACCGACTGGCCGTCCTTGCCGCAAGTCCCCACACCGCTGTCCAGCGCCAGATCGTTACCGACCATCGACACCCGGCTCATCGCTTCCGGACCGTTGCCGATCAACGTTGCGCCTTTGACCGGTGCGGTGATCTTGCCATCCTCGATCAGGTAAGCCTCGCTGGTGGAGAACACGAACTTGCCGCTGGTGATGTCGACCTGACCGCCGCCGAGGTTGGCGCAGTAGATACCCTTCTTCACCGAGGCGATGATTTCCGCCGGATCGCTCTGGCCGCCGAGCATGTATGTGTTGGTCATCCGCGGCATCGGCAGGTGCGCATAGGATTCACGGCGACCGTTACCGGTGCGGGCCACGCCCATCAGCCGCGCATTGAGCTTGTCCTGCATGTAACCCTTGAGTACGCCGTTTTCGATCAGCGTGGTGCACTCGGTCGGGGTGCCTTCGTCGTCGACGCTCAGGGAACCGCGACGACCGGCCAACGTGCCGTCATCGACGATGGTGCAAAGTTTCGAGGCAACCATTTCACCCATGCGACCGCTGTAGGCCGAACTGCCCTTGCGGTTGAAGTCGCCTTCCAGACCGTGACCCACCGCTTCGTGCAGCAGCACGCCGGACCAGCCCGAGCCCAGAACAACCGGCAATGTGCCGGCGGGTGCCGGAATCGCTTCCAGATTCACCAGCGCCTGACGCAACGCTTCACGGGCATAGCCCATGGCGCGGTCTTCGGCGAGGAAATAACGGTAGTCGGTACGCCCACCGCCGCCGTGGCCGCCACGCTCGCGACGACCGTTCTGCTCGACGATCACGCTGACGTTGAAACGCACCAGCGGACGCACATCGGCAGCCAGGCCACCGTCGGTCGAAGCCACCAGAATACGTTCCCAGACCCCGGCCATGCTTACGCTCACCTGCTGGATACGCGGGTCTAGGGCGCGGGTCGCAACGTCGATGCGCTTGAGCAATTCAACTTTTTCAGCGCGGCTGAGAACCTCCAGCGGATTGTCCGGCGC
The DNA here is from genome assembly GCF_026341415.1 of Pseudomonas sp. MCal1. Classification (NCBI taxonomy): domain Bacteria; kingdom Pseudomonadati; phylum Pseudomonadota; class Gammaproteobacteria; order Pseudomonadales; family Pseudomonadaceae; genus Pseudomonas; species Pseudomonas sp. MCal1. The sequence continues at coordinate 95,055 of NZ_JAKUMP010000017.1, forward strand.
ATACAACTGGGCGACGTCCTGGGCGCTGAACGCCTGCACCGTGCCGTTCTGCCCGGCGCGGGAAATCGAACGGGCCGCACGGGCCGCTGCGCCGAGGGCTTCGAGGGTGATCGCGTTGCTGTAGGCGAAACCGGTTTTCTCACCGGACTGCGCACGCACGCCGACACCCTGGTCGAGGTTGAAACTGCCTTCCTTGACGATGCCGTCTTCCAGCGACCAGGACTCGGAAATCTGCCCCTGGAAATACAGGTCGGCCGCATCGATGCCTGGGCCCGCCAGATCACCGAGTACGCCTTGCAGACTCTCGATCGTCACGCCGCCGGGCGCCAACAGGTGATCACTGACTGAGGACAACAACTCGCTCATAGGTTTTACGCCTTAAATTCGTGTTCTGAAGCAGGTCGCTGTGCGCCCTGCGAAAAAAACCGCCGATGACCCGTCACCGGCATTCGCGCCCGGATGGACGCTTGTTCACTGCTGTCGCGCTCGGCCAACAGCACGGCTTCGCCTCGTTCCTGTTGCGCCAGCACGCGCCCCCACGGATCGACAATCGCCCCGTGGCCAAAGGTTTCACGCGGCCCCGGATGCGTTCCGCCCTGAGCGGCCGCCAGCACATAGCACTGGGTTTCAATGGCCCGCGCGCGGATCAGCACATCCCAGTGCGCCGCCCCCGTCACAGCGGTGAAAGCCGACGGTGCGGTAATCAGTTCAGCCCCGGCAGCGCGCAATTCGCTGTACAGCTCCGGGAAGCGCAGGTCGTAACACACCGTCAGCCCCAATCGCCCGACCGGCGTATCCGCGACCACCACGCCACTGCCATAAGCATAGTCATCGGATTCGCGGTAACGGCCGCGATTGTCCGCTACGTCAACATCGAACAGGTGCAACTTGTCATAGCGGGCAACGATTTCACCCTGATCGTTCACCAGCAACGAGCAGGCATGGGACTTGGCCTCAGGCTGCCCCATTGGCGGCAACGGCAAGGTGCCGGCCACAATCCATAACCTGAGGTCGCGGGCGGTCTGTTTCAACCACGGCAGGATCGGGCCATCGCCAAGCGCTTCGGCCCGGCCGATATCGGCGATGTCGCGACGCCCCATGGCCGCGAAATTTTCCGGTAGCACGGCCAGCTTCGCGCCGGCACTGGCTGCTTGTTCGAGCAAACGTCGGGCATCGCGCAGATTGGCCAGCACATCGCTCTGGCTGACCATTTGAATCACCGCTAAAGACATGGCGCACTCCGCAAGAGATATGCGGCCATGCTACTCCATCGGTTCAGAGGGTGGCTGTTCAAAAAGGCTTGTCGAAGGTGATTTTCGGCTCTTTCCAAGGCCCTTTGACGGTGTATTTGACGCTGGCGAAGCGCGCCACGCGATCGCCGATCAGCTTGTCGATCAGGAACAAGGCACCGCCGACTGCCGGCGCGCCGACAATCAGCGCGGCAATCGGCAGGTTGTTGGTCACCGGCAACGTCACCAGCAATTTGGCATCCACCTTGTCGCCCACCAGATCCAGCGTGCCATCCAGTTCCAGGTTGCTCGAAGGGCCGGTCAACTTGATCGGCTCTTTCGTGACATAGACCCCGTTGGTCGCCTCCAACAATCCCTTCACCCAGTCATAGCTCAAGCCTTTGCCGAACAGATCGGAGAAGTCGAGACGCAAACGCCGGCCAATGGAGTTGAAGTTGAGCAGACCGAATACGCGCAATGCCTGAGCGCCGCCCTCCACTTCGACAAACTGGCCTTTGTTCAACGACGCATCGAGGGTGCCGGAGAAACGTTTGGTCGCCAGCCACGCCGGCGAGCCCGGCCATCGGCCATCGACATCCATGTGGAATTCTTCGCTGGTCACGCTCGGCGCAAAACCCCAGCCCTTGAGCACATCGGCGAGGTTCTTGCCGCCGATCCGCCCCTTGTACCAACTGGTCGTGGCACCGGGCGCACCTTCCCAGCCACCGCTGCCCTGCAAGAGAATGCCCTTGAGACCCAGATCAAGGTTGTTCAGGGCGATGCCCTTGGCGGTCGGCCGAACCTTGAGCGACCAGCCACCGACCAGGTCCTGGCCCAGGAACAATTGATTGATGGTGATATCCAGCGCCGGAATCTTGCTCGGATCGACCGAAGCCAGTGGATCGGGCGCGTTTTCGTCGGCCTGCACCGTCGGGTCCGGCGCCGGCAACCGCACGTATTGCAGGTTCACCGCAATCGGCGCGCCCTTGGCGTCGGGAATGCCGGCCGTGCCTTTGGCCTGTTGACTGTCGAGGGCCAGAGCCCAGGCGCCAGGCTTGCGATTCACTTGCACTGCCGCCTGATCCAGCGTGGTGCCGAAGGCCGTGAGTTTGCCGATCTTGAAGTCCGCGCTGCTGAGCAACTGCTTGGCATTGCCGCCTGGATCCTGACCAGCGTACTTGTCCAGCAGATCCTGCCAGGGTTTGACGTCCAGCTCGGACAACACGCCGCGTATCCGCAAACCTTTGTTACCCGGCAACACCGCTTCGCCGGCGCCGAGGAACAATTCGCCACGGCCATCGGCAAAATTGTCCGGTGGCGCAGCGAAGGTGAAGTTGGCCAGTTGATCGTAATTGACCCAGTAACGCCGCTCCTGTCCCTGCAACGTCATGCGGAACACCGTGTCACGCCCGACATCGGCGGCCATGCCGAACGGTGCCGGCAAATCCACCGCCACACCCTTCATGCTGGAACTGACCATCAATTGGCTGTCGGCACCGTCCAGATTCACCTGCAGCTGATATGGAAGGGTCCCGGACACCGGCAACGGCTGAGTCACGCCCAGCCAGTCGGTGAGTTTCTTGACCTCGACCTGCCCTGACGCTGCTACCCGGGTCTTGAGTTTGCCGGGGCCGCCGTCGGCGAAGATTTGCGCGGTGACCGGTTTGTCGAAGGCCCGGGCACTGATGTTCTGCCCGCTCAGGCCCTTGGCGCTGTCGAAGCGGAAATCACCCTTGAGCTGGCTCAGTTCGAGCTTCGGCTCCGCCAGCTTCAATCGCGCATTGGCAGTTTTGAAGTCGACGAGGATTTTCGGCTGATCGCCCTTGGCCAACGGCACATCGAGCTTGAGCGTACCTTGCAGATCGCCCTCGCCTTCCCAGCCGGCGAAGGTGTCGGCGGTGCCGATCGGCGCTTCCTGAAGAATTTTCAAGCCATCGCCCAGCCCGCCGGCAAAGGTGCCGTCGAGGAACATATGGCTGTGCTCGCCGCTCGGCACATGGGGAATATTTACGAAGACATCGCTGACCTGAGTGTCGAGCAACTGGCCCTTGCTGGCGAGAATACGCACGCCGCTGTCTTCGATGAACACGTCACCGTTGACCTTGCTCACATGCGGCCAGCCCGGCTGGAACGCCAGTTCGGCGTCATGCACCTTGAAGAACAGGCTGATGCTGCGATCCGCTTCCCCGGCGTTCTTGTTCAGCGAGCCCTGATACTGGAAGAACCCTTGATCCACTGCGCCCTTGAGAATCGCCGTACGCAGCCATTCGTCGAGTGCCGGGCTCAGGACTTGCGGCAGGTACTTGGCGGTATAACGACCGTCGCCGTCCACCAGACCGACCCGCAGGTCCATGTAGTCTTCCTGGCTGTGATCGAAATGCAGGCGGATCAGGAAGTCGCCAGCGATCTTGCCCTCCTCGCCGAGCACCTTCAGGTAGGGGGCGATCAGGGTGAAACCTTCTTTATCGAGCTTCCAGGTCAATCGGGCGTTGGCCTGAATGTATTGCCACGGCTTGGCAAAAATCGGATCGAGGTGCAGGACGAAATCCTTGCTGTCCATGCGCAGCTCGCCGCCGCCGAGGTTGCCGCTGAGACTGCCGCTGACGTTCCGGGCCGCCGGGGCGCCGTGATAGGCGTCGAAACCGACCTGATCAAGGTTGGCGGCGAAGCTGAATTTGCTGTCGTCGGTGGCGTTCGGCCGGAAATCCAGCAGCACGTTGCGCAGACCGCCGGTCACTTTCAGGCGCTCGACCACGGTGGCGAAGCCTTCGGGCAACGGGCCGAGGGCATTGAGCAAGGGCGTGATCGGTGTCAGGTCGAGCCGGTCGGCCTGCAAATGCCAGAGCTCTTCAGTCTTGTCGGTGGCAGCGGTCTGTTTGATCTGGACATGCGATTCCCAACGGGTTTCGCCGAAATTCATCGCCAACGAATCAAGCGTGACAGTGGCTCCCTCCGGACCGCGCTGGAAGTAGCCGTTGAGCGCCAGATTGTTGATCTGGATCGGCTTGCGTTCGGCATAGGCGCCGGTCAGTTGCGGCGCGTTGAGACGGATCGCAGCACTCTGCAACGCCCCTTCGCGCCAGTTGACCCACAGCTCCCCGCCGGCCTTGATCTCGGAGAAATTCCATTGTTGGGTCAGGCGCTCGGGCAGCCATTTCGACCAGTCGCTCTGCGGCAGGCTGACATAACCTTCCACTTCGCTGTTCTGCCAGTTGTTCGCACGAATCCGCGTGCGCAGGCTCAGCGCCACGGGCTGGCCGTCCGGCAGGGTCAACCGCGCATCGAGGCGCTGGCGGCTAGTGCCAGTTTTTAGATTGAGGCCGACATACGTGAAGGTCAGCGGTGCCTGTTCCCGCGGCTGCAAGGTCACCTGGCTGTCGAGCACCGACAGTTGCTGAATCATTTGCATGCGGTTGAACAGTTGCTCGGGATCCATGGGCTGATCCTGCTGCACCGGCAGGCCTTCCAGCGCCCACTTTCCGTCTTCGCCTTCCTTGAGGCTGATCTTCAGGCCATTGAGTTCAAGGTGGGCGATTCGCACTTCGCGAGCCAGCAGACTGGCCCACAGATCCGGCACCGCACGCACCCGATCCAGGCGCAAGGCGTTGGCGCCGCTGCCGACCATCACGTCATGAGCCAGCAGGATCGGCGCAAATCCGCTCCAGTTGCCTTCCAGCTCGCCGATCTGCAGTGGCATGCCCAGGGCAGCACTGGCCTTGTCTTCGATATCCGCGCGGTATTCGGCCACCAGCGGCGTGAGTTCCCGGCCGAGACTGACGTACAACGCCATCAATACCAGAACCAACGCGCACAGGCCCAGACCCCAGCGGGTCAGTGCGGCCAAAATGCGTGTCAGACGTTCCATGTCAGTTGGCTCCCATGGCAAAAATACTGCAAAAAGCTGAGGCCAGCCGTTTCAGGAAAAGGGTGACGCAGGGATTCAGAGCAGCACCACGTCATATTGTTCCTGGGAATACATGGTTTCCACCTGAAAGCGTATGGTGCGCCCGATGAAACCTTCAAGCTCGGCCACGTTACCGGACTCTTCATCAAGCAGGCGATCCACCACCTTCTGGTTCGCCAGCACCCGATAACCCTCGGCCTGATAGGCCCGGGCTTCACGCAGGATCTCGCGGAAAATCTCGTAGCAAATGGTTTCCGGGGTTTTCAGCTTGCCCCGGCCCTGACAGCTGCTGCACGGTTCGCACAGCACTTGCTCGAGACTTTCGCGGGTGCGCTTGCGCGTCATCTGCACCAAGCCCAACTCGGTGATACCGATGATGTTGGTCTTGGCGTGATCGCGCTCCAGCTGTTTCTCCAGAGTACGCAGCACCTGACGCTGATGCTCTTCATCTTCCATGTCGATGAAGTCGATGATGATGATCCCGCCCAGGTTGCGCAGGCGCATCTGCCGGGCGATCGCGGTCGCGGCTTCGAGGTTGGTCTTGAAGATGGTCTCTTCGAGGTTGCGATGACCGACAAACGCCCCGGTGTTCACATCGATGGTGGTCATGGCTTCCGCCGGGTCGATCACCAGATAGCCACCGGACTTCAGCGGCACCTTGCGTTCCAGGGCTTTCTGGATTTCATCCTCGACGCCATAAAGATCGAAGATCGGCCGTTCACCCGGGTAGTGCTCCAGACGATCGGCGATTTCCGGCATCAGTTCGGCAACGAACTGCGTGGTCTTCTGGAAGGTTTCCCGGGAGTCGATGCGGATTTTCTCGATCTTCGGGCTGACCAGATCGCGCAGGGTGCGCAGCGCCAGGCCGAGGTCTTCGTAGATGACGCTCGGTGCGCCGATGGTCTTGATCTGTTCGTTGATCTGATCCCAGAGGCGGCGCAGGTAGCGGATGTCCATCAGGATCTCATCGGCCCCGGCACCTTCGGCGGCAGTGCGCAGAATGAAGCCGCCGGCCTCCTTGATGCCTTCTTTGGCCACGCAATCGCTGACCACCTGTTTGAGACGTTCGCGCTCGGCTTCGTCTTCAATTTTCAGGGAAATGCCGACGTGGGCGGTGCGCGGCATGTACACCAGATAGCGCGACGGAATCGACAGTTGCGTGGTCAGCCGCGCGCCTTTGGAACCGATCGGATCCTTGGTGACTTGAACCACCAGGCTCTGGCCTTCGTGCACAAGGGCGCTGATGCTTTCCACCGCCGGGCCTTCGCGCAGGGAAATTTCCGAGGCGTGAATGAAAGCTGCGCGATCCAGACCGATGTCGACGAATGCCGCCTGCATGCCCGGCAGGACGCGCACCACCTTGCCTTTATAGATGTTGCCGACGATCCCGCGTTTTTGCGTACGCTCGACGTGCACTTCTTGCAGCACACCGTTTTCGACCACCGCCACGCGCGATTCCATCGGCGTGATGTTGATCAGAATCTCTTCACTCATGGCAGGGTCTCGTTCAGGCATGTTCACGATTATGGCCGCATCTTTTCCGTTCGACGCTCATTGCGCGTTCAGGGTTTGCCAACAGGGTATGCCGAAATGGCCGAGCAGTTCTGCGCTTTCGCACACCGGCAAGCCGACGACCGCCGAGTAACTGCCATTGAGGCCGGCAACGAACACCGCGCCGAGCCCCTGAATGCCGTAGCCACCCGCCTTGTCCCGAGGCTCGCCGCTGGCCCAGTAGGCGGCGGCTTCTTCGCGGCTGATCGACCGGAACCGCACCAGACTGCGCACCACACGCGACTCGCAGCGCTCGCCGTCGAGTACGGCAATCGCCGTCAGCACTTCGTGCTCCTTTCCGGACAGCATCATCAGCATGGCGCATGCATCGGCTTCGTCCACCGGTTTGCCAAGAATTTTGCCGTCCAGCACCACGGCGGTGTCGGCGCCCAGTACGCAAAACGCCACATCGGAAACGACCGTGCGCTGTCCGGCTTCGGCCTTGCCGCGCGCCAGGCGCTCGACGTAGGCCGATGGGGATTCATGGGCTAGAGGGGTTTCATCGATATCCGCGCTGATGGCGGTAAACGGGATGCCGATCTGCGTGAGCAATTCACGCCGACGCGGCGATCCTGAGGCGAGGTAAAGCGGCTTCATCAAGACATCTCCCTGTTTGGTGCCCGGCCTCACAAATGCTGTTCCCTTTGGTCGGCGTCTGGTGTTGCCTACTGCGTTGCCGCTCCTCGCCATAGCACGCTATGACTCGTCACGGCGCCTTGTCTGGCAACAACAGCCACTCGCAAAAAAGCTCTTCATTTGCGAGGCAAGCACTGGTACGGGCAAATGCCTGAGCGATCAGTTGATTTTGTAGCGACGGCGCAATCCACGCAGAGCGAAGCTGACCCATGGCCAGAGCAAGGCACTGACCAGTGCCGGCAGGACCAGCGCGAGAGTCGGCTGTCGGTTGCCGGTCAAGGCACTGAGCCAAAGCTGTACCAGCTGGGCAAGGCCGAAGATCACCAGAATCACCAGGCTTTGCTGCCACATCGGGAACATTCGCAGACGTTGCTGCAATGAAAGCACCAGGAATGTGATCAGGGTCAGGATCAAGGCATTCTGACCGAGCAGGTCGCCCTGCAGCACGTCCTCGGCCAGTCCCAGGCAGAAAGCCGTGACCATGCCGACGGTGTGCGGCAGATACAAAGCCCAGAAAGTCAGGAGCAAGGCCAGCCACAGCGGGCGCAGGATTTCCATGAAAATGGGCAGTGGCGACACACTGAGCAGTATGCCGACAATAAACGTCAGCCAGACAATCCAGCCGTTCCGCGATGCGGTAGCCCCGACCATTATTCTTGCCTCCCGGTGGTAGCCGGCACAGTGACTGGCGGTTTGGCCGCTGGTCGAGCCGCCGGTTGATTTGCCGGTGGTTTGCTGGCCGCTGGTGTGGCTGCAGGCGGTTTGCTTGCAGCGGGTTTGACCGGCGTGGTGCTGGCGGCAGGCGCAGCCGGTGTCGCCGTGGCAGGGGTTGCTGTTGCGGCTGCGGCAGGCGGTGTGACGATTTTCGGCACTGTGGCTGGAATCACCGGACCGCCACCGAAGGCATCAAGGTTTTCCTGCGCCTGCGCGGCATCATTGGCACGTTCTTCGGCCGTGCGGTTGTCACTGAATACCAGCAGCAGGTAACGGCTGCGGTTCAGTGCGGCGGTCGGCACAGCGCGAACAATGGCGAAAGGCTGGCCGGAGTCGTGGATGACTTCCTTGACCGTTGCCACCGGATAACCGGCCGGAAAACGCTGACCCAGGCCGGAGCTGACCAACAGATCCCCTTCCTTGATATCGGCAGTATCGGCAACATGGCGCAACTCAAGGCGCTCCGGGTTGCCCGTCCCACTGGCGATCGCCCGCAGACCATTACGGTTCACCTGCACGGGAATGCTGTGAGTCGAGTCGGTCAGCAACAATACGCGGGAGGTGTACGGCATCAGCTCGACCACCTGCCCCATCAGACCGCGAGCATCGAGCACCGGCTGACCGAGCACCACGCCATCACGCTCACCTTTATTGATGATGATGCGATGGGTGAAAGGGTTGGGGTCCATGCCGATCAGCTCGGCCACTTCGACCTTCTCGTTGACCAGCGCGGAGGAATTGAGCAACTCGCGCAGACGGACGTTCTGCTCGGTGAGGGCGGCAAGCTTCTGCATGCGCCCCTGCAACAGCAGGTTCTCCGACTTGAGTTTTTCGTTTTCGGCCACGAGCTCGGTGCGACTGCCAAACTGGCTGGCGATACCTTCCCACAACCGTCCGGGCAGGTCAGTAATCCAGTAGGCGTCCATCAGCACCAGCGAGGCCTGGCTGCGTACGGGTTTAAGCAGGCTGAAACGCGCGTCAACGACCATCAGCGCGACCGATAGCACGGCCAGCACCAACAAGCGCACGCCCAGTGAGGGGCCCTTGGCGAAAAGCGGTTTAATAAGCCGCTCCTCCCAGGCAAATGTTCTGTTTATTCATACGGCATCAAACCGGCCTGGATGAAGACTGACAGAAGATAAACGCCAACAGGCAGCACTGCAAAGTGCTGCCTGCGCGCTCACCCACGTATTGCACCCGGCGATTATTCGCTGGAGAGCAGGTCCATGGTGTGCTTGTCCATCATTTCCAATGCACGGCCACCGCCGCGAGCGACGCAGGTCAGCGGATCTTCGGCAACGATCACCGGCAGACCGGTTTCCTGAGCCAGCAGCTTGTCGAGGTCACGCAGCAGCGCGCCACCACCGGTCAGCACCAGGCCACGCTCGGCGATGTCGGAAGCCAGTTCCGGCGGCGATTGCTCAAGAGCACTTTTCACGGCCTGAACGATAGTTGCCAGGGACTCTTGCAGAGCTTCCAGCACTTCGTTGGAGTTCAGGGTGAATGCGCGTGGAACGCCTTCGGCCAGGTTGCGACCGCGAACGTCGACTTCGCGAACTTCGCCGCCCGGGTAGGCTGTGCCGATTTCCTGCTTGATGCGCTCGGCGGTGGATTCGCCGATCAGGCTGCCGTAGTTGCGGCGCACGTAGGTGATGATCGCTTCGTCGAAGCGGTCGCCGCCAACGCGTACGGATTCGGCATAGACCACACCGTTCAGGGAGATCAGCGCGATTTCGGTAGTACCACCACCGATATCCACGACCATCGAACCGCGAGCTTCTTCAACCGGCAGGCCGGCACCGATTGCAGCGGCCATTGGTTCTTCGATCAGGAACACTTCACGGGCACCGGCGCCAAGGGCCGATTCACGGATGGCACGACGCTCAACCTGGGTGGACTTGCATGGAACGCAGATCAGCACACGAGGGCTGGGCTGCAGAAAGCTGTTTTCGTGAACCTTGTTGATAAAGTATTGCAGCATCTTTTCGCAGACGCTGAAGTCGGCGATCACGCCGTCCTTCATCGGACGAATGGCAGCAATGTTGCCCGGCGTACGACCGAGCATGCGCTTGGCCTCGGTGCCGACAGCGACGACACTTTTCTGGTTACCGTGTGTCCGAATGGCCACAACCGATGGCTCATTCAGGACGATGCCGCGCTCGCGCACGTAAATAAGGGTGTTGGCAGTGCCCAGGTCAATGGAAAGATCGCTGGAAAACATGCCACGCAGTTTCTTGAACATGGGAAAGGGACCCTAGGCAACGCGTGGGTAAAAAAGTGCGGCAAACTCTAACAACGACAGGGATTTTGGGCAAGGCGCCAATATGTTAAATTGGCCGCTTTTCTGTGCACCAAGCCCCACAATCGCGGCCTTATGACCGTAGAAGTGCGGTAGTGTTCCGACAATCTAACACACGGACGCCGTCCGTCCTGTTTTCCACTGGAGAAACCCGATGGCGCTAGAACGCTCCGACGTGGAAAAAATCGCTCATCTGGCCAGCCTTGGCCTTAATGACGCCGATCTTCCACATATCACTTCGGCCCTCAACAGCATTCTCGGGCTGGTCGACGAAATGCAGGCGGTCGATACCGACGGTATCGAGCCGCTGGCCCACCCGCTGGAAGCCAGTCAGCGCCTGCGCGCCGACGTCGTGACCGAAAGCAATAACCGCGAGGCTTATCAGTCCATCGCACCAGCGGTCGAAAACGGCCTGTACCTGGTTCCGAAAGTCATCGACTAAAGGGAAAGAGCCTGCAATGCATCAATTGACTCTGGCCGAGATCGCCCGCGGTCTCGCCGATAAAAAGTTTTCTTCCGAAGAGCTGACCAAAGTCCTGCTGGCGCGCATTACCCAGCTCGATCCGCAGCTCAACAGTTTCATCAGCCTCACCGAAGAGCTGGCCCTCGAGCAGGCCAAAGCCGCCGACGTGCGCCGGGCCAATGGTGAGAGCGGCGCGCTGCTCGGTGCGCCGATCGCCCACAAAGACCTGTTCTGCACCCAGGGCATCCGCACCAGTTGCGGCTCGAGGATGCTCGACAACTTCAAGGCCCCGTACGACGCCACCGTGGTGTCGAAGCTGGCCGCCGCCGGCACCGTGACTCTGGGCAAGACCAACATGGACGAATTCGCCATGGGTTCGGCCAACGAGTCGAGCTGGTACGGCGCGGTGAAAAACCCGTGGAACCTGGAACACGTGCCGGGCGGTTCGTCCGGTGGTTCGGCGGCAGCAGTTGCCGCTCGTCTGCTACCGGCTGCCACGGCCACCGACACCGGCGGTTCGATCCGCCAACCGGCCGCGTTCACCAACCTCACCGGCCTGAAGCCGACCTACGGTCGGGTGTCGCGCTGGGGCATGATCGCTTACGCCTCCAGCCTCGATCAGGGTGGCCCTCTGGCTCGCACCGCCGAAGACTGCGCGATTTTGTTGCAAGGTATGGCCGGCTTCGATCCGAACGACTCCACCAGCATCGATGAGCCAGTGCCGGACTACACCGCCGGCCTGAACGGTTCGCTGCAAGGGCTGCGCATCGGCGTGCCGAAGGAATACTTCGGCGCCGGTCTCGACCCGCGCATCGCCGAACTGATCCAGAACAGCATCAAAGAGCTGCAGAAGCTCGGTGCCGTGATCAAGGAAATCAGCCTGCCGAACATGCAGCACGCGATTCCTGCGTACTACGTGATCGCCCCGGCAGAAGCGTCCTCCAACCTGTCGCGTTTCGACGGCGTGCGCTTCGGCCACCGCTGCGAAGACCCGAAGAACCTGGAAGACCTGTACAAGCGCTCGCGTGGCGAAGGCTTCGGGGCTGAAGTCCAGCGCCGGATCATGGTTGGTGCCTACGCGCTGTCCGCCGGTTACTACGACGCCTACTACCTGAAAGCGCAGAAGATCCGTCGCCTGGTGAAGAACGACTTCATGAGCGCATTTAACGAAGTCGACATCATCCTCGGCCCGACCACGCCAAACCCGGCCTGGAAACTCGGCGCCAAGAACAGCGACCCGGTCGCTGCCTACCTGGAAGACGTCTACACCATCACCGCCAACCTCGCGGGCCTGCCAGGCCTGTCGATGCCGGCCGGTTTTGTCGATGGTCTGCCGGTCGGCGTGCAACTGCTCGCTCCGTATTTCCAGGAAGGCCGCTTGCTCAACGTTGCGCACCAGTATCAGCTGAACACTGACTGGCACACCCGCACCCCAACCGGCTTCTGAGGAGACACACATGCAATGGGAAGTCGTGATCGGGCTGGAGATTCACACCCAGCTCACCACCCGGTCGAAAATCTTTTCCGGTAGTTCCACCACTTTCGGTTCCGAGCCGAACACCCAGGCCAGCCTGATCGACCTGGGCATGCCCGGCACCCTGCCGGTACTGAACCAGGAAGCCGTGCGCATGGCGGTGATGTTCGGTCTGGCGATTGACGCCGAGATCGGCCAGCGCAACGTGTTCGCCCGTAAAAACTACTTCTACCCGGATCTGCCGAAGGGCTACCAGATCAGCCAGATGGAATTGCCGATCGTCGGCAAGGGCCACCTGGACATCGCCCTGGAAGACGGCACGGTCAAACGCGTCGGCATCACCCGCGCGCACCTGGAAGAAGACGCCGGCAAGAGCCTGCACGAAGAATTCAGCGGTGCCACCGGCATCGACCTGAACCGTGCCGGCACGCCGCTGCTGGAAATCGTGTCCGAACCTGACATGCGCAGCGCCAAGGAAGCCGTGGCCTACGTCAAGGCGATCCACGCGCTGGTGCGTTACCTGGGCATCTGCGACGGCAACATGGCCGAAGGCTCGCTGCGTTGCGACTGCAACGTGTCGGTGCGTCCCAAAGGCCAGGTTGAATTCGGCACCCGCTGCGAGATCAAGAACGTCAACTCGTTCCGCTTCATCGAGAAGGCAATCAACTCCGAAATCCAGCGTCAGATCGACCTGATCGAAGACGGCGGCAAAGTGATCCAGCAGACCCGTCTGTACGATCCGAACAAGGACGAGACCCGTCCGATGCGCAGCAAAGAGGAAGCCAACGACTACCGTTACTTCCCCGATCCGGACCTGCTGCCGGTGGTCATCGAGGACTCGTTCCTCAACGACGTGCGCGCCACCCTGCCGGAACTGCCACCGCAGAAACGCGAGCGCTTCCAGACTGCGTTCGGTCTGTCGGCCTACGACGCCAACGTGCTGGCCACCAGCCGTGAGCAGGCGGACTACTTCGAGAAGGTCGCCAGCATCGGCGGCGACGCCAAACTGGCGGCGAACTGGGTGATGGTCGAGTTGGGCAGCCTGCTCAACAAGCAGAACCTGGACATCGAGGATTCGCCGGTTTCGGCCGAGCAACTGGGCGGCATGCTGCAGCGCATCAAGGACAACACCATCTCCGGCAAGATCGCCAAGGTGGTGTTCGAAGCGATGGCCAACGGTGAAGGCAGCGCGGACGAGATCATCGAGAAGCGCGGTCTGAAGCAAGTCACCGACACCGGTGCAATCTCGGCGGTACTGGACGAAATGCTCGCGGCCAACGCCGAGCAGGTCGAGCAATACCGTGCGGCAGACGAAGCCAAGCGCGGCAAGATGTTCGGCTTCTTCGTCGGTCAGGCCATGAAAGCCTCCAAAGGCAAGGCCAACCCGCAGCAAGTGAACGAACTGCTGAAAAGCAAGCTCGAAGGCTGACCACAATGGAGCCAGATCCAAAGCCTGGCTCCATTCCCTGTGGGAGTGGCGGTTCGGCGCTCCGACTTGCCCGCGAAGGCGTCGTGACATTCAACATTGATGCTGAATGTGACGGCTTCTTCGCGAGCAAGCTCGCTCCCACATTGTTATTTGGGAGCTTTTGAATGAAACGTCTGCTCGGCGCCTGCGCCCTGCTCTCTTTGCTAGCCGGTTGCGCCAGCACCGACACCATCGACCCGCACGGTTACGACCAGACCGGCGTCGCCTCCTATTACGGTGCCAAGCACCACGGTAAACGCACCGCCAGCGGCGAAGCGTTCAACCAGAATTCCCTGACCGCCGCCCACCGCCAGTTACCGTTCGGCACACGGGTGAAGGTCACCAACCTGAAAAACGATGAATCCGTCGTGGTCCGCATCAACGACCGCGGCCCGCACACCCGTGGCCGCCTGATCGATGTTTCACGTGCGGCGGCCGAACAGCTCGGTATGCTGCGCAGTGGAACCGCCCGTGTTCGGGTCCAGGCTCTCGACGACTGATGGAGCGCCCACCATTTTCGGATTGACCGACTTACCCCTGATCAGCGTGATCGAATTGCTCAGCGGGCTGTTCCTGCTGATCGCCGGCGCCGAACTGATGGTGCGCGCAGCCGTGCGCCTGGCCGCGCGCCTGCATGTACGACCGTTGATCATCGGCCTGACCATCGTTGCCCTCGGCAGCAGCGCTCCACAAATGGCCGTCAGCCTGCAGGCCGTGCAGGCGCACACGCCGGACATCGCCGTCAGCAGCGTGATCGGCAGCAGTATTTTCAACATTCTTGTCACCCTCGGCCTGTCGGCGCTGATCATTCCGCTGCGGGTGTCGCGGCAACTGGTGCGCCTCGACATCCCGTTGATGATCGGCGCCAGCCTGCTGGTGTTCGTGCTGGCGTGGAATGAAGAGCTCGGGCGCCTCGACGGCATACTGCTGCTTGGCGCCCTGGGGCTTTACCTCGGGTTGTTGCTGCGCCAGTCGCGGCACTCGACCCGACCGCATTCCGATCAACCGCACGATCCGCAGGCGCCGTGGTTTACCAGCCTGCTGATGATCGTCGGCGGTCTGGGCATGCTGGTGTTCGCCGGGCACCTGCTGCTGGGTGCGGCCGTGGTCGTGGCCACCGACCTGGGATTCTCCGAACGGGTGATCGGCCTGACCGTGGTCGCGGTCGGCACCTCGCTGCCGGAGCTCGCCACCTCACTGATCGCCGCGCTGCGCGGCCAGCGGGACATTGCCGTAGGCAACGTGATCGGTGCCAACCTGTTTAATCTGCTTGGGGTGCTGGGCCTCACCGCACTGATCGCGCCGACGCCGCTGTCGGTCTCGCCGAACGCACTGGATTTCGACCTGCCGGTGATGCTCGGCGTCGCGGCGCTGTGCCTGCCGGTGTTCTATTCCGGTTATCGCGTGACTCGGGCTGAAGGCCTGTTGCTGCTTGGTTTGTATCTGGCTTACGGGCTGCACGTGGTGTCGTTCACCACCGGCATGCCACTGGCCGGCAAGCTTGAACGGTTGATGCTGTTTTATGTGCTGCCGACGCTGCTGACGTTTCTGTTTTTTACGTCCGTACGCGCCTGGCGCCGCCAACACCACAAGAGGGATGTGCCATGACCGAATCGAAGAAATCCGGGGTTGAAGTCCGCCGTCAGGTAATGGGCGACGCGTTTGTCGACCGCGCGCTGGGCAACGCCACCGAATTCACTCAACCGTTGCAGGATTTCGTCAACGAACACGCTTGGGGCGGCGTGTGGAATCGCGAAGGCCTGCCGCTGAAAACCCGCAGCCTGATCACTCTTGCCGCACTGACCGCGCTGAAGTGCCCGCAGGAGTTGAAGGGGCATGTGCGTGGTGCGCTGAACAACGGCTGCACGGTCGATGAGATCCGCGAAGCGCTGCTGCATTGCGCGGTGTACGCCGGCGTGCCGGCGGCAATCGATGCGTTCCGCGCGGCGCAGGAAGTGATCGATACCTACCAGAAACCCTGATTGACGGGCCTGTTCGCGAAGAGGCCCGAAAGATCAAGCCCGGTCTCGGGCTAGATCCACCCGCCCCACTGCAAGAAGAAGATCCCGATGTTGGTGGTGATCGCCGCCATCAACGTGGTCAGCACGATGATCGCCGCCGCCAGTTCATGGTTGCCCTGCGCGGCACGGGCCATGACGAAACTGGCCGCGGCGGTCGGGCTGCCGAAGTACAGAAACAGAATCCCCAGCTCCGCCCCGCGAAAGCCCCACAGCCATGCACCCAGCGTGGCGATCACCGGCAGGCCGATCATCTTCACCAGACTCGAACTGAGCGCCATGTTGCCGCTCTTGCGCAGCGCCGCCAGCGACAGCGTACCGCCGATGCAGATCAGGGCCAGCGGCAGCGTGGTCTGCGCCAGGTACTGACCGGAGGTTTCCAGCCAGCCCGGCAGACCGATCTTGAAATAAGCGAACGGTGCCGCTGCGATCACGCTGATGATCAGCGGATTGCTGACCACGCTTTTGCAGATGCTCCACGGATCGGACTTGATCACCGGGCTGTACACCGCCAGCACGATGGTCGACAGGGTGTTGTAGAACAGGATCACCAGCGCCGCGAGAATCGCCCCGAGGGAAATTCCGTAGTCGCCGTACATGCTCGCCGCCAGCGCCAGGCCGATCACCCCGTTGTTGCCGCGAAACGCGCCTTGGGTGTAGATGCCACGATCTTCGCGCGGACAGCGAAAAATCGCCCAGCCCCAGGCGACGGCAAAACTGACCAGCGTGGCCAGTGCGAAATAGATCAGCAGCGCCGGTTGCAGCGCGGCGTGCAGGTCGGCATGCAGGATGCCGAGAAACAGCAGCGCCGGCATGGTGACGTTGAACACCAATGACGATGCCGTGTGGATGAAGTTGTCGTTGATCCAGTCGATGCGCTTGAGCAGCACACCGAGAAACAGCATGGCAAACACCGGCGCGGTGATGTTCAAGGTTTCGAGGAAGATAGCCAGCATGCCGGAGAGCCTTGGAGGTGAGCGTCGTCAGGGGGCCAATGATAAGCCACTTTCACCCTGATCGTTCCCACGCTCTGCGTGGTAACGTCTCCTGTGACGCTCCGCGTCACGCTGTTGGGACGCGGAGCGTCCCGGGCTGCATTCCCACGCGGAGCGTGGGAACGATCAACACCCCTCAAGCAGATCAAGTGATAGGCGCCGGATTGAACAACGTAATGTCGTTATGCAGCTTGTGCTTCTCCGCCCACGTCTGCTGCTTGCCGCTCGCCACATCCAGGTAGTAGTGGAACAGCTCCCAGCCCAACTCTTCGATGGACGCGCGTCCGGTAGCAATCCGCCCGGCATCGATGTCGATCAGATCCGGCCAGCGCTGCGCCAGTTCGGTACGGGTCGAAACCTTCACCACCGGCGCCATGGCCAGACCATAAGGCGTACCACGTCCGGTGGTGAACACATGCAGGTTCATCCCCGCCGCCAGTTGCAACGTGCCGCAGACAAAATCACTCGCCGGCGTCGCACAGAAAATCAAACCCTTCTGCTTGAAGCGTTCCCCCGGGCCGAGCACGCCGCTGATCGCACTGCTGCCGGACTTCACGATCGAGCCCAACGACTTCTCGACAATGTTCGACAACCCGCCCTTCTTGTTGCCCGGCGTGGTGTTGGCGCTGCGATCCGCCTCGCCCTTGGCCAGGTATCGGTCGTACCAGTCCATCTCGCGCACCAGTTCCTCGGCAACGGTTTTGCTCTGCGCCCGTGAGGTCAGCAGGTAAATCGCGTCGCGCACTTCGGTGACTTCGGAAAACATCACCGTCGCCCCCGCCCGCAGCAGCAAGTCGGAGGCGTAACCCAGCGCCGGGTTGGCGGTGATCCCGGAAAACGCATCGCTGCCGCCGCATTGCATGCCGAGGATCAGCTCGGACGCCGGCACGGTTTCCCGGCGGCGCTGGTCGAGTTTCTTCAAGCGGGTTTCGGCCAGTTGCATGATCTGTTCGATCATCTCGGTGAAACCGTGACTGGAATCCTGCAAGCGATACAGCCAAGGCTCGCTCAGATCCACCGACGCATCGTCTTCGTGCATTACCTGACTGGCCTGCAGTTTCTCGCAGCCCAGGCTGATCACCAACGCCTCGCCACCGAGGTTCGGGTTGCGCGCCAGATTGCGCACGGTACGGATCGGGATGCAGGCGTCGGTGGCCGTGATCGCCACGCCGCAACCGTAACTGTGGGTCAGCGCCACCACGTCATCGACGTGCGGGTACTTCGGCAATAGTTCGTCCTTGATGCGTTTGACCGCGTGATCCAGTACCCCGGTGACGCACTGCACGGTGGTGGTGATCCCGAGGATGTTGCGCGTGCCGACGGTGCCGTCGGCATTGCGATACCCCTCGAATGTGAAGCCTTCCAGCGGCGCCTGGGCGGCCGGCACGTCGGTGGACAGCGGAAGGCTGTCCAGCGGCGGCGCGGTCGGCATGCGCAATTGATCTTCCTTGACCCAACTGCCACGGGGAATCGGCTGCAACGCGTAGCCAATGATCTGGCCGTAACGAATCACCGTGCCGCCCTCGGGGATGTCCACCAGGCTGACCTTGTGACTCTGCGGCACGAAATCCACCGTCACCAGGCCATCGGCGAAAGCGGTGCCGGCCGGAACGCCCTGGTCATTGACCACGACCACTACGTTGTCCCGCTCGTGCAGGCGGATGTAGCGCGGCGAGTCGGAATGTTCAATCAGCTGCATGACGCCGCTCCTCAGGAATGCGCTTGAGACAATTTACCGGTGATTTCGGAACCGCCACTGGTTGGCGGCTCTTTGAGTACCACACGCTTGATCGGGCCGACGATCACCAGATAGCTGAACACCGCCACCAGCGCGTTGGCGCCGACAAACACCAGCGCCCACTTGAACGAACCGGTGGAGCTGATGATGTAGCCGATGACGATCGGGGTGGTGATCGACGCGATGTTGCCAAAGGTGTTGAACAGGCCACCGCTCAGACCGGCGATCTGTTTCGGCGAGGTGTCGGACACAACCGCCCAGCCCAGCGCGCCCACGCCTTTGCCGAAGAACGCAAGGGCCATGAAGCCGACTACCATCCATTCAACGTCGACATAGTTGCAGGCCACGATGCTGCTCGACACCAGCAGACCGGCAATGATCGGCGCCTTGCGGGCGAAGGTCAGCGAGTGGCCCTTGCGCAGCAGGTAATCAGAAATCACCCCGCCGAGAACACCGCCGATAAAACCGCAGATCGCCGGCAACGAGGCAATGAAACCGGCCTTGAGGATGGTCATGCCGCGCTCTTGCACCAGGTACACCGGGAACCAGGTCAGGAAGAAATAGGTAATGCCGTTGATGCAGTACTGGCCCAGGTAAACGCCGAGCATCATGCGATTGGTCAGCAACTGGCGGATGTAATCCCATTTCGGGCCGTCAGCCTTTTTGCCTTGTTTCTGGTCCATGTCGACCATGCCGCCGTTGTCGGCGATGAACTTCACTTCCGCTTCGTTGGCCATCGGGTGCTGGCGCGGGCTGTGGATAATCTTGAGCCAGACCAGCGAGAACACGATGCCGAGCAGGCCCATGACGATGAACACATGCTCCCAGCCGAAGGTGAACACGATCCAGCCCATCAGCGGCGCGAACAACACCGTCGCAAAGTACTGCGCCGAGTTGAAGATTGCCGAAGCGGTGCCGCGTTCCGCGGTCGGGAACCAGGCCGCCACAATGCGCGCGTTGCCGGGGAACGAAGGCGCCTCGGCCAGCCCCACGAGGAAGCGCAACATGAACAGCGCCACAACGGCCGTGGACATGCCGAACTCACCGACGAAGCCTTGCAGCACGGTGAACAGCGACCAGGTGAAGATGCTCAGGGCATAGACTTTTTTCGAGCCGAAGCGATCGAGCAGCCAGCCACCGGGAATTTGCCCGGCCACGTAGGCCCAACCGAATGCAGAGAAGATGTAGCCGAGGGTGACCGCGTCGATGCCGAGGTCTTTTTGCAGACTGGAGCCGGCGATCGCGATGGTGGCGCGGTCGGCGTAGTTGATCGTGGTCACCAGAAACAGCATGAGCAGGATCAAATAGCGGACGTGAGTCGGCTTGGACGATTGCATGTAGATGTACTCCCACTGATTATTTTTATGCGCGGGTGAATCTTCTTTGGTCTTGCGTTGTGGGAGCCGGGCTTGCCCGCGATGCAGGCGCCCCGGAATGTCTGTCACACCGAGGTGATGCTTTCGCTGGCAAGCCAGCTCCCACAGATAGTGCGTCTATCAGGAACCGATGTAGCTGGTCTTCACGACCGTGTAGAACTCCTGCGCATAGCGCCCTTGCTCACGTGAGCCATAGGATGAACCCTTACGGCCACCGAACGGAACGTGGTAATCGACACCGGCGGTCGGCAGGTTGACCATCACCATCCCGGCCTGCGAATGACGCTTGAAGTGGTTGGCGTACTTCAGCGACGTGGTGGCGATACCCGCCGACAGACCGAATTCAGTGTCGTTGGCCATGGCCAGTGCCGCCTCGTAATCGGCCACGCGGACGATATTGGCCACCGGACCGAAGATCTCTTCGCGGCTGATGCGCATCGACGCTTCGCTGTCGGCAAACAGAGTCGGCGCGAGGAAGTAGCCCTCGGTGTCGCAAGTCACAAGACCACCGCCGCTGACCACGCGCGCACCTTCGGACTGGCCGATGTCGATGTATTTCAGGTCCTGCTCAAGCTGTGCCTGCGAGACCACCGGGCCGATGTCGGTGCCGGCCTTCAGCGCGTGACCGACCTTGATCGACTTCATGCGCTCGGCCATGGCATCGACGAACTTGTCGTGAATCCCGGCGGTGACGATCAGTCGGCTCGATGCCGTGCAACGCTGGCCGGTGGAGTAGAAAGCGCTCTGCACCGACAGCTCGACCGCTTGCTTGAGGTCGGCGTCGTCGAGAATGATCTGCGGGTTCTTGCCGCCCATCTCCAGCTGAACCTTGGCCTGGCGCGACACGCAGTTGACCGCGATCTGACGGCCCACACCGACAGAGCCGGTGAAGCTGATGCCGTCGACCTTCGGGCTGTTGACCAGCGCTTCCCCCACCACGCGACCGCTGCCCATCACCAGGTTGAACACACCGGCCGGGAAGCCTGCGCGGGAGATGATTTCGGCCAGTGCCCAGGCGCAACCCGGCACCAGATCCGCCGGTTTCAACACTACGCAGTTGCCGTAGGCCAGGGCCGGGGCGATTTTCCACGACGGGATGGCAATCGGGAAGTTCCACGGGGTGATCAGGCCGACCACGCCGAGGGCTTCGCGGGTCACTTCAACGTTGACGCCCGGACGCACCGACGGCACGTAGTCGCCGGAAAGACGCAGGCATTCACCCGCGAAGAACTTGAAGATGTTGCCGGCGCGGGTCACTTCACCGATAGCTTCCGGCAGGGTCTTGCCCTCTTCCCGGGCCAGCAGGGTGCCGAGTTCTTCACGACGGGCGAGAATTTCGGTGCCGACTTTGTCCAGCGAGTCATGACGGGCCTGAATCCCCGAAGTCGACCACGCCGGGAACGCGGCGCGCGCGGCGTCGATGGCGGCGTTGACCTGAGCAAGGTCAGCCTTGGCGTAATCGCCGATAGTGTCGCTCAGCTCGGACGGGTTGATGTTGACCGAGTAATCGTTGCCGGCGACCCATTCACCGTTGATGTAGTTGTCATAGCGCTTGGTCACGAATCATTCTCCTGACGCAAAAGGCCGCTGATCGCTCAGCGGCCTTGTTTATAGGGTTGGGTTACTGCGCACCTTGCTTGTCGATCAGCGCGGCGAGCATTTCGTACTCTTCGCGGGTCAGGTCGGTCAGCGGCGCCCGCACCGGGCCTGCGTCATAGCCGGCGATCTTGGCGCCTGCCTTGACGATGCTCACGGCGTAGCCGGCCTTGCGGTTGCGGATGTCCAGGTATGGCAGGAAGAAGTCGTCGATGATCTTGCCGACGGTGGCGTGATCTTCGCGGGCGATGGCGTGGTAGAACTCCATCGCGGTTTTCGGAATGAAGTTGAACACCGCCGAGGAGTAAACCGGCACGCCCAGGGCCTTGTAGGCCGCAGCGTAGACTTCGGCGGTCGGCAGACCACCCAGGTAACTGAAGCGATCGCCGAGACGGCGACGGATCGACACCATCAGTTCGATATCGCCCAGACCATCCTTGTAACCGATCAGGTTCGGGCAGCGTTCGGCCAGACGTTCCAGCAGCGGCGCGGTCAGGCGGCAGACGTTGCGGTTGTAAACAACCACGCCGATGTTGACCGATTTGCACACGGCTTCAACGTGGGCGGCAACGCCGTCCTGGCTGGCTTCGGTCAGGTAGTGCGGCAGCAGCAACAGACCTTTGGCGCCCAGACGCTCGGCTTCCTGAGCGTATTCGATGGCCTGGCGGGTCGAACCGCCGACACCGGCAAGGATCGGCACGCTGCTGGCGCAGGTGTCGACGGCAGTCTTGATGATTTCCGAGTATTCGCTGGCAGCGAGGGAGAAAAATTCACCGGTGCCACCGGCGGCGAACAGGGCTGAAGCACCGTACGGGGCCAGCCATTCCAGGCGTTTGATGTAGCCAGCGCGGTTGAAATCGCCCTGAGCATTGAAATCGGTCACCGGGAACGACAGCAGGCCGGCGGAGAGGATGGACTTCAGTTCTTGTGGATTCATTATTCGAACACCCTGGTAGCAACGTTTTTTGTGAGTGGACCGTTCAGCCTTCGCCGAAGTTGTAGGTCATCGTACAACTTAAAAGATAACCGTCAACTGCATTTCATCGCTGGCAGGCATTTTTGTCGGACAGGATTTCTTTTTGACGTAGGAAATTTCTCGTCTAGAGTGGATTTGACTGTATATGCATACAGTTAAATAAAAACTCACCGATGACATATCAAGGAGAAAGAAATGTCCGGTCTACAAACAAAATGCCTGGAAAAACCCACGCCGGTCATCGCCCGGTTCAATGATCTTTTCACCTCCGACGGCATCGCTTTCAGTACCGAAAATCCGCATCTGTTGCTGCATATCGCCGACTCGCACAGCGATGTCGAACCTGCGACCGCCCTGCCCGCTCAAGCCTTGAAAGGCAAACCGCAGTTACGCTTCGAGGGCGCGGAACACACGGCTATCGGCGATAACACACGGCTGCGTTTCGGAGAAAATGCCGAGCCGCTTCTTGCGCAAAACGTGCCCTTGCATCTGCCAAATGGATCGGCACTGACCTACGGCCAGGTACTGGCGCTGGGAGGAGATTTCTACGGTGTCGTCGACCGTCCGATCAATGAAGGCGCGACACCGGCGGATCGCCTGCAACGCTTCACGGCAGCCTTCGACACCCTCGCCGCGCTGCCGGCTTCAAAGGCCGAAGCGGTACAGATTCTCGCGATCATGCAAAAAGAGATCGACGCGGTTAACCAGGCGATCAAGGACGGCAAGCAACCCCATGAGGCCTATGACGCCTTGGGAGATACGTTGTCGGAAGAGTGGAACAAGATCACCGGTGGCGGCAGCTTTGTCTCGGCCCTCTTCCCGCTCGGGCGCTATCTGAAACTGGCAGCGAACAACGCCGACCACTTCGGCGAATGGGCACGTCAGGCCTACATCGCCGGGCATACCGCCGCCCTGCAAGTCGCCGCTGCCGCCCACGCCAGTCAGGACGAACTGCAACTGGAACGGGCCTACGCGATGAACGCGTTCGCCGATCACTACCTCACCGACCTGTTCTCCTCCGGGCATCTGCGGGTGCCGCGCAAGGCCATGGCCGCAGCAGTGACGCCGAGCGACCTGGGTTCGCTCATCACTCGCTTCATGCACGATGAAGACAGCAAGTTCGGCCTCAAGGTACGCAACGGACATGGCGAACAATGGCGTGCGTTTGGTGACAAGCGCTACTTCGACGCCACCGATGTCGACAACCGAAAGCAGGTGAATCAGGCAGTGCAGGATTCGGCGGACGAGGTGTATGCCGCGTACTCAAGCGGCAGCGTGCCGACCACCTTCAACGCGCTGCAACGGTTGCCGGATCTGACAGCCGTGCTGGATCCGGCCAACAACTTCTCGCCACTGTTCCGCCTTCAGGGCAACAAAGTCCTGCGGCGCAAGGACGTCAACAACCTCAACGACACCACCACCGTCGACGATTGGTGGGGCTGGAGCACTTACCTGCTGCTCAAGGACTACCAACCAACCGGC
This sequence comes from Pseudomonas sp. MCal1, assembly GCF_026341415.1. Classification (NCBI taxonomy): domain Bacteria; kingdom Pseudomonadati; phylum Pseudomonadota; class Gammaproteobacteria; order Pseudomonadales; family Pseudomonadaceae; genus Pseudomonas; species Pseudomonas sp. MCal1. The sequence continues at coordinate 118,974 of NZ_JAKUMP010000017.1, forward strand.
AACACGAATTAAGGAGTGATTCGATGACGATCAAATTGAAAGTGGAACTGGCCTCGGGCCAATCGTTGAAAGGTGCGCCGCTGCAATTGCTGCGTGACGGCGTGGCCATCGCCCGCACGTCGGTGGATGCTCAGGGCCGGGCGACGTTCGACGTCAGGCCCGGCCCGGGCAAGCTGGCGGTCAGGGTCGATCGTTCGATTCTGCCCCAGAGCTGAAATGCCCGGACAAGATTGCTCCGGCGCGCCTCACCGATTCGCCGGGTAAAGTGCGACGACTGCCGCGAAGGATCGCGGCAGATCTTTCAAGGAGAACGAAGCATGACGTTTGCCACTGCACACCTTCCGCAATTCCCCGACCACGCCAGCGATTCGATCATCCTGCGGCTGTCGACTCTGGATGACGATTTGATCGTCCGGGTGCCCGACGGGCAGAACACACCGCCGAACTGGGATGTGTACCCGATTCTCGGCGCTGATCCTGAAGAGCCTGAATGGCTGGGCCTGTCGGAACCGACCGGCGTCTGGGATGAAGCACTCGATGACATGGTCGGCCTGACCGGGATCGAACTGAGCATCCCGAAGTTCGAGCTGGAAAAGTACCTGAACAGTACCGTTGAGCTGCGCTACAAGTTTGCTGATGAGGCCAGTCTGGAGCCGTGTTCGGAGCCGTTGAGACTATATATCGAGGCCTGATCACGCGCGGGGGATCAATTGCGACCGCTTGTCGCCACTGTTATTTCTGACAGTGGCACACCGGCACACAAAGAAGCTCAACTGGCGGGGTACAAAAAGATTGCACTCACCCCGACCCAAGGAGAGTTTCTCATGCAGACACTACAATTATCCCCATTTAAATCTACTTGCCCCAGCGGAAGCACCTCAGGCGCCAAATGGAGTGCTGGACACCAAAAAACTGGATGGCGTTTTTCTACTCGATTTCTTTTATGAGGGGAAAGCAGCAAACCAACAGATCGACATAACAATTGCAGTCAAGCCCGACCGCTTTAGCCCCCCTATACCATGGGGCACTAGATTTACGACCTCGGCAGCCGGAAAGGAACAGGTCTCTCTGGATTCAAGAAGCCTTTTCAACTATCAATTCAAAAATGGGTCCGCAGAAATCAGCTACATCGCAACGATAGACGGAACCACGCAACCATCAAAGGTATTACCGCTATCTATAGTCGACACCGTATGACGTTTTCCCGCACTTCCAGAGTTCAGCCCTGCGCCTGCGCTTCTTCGTGCGCCTGACGCAGCCGTTCGCGGCTGTTGGTCAGGTGCAGGCGCATGGCCGCGCGTGCCGCATCGGAATCCTGACGGGCGATGGCGTCGTAGATTTCCTCGTGCTCGCGGCTCAGGCGATTCATGTAGTGCTGCTGATCGTCATGGGCCAGGCGCGCCGAGTTCAACCGAGTGCGCGGAATGATGCTGGTGCCCAGGTGGGTCATGATGTCGGTGAAGTAGCGATTGCCGGTGGACAGCGCGATTTGCAGGTGGAATTGAAAGTCCGAGGCCACCGCATCGCTGGCATGGGCCACGCTTTCGTTCAGCGCATCGAGGGCGGCGCGCATTGCGGCCAGTTGTTCGGCGCTGCGACGCTGCGCGGCGAGGCCGGCGGATTCGACTTCCAGGCTGATGCGCAATTCGAGAATCGCCAGCACATCACGCAGAGTGACCACGGTAGCCGGGTCGATCCGGAAACCGCTGGGGCTCGGGGTGTCGAGCACGAAAGTACCGATGCCATGACGGGTTTCCACCTGACCTGCGGCCTGTAGCCGGGAGATCGCCTCGCGCACCACAGTGCGGCTGACACCATGGGCTTCCATGATCGCCGACTCGGTGGGCAACTTGTCGCCACGCTTGAGCAGACCGTCGCGGATTTGCTCGGTCAGCACCGTCACCAGTTCTTGAGCCAGGCTGCGGCGCTTGCGAGGGAGGCGCGGGGTGTCGATCAGGTTTTCCATGGTCTGCATCTTGTCTCGAAATTTCGGCTTGTGGGCATCATAGCTCAAGCGAGTTGTACGATCACTTTCCGTTTCCACGCAAATCCTGTGGGAGCTGACAGGCCAGCTCCCACGAGAGAGGTGCGGATAAATCAGGCGGTCACGGTCTGCTCGACCAGATGCCCGCCATCGATCCGCACATGCCGTGGATGGAAGCGCTTGAGGCTGCTGCGATGGCCGACGCTGACGATGCTCAGACCCGGCAACTGATCGATCAGCGCCTGATACAACGTGGCTTCGTCTTCTTCGTCCATCGCCGACGTCGCTTCGTCCATGTACAGCCATTGCGGTGCATAGAGCAGCGCGCGGGCGAAGGCCAGACGTTGCTGTTCGCCCGGCGAGAGCATGCGCTGCCAGTGGTTGGCCTCGTCCAGTCGCGCCACCAGATGCGGCAAGCGGCAAGTCTCCAGCACTTGTGCGTAACGCTCTGGCGCGTAGGTTTCGCCCGGTTGTGGATAACTCAAGGCGTCGCGCAGGGTGCCGATCGGCAGATACGGTTTTTGCGGCAGAAACAGATGACGCGACGCCGGCAAGCGAATACTGCCGTGCCCCGCCGGCCACAGATGCCCCATTGCCCGCAGCAGTGTCGACTTGCCGCTGCCGGAACGGCCGCTGAGCATCACGCGGTCGCCCGCTTCCACCGTCATGTCAGCGCTGGTCAGCAGGTGACGACCGTCGGCCAGATCCAGGCCCAGGTTATGAACCTTCAGCTCATCGCCCTGATTCTGCACATCGATGGCCGGCGAACGCTCTTCGTTATCGGTCATGGCCTGCCGGAAACTCAACAGACGATCGGAGGTGGCTTTCCAGGCTGCCAGCGACGCATAGGCATCGATGAACCAGCTGAAGTTCTCCTGCACGTTGCCAAACGCCGAGTTGATCTGCATCAACTCACCCAGTTCGATCTTGCCGGACAGGTAACGGGGGGCCGCAACGATGAAGGGAAAGATGATTGCGATCTGGCCATAACCCGAGGTGAAGAACGTCAGGCGCTTGGACACTCGCATGATGTCCCAGAAGTTGTGCCAGACCAGACCGAAGCGGCTGCTCAGGCGACGGTTTTCGTTGGGCTCGCCGTTGTACAGCGCGATGCTCTCGGCGTTTTCGCGCACCCGCACCATGGAGAAACGCAGGTCGGCTTCGAACCGTTGTTGCTGGTTGTTCAGGCCGATCAGACGTCGACCGATCAAATGTGTCAGCCAGCTGCCGACCGCCGCGTACAGCAGCGCACACCAAAACATGTAGCCCGGAATTTCGATGCCGAAAACTTCGATGCTGCCGGACACGCCCCACAGAATGATCGAGAACGACACCAGGCTGACGATTGTGCGGATCAAGCCCAGGGCGAGACTCAAGGTCGTGCTGGTGAACGTGTTGAGGTCTTCGGAAATCCGTTGGTCAGGGTTATCGGTATAGCCGCCCTGCTCCAGTTGGTAGTAGTTCTTGTGCCCCAGCCAGCGCTTGAAATGGTTTTCGGTGAGCCACGCCCGCCAGCGGATGGTGAGCATTTGCGTCAGATACTGGCGGTACACCGCACCGAGAATGGCCACGGTCGCAATCCCGCAGAAGTACAGGATCAACTGCCAGAACGCCGCCTCATCCTTCTTTTGCAGGGCGTTGTAGAAATCCTTGTACCAACTGTTGAGCCACACCGAGATGCCCACGCTGAACAGCGACAGGGCGATAACGGCGATCAGCAACGTCCAGGCCTTGCCCTTCTCTTCGCTGCGCCAATAAGGCGTGGTCATGGCCCACACCTTGCGAAAAAACTGCCCGCGCACAGCATCGTTGACCGCGGAATATTCAGCGTTCTGATTCATGGAAAAGGCTCGATAAAGAAAAGAACAGACACGCACCGATCATAGATGATCGGTGCGTTTTATCGCGAGGGCTGGCGATGGTCGTTCAGCGCAGGTTCAGCGACGAACCGGGCGCTTCTGCAGTTTGCGCTGCAGGGTGCGGCGGTGCATGCCCAGGGCGCGGGCAGTGGCAGAGATGTTGCCTTCGTGCTCGGTCAGCACGCGCTGGATGTGTTCCCACTGCAGGCGATCCACCGACATCGGGTTTTCCGGCACCAGGCTGTCGAGATCGGCGTGTTCGGACAGCAGCGCTGCCAGCACGTCGTCGGCGTCGGCCGGTTTGCACAGGTAATTGCAGGCGCCGCGCTTGATCGCTTCGACGGCGGTGGCAATGCTCGAATAACCGGTGAGGATCACCACGCGCATTTCCGGGTCCAGTTCCAGCAGCTTCGGCAGCAGGACCAGACCGGAGTCGCCGTCCATTTTCAGGTCCAGCGCGGCGTAGTCCGGCAGATCGGCCTGGGCGATGGTCAGGCCTTCCTCGGCGGAACCGGCGGTGCTGACGCGGAAACCACGGCGGGCCATGGCACGGGCCATCACCCGGGTGAAGGTCGCATCGTCATCGACCAGCAGCAAATGCGGCAGTTCTTCGCCTTCGACTTGGATTTCGTCACTCATGTTGCTCTCCTCGGGCGCCGTGGGGCAGGCGCAGCTCGGTGAGCGTGCCGCCTTCCTCATGACTATAGAGTTTCACTGAGCCGCCGGCGCGTGTCACGCTGGCCTTGCTCAAAAACAGGCCCAGGCCGAAACCTTTGCCCTTGGTGGTAAAAAACGGTTTGCCGATCTGCTCGGCGATGGCCAGCGGCACACCAGCGCCATGATCGCGAATGCTGATGGTCAGGTCTTCGGCGGTCCAGTCCAGGGTCACCTGAAGGTTTTCCGGGCAGGCATCGGCGGCGTTGTTCAGCAGATTCAACAAGGCCTGGGTCAGATCCGGCGGCGGTGCCACACGCGGCAACGGGCCCTGGCCCAGGCGCTGGAAGCGATAACTGGCTTCCGGACGCATCAGGTGCCAGCGGTTGAGCGCCTCGTCGAGCCAATCGGTAACGTCCTGCATCTCCACCGCCATCCGGCGATTGGCTTCGGCGGCGCGCACCAGTTGTTGCAGGGTCTCCTTGCAGAGTTTCACCTGATCCTTCAGCACTTTCAGGTCTTCCTGAAGCATCGGGTCGTGATGATCCTGCTGCATTTCGTTGAGCAAGACGCTCATGGTCGCCAGCGGTGTGCCCAGTTCATGAGCGGCACCGGCAGCCTGCGTCGCAACGGCCAGCAATTGCTGATCGCGCAGGCCTTCTTCGCGACGGATCGCACGCAACTCTTCCTGCCGGCGAAGCTCTTCGGCCATGCGCGCGGCGAAGAAGGTAATGACCGCTGCCGCCAGCGCGAAGCTCAGCCACATGCCGTAGATCTGCAGGTTCTCCCGCGCCACCGGCAGGGTTTCCAGCGGATAGAAATGCGTCAGCATCAGCGTGTACAAGGCCAGCGCAATGCCCGACAGCACCACCGAATAACGCCACGGCAACGTCACCGCAGCGATGGTCAGCGGCACCAGATAGTACGAAACGAACGGGTTGGTCGAACCACCGGAGAAATACAGCAAGGCACTGTGGATAACCAGATCGCAGGCCAGTTGCAGCGCGTATTCGAGCTCGGTGACCGGCCACGAAGTGCGCAGGCGTACAGCGGTGAACACACACAGCAGAATCGAACAGCCGAGGGTCATCACCAGTTGCACCCACGGCAACGGCAACAATTCCAGCCAGTAGGCCAGGCCCACGGAACCGGCCTGCGCGGCGAGCACCAGGGTGCGGATGAAAGTCAGCCGCCAGAGGTTCTGGCGAGTGGCGGAAGTCAGTTGTACGGGGGCGAGCATGAGCTCTCCTGATGAGCGCTCCAGGCGGATCGCACGGAGTATAACCAAGGCGCGCGCTTGAGAGGCGAAAGTGCGGCAAACGACCACATGGCGCAAAGATTTTCTGCGGCTATAAGGGCCCCTTCGCGAGCAAGCTCGCTCCCACAGGGGAACGCGTCCCAAATGTGGGAGCGAGCTTGCTCGCGATTGGCTGCGCAGCGGCTGCCGGCCATCTGTATAGAAGTTGTAACTGGGCGAACCGGATCATAAAAGCTAGAGTCTGATGGTTTCACGCAGGCCCCGAACCATCACCTGCGCCCTCATCAAGGAGCTTTCATGCACACATTTCGCCGCAGCGCCGCCCTTCTCGCCCTGACCGTCGGCAGTGTCGCCAGCCTTCCGGCCCTGGCCGCCGATGAGCTGCACTACAACCAGATTTCCCTGCGTGCCGAAGTCAGCCAGGAAGTGGCCCGCGATCTGATGATCGTGACCCTCTACACCGAAGAACAGAACACCGACCCGGCCAAACTCGCCGCCGACGTCAGCACCACCATGAACAAGGCCCTGGCCCAGGCCAAGCAGGTCAAAGACATCACCCTGCGCCAGGGCAGCCGCAACAGCTACCCGATCTACGACACCAAAGGCCAGAAAATCACCGGCTGGCGCGAACGCGCCGAACTGCGCCTGGAAAGCGCCGACTTCGCCGCCCTGTCCAAACTCACCGGTGAACTGCTGACCGACCTGAAAATGGGCGGCATGGACTTCGCCATCGCCGACCCGACCCGTAAGGCCAGCGAAGACAAACTGCTGAAAGAAGCCGTCACCGCCTTCAAGGCCCGCGCCCAACTGGCCACCGACGCCCTGGGCGGCAAGGGTTACAAAATCGTCAACCTGAACCTCAACAGCAACGGCTACCCGCAACCGTACATGCGCGCCCCGATGATGATGAAAGCGGCGGGCATGGATTCAGCACCCGTGACGCCTGAGGTCGAAGCCGGCACCAGCCAGGTCAGCCTGACCGCCGATGGTTCGATTGAAGTGTTGATGCAGTGATTGAGTGACGGCTGAATGAAAAACCGGCGATCAGGAATGATCGCCGGTTTTTTTATGCCCGGGATTTGGGTTGTCAGCTCCGCCGTCATCGCTGGCAAGCCAGCTCCCACCCGTTCTGTGGATTTATTGAAATCGCGCACGACCCTGTGGGAGCGGGCTTGCCCGCAATGAACGACGACGCGGTCGTCAGGCTCGCGGATCAACCCGATCCAGCGCCCGGTTCACCGCAAGCTCGGCCAGCATGATGATCTGCTGGATGCCGAGCGCCGTACTGCGCTGCGAACCGCTGAGTTCATTGGCAAAATTGCTCGCGATCGTACTGGCCGACGCCAGGGATTCGCAGGCATTGACCAACAGGCTTTCGGTGTCGACGTTGGGCGTGACCATATACATCGTGCTCGGGCGCGGTTTGGAAGGGTTGGGGCACAGGTAATAGTCGAGGGCGCGTTTGATGGCTTCGCGGTTGCGGGCGAGGTCTTCGGCGCGCATGGCTTCTTCGAGGGGGGTGGGTGTTTCGAAGGGTGGATCGGGGACAACCTTGTTCATTGATTAACTCCTTGCTGACTTGAAGCCACCAAATGCCGTTCTCACGCGGCGAAGAGGTGGCAGCTATGTGCGGGGTGAGAAACCGGGCAAGGAGATTCCGGCCAGACCAAAGTCTGCCCGCACACAGCCGCCATAAATCAATTACAGGCAGCAGGAATGCTGGCGGCAATTATGGTCGGACTGACGTTTGAATAACACTCGCTTGCCTGGGTTCTCACACCCAATCACAGAGTTTTCTGCGACAACCGAAGACTAGAGAGCGTGGTTCCGACGGACAACCTGAAAAACTTGTGGGAAGGTTCGGTGAATCCCACACATCTTTAAACATCCGAAAATGGAACGCGGAGCGTCCCGGGCTGCATTCCCACGCGGAGCGTGGGAACGATCAAAAGCTGCCCTCACCCTAGCCCTCTCCCGGAGGGAGAGGGGACTGACCGCGTCGTTTAAATGAAATACGCCGACGTGAGATATCGAAGGTAAATTCAAAATCCGAAAAGCACACAAACCGCTCTAGCTGTTGCCCCACCACCACTCAACAGGATGAGCGTTAGCTCGGCTGCAGCTTTTGATCTTGATCCACGGGCGACGTCGGAAGGCTGAGTGGAGGGATTTATCCGGGGGTGGGAGCGCAGCGACCGTTTGGCGAAGCCAAACACATCGAGAGGAGGTGCAGCGAAGCAAACCGTAGGCGATGCCCCCCGGATAAATCCCGGAGCGAAGGAACCCCGAGCCTCAGCGAGGGGCCGAACGCAGGAGCAAGCGTTTTTGGTTACTTTTTAGGCGTTTGTAAAAAGTGACCCGCCGTAAGGGCGGAACCCTAAGAAGCCGTTACCGCAGCAACGGATATGTACACAAGCCCAGATATACCGAGATAGACGCATCCCCTCAAAAAACGATATTTCCGATCCCCCTCAAATCCCCGCTAACCTCAAGGAACAACCACCTCCAGACCCACGGGCCAGACATGCAAAGAACCACCCTAAAACCACTCCTGATCACCCTGGCCCTGACCGCCATAACCCCCATCGCCAACGCAGCAACAACCCTCGTCTACTGCTCCGAAGCCAGCCCCGCAGGCTTCGACCCCAGCCAATACACCAGCGGCACCGACTTCGACGCCTCCGCCGAAACCGTCTTCAACCGCCTCACCCAATTCAAACGCGGCAGCACCGACATCGAACCGGGCCTGGCCACAAGCTGGGACGTAAGCCCGGACGGCCTCCAATACACCTTCCACCTGCGCCAAAACGTAAAATTCCACACCACCGACTACTTCACCCCGACCCGCACCTTCAACGCCGATGACGTGCTGTTCACCTTCCAGCGCCTGCTCGACCCGGAAAACGCCTTCCGCAAGGCCTACCCTGCCGAATCCCCGTACTTCACCGACATGGGCCTGAACAGCACAATCAAATCCGTGGAAAAGCTCGACGAAAACACCGTGCGCTTCAATCTGAACAACGTTGACGCCGCGTTCGTGCAAAACCTCGCCATGAGCTTTGCCTCGGTGCAATCGGCCGAATACGCCGCGCAGCTGCTGAAGGAAGGCCACGCCACCGACCTCAACCAGAAACCGGTCGGCACCGGCCCGTTCGTGTTCAAGCGCTACCAGAAGGACGCGCAGATCCGCTACGCGGCGAACAAGGACTACTGGAAACCCGAGGACGTGAAGGTCGATAACCTGGTGTTCTCGATCACCCCGGACGCCGCCGTACGCCTGCAAAAGCTCAAGACCGGCGAATGCCAGGTCAGCGGCTACCCGCGCCCGGCCGACATTGAAGTGATGGAAAAAGACCCGAACTTGCGCGTATTGAAGCAGGCCGGATTCAACCTCGGCTTTCTCGCCTACAACACCACTCATCCACCGCTGGATCAGCTCAAAGTGCGCCAGGCGCTGGACATGGCCATCGACAAACCGGCGATCATCAAAGCGGTTTATCAGAGTGCCGGGCAGCTGGCGCAAAACGCCTTGCCGCCAGCGCAATGGTCGTTCGATCCGAACATAAAAGACGCGCCGCATGACCCGGTAAAAGCCAGGGCGCTACTCAAGGAAGCCGGGGTTGCACCGGGTACAACCATCAACCTCTGGGCCATGACCGTGCAGCGCGCCTCCAATCCGAATGCACGAATGTCGGCGCAGATGATCCAGCAGGACTGGGAGAAGATCGGGATCAAGGCCAACATCGTCAGCTATGAATGGGGCGAGTACATCAAGCGCGCCAAGAATGGCGAACACGACGCGATGATCTACGGCTGGACCGGTGACAACGGCGACCCGGACAACTGGCTGGGCGTGCTTTACAGCTGCGCCGCGGTAAAAGGCAGCAACTACGCCAAGTGGTGCGATCCGGCTTACGACAAACTGGTGCAGCAGGCCAAGGTGTCCACCGATAAATCGCAACGGGTAAAACTGTATCAACAGGCGCAACTGATCCTCAAACAGCAGGTGCCGATCACGCCGATCGCCAATTCCACGGTGTTCCAGCCACTGCGCAAGGAAGTCACCGACTTCAAGATCAGCCCGTTCGGTCTAACCCCCTTTTACGGGGTGGGTATAAATAAGTAACACCCGGCCCCAATCCGGCGCGCACAACGTGACCGGCGCACCGTTTTGGGGCTTCGTTTGCACCGTAAAAACCGGCCGCAAACGGTCAAATGCGTCAGAAGTTATACGGATGCGACATTAAGGTACGTTCGTGCCACGCTTTGACGCCGCCGAGCGCTCTGGATCTTGCATTGGGTATGGGCCCTGCATAAGTATCCGCAGGCACGACTCACGAGGTCGTACCTCACTACTAAAAAATGACAACAAATCATGAGGCCAACATGCTTAAACACGCGGTCATTCCGTTTTTAGTCGGCGCAGGCTTGTTAGCCTCCGCACCTTTCGCTTCCGCTGCGACTAACCTGGTGTTCTGCTCCGAAGGCAGCCCGGCCGGTTTCGACCCAGGCCAATACACCACCGGAACCGACTTCGACGCCTCAGCCGAAACCATGTTCAACCGTCTGACCCAGTTCGAGCGCGGCGGCACCGCCGTTGTTCCTGGTCTGGCGACCAAGTGGGACATTTCTGATGACGGCCTGACTTACACCTTCCACCTGCGTGAAGGCGTCAAGTTCCACACCACCCCGTATTTCAAGCCGACTCGTGACTTCAACGCCGACGACGTGCTGTTCACCTTCAATCGCATGATTAACAAGGATGACCCGTTCCGTAAGGCGTACCCGACCGAATTCCCGTACTTCACCGACATGGGGATGGACACCAACATCACCAAGATCGATAAAGTCGACGACCACACCGTCAAGTTCACCCTCAAAGAAGTCGACGCCGCGTTCATCCAGAACATGGCCATGAGCTTCGCGTCTGTTCAGTCCGCCGAGTACGCAGCCCAGCTGCTGAAGGAAGGCAAGGCTGCCGACATCAACCAGAAGCCGATCGGCACTGGTCCGTTCGTGTTCAAGAGCTACCAGAAAGACTCCAACATCCGTTACACCGGCAACAAGGACTACTGGAAGCCTGAAGACGTGAAGATCGACAACCTGATCTTCGCCATCACCACCGACCCGTCGGTACGTATCCAGAAGCTGAAAAAGAACGAGTGCCAGGTCACCCTGTTCCCGCGTCCGGCCGACCTCGCCGCACTGAAAGCCGACCCTGCGCTGAAAATGCCGGACCAGGCCGGTTTCAACCTGGGCTACATCGCCTACAACGTGATGGACAAGGTCAAGGGCAGCAACGAGCCTAACCCGCTGGCCGACCTGCGCGTTCGCCAGGCACTGGACATGTCGGTCAACAAGCCTCAGATCATCGACTCGGTTTACCAGGGCGCCGGCCAACTGGCCGTCAACGCCATGCCGCCGACCCAGTGGTCCTACGACACCACCATCAAGGACGCCAAGTACGATCCCGAGAAAGCCAAGCAGCTGCTCAAGGAAGCCGGCGTCAAGGAAGGTACCGAGATCGTCCTGTGGGCGATGCCGGTGCAGCGTCCCTACAACCCGAACGCCAAGCTGATGGCTGAAATGCTCCAGTCCGACTGGTCCAAGATCGGCCTGAAAGTGAAGATCCAGAGCTACGAATGGGGCGAGTACATCAAGCGCTCCAAGGGTGGCGAGAACCAGGCGATGATCATTGGCTGGAGCGGTGACAATGGTGATCCGGACAACTGGCTCAACGTGCTGTTTGGTTGCGACTCCCTGAGCGGCAACAACTTCTCCAAATGGTGCGACAAGAAATTCGACGGCCTCGTGAAAGAAGCCAAGCGCACCACTGACCAGGCCAAGCGCACCGAACTCTACAAAGAGGCGCAGCACGTCCTCAAAGATGCAGTCCCTATGACACCTATCGCTCACTCGACGGTGTATCAACCCATGCGCGCCAACGTGCAGGACTTCAAGATCAGCCCATTCGGCTTGAACTCCTTCTACGGCGTCAGCGTCAGCAAATAAAAGAAGCAGCGGCGACGTTTTCAGCGTCGCCGCTGTTTTTTTTGCCGAGAAGTTAGGAATCTGCCTACAAACTTTTCCAACCGGTCTTACCGGGCTGGTTCAGGACGTGTTGCCTTTTCCTACGAGTCTTTAGGACTCAGCGCATTTACTGCCAGACCCACGGCCCCTACCGTCGGGTTCTGACCAGTGACTGCGTGGACCATCGGTTTTGCTGCCGTATTGGTTTGAACTCGATGCCGCCACAACTTCCCTGGACGGGATCGCGGCGCATTGAACAACACTAAAAAAGAGGGAGCGTCATGCGCCATACCTTGGTTTTTTCCGCATTGCTGGGCGCCGGTCTGTTGACCGCCGCGTCCGCCAGTTTCGCCGCCAGCAACAGTCTGGTGTTCTGCTCCGAAGGCAGCCCGGCCGGTTTCGATACCGCGCAGTACACAACGGCGACCGATAACGACGCCGCCGAACCGCTGTACAACCGACTGGCCGAGTTCGAAAAAGGCGCGACCAATGTCGTACCGGGCCTGGCAACCAGCTGGGATATTTCCGAGGATGGTCTCAAGTACACCTTTCACCTGCGTGAAGGTGTGAAGTTTCATACAACGCCGTACTTCAAACCCACGCGCGACTTCAATGCCGACGACGTGCTGTTCACGTTTAACCGCATGCTCGATCCGCAACAGCCATTCCGTAAGGCTTATCCGACCGAGTTCCCGTATTTCAACGGGATGAGCCTCAACAAGAACATCGCCAAGGTCGAGAAGACCGGGCCGCTGACCGTGGTCATGACGCTCAACAGCGTCGACGCCGCGTTCATCCAGAACATCGCCATGAGCTTCGCCGCCATCCTGTCCGCCGAGTACGCCGACAAGCTGCTGGCCGAAGGCAAACCGAGCGACATCAACCAGAAGCCGATCGGCACTGGCCCGTTCGTGTTCAAGAGCTATCAGAAAGACTCGAACATCCGCTACACCGGCAACCCGCATTACTGGGATCAGAGCCGGGTGAAGCTGAAGAACCTGATTTTCGCGATCAATACCGATGCTTCGGTACGCGTGCAAAAGCTCAAGGCCGGCGAATGCCAGGTCACGCTGCACCCGCGTCCGGCCGATGTACCGGCACTGAAGAACGATCCGAAACTGCAATTGATCGAGAAGCCGGGCTTCAACCTCGGCTACATCGCCTACAACGTGCGCCACAAGCCGTTCGACCAGCTCGAAGTGCGTCAGGCACTGGACATGGCGGTGAATAAACAGGGGATTCTCAACGCGGTTTATCAAGGCGCCGGCCAACTGGCCGTCAACGCCATGCCGCCGACCCAATGGTCCTACGACGACACCATCAAGGACGCCGCCTACAACCCGGAAAAAGCCAAAGAGCTGCTCAAGGCTGCCGGCGTCAAGGAAGGCACCGAGATCACCCTGTGGGCGATGCCGGTACAGCGTCCGTACAACCCGAACGCCAAACTGATGGCCGAAATGCTCCAGGCTGACTGGGCCAAAATCGGTCTGAAAGTGAAGATCGTCAGCTACGAATGGGGCGAGTACATCAAGCGCACCAAGAATGGCGAGCACGACATCAGCCTGATCGGCTGGACCGGTGACAACGGGGATCCGGACAACTGGCTCGGCACGCTGTACAGCTGCGATGCCATCGGCGGCAACAACTACTCCATGTGGTGCGATCCGGCTTACGACAAGCTGATCAAGCAGGCCAAGGTCGTCACCGACCGCGACCAGCGCACCGTCCTCTACAAACAGGCCCAACAACTGCTCAAGCAGCAAGTGCCGATCACGCCTGTCGCCCACTCGACGGTCAACCAGCCGCTGAGCGCCAAAGTCGAAGGGTTCAAGGTGAGCCCGTTCGGTCGCAACGTGTTTTCGGGTGTCAGCATCGATTAAACAAACAACCGATTAGCCGCAACGCTGAGGGGGCCGTCTACCCCCTCACGCAAGCGCTTTGCCGAAATTCGCCATTCAGGCCTTTTGCAAACGTTTGCGATGTGTGAATGAGTTCTAAACCAATAACCGGCCAACCAAAAAAAGCCGGCATAAAAAGAAAGTAAAGGAGCTTCACCCATGAAACTGAGCAATACCGCGATACTGGCCTTGGCCATCAGCAGCATCACCGCCACGGCTTACGCGGAAACCCAAAGCCAGGCGTTCACCCCGGTGACCGTCAATGAAAAGAGCGCCCAGGCCGAAGCCACCGGCTTCCTCGAAGGCTCCACAATCAGCGGCACGACCCGTAACTGGTACGCCAACGAACAACTCAAGCGCGGCGGCAAGTTCACCTATCGCAAGGATGGCGTGGCCACCCCGACCGACCGCCGTATCAACTGGGTGCAAGGCACCATCGTCAAGTACAACTCGGGCTTCACCGAAGGCACCGTCGGTTTCAGCACCGAAGTGGCAGCGTACAACGCCATCGCGCTGGAACGTGACCGCGAGAACCTGGCGGCCAACAATGGCGGCGCACCAGGCACCCGTCCGGGCGCGGGCAACAACCGTACCCTGACCCGTGAAGGCGGCGAAGCCCAGGGCCAGTGGAGCAAAGTCGGCCTGGCCAACGTCAAGGCACGCATCTCCAACACCACCCTGACCGCCGGCCGCATGAACTTCAGCAGCCCGCAGGTTGATGTGATCGGCAACCGTCCGCTGCCATCGAGCTTCGAAGGTATCGCGATCCATAGCGAAGAGCTGAACAATCTGTCCTTCGACCTGGCCTCGTTCGACCGCGTTTCGCCGCGTACCGAAGAAAGCCTGAGCAAGTTCCGCTCCGAATACGGCGCGATCGATGCCGAAGCCGACCACGTTCACACCGGCGGCATCTCGTACCAGCCGTTCGCCAGCCTGACCACCAGCCTGTGGGGCACCCAGGCCGAAGACCTGTGGAACCAGTACTACTTCGGCGCCACCCACGTGCTGGGTGACAGCTCGGTGCTGGCTCTGACCACCGGTCTGAACTACTACAAGACCGTGGATGAAGGTAAGAAGAAACTGGGTGAAATCGACAACGACACGTACTCCCTGTCGTTCGGCCTGACTCACCAGGCGCATACCCTGACCTTCTCCTACCAGGAAGTGAACGGTAACGAGTACTTCGACTACCTGCACGAAACCAACGGCATCTACCTGGCCAACTCCCTGCTGTCGGACTTCAACGGCCCGAACGAGAAATCCTTCCAGGTGGCCTACGGTCTGAACATGGCCGAATACGGTGTGCCAGGCCTGAAGTTCAACATCTACCAGGCCCGCGGCTGGGGCATCGACGGCACTCACTACAAGGGTGGCGGCTACGATGGCGTGCAGTCGATGGACGGCGAACACCACTATGAATACGGCATCGGTGCCACTTATGCCGTACAGAGCGGTCCGCTGAAAGCCACCACCGTTCGCGCGACCTACACCGCGCACCGTGCAAGCGAAAACCAGGCTGACGGCAGCATCAACGAGTTCCGTCTCGTGACCACCATTCCATTCAACATCCTGTAAAAACCGCCAGCCGACGGCTGACTCAGTGACGAGTCGGCCGTTCGGCTTTTTGTCTTCAACCGATTGCAGAGGGTTCTTGATGAAAATGCTTCCCCTACGTGCGGCCATCGCGGCTGCGTTGCTGAGTGTCGCTGTCGGCGTCTCGGCCAAACCCTTGGTGGTCTGCACCGAAGCCAGTCCGGAAGGCTTCGATATAGTCCAATACACGACTGCAGTCACAGCCGATGCGGCAGCTGAAACGGTGTTCAACCGTCTGGCGGACTTCAAGCCGGGCACCACCGAAGTGATTCCGGCGCTGGCCGAATCCTGGGACATCAGCGAAGACGGCCTGACCTACACGTTCCACCTGCGCAAAGGCGTCAAGTTTCACACCACCGAATATTTCAAGCCGACCCGCGACATGAACGCCGACGACGTGGTCTGGAGTTTCCAGCGTCAGCTGGACCCGAATCACCCGTGGCACAAGCTGTCGAGCGTGGGCTTCCCGTACTTTGAAAGCATGGGTTTCAAGGAACTGCTCAAAAGCGTCGAGAAAGTCGACGACAACACCGTCAAGTTCACCCTGACCCGTCGTGAAGCGCCGTTCCTGGCCGACATCGCCATGGCGTTTTCCTCGATCTATTCGGCCGAATACGCCGACCAGTTGCTCAAGGCCAACAAGACCGGCGACCTGAACAGCAAACCGGTCGGCACCGGGCCGTTCATCTTCCAGCGCTACAACAAGGACGCCCAGGTACGCTTCAAGGCCAACCCGGACTACTTCCGTGGCAAGGCCCCGGCTGACGCACTGATCCTGGCGATCGCCACCGACAACAACGTGCGCTTGCAGAAACTCAAGGCCAACGAGTGCCAGATCGCGCTGTACCCGAAACCGGATGACATTCCGAGCATCAAGAAAGACAGCAACCTGAAAGTCGATGAACTGGATGCGATGACTGTCTCCTACGTCGCCATGAACACCCAGCACAAGTACATCAGCGACGTGCGGGTGCGCAAAGCGATCGACATCGCCTTCGACAAGGAAGCCTACGTCAACGCCCTGTTCGGCAAAGGCAACGCGACCGTTGCGGTCAACCCGTACCCGCCGACCCTGCTGGGCTACAACCACGAGCTGAAAAACCCGCCACGTGACCTGGACAAGGCCCGCGCCCTGCTCAAGGAAGCCGGTGTACCGGAAGGCACCACCTTCACCCTGTTCACCCGCAACGGCGGCGGCCCGACCAACCCGAACCCGATGCTCGGCGCGCAGATGATGCAGGCTGACCTGGCGAAAGTCGGAATCAAGATCGACATCCGGGTGATGGAATGGGGCGAGATGCTCAAGCGCGCCAAGGCCGGCGAGCACGACATGGTTTCGGCCGGATGGGCGGGCGACAACGGCGACCCGGATAACTTCCTGACGCCTATGCTCAGTTGCGAAGCCGCCAAGAACGGCGAAAACTACGCTCGCTGGTGCAACGAGAAATTCCAGGCCCTGCTCGACGAAGCACGGGCTAAAGTAGATCCGGCCGAACGCGCCAAGCTGTATGAACAGGCTCAAGTGCTGTTCAATCAGGATCAGCCATGGATCAGCATGGCCCATACCCGCATGTTCACCGCAATGCGCAACAACGTAGAGGGTTATCACATCAGCCCTCTGACAACCAATAACTTCGCCACCACCCAGGTGAAGTAGATAAGAAAACTCCCGGCCTCCCTGACCCCAGGGTCGCCGGGCACGCCTAACCGGCTGATGAGGTACCACACACGATGTTTAGTTTTATTGCCCGCCGACTGGGGTTATTGATCCCCACGTTTTTCGGCATCACCTTGCTGACTTTCGCGTTGATTCGCATGATTCCCGGCGACCCCGTGGAAGTGATGATGGGCGAACGTCGGGTCGACCCCGAAATGCACGCTCAGGCAATGGAACGCCTCGGTCTTAACAAACCGTTGTACGCCCAGTACCTGGACTACATCGGCAAGTTGGCTCACGGCGACCTCGGCGAATCCCTGCGCACCCGTGAGAGCGTATGGACCGAGTTCACCTCCCTCTTCCCGGCGACCCTGGAACTGTCCATGGCCGCCCTGCTGTTCGCCGGTATCCTGGGCCTGCTGGCCGGGGTGATCGCGGCCCTCAAGCGAGGATCCCTGTTCGACCACGGGGTAATGGGCATCTCCCTGGCGGGGTATTCGATGCCGATCTTCTGGTGGGGCCTGATCCTCATCATGTTCTTCTCGGTGAGCCTGGGCTGGACCCCGGTGTCCGGGCGGATCGACCTGCTTTACGACATCGAGCCGCGCACCGGCTTCATGCTGATCGACACTCTGCTGGCCGATGACATGGGCGCGTTCGTCGATGCCCTGCACCACCTGATCCTGCCGGCCATCGTGCTGGGCACCATTCCGCTGGCGGTGATCGCGCGGATGACCCGTTCGTCGATGCTCGAAGTCCTGCGTGAAGACTACATCCGCACCGCCAAGGCCAAAGGCCTGTCGCCGTCGCGCGTGGTGTTCGTGCACGGCCTGCGCAACGCGCTGATTCCGGTACTGACCGTGGTCGGCCTGCAAGTCGGTACCCTGCTCGCTGGCGCGGTCCTGACCGAAACCATCTTCTCCTGGCCCGGCATCGGTAAATGGCTGATCGAAGCCATCGGCGCCCGGGACTACCCGGTTGTGCAAAACGGCATCCTGTTAATCGCCTGCCTGGTGATTCTGGTCAACTTCGTGGTGGACATCCTCTACGGCTTTGCCAACCCACGCATCCGTCATCAGCGCTGAGGTCAATACCCATGAGCACTCCAACTTCCTCAGTAGTCACCGCCGCCACCGCCGTGGATCAAAGTCTGCTGTACCCGTCACCGTACAAAGAGTTCTGGCAGGCATTCGCCAGAAACAAGGGCGCCGTCGCCGGCCTGCTGTTCATGCTGCTGGTGATTTTCTGCGCGATTTTCGCGCCGTGGGTCGCCCCGCATAACCCGAGCGAGCAATACCGCGACTTCCTGCTGACGCCGCCGGCGTGGCTCGAAGGCGGGCAGATGCAGTTCCTGCTCGGCACCGATGAACTGGGTCGCGACTTGCTGTCGCGTCTGATCCAGGGCTCGCGCCTGTCGCTGCTGATCGGTCTGTCGTCGGTGGTGATGTCGCTGATTCCCGGGATCCTGCTGGGTCTGTTCGCCGGTTTCTTCCCGAAAGTGGTCGGCCCGACCATCATGCGTCTGATGGACATCATGCTGGCTCTGCCATCGCTGCTGCTGGCCGTGGCGATCGTCGCCATCCTCGGCCCAGGCCTGATCAACACCGTGATCGCGATTGCCGTGGTGTCGCTGCCGTCCTATGTGCGTCTGACCCGTGCTGCCGTGATGGGTGAGCTGAACCGCGACTACGTGACCGCCGCGCGCCTGGCCGGTGCCGGGCTGCCACGCCTGATGTTCATCACCGTGCTGCCGAACTGCATGGCACCGCTGATCGTGCAGGCGACCCTGAGCTTCTCCTCGGCGATCCTCGATGCCGCCGCCCTGGGCTTCCTCGGCCTCGGCGTCCAGCCGCCAACCCCTGAGTGGGGCACCATGCTGGCTTCGGCCCGCGACTACATCGAACGCGCCTGGTGGGTGGTGAGTCTGCCTGGTTTGACCATTTTGCTCAGCGTGCTGGCAATCAACCTGATGGGCGACGGCCTGCGCGATGCGCTGGACCCGAAACTCAAGAACGCCGCCTGAGGAGATTCCCATGTCACTGTTAGAAATCAAGAATCTCAACGTTCGCTTCGGCGACAAGAACGCCACACCGGTGGTCGACGGCCTCGACCTGAAAGTCGACAAGGGCGAAGTCCTGGCGATCGTGGGCGAGTCGGGCTCCGGCAAGTCGGTGACCATGATGGCGCTGATGGGCCTGATCGAGCACCCGGGCATCGTGACTGCCGACTCGCTGAGCTTCGACGGCAAGAACATGCTCAAGCTGAACAACCGCCAGCGTCGGCAGATCGTCGGCAAAGACCTGGCGATGGTGTTCCAGGACCCGATGACCGCGCTCAACCCGAGCTACACCGTCGGTTTCCAGATCGAAGAAGTGCTGCGCCTGCACCTGAAAATGTCCGGCAAGGCCGCCCGCAAGCGCGCCATCGAGCTGCTGGAAAAGGTTGAGATCCCCGGCGCCGCCAGCCGTATGGATGCCTATCCGCACCAATTGTCCGGCGGCATGAGCCAGCGTGTGGCAATCGCCATGGCAATTGCCGGCGAGCCGAAACTGCTGATCGCAGACGAGCCGACCACTGCACTCGACGTAACCATCCAGGCCCAGATCATGGACCTGCTGCTGGCGCTGCAGAAAGAGCAGAACATGGGCCTGGTGCTGATCACCCACGACCTCGCCGTCGTGGCTGAAACCGCCCAGCGCGTGTGCGTGATGTACGCCGGTCAAGCCGTTGAAGTCGGTCAGGTGCCGCAACTGTTCGACATCCCGGCCCACCCGTACAGCGAAGCGCTGCTCAAGGCGATTCCGGAACACAGCCAGGGTGCCGCGCGTCTGGCCACACTGCCAGGCATCGTTCCCGGCCGTTACGACCGCCCGCAAGGCTGCCTGCTGTCGCCGCGCTGCCCGTACGTGCAAGACAGCTGCCGCGCGCAGCGTCCGACCCTTGACCCGAAAAGCCACAGCCTCGCCCGCTGCTTCTATCCGCTGAACCAGGAGGTGGCGTAATGGCCGTCGTACTTACCGCCCGCGACCTGACCCGTCACTACGAAGTCTCCCGTGGCCTGTTCAAGGGCCACGCCACCGTGCGCGCCCTCAACGGCGTGTCGTTCGAGCTGGAAGCCGGCAAGACCCTCGCCGTCGTTGGTGAATCGGGCTGCGGCAAATCCACCCTCGCCCGCGCCCTGACCCTGATCGAGGAGCCGTCGTCCGGTTCCCTGAAAATCGCCGGGCAGGAAGTGGCAGGCGCCGACAAGGCCCAGCGCAAACAACTGCGCAAAGACGTGCAGATGGTGTTCCAGAGCCCGTACGCCTCGTTGAACCCACGGCAGAAAATCGGTGATCAACTGGCCGAGCCGCTGTTGATCAACACCAACCTGAGTGCTTCCGAGCGTCGCGAGAAAGTCCAGGCGATGATGAAGCAGGTCGGCTTGCGTCCCGAGCACTACCAGCGTTATCCGCACATGTTCTCCGGCGGTCAGCGTCAACGTATCGCGCTGGCCCGCGCCATGATGCTGCAACCGAAAGTGCTGGTGGCGGACGAACCGACCTCGGCGCTGGACGTGTCGATCCAGGCGCAGGTGCTGAACCTGTTCATGGACATGCAGCAGGAGTTCAACACCGGTTACGTGTTCATCTCGCACAACCTGGCGGTGGTGCAGCACGTGGCCGATGACGTGATGGTGATGTACCTCGGTCGTCCGGTGGAAATCGGTCCGAAAGAGGACATCTATGCCCGTCCTCTGCACCCGTACACCCAGGCGCTGCTGTCGGCGACGCCGACTATCCATCCGGATCCGGACAAGCCGAAAATCAAGATCGTCGGCGAGCTGCCCAACCCGCTGAACCCGCCGCCTGGCTGCGCGTTCCACAAGCGCTGCCCGTACGCCACCGCGCGTTGCAGCAGCGAAGAGCCGGCCCTGCGCCAGCTCGACACCCGTCAGGTAGCGTGCCACTACGCCGAGCAGTTCCTCGACGGCGCGGCATGAAAAAACCCGCCCCGTTTTCCGGGGCGGGTTGTTGATGAGTTGCCCAAACCCCTTCTGCCTCGATTGCGCATCGATCGGGAAAGAAGGGGTTTTCTTTTGCCCGGAATCTACGTCTGGCTGTCACCTTCGTCCGGATCGTCGGTGTCCGGCTCATCGGTGGTGTCGTCGTCATCGTCGGCACTGCCGCCCTGGCCCTGATCGCCCGGCTCGGACTCGGACTTGGCCAGCATCAGCGCGCTGTGCCCGACCGGCCCGCTAAAGGCCTGAGTATCGTGATCCTCGCACTCGGCCCAGGCCGTCGCGGTGCCGAGGGACAGCATCACCATCACTTTCAACAGCAACAAAACGCGTAGCAACCTGTTTTTCATAGCCGATTCCATCCTGTTCCAGGTGAGAAATTCATGCCTGACCTGACGCTGATTGAAATCTAGTTCCGATCAGCCGGGTTCACCAGATGGGACGCTAACCAACGCCCGGAAATGCCGTGCCTGGACAGACCGCTTTCGAATAACGTCCATAACCGGATCAGCTAAGCGCCTGCGCCTCTTGCGGGTCGAACTCGGGTCGCCTGATAAATCAGCGGCATAGACAGCAAGGCCAGCGCGGCACTCGCCAGCCAGACACTGTGGCCCCCGAACTGGCCATAAAGCTGCCCGCCGAGCACGGGCGACAGCAGCGAACTCGCACTCCAGGCCATGAAGAACAGGCCGAAATAGCGACCGCTTTTTCCGGTTTGCGCATGTTGCATCACCAGCACGTTCAACGGTGGCATGAACAATGCCTCCCCCAGCGTCCAGATCACGGTCGAGAGGCAGGCATAAAACAACCCGGAACCCAGCGGCAACATGCCGAGCCCGACCGCCAGCAGCACACAACCGGCGATCAACGGCCGGCGCGCGCCCCAGCGTTCCCCCCAGTGCGACATGGGAATCTGCAAAGCCACGACCAGAATCGCATTGATCGCGAACTGCCAGCCGATGGCCTCGGTACTCAAGCGGTAATAGTCGCGAAGGTAGTTGCCCAAGGTGCTGTAGACCGTGTCGAACGCCATACCCAGAAGGAGGGTCGCTGCCAGCAGCCAGAGGAATGGCTTGTCGCGATACGGCAGGCCCGCACTCGATTGCGCCTGCGGCGCCTCCTCAGCGTCCAGCACCGGCCGGCGCCAGGTCGTGCGAACAAACCAGAGCAGCGCCAGCAGCGTGAGCCCGGCGCTGATGAAAAACACCCAACGAAAATCCACTTGCGCCAGAACACCGCCCGCCACACCGGCAGCGGCCATCCCGAGGTTCCTGGCGATGCGACTCAACGCCTGCGCCCGTGGACGCTGCCCAACCTCGCAATACTCCATGATCAAGCGTTGATGCAGCGTACGGATCGCGCCGTCGAGCGTGCCGCTGAGCAACAGCAACCCGGCCAGCAACGGCACTTGCGTGACCAGCCCCAGCAACACCAGAACCCACGCAGAGATGAAAAACAGCACCGCCGTCAGTCGCGCCGTGCGCACTTGGTCGCTGAGCCACCCGCCGAGCATCGAGCCGATCAGCAAGCCACCGCCATACGCCGACAGCAGCCAGCCGACGGTTTCGATCGCCAGCCCCAGTTCCTGGCGCAAGTACAACGCCATGAACAGCTTGACCATGCTGCTCAGGCGATTGATGAACAGCAGCGCCGCCAGCACCCAGGCCATCAGGCTGAAATAACCGTTGGGCCGAAGCAGATGAGCGAGCCTCCCTGTCATTCGATTGCTCCCTTGTTGATCGACCGGACGCTCGGCGCCCGAATTGAATGAGTTCGCATACTTAATCAGCACGCAAAAAAAAGGTTCTTCACGGAATCTCGGGAAACACACAAACAAGAACGCCGATTTGATTGA
This sequence comes from Pseudomonas sp. MCal1, assembly GCF_026341415.1. Taxonomy (NCBI): domain Bacteria; kingdom Pseudomonadati; phylum Pseudomonadota; class Gammaproteobacteria; order Pseudomonadales; family Pseudomonadaceae; genus Pseudomonas; species Pseudomonas sp. MCal1. Next base: position 141,762 of record NZ_JAKUMP010000017.1, read on the forward strand.
TGATGTTCGTGCGAGC
>NZ_JAKUMP010000018.1:0-131432 GCF_026341415.1 Pseudomonas sp. MCal1
ACTGCGCCTTTTTCCTGTATTCATTACTCCCTCCTGAGAATGGGTCAGAAGGTGTAAACCTTATTCAGGACGAGACAGAAGCAATAAAAAAGGCGTGATCCTTGCGAATCACGCCTTTTTCATTACAGCTGTCTATCAGCTACCCAGCGCTTTCGACGCCAGCCAGAACAGGCCGGCCGACAGGGCGACGGTGGCCGGCAGGGTCAGGACCCAGGCCAGCAGGATGGTTTTCACCGTGCCGCCTTGCAGGCCGCTTTTGTTGGCGACCATGGTGCCGGCCACGCCCGAGGAAAGGACGTGGGTGGTGGAAACCGGCAGGCTGAAGATGTTGGCCAGGCCGATCAGGCTGGCGGTGGTGATCTGGGCCGACATGCCTTGCGAGTAGGTCATGCCTTGCTTGCCGATCTTCTCGCCGATGGTCAGTACCACGCGTTTCCAGCCGACCATGGTGCCCAGGCCCAAGGCCAGGGCGACCGCCAGAATCACCCAGAACGGGGCGTATTCGGTGGTGGTGGTCAGGTCTTTGCGCAGCTTGTCCAGGTCGGATTTCTCACGCGGGGCCAGGCCTGGCAGTTTGCTGACCTTCTTCGCAGTGTCGTCCAGGCAGAGCAGGTAACGACGCACTTCGATGCGGCTTTCCGAGGACAGCGAGTGGTAGTCCGCTACACCTTTAAGGGTGTCGAGCAGGGCGGCGATGGTCGGTTCGGTCTGTTGCGGGTTGCAACGGAATTTCTCCGGCAGGTCGCCTTCCACGCTTTTGCCCAGCGCCAGGAACTCGCCCAGGGTGTCGGCGTTGCGCTTGTAGAACTGGCTCAGATGCAGGGTCGCGTCACGAGTACGCTCGATCTGGTAGGTGGTGCTGTTCAGGTCGAGGACGAACTGCGCAGGCACGATACCGATCAGTACCAGCATGATCAGGCCGATACCTTTCTGACCGTCGTTGGAACCGTGCACGAAGCTTACGGCCATGGCCGAGATCACCAGGACCAGACGGTTCCAGAACGGCGGGTGCTTCTTGTCGTCGATCTTGCGGCGCTGTTCCGGCGTCTTGTGCATCTTCGACAGCGGGCGCCACCATTTCAGGCCGATCAGCACCAGCGCGGCGATGAGGAAGCCCGCCATCGGCGAGAACACCAGCGAGGCGCCGATATCGATCGCTTTCTGCCAGTTGACGCCGTCGGCCAGTGGAATTTCGTTGATCAGGGCGTTGGCCAGGCCGACACCGAGGATCGAACCGATCAGCGTGTGCGAACTGGAGGCCGGGATACCGAAGTACCAGGTGCCCAGGTTCCAGGCGATCGCGGCGGCGAGCAGCGAGAACACCATTGCCAGACCATGGCCGGTGTTTACGTTGATCAACAGTTCTACGGGCAGCAGGTGCACGATGGCATACGCCACGCCAACGCCGCCCAGCAATACGCCGAGGAAGTTGAACACGCCCGAGAAGAACACCGCCAGGTGAGGCGGCATCGCTTTGGTGTAGATAACAGTGGCTACCGCGTTAGCGGTGTCATGAAATCCATTGATGAACTCGAAGGCGAGGACAAATGTCAGGGCGAGCAGGAGGCTCACAAGCACCCAGGCATCCAGTCCGCTGAATAAATCGATCATGAAGGTTTTCTGACCCGGTCATAAGGGGGCGCGATTATGCCAGAAAAGACTGGAAATCGATCCCCTACCTGCTCATCGGTTACCGACTTCGCCAAATTATTTTGTATCAAGGTGCATTACCCCAGTTTTCTGCAGGGTTTTGCAAGCCATTGATTCAATTGATAAAAATGCGAGGCGTAGGCGAATTGGCCGGTTGTCGGGAGGAGGCTGAAACTTGTATGAAATATCTGAGAAACGCGTCTGACACACTCCAGACCTGCGCAATACAGGGGGAATTGGCCGCTGCCCGCGGGTAGCGGGCGCGCAAGGCATCGTCAGTCCACCGTGCTTGTAACCCGGTGAGTACGCTTACCCTCGAAAGATGCAAAGAACGGTTTCAAGGCTCTTCGGCTTTGAGTTCCTCTTCCATTTTTTTCAGTTCTTGCTGGAAGACCTGATCCTGAACGGTAGGGCGTTTACGCCAGGCTTTGCGTTCCGGTTCGGGCTGGGCGGCGTAGGTGGTGACTTCCCCGCCGTAAACTTCCTTGTAACGTTGTTCCTGGCGCTCAAGTTCCGCGCGCAGTTCGTCTTTCGTCACAGTGCTACCTGTATGAGTTGAGATAAATATCCGGTGAACGCACTGCATGAAGCATTTAACCGGTTCGTCGACCAACGCTTGCCTGGACAGGCAGCGGTGTTATCGGGAAGACGGCCGGGACTTCCATGTTGCAGGCGGCTACGGCACCAGATTAAAACTGACGCAGCATCAGTTTCCTGTTTCAGCGAGCGCGCTGGCGGTGCATGAGCAATGAGCAATGAGCATCAGGCGCTGGCCGGGGCTGGCGGCGATGGACATCGCGCCAGCGGGTGGCACCGTCGGCAAATAAAAAGCGCGGTGTCACTGAGGTGCATTATAGCGGCCGATTCGGGATTGACTATCTTTGCCAAGTTAAAAACGTTTGCGCATGTGTGATTGTTTTGTGACGTGCAACTTCCGGCAATAGTTGCATCTTTGTTGCGCAGTGTTTGATTTCTGGCGCCATTTAGTCGGACAACTAAGGCTCGTTAACTATGCAGGCGTTCCAGGTTCAAAACTGCTCGGAGCAGCCCGCCGGAGGAGGTCAGGGCGATTGCGATTATCGGTCGACGGTTCGATAATCGCCCGATGTTGGCGGTCTGTCGCTTGTGTATCTGCCGGCGAGCCGCTTGTATAGCCGTTGATCCGAACAAGAAAAAAAGGAACCACATGAACGATCAAATGCGCAATTCCTTCACCTCGGTAGCGCCGCCGATCGTCGCTTCGCCGGCCAAGCGTATCCAGGCCCTGACCGGCGATCCGGATTTCATGACCTCACTGGCCCGTGGCCTGGCGGTGGTGCAGGCGTTTCAGGAGCGCAAGCGCCACCTGACCATCGCCCAGATCAGCCACCGCACGGAAATTCCCCGCGCCGCCGTGCGCCGTTGCCTGCACACACTGATCAAACTCGGCTACGCCACCACCGACGGGCGCACTTATTCACTTCTGCCCAAAGTGCTGACCCTCGGACACGCCTATCTGTCCTCGACACCGCTGGCGGTCTCGGCCCAGCCGTACCTTGATCGCATGAGCGAGCAACTGCACGAAGCCTGCAACATGGCCACACTGGAGGGCGACGACATCCTCTACATCGCCCGTTCGGCAACCACTCAGCGTCTGATTTCGGTTGACCTCTCGGTGGGCGGGCGTTTGCCGGCGTATTGCACGTCCATGGGACGGATTCTGCTGGCAGCGCTGGACGACACCTCGCTGCGCGAATACCTCGACCACGCCGAACTGGTGGCCAAGACCAGCCGCACGATTCACACCCCCGACGCCTTGCTCGAATGTTTGCAGGAAGTCCGGCAGCAGGGCTGGTGCATCGTCGATCAGGAACTGGAGCAAGGCCTGCGTTCGATTGCCGTGCCGGTCTACGATGCTTCCGGCCAGGTGGTGGCCGCGCTCAATGTCAGCACCCACGCCGGTCGCGTCAGCCGCACCGAACTTGAGCAGCGCTTTCTGCCCGGCCTGTTGAGCGCCAGTCGTGACCTCAGTGCGCAGTTGTTCGCCTGATGAACCTGTTCGATAAACGCACAGAGTTGCGTTTATCGAATTGACGCTAAAACCCTCGGATCATTAATGTCGCGGCAGCGTCATCCGGCGCGAATGTGAATGAGCTCGCCGGATTGTCGACTCCCATAATAATGACAAGAGGCAACTTCCCATGCGCACGTTCCCCGACTGTCGCCGCTCCTGTTCCTGTTGCCGGCATTAGCGCAACGCCCGATTTCTTCCTTATATAGTTGTGACCGTGCCGCTCTCTGGCCGGCCGCCGTTCGACTGCGTTTTTTGCGTGGAATAAAAATAATGAACCAGCCTCAGTCCGCTGTAGGTCACTGCCTCGATGTGCAGTCCTTCATCAATGCCCAACCGATCTCGCGCTATCAGTGGCGCGTCGTGATCCTGTGTTTCCTGATTGTGTTCCTCGATGGCCTCGACACCGCGGCCATGGGTTTTATTGCTCCGGCGCTTTCCCAGGACTGGGGCATCGACCGCGCCAGCCTCGGCCCGGTGATGAGCGCCGCGCTGATCGGCATGGTCTTCGGTGCGCTGGGCTCCGGTCCGCTGGCTGACCGCTTCGGGCGAAAAGTCGTACTGGTCGGCGCGGTTTTTCTGTTCGGTGGTTTCAGCCTGGCCTCGGCCTACGCGACCAACGTCGATCAGTTGCTGGTGCTGCGCTTCCTCACCGGTCTGGGGCTGGGGGCCGGCATGCCGAACGCTACCACGCTGCTGTCGGAATACACCCCGGAGCGCAAGAAGTCGTTGCTGGTGACCAGCATGTTCTGCGGCTTCAACCTCGGCATGGCCGGCGGCGGATTTATTTCGGCCAAGCTGATCCCGGCATTTGGCTGGCACAGTCTATTGCTGATCGGCGGGATTCTGCCTCTGATCCTCGCTGTGGTGTTGCTGCTCTGGTTGCCGGAATCGGCGCGTTATCTGGTAGTGCGCAATCGCGGCACCGACAAGGTACGCAAGACTCTCGCACCCATTGATCCTGCCACCGTCGCTCAGGCCGCGAGTTTCAGTGTGCCGGAACAGAAAACCGTCAAAGCACGCAACGTGTTCGCGGTGATTTTCTCCGGCACCTACAGCGTCGGTACGTTGCTGCTGTGGCTGACCTACTTCATGGGTCTGGTGATCGTTTATCTGTTGACCAGTTGGCTGCCGACCCTGATGCGCGACAGCGGTGCGAGCATGGAGCAGGCAGCGTTCATCGGCGCGCTGTTCCAGTTCGGCGGGGTGTTGAGCGCGGTCGGCGTAGGCTGGGCGATGGACCGGTTCAATCCGCACAAGGTCATCGGCATTTTCTACCTGCTGGCCGGGGTGTTTGCCTACGCGGTGGGGCAGAGTCTGGGCAACATCACGTTGCTGGCGACGCTGGTGCTGGTGGCGGGCATGTGCGTCAACGGCGCGCAATCGGCGATGCCCTCACTGGCGGCGCGGTTTTATCCGACTCAGGGACGCGCGACCGGTGTCTCGTGGATGCTCGGGATCGGCCGCTTCGGCGCGATTCTCGGGGCGTGGATGGGCGCCACCCTGTTGGGCCTGGGCTGGAATTTCGAGCAAGTGCTGACAGCGCTGGTGATTCCGGCGGGCCTGGCTACGGCAGCGGTCGTGATCAAGGGCCTGGTCAGTCACGCGGACGCGACTTGAGTTTCATTGCAGGATCGTTCCCACGTCGAACTGGCCTCAGCGGTGGCTCCACGTTGGGATCCCGAAGGAACGCGGAGCGTCCCGGGCTGCATTCCCACCCAGAGCGTGGGAACGATCAGTGACGGAAAGATAGGTTGATAACAATCTGTTCGATAAACGAACACTCAGTCGATTATCGGATTGTTTGGCGAAAATCAGCGGCTTAATCTTCAGTGACTCCGGCGCAGAACCTCGCGCCTTTTTATTCACTGGCGATTCATTACAAAAACGGGAGCCCGCTCCATGGCTGAGATCCTTTCGCTGCACGACGCGGTGAAGCAATTCGTCAACGACGGCGACACCGTTGCGCTCGAAGGCTTCACTCACCTGATCCCTACGGCGGCGGGTCATGAAATCATTCGTCAGGGCAAGAAAGATCTGACCCTGGTGCGGATGACGCCTGACCTGATCTACGACCAACTGATCGGCGCCGGCTGTGCACGCAAGCTGATCTTCTCCTGGGGCGGCAACCCTGGCGTAGGTTCGCTGCACCGTCTGCGCGACGCGGTCGAGAAACAATGGCCGCACGCCCTGGAAATCGAAGAGCACAGCCACGCCGACCTGGCCAACGCCTACGTCGCCGGCGCCTCCGGCCTACCGTTCGCAGTGCTGCGGGCCTACGCCGGTTCCGACCTGCCGAAGGTCAACCCGCTGATCAAATCCGTGACTTGCCCGTTCACCGGCGAAGTGCTGGCGGCGGTGCCGTCGGTGCGTCCGGACGTGACCGTGATCCACGCCCAGAAGGCCGACCGTCAGGGCAACGTGCTGCTGTGGGGCATTCTCGGTGTGCAGAAAGAAGCCGCACTGGCCGCCAAGCGTTGCATCGTCACCGTCGAAGAAATCGTCGACAACCTCAACGCGCCGATGAACGCCTGCGTGCTGCCGACCTGGGCCTTGAGCGCGGTCTGTCATGTACCCGGTGGCGCACATCCGTCCTACGCCCACGGTTACACCGAGCGTGACAACCGTTTCTATCAGGCGTGGGATCCGATCGCCCGCGACCGTGAGACGTTTACTGCGTGGATCAACGAATACATCCATGGCTGCGCTGATTTCAGCGAGTTCCAGGCCAAGTTGGCCGCTGCTTCGGAGGCCAAGTAATGACTTACACCACCAATGAAATGATGACCGTCGCCGCGGCCCGTCGCCTGAAGAACGGCTCGGTGTGCTTCGTCGGCATCGGCCTGCCGTCGAAAGCCGCCAACCTGGCGCGCCTGACCTCGTCGCCGGACGTGGTGCTGATCTACGAATCCGGCCCGATCGGCGCCAAACCCAGCGTATTGCCACTGTCGATCGGTGACGGCGAACTGGCGGAAACTGCTGACACTGTCGTGCCCACCGGAGAGATTTTTCGCTACTGGCTGCAGGGCGGGCGCATCGACGTCGGTTTCCTCGGCGCAGCGCAGGTCGACCGTTTCGGCAACATCAACACCACCGTGGTCGGCGACTATCACCAGCCGAAAGTGCGCTTGCCGGGTGCCGGCGGTGCGCCGGAGATCGCCGGCTCCGCGAAAAGCGTGCTGATCATCCTTAAACAGTCGGCGCGCTCGTTTGTCGACAAGCTCGATTTCATTACCTCGGTCGGCCATGGCGAGGGCGGCGATTCGCGCAAACGTCTGGGCCTGCTGGGCGCCGGGCCGGTCGGGATCATCACCGACCTGTGCATCATGGAGCCGGAAGAGGGCACCAACGAGTTCGTGGTCACCGCGCTGCACCCGGGCGTGACCCGTGAGCAAGTGGTCGCCGCTACCGGTTGGGCCATTCGTTTTGCCGACAGCGTGGCCACCACTACTGAACCGACCGAAGTCGAGCTGACCGCCCTGCGCGATCTCGAAGCCCGTACCGCAGCGGCCCACGGCCAAGCACCGGGAGAAGCATGATGCGCGACGTTTATATCTGCGATGCGATTCGTACGCCCATCGGTCGTTTCGGTGGCGGTCTGGCGGCGGTTCGCGCTGACGACCTGGCCGCCGTGCCGATCAAGGCCCTGATGGAGCGCAATCCGTCGGTGGACTGGAGCGCCATCGACGAAGTATTCCTCGGCTGCGCCAACCAGGCGGGCGAAGACAACCGCAACGTCGCGCGCATGGCGCTGCTGCTGGCCGGTCTGCCGGAAAGTGTGCCGGGCGTCACCCTCAACCGTCTTTGCGCGTCGGGCATGGACGCCATTGGCACGGCGTTCCGCGCCATCGCCAGTGGCGAAATGCAGCTGGCGATTGCCGGCGGCGTCGAGTCGATGTCCCGCGCGCCGTTCGTGATGGGCAAGGCTGATGCGGCGTTCTCGCGCAACTTGAAGCTGGAAGACACCACCATCGGCTGGCGTTTCATCAACCCGTTGATGAAGGCCCAGTACGGCGTGGATGCGATGCCGCAGACCGCCGACAACGTCGCCGACGATTACGAAATTTCCCGCGAGGACCAGGACGCTTTCGCGCTGCGCAGCCAGCAACGTACTGCCGCTGCCCAGGCTGCCGGCTACTTCGCCGAGGAAATCGTCGAAGTGCGGATCGCCCACAAGAAGGGCGAAACCGTGGTCAGCCAGGACGAACACCCTCGCGCCGACACCACGCTTGAAGCGTTGAGCAAACTCAAACCGGTCAACGGCCCGGACAAGACGGTCACCGCCGGCAACGCTTCGGGCGTGAATGACGGTGCCGCCGCGCTGATTCTGGCTTCGGCCGAGGCGGTGAAAAAACACGGCCTGACCGCTCGCGCCAAAGTGCTGGGCATGGCCAGCGCCGGGGTCGCTCCACGGGTGATGGGCATCGGCCCGGTGCCGGCGGTGCGCAAGCTCACCGAGCGTCTCGGCGTGGCGGTCAGCGACTTCGATGTGATCGAACTCAACGAAGCTTTTGCCAGCCAGGGTCTGGCGGTGCTGCGCGAACTGGGGCTGGCGGACGACGCGGCCCAGGTCAACCCGAACGGCGGCGCGATTGCCTTGGGTCATCCGTTGGGCATGAGCGGCGCGCGTCTGGTGCTGACCGCGCTGCATCAGCTGGAAAAGACCGGTGGCAAGAAAGGTCTGGCGACCATGTGCGTCGGTGTCGGCCAGGGTCTGGCCCTGGCCATCGAATGCGTCTGACGCAAGCCGTGACGAAAAAGAACAGAGGAAAGCGAAATGACTGACAAGCCTGGTTACCGCCGCCCGCAGGAAGGCACCCAGCCGCCGTACCTGCATCCGACCTATCAATCCACCAATCTGCGCTCGCCGTCCAAGCCGTTGGTGTTTCTGCCGCATTCGCTGTCGGAAATCACCGGCCCGACCATCGGTGCCGAGCGTGTGGCCGACACTGACAACGATCTGACCGCCCAGCATCCAGGTGAGCCATTGGGCGAGCGGATCATCATTCACGGGCGTGTGCTCGACGAAGACGGTCTGCCGGTGCCGGGAATTCTGGTGGAGATCTGGCAGGCCAACGCCGCCGGTCGTTACAACCACGCCCGCGACCTGCACGACGCACCGCTGGACCCGAACTTCACCGGCACCGGCCGCACCGTGACCGATGCCGACGGCTGGTATCAATTCCAGACCATCAAGCCCGGCGCTTATCCATGGGGCAATCACCACAACGCCTGGCGCCCGGCGCACGTACATTTTTCGCTGTTCGGGCCGAGCATTCTGACGCGCCTGGTCACGCAGATGTATTTCCCGGGCGATCCGCTGCTGGCGTACGACCCGATCTACAACTGCGTGCCGGACACCTCGGCCAAGGAACGCCTGATCGCCGCTTTCGATCTGGAAAAAACCATTCCGTCCTACGCCCTCGCTTATCGCTGGGACATCGTGCTGCGCGGCCGCGAAGCCACGCCGATGGAGAAATGAGATGACCCTGACTGCGACCACGTCCCACACCGTCGGGCCGTATTACCACATCGGCCTGACCTGGCTGAACCGTGAGCACCTCGCCAATGAACTGACCCTCGGCCAGCGCGTGGCGATCAGCGGGCAAGTGGTGGACGGCAACGGCGATGTCGTCAACGACGCCATGCTCGAAGTCTGGCAGGCCAACGCCGCCGGCAAATACGATCACCCGGATGACGAGCAGGCCAAACCGCTCGACCCGAATTTCGAAGGCTTCGGCCGGGTGCCGGTGGATGCCGAAGGGCGCTTCCGTTTCACCACGATCAAGCCGGGCACGGTCGAAGGCCTGAAGGGCACGACCCAGGCGCCGCACCTGGTGGTGCTGGTGTTCGCGCGCGGCCTGGTGAAGCACTTGCTGACACGGATTTATTTCGAAGGCGATCCGGCGAACGTCAATGACCCGCTGCTCGAATGCGTACCGGCCGAGCGCCGCGCCACGTTGCTGGCGAAGCCGGATGCAGCGGGTGTTTATCAGTGGAATGTGATCCTGCAGGGCACTGATGCGGAAACCGTGTTCTTCGATTATTGAACCGGATACTGATCGTTCCCACGCTCTGCGTGGGAATGCATACCGTGACGCTCCGCGTCACAGTGGACGCAGAGCGTCCATGGCGGCATTCCCACGCGGAGCGTGGGAACGATCAGAGATCGGGTCTGGTTGGTGATCCAATGTGGAACGGGACTGTTGCGAAGTGTGTCTAGACTCTCACTGTCCCTATCGAGTGAAAAACAATGACAACCCTCACCTCCCATTACACCGGTGAAGAGCGCAGCAAGCGCATCTTTGCCATTGTCGGCGCGTCGTCCGGCAACCTCGTCGAATGGTTCGACTTCTACGTCTACGCCTTCTGCGCGATCTATTTCGCCCCGGCGTTCTTCCCCTCCGACAACCCCACGGTGCAACTGGTAAACACGGCAGGCGTATTCGCCGCCGGGTTCCTGATGCGACCGATCGGCGGCTGGATATTCGGTCGGGTGGCCGACAAGCACGGGCGCAAGAACTCGATGCTGATCTCGATCCTGATGATGTGCTTCGGCTCGTTGCTGATCGCCTGTCTGCCAACTTACAAGGACATCGGCGTCTGGGCGCCGTTGCTGCTGCTGTTCGCGCGTCTGCTGCAAGGCCTGTCGGTGGGCGGTGAGTACGGCACCACGGCGACCTATATGAGCGAAGTCGCGCTCAAGGGCCAGCGCGGTTTCTTTGCCTCGTTCCAGTACGTGACCCTGATCGGCGGGCAACTGCTGGCGGTGCTGCTGGTGGTGATCCTGCAACAGTTCCTGTCCGAAGAGGAATTGCGTGCCTACGGCTGGCGGATTCCGTTCGTGGTCGGGGCGGTGGCGGCGCTTATTTCGTTGTTCCTGCGACGCACGCTGAAAGAAACCACCAACAAGGAAACGCGTGAGCACAAGGACGCCGGCAGCATCAGTGCGCTGTTGCGCGACCACAAGGCTGCGTTCATCACCGTGCTCGGTTACACCGCCGGCGGCTCGCTGATTTTCTACACCTTCACCACGTATATGCAGAAATACCTGGTGAACACCGCCGGCATGCACGCCAAGACCGCCAGCTTCATCATGACCGGCGCGCTCTTCTTATATATGTGCATGCAGCCGCTGTTCGGCATGCTCGCCGACAAGATCGGCCGGCGTAACTCGATGCTCTGGTTCGGTGCCCTTGGTACGCTGTTCACCGTGCCGATCCTGCTGAGCCTGAAAAGCGTCAGCAGCCCGTTCCTGGCTTTTGTGCTGATCACCGTGGCGCTGGCGATCGTCAGTTTCTACACCTCTATCAGCGGCCTGGTTAAAGCCGAAATGTTCCCGCCGGAAGTCCGCGCCCTCGGCGTCGGCCTGGCGTATGCGGTGGCCAACGCGATCTTCGGCGGTTCGGCAGAATACGTCGCCCTGAGCCTCAAGGCTGGAGGGATGGAAAACGCGTTCTACTGGTATGTCACGATCATGATGGCCGTGGCGTTCCTGTTCAGCCTGCGCCTGCCCAAAGAAGCGAAGTATTTGCACCACGACCTTTAAAACCGATGCGCGCGGGCCACATCGGCCCGCGCCGGCAAGGACTGTTTATGACTCAGCGACCGGGCAATCAATTGTTCGATGCCTACTTTACTGCCCGCGATATGCGCGACGTGTTCTGTGATCAGGGCCGGGTGCAGGCGATGCTCGACTTCGAAGCGGCGCTGGCCCGCGCCGAAGCGCGGGTCGGGTTGATTCCGGCGAGTGTTGTGGCGTCGATCGAAAACGCCTGCCGCGCCGGGTTGTTTGATTTTGCAGCGTTGGGCGAGGCGATTGCCACGGCCGGCAATTCGGCGATTCCGCTGGTCAAGGCGTTGGGCAAACAGATCGCCGCAACCGATGCCGAAGCCGAGCGCTACGTGCATCTGGGCGCTACCAGCCAGGATGTGATGGATTCCGGGCTGGTGCTGCAATTGCGTCAGGCGCTGGAGTTGATTGAAGGGGAGCTGGCGCAACTGGCCGACTCCCTCGCCAGTCAGGCGCAGCGCCACGCCGCGATACCGCTGGCCGGGCGCACCTGGCTGCAACATGCGACGCCGGTGACGCTCGGCATGAAGATCGCCGGCTGGCTCGGCGCCGTGACCCGCAGCCGGCAGCGTCTGCGCGAACTCAAGCCACGGTTGCTGGTGCTGCAATTTGGCGGCGCGTCCGGCACCCTCGCCGCGCTCGGCGAGCAGGCGTTGCCGATTGCCCGGGCGCTGGCCGAAGAACTGCAACTGACTTTGCCGGAACAGCCTTGGCATACCCAGCGTGATCGCATCGTCGAATTTGGCGCTGTGCTTGGGCTGATTGCCGGCAGCCTCGGCAAATTCGGCCGCGACATCAGCCTGTTGATGCAGACCGAAGCGGCGGAAGTGTTCGAACCCTCGGCGCCGGGCAAGGGCGGTTCCTCGACCATGCCGCACAAACGCAATCCGGTGGGCGCGGCGGTGTTGATCGGCGCGGCGACGCGGGTGCCGGGGCTGGTGTCGACGCTGTTCAGCGCCATGCCTCAGGAGCACGAACGCAGCCTTGGCCTGTGGCACGCCGAATGGGAAACCCTGCCGGAAATCTGCTGCCTGGTGTCCGGCGCGCTGAAACAGGCCCGGCTGCTGGCCGACGGTCTGGAAGTCGATGCCGCGCGCATGGCCCGTAATCTGGAACTGACCCAAGGCCTGGTGCTGGCCGAAGCGGTGAGCATTGTGCTCGCGCAACGGGTCGGCCGCGATACCGCGCATCATCTGCTCGAGCAATGCTGCAAACGGGCGGTGGCCGAACAGCGGCAACTGCGGGCGGTACTCGGTGACGAACCGCAGGTAACCGCCGAACTGAGTGCTACCGAACTGGATCATCTGCTCGATCCCGCCCACTACCTTGGTCAGGCGCAGGTCTGGGTCGAGCGGGCAGTGGCCGAACACAACGCATTGTCTGATTGAAAGGAGAGGGCTGTGGCTTTCGTTCAACTCGCCGATGGCGAACTGCATTACACATTGGAAGGCCCGGTCGATGCGCCGGTGCTGGTGCTGTCGAACTCGCTGGGCACCGACCTGCACATGTGGGACGTGCAGATGCCGGCCTTCACCGAACATTTTCGCGTGCTGCGTTTTGATACGCGCGGGCACGGCCAGTCGCTGGTGACTCCGGGCCCTTACAGCATCGAGCAACTGGGCCGCGACGTGCTGGCGCTGCTGGATGCGCTGCATATCGAACGCGCGCATTTCTGCGGTCTGTCGATGGGCGGCCTGATCGGCCAGTGGCTGGGGATCAACGCCGGCCAACGTCTGAACAAACTGATCGTGTGCAACACTGCGGCGAAAATCGGCGACCCGTCGGTGTGGAATCCGCGCATCGAAACCGTGCTGCGCGACGGCCCGGCGGCGATGGTCGCGCTGCGTGATGCGTCGATTGCCCGCTGGTTTACTCCGGATTTTTCCGCCGCCCATCCGGCGGCGGCCAAGCAGATCACCGACATGCTGGCCGCGACCCATCCTGAAGGTTATGCCGCCAACTGCGCGGCGGTGCGCGATGCGGATTTCCGTGAGCAGTTGTCGTCGATCACGACGCCGCTGCTGGTGATCGCCGGTACCGAAGATGCAGTGACGCCACCGTCCGGCGGGCATTTCATTCAGGAGCACGTGCGCGGTGCCGAGTACGCCGAGTTTTATGCGGCGCACCTTTCCAACGTTCAGGCCGGCGACGCGTTCAGCGACCGTGTGCTGACCTTTTTGCTGGCCGATTGAGGGGATTCCCGTGGACGAGAAACAACGTTACGACGACGGCATGCAAGTGCGCCGCGCGGTGCTCGGCGACGCTCATGTCGATCGCAGCCTGACCACGCTGACCGAGTTCAACTCGGAATTCCAGGAGATGATCACCCGTCACGCCTGGGGCGATATCTGGACTCGCCCGGGCCTGCCGCGTCACACCCGCAGCCTGATCACCATCGCCATGCTGATCGGCATGAACCGCGAAGGTGAACTCAAGTTGCACTTGCGGGCGGCGGCCAACAATGGCGTGAGTCGCGGCGAGATCAAGGAAGTGATCATGCAGAGCGCGATCTACTGCGGGATTCCGGCGGCGAATGCGACGTTTCATCTGGCCGAGTCGGTTTGGGATGAGCTGGGCACCGAATCACGCGAGTAATCGTTGAATTCAAAGGATCGCAGCCAGTTGAAGACTGCGATCCTTCGAACCTCACACCTTGGCGACAATGAAAATCCGCTTGAACGCAAACAACGTATGGCCGTTTTCCTCCTGCGGATAATGCGCATGCACCCGCATCAGGTAGTGATAAATGAAGCGCGCCTGTTCCTCTGACGTCAGCCCCAGCATCACCGGTCGCAGCGCCGACACCTTCACCCAGTCATATACCGGCGACTTGCCGTCGACCACCTGCAACTGCTCGGTTTCCCAGATATCCAGCGACCGGGTCAGTGGCGCAAGCAAACGGTAGTAATCCTCCAGCGACAATAACGGCCGGGCCGCCATGCGCTCGCGCAGTTGTGGGCTGCCCAACGGTTTGCCACCGGGGCCGGCATCGTCGAGGGTGTCGAGCATCAGCCGGTACCACAGCGCATCGCGCCAGTCCGGCATGTGCGCGGCCAGACAACCGCCAGGGTTGAGGTGGCGGAGCAATCCCGGCAACAGCATTCGATGGTCATCGATGAAGTGCAGCACGGCTGCGGCGAACAACAGGTCGGCCGGCTTGCGGGGTTTCCAGCGTTGCAGGTCGGCGTGTTGCCAGCGCGCCTTGATCGGCAGGCAACGGGCGACCTGAAGCATGTCCTGCGAACTGTCGATGCCTTTGAGGTTTGCCAGCGGCCAGCGATCTGCCAGAACCTTCGTGGCAATCCCGGTCCCGCAACCGAGGTCATAAATGCGTTGAGGATTGTCCAGGTCGACACGACCGAGCAACTCATCGACCGGTTGTTGCCTGAGACGGGAAAACTGCTGGTACGCCTTGGCATCCCAGTCCTTGTCGACGGGAGCCGGTTTGAGTCGGGTGATCATGAGGTGGTCCTCCGGTGATCAGCAGGGTCTTCCGATGACAACCTGGCCAAGTCTTGAGGACCTACATCAACAGATAACGGAAGCGAAGAGGGTGGAGCACCTGAGTCCTTCAGGTTTTTCCACTCTAGATGATGGCTGGTGCAACGCCAGCCATTCGGACAGGCGGCCTTAGAGCAGGCTGATCGGATAGCTGACGATCAGACGGTTTTCGTCGAACTCGTTGTTGCTGAAGTCACGACGCATGGTCGAGTTGCGCCATCTGACGTTCAGGTTCTTGAGCGCGCCGCTTTGTACGGTGTAGCCCAGTTCCGATTCGCGACCCCATTCCTTGCCGTCGGTGATGGTCCCGGTGTGCACGTTGTCGCCGCTGATGTAGCGGTTCATCAGGGTCAGGCCGGGCACGCCGAGGGCGGCGAAGTTGTAATCGTGGCGCAGTTGCCAGGAACGTTCCTGCGCGTTGTCGTAGCTTGCGTTGTAGCTGTCGTTGGCCAGAGTGCCGCCGCTGGTGCCGTTGACGCGCATCCAGGCGCTGTCGCCGGTGAGCTTTTGCAGGCCGACGTAGAAGGTGTTGCCGCCGTATCGCGCCGAGAACATGCCCGACCAGGTCTTGTTGTCGAGTTCGCCGGCACGGGCACTGCCGTCGTCCTTGCCGTAGAAGAAACCGAGGTTGGCGCCCAGGGTCCAGTCGCCGACCGGCTGGCTGTGAATCAGGTTGACGTATTGCTGGCTGTAGATGTCCTTGAGCTCGGCGTTCCACAGGCCGATCTGGGTGCGCTTGTCGTTGAACACGTATTCGCCGCCCTGGAAGTTGAAGCGATCGGAGGTGAAAGCGGCTTTGCCGGTCATCGACATGTCGCTCATGCTGCTGTCGTCACGGGGGCTGTTGGCGCGGAACTGACCGCCGTAAAGGGTCAAGCCGTCGATTTCCTTCGAGGTGACCTGGCCGCCGCGAAAGGTCTGCGGCAGGGAGCGACCGTCGTCCGAACGCAGGATCGGCAGCACCGGCATCCACTCGCCGACCTTCACTTCGGTCTGCGACAGCTTTGCCTTGAACGCGACGTTGGTGCGGCCGAAGTTGTCCGCGGGGCGCCCGTCACGATCGAGCGGCAACAGTTGCGTGCCGCCCGTGCCTTTGCCGCCATCGAGCTTCACCGAGTACAACCCCAGCACATCCATGCCGAACCCGACGGTGCCCTGGGTGAAGCCGGACTTGGCGTCGAGGATGAAGTTCTGCGTCCACTCTTCAGCCTTGCCCTGAGCCTTGGTCGGGTTGGTGAAGTTACGGTTGATGTAGAAGTTGCGCAGGTTCAGGTTGACCTTGGCCCCTTCGATGAAACCGGCATCTTCAGCCGCGGCGGGCAGCGCGACGCCGGCCAGGGCGAGGGCGATCAGGCCGGGAAGTGCGTAGGGCGCAGGGGACGTTGTCATGTTCTCGGGTCTCTCTTGTTTTTTGGGCGAACGGGGACGCTGCGGCCGTTTCTGAGGCGCAGGAATTCAATGGAATCAGGGGGCGAGCGGCGGCGATCAGCCGGATGGAGCAGGGCGCGGGAGCATGGTGTCGAACCTGTTGTTATTGGTTTTGTAGGGCAAATGGTGCGGGGAATTAACTGGAGGGTTCAATTGGCAAAAGCGGGTTTTGGGCGATTATCGAACGCAAGATAGATGACTGACATTTAGAATATTTCGATCTAAATATTAAATCCAACCATCTTTAATTGTTGCTGGACCTGTCAGATATGACAGTTGTTCTGATTGCGGATTTTCCCTAACGTTATTGTGCAAGGTAAATATGAAATTCAATTTTTTATGGGACGAATGATATGAATAGTTCAAAGCAGCCTGTTGGTTCAATGACGGTGCAACATCATATAGGTGGTCAGGTGGTAACACTTCATACCACTTCTTTTAGGTTTTTCCCTAAAGGGGAAAAATTTGCTTTGCTCGCTTATTTTGGAAACGATGGTGAAGAAGCACCAGTTTTGCAACTGAAGTGCAGTAGTAAATTAACTACTGGAACGTATCCCATCGAAATAAAAGAAAGTGAGTCGACGGTATCCGCAACCTGGGGAGTGGGAACGCTGGAGGGACTCTTCGGCGTTCGTGGTACAGGTGAAATTGAATTGAAAAAATTTTCATCTTCATTAACAGCTAACTTGATTGAAGGTTCTTTGTCGTTCCGAATTAAAGAGAGTGGAGTACCAGAGGAGCAAAAGGTGGTAGTCGAAGAGTTTAAAGTAGAGGAAAAATGATTATTGAAGTTTTGTCGCTGCAATAAAAAGCCCACTGTTTAGTGGGCTTTTTTTGAGTCAGAACAACTTCATCTTCGGCGCTTCTTCTTTCAGCGGCTCGTTCTGCGCGGTCTGCGCATTCCAGCCACCGCCCAGTGCCTTGTACAGGTTGACCGCACTGGTCAGCTGCGCGAGGCGGTCGGTGATCAGGGCTTGTTGGGCACTGAACAGCTGACGCTGGGCATCGAGGAAGGTCAGGTTGCTGTCGACGCCGATGCGATAGCGACGCTCGGCCAGACGGTAGTAGTCCTGGTTGGCAGCGACGAAATCACGCTGGGCCTGCAACTGCTCGGTGTAGGTCTGGCGCGCGGCCAGGCCATCGGCGACTTCCTGGAAGGCCGTTTGAATGGACTTCTCGTAGTTCGCCACGCCAATGTCCTTCTGGATCTTGGCGTAGTCGAGGCTGGCGCGCAGGCTGCCGGCGTTGAAGATCGGCAGGTTGATCTGCGGCTGGAACAGCCACGTACCCGAACCGCCCTTGAACAGGCCGGACAGGTCCGGGCTCAGGCTGCCCGCGTTGGCGGTCAGGCTGATGCTCGGGAAGAACGCTGCGCGGGCCGCGCCGATGTTGGCGTTGGCCGCCTTCAGGTTGTATTCGGCCTGAAGGATGTCCGGACGACGTTGCAGCAGATCCGAC
Source organism: Pseudomonas sp. MCal1 (assembly GCF_026341415.1). Taxonomy (NCBI): domain Bacteria; kingdom Pseudomonadati; phylum Pseudomonadota; class Gammaproteobacteria; order Pseudomonadales; family Pseudomonadaceae; genus Pseudomonas; species Pseudomonas sp. MCal1. Next base: position 17,661 of record NZ_JAKUMP010000018.1, read on the forward strand.
GGCAGGCCGGCCGGCACGTCGGCCAGCAGGTCATCCGACAGCGGTTTGGCCGCTTGCAGGTTGGCCGGCACACCGGTGCCGAGTAGCAGGGTCAGGCTGTTTTCGTCCTGGGCGACCTGGCGGGTATAACGCGCCAGTTGAGCCCGGGCGTTCTCGACCGAAGTGCGCGACTGTGCCAGGTCCAGCGCCGAAGCCACACCGACTTCATTGCTGCGGCTGGTCAGCTTGTAGCTTTCCTCGAAGGCACCGAGGGTGTCCTGAGTCAGCTTGAGCAGTTCCTTGTCGGCCTGCCAGGTCAGGTAGGCATTGGCCACGCTGGCCACCAGACTGATCTGGGTGCTGCGGCGCGCTTCTTCGGTGGCGAAGTATTGTTGCAGCGCTTGTTCACTCAGGCTGCGAACCCGACCAAACAGGTCGAGTTCGTAGGCGCTGATGCCGACGGTAGCGGAGTAGGAACTGTTGATGTTCGCTTCACCGGTCTGCGACGCACGGGCCGGAACCCGCTGACGGCTGCCGCTGGCATTGGCCGACACGGCCGGGAACAGATCGGCACGCTGGATGCGGTATTGAGCCGCGTAGGCGTCGATGTTCAGCGCCGCGACACGCAGGTCGCGGTTGTTTTCCAGGGCGACCTGGATCAGCTGCTGCAGGGCAGGGTCATGGAAAAACTGCTTCCAGCCCTGTTCGGCAGCGGCCTGCGCCGGTGCCTCGGCCGGCGAGTACGCCGGGCCCTGCGGGAATTGCGCAGCCACCGGTGCTTCAGGCTGCTGATAATCCGGTATCAGCGAGCAACCGCTCAGCACGAACGCGGCGACTGCGATGGAGAGTAGCGACTTGCTCATTGGCCAGCCTCTTTAGGAGTTTCGATGGTGTCATCCTTGTCGGCGTTTTTGCGCTGACCCATGGACGACACAGTGACGAAGAACAGTGGGACCCAGAAGATCGCCAGGATCGTTGCGGTGAGCATACCGCCAATCACGCCGGTACCGATCGCGTGTTGACTGCCCGAGCCTGCGCCGGTGGAGATAGCCAACGGTACAACACCGAGGATGAAGGCCAGCGACGTCATGATGATCGGTCGCAGACGCATGCGGCAGGCTTCAATGGCCGCATCGCGCAGACTGCGTCCCTGCTCGTGCAGTTCCTTGGCGAATTCGACGATCAGAATGGCGTTTTTAGCCGCCAGACCAATGGTCGTCAACAGACCCACCTGGAAGTACACGTCGTTCGACAGACCGCGAAGGCTGGTGGCCATCAGCGCACCGATGATCCCCAGTGGCACCACGAGCATGACCGCGATCGGAATCGACCAGCTTTCATACAGCGCCGCCAGACACAGGAACACCATCAGCAGCGACAGGGCGTACAGCGCCGGAGCCTGAGAGCCGGACAGTCGCTCTTCGTACGACAGACCGGTCCACGAGATACCCACGCCGGCCGGCAGCTTCTTGGCAATCGCCTCGACTTCGGCCATCGCTTCACCGGTGGAGTAACCCGGCGCCGGAGAACCGAGGATCTCCATCGCTTCCACACCGTTGTAACGCGCCAGTTTCGGCGAACCGTAGATCCACTCGCCCTTGGCGAACGCGGAGAACGGAACCATGGTGCCGGCGCTGTTGCGCACGTACCACTTCTTCAGGTCTTCAGGGCTCATGCGAGCGCCGGCCTGACCCTGCACGTAAACCTTCTTCACACGGCCGCGGTCGATGAAGTCGTTGACGTAGCTACTACCGAAGGAGATCGACAGGGTGCTGTTGATGTCGGACAGGCTCAAGCCCAGGGCACGGGCCTTCTCGTCGTCGATTTCCAGGTGGTATTGCGGCTCGTCGTTCAGACCGTTCGGACGCACCTGGTAGAGCACCTTGCTTTGCGCCGCCATACCGAGGAACTGGTTACGGGCTTCCATCAGTTTTTCGTGACCGATACCGGCGCGGTCCTGCAGGAATACGTCGAAACCGGTGGCGTTACCCAGCTCCAGTACGGCCGGCGGGGCAAAGGCAAACACCATCGCGTCGCGGAAGCTGAAGAAGTGCTGCTGGGCGCGTTGAGCCAGGGCGAACACGCTGTTGCTCGCGTCACGCTCGTGCCATGGCTTGAGCATGATGAACGCCAGACCCGAGCTCTGGCCGCGACCGGCGAAGTTGAAGCCGTTCACGGTGAACACCGAGGCTACCGAGCTGGATTCTTTGTCCAGCAGGTAGGAGCGCATTTCGTCGATCACCACCTGCGTGCGCTCGGCACTGGAACCGGCTGGGGTCTGCACCTGGGCGAACAGTACGCCCTGGTCTTCTTCCGGCAGGAACGCCGTTGGAATGCGGGTGAACAGCCAGATCATGCCGACCACGATCAGCAGGTAGGCCAGCAGGTACGGAGCCTTGCGTTGCAGGATGTTGCCGACACCGCGCTCGTAGCTGCGAACGCTACGGTCGAAGTTGCGGTTGAACCAGCCGAAGAAACCTTTTTTCGGCGTGCCGTGCTCGCCTTTCGGAATCGCCTTGAGCATGGTGGCGCAGAGCGCCGGGGTGAAGATCAGCGCAACCATTACCGACAGGGCCATGGCCGAGACGATGGTGATCGAGAACTGACGGTAGATCACACCGGTGGAACCGCTGAAGAACGCCATCGGCAGCAATACCGCCGACAGTACGAGGGCGATACCGACCAGGGCGCCCTGGATCTGGCCCATGGACTTCTTGGTGGCTTCCTTCGGTGACAGGCCTTCTTCGGCCATCACCCGCTCGACGTTCTCCACCACGACGATGGCGTCGTCCACCAGCAAGCCGATGGCCAATACCATACCGAACATGGTCAGGGTGTTGATGCTGAAACCGGCGGCCGCGAGGATGCCGAACGTACCGAGCAGTACCACCGGCACGGTCATCGTGGTGATGACGGTCGCGCGGAAGTTCTGCAGGAACAGGAACATCACCAGGAACACCAGCACGATCGCTTCGACCAGGGTTTCAACCACGCCCTTGATCGACTCGGTCACCACCGGGGTGGTGTCGTACGGGAACACGACTTCCATGCCTTGCGGGAAGAACGGCTTGAGGTCGTCAATCGTCTTGCGCAGGGCTTTTGCGGTGTCGAGGGCGTTGGCACCGTTGGCCAGTTTTACCGCCAGACCGGAGGCCGGTTTGCCGTTGAACTGCGCCGCGATACTGGAGTTTTCACCACCCAGACCGACATCGGCGACGTCACCGATACGGACTTGCGAGCCATCCTGGTTGACCTTCAGCAGAATCGCCTTGAACTGCTCGGCGGTCTGCAGACGGGTCTTGCCGATGATCGTGGCGTTCAGTTGCTGGCCTGGCAGCGCCGGCAGACCGCCGAGCTGACCGGAGGAAATCTGAACGTTCTGCGCCGAGATCGCGGCACTGACATCGGCCGGGGTCAGGTTGTAGTTGTTCAGTTTGGCCGGGTCGAGCCAGATGCGCATCGCGTACTGGGCACCGAAGACCTGGAAGTCACCGACACCGGCGGTCCGGGAAATCGGGTCCTGCATGTTCGACACGATGTAGTTGGACAGGTCGTCCTTGGTCATGCTGCCGTCACGCGACACCACGCCGATCACCAGCAGGAAGTTCTTCACTGCCTTGGTCACGCGGATACCCTGTTGCTGCACTTCCTGCGGCAGCAGCGGGGTGGCCAGGTTCAGCTTGTTCTGGACCTGAACCTGCGCGGTGTCGGAGTTGGTGCCTTGCTCGAAGGTCGCGGTGATGGTCATGCTGCCGTCGGAGTTACTTTCCGAGGACACATAACGCAGGTTGTCGATACCGTTGAGCTGTTGCTCGATGACCTGCACCACGGTGTCCTGAACCGTCTGTGCCGAAGCACCCGGGTAGGTCACGGAAATCGCAATCGCCGGTGGCGCAATGCTCGGGTACTGGTTGATCGGCAACTTGAGGATCGATAGAGCCCCGACCAGCATGATCACCAGGGCAATTACCCAGGCGAAAATCGGACGGTCGATAAAAAATTTCGACATGAGTTACTCCCCTTTGCCGCCGTAGGCCTTGTCAGCTGCCTTGGCGGGTGCCGGGTTCTTGGCTACGTTGGTCGCTTCGGTCGGGTTGACCTGAACACCTGGACGCACGAATTGCAGCCCTTCGGTGATCAGGCGATCGCCGGCTTTCAGGCCGTCTTCGATCAGCCACTGGCTGCCGACGGTACGGCTGGCCTTGAGCTGACGCAGTTCGACCTTGTTGTCCGCACCCACGACCAGCGCGGTCGGGGTGCCCTTGAGGTCACGGGTCACGCCTTGTTGCGGCGCCAGAATGGCCGCAGCGTTGACGCCGGCCTGCAACTGGGCGCGAACGAACATGCCCGGCAACAGGGTGTGATCCGGATTCGGGAACACGGCGCGCAGCGTCACGGAGCCAGTGGTCGGGTCGACCGACACTTCGGAGAATTCCAGCTTACCGTCGAGCTTGTACTGGCTGCCGTCTTCCAGTGTCAGCTTGACCGCGGCGGCATTGTCGCCGGCCTTCTGCAGGCGGCCACTTTCCAGTTCGCGACGCAGTTCCAGCAACTCGACCGAGGACTGGGTGACGTCGACATAGATCGGGTCCAGTTGCTGGATCACGGCCATCGCGTCGGTCTGGCCGCTGCTGACCAGCGCGCCCTCGGTCACCGAAGAGCGGCCAATACGACCGGAGATCGGCGCGTAGACCTTGGTGTAGCGCACGTTGATCTGTGCGCTCTGCAACGACGCTTCCGATTGCAGGCGGTTGGCCACGGCGGTGTCGTATTCCTGACGGCTGACCGCCTGCTCGTCGACCAGTTGCTTGTAGCGGTCGGAGATCGACTTGGTCGAGCGCAGGTTGGCTTCGGCGCTTTTCAGGGTCGCTTCATAGACCGACGGATCGATCTGATACAGCTGCTGGCCGGCTTTGACATCGCCGCCTTCCTTGAACAGACGCTTGAGAATGATGCCGTTGACCTGCGGACGAACTTCGGCGATGCGGAACGCACTGGTGCGGCCCGGCAGTTCGGAAGTCAGGGTAAAGGCTTGTGGTTGCAGGGTGACGACGCCGACCTGAGGAGGTGGTGCGGCGGGAGCCGCCTCTTCCTTTTTACATCCGCTGAGCAGCGATGCCAGGGCGACGGCAGTGACCAGAGCGGTAACAGCTGGCTTGAATTGCATGAAGATCCTCGGGTCAGGCGCGCGAAAAGCGCACAAGAAGTGTGGAAGGGTAAAAAAGGGTTACCGGGTGGATAAGTAGCTTGCTAATGAATATACTTACGTTCATGGTTGTTTGTAAACACCTTGGCTGCGTACCCAACCGGTTACAAAAGTCGTGGCAAGGTCTGAAATTGTAGGCCGGGGAGTCGATCCGCGAGAGATTCACCCCTTTTTATTCAGCGGATATTCAGCCATCCCTGAAACATCCTGTTTGAGGTTTTACTGCCATGGTTCGTCGCACCAAAGAGGAAGCTCAGGAAACGCGAAGCCAGATTCTGGAAGCCGCCGAGAAAGCTTTCTATGAAAGGGGCGTGGCCCGTACGACGCTGTCCGACATTGCGAGCCTTGCGGGTGTAACGCGCGGCGCCATCTACTGGCACTTCAGCAACAAGGCCGATCTGTTGCAGGCGATGCTCGATACGCTGAAGGAACCGCTGGATGAACTGGCAAAGGCCAGCGAAAGCGAGGACGAACCCGATCCGCTGGGCTGCATGCGCAAGTTGCTGATTCATTTGTTTCATCAAATTGCGCTGGACCCAAAAACCCGGCGCATCAACGAAATTCTGTTTCATAAGTGCGAGTTCACCGATGAAATGTGCGATCTGCGCCAGCAGCGCCGGACCGCCAGCCTCGATTGCAATGTGCGGATCGCGCTGACATTGAGTAATGCGGTCAATCGTGGGCAGCTGCCGGCAGACCTCGACACTGCCCGGGCAGCCATCAGCATTCACGCCTATATCGACGGCCTTCTCTATGGATGGCTCCTGGCGCCGGACAGCTTCGAACTCTACGCCGAGGCCGAGCGCTGGGTCGATACCGGGCTGGACATGCTGCGCCTGAGCCCCAGCCTGCGCAAATGAAACAAAATTCGTTATTGGATCAGTTTGTGTCAATGAAGGATGCGGATGAAGGTCCGTGTTCACTCGCCCCGCTGCAATGGGATGCTTTTATATACCTCTGCGGCGCGGGTTGATATGTAGCGAGCTACGTATTTTGTAGGGATTTTGTGTCGAGCCTGTGAACGAATGTGAACGGCCGCCCACCCAGCGACCAATAAAAAGCCCCCGACTCTCGCGAGTCGGGGGCTTTTGCGTTTCTGCGGTATGGCTTACAGAGTCGGGTAGTCGAGGTAACCGACCGCACCTTTGCCGTAGAACGTTTCCGGGTGCGGTTCGTTCAGCGGCGCGTCGGCCTTCAGGCGAGCCGGCAAGTCCGGGTTGGCAATGAACGGGATACCGAATGCCACAGCGTCAGCCTTGCCCGCTGCCAGCCAGGCGTTGGCGCTTTCCTTGGTGAAACGTTCGTTGGCGATGTATGCGCCGCCGAAGGCTTCTTTCAGTTGTGGGCCGAGGCTGTCGGCGCCTTCTTTCTCGCGGGAGCAGATGAAGGCAATGCCACGCTTGCCCAGTTCGCGAGCGACGTAGGTGAAGGTTTCGGCCAGGTTGTCGTCGCCCATGTCATGGGAGTCGGCGCGCGGAGCCAGGTGCACGCCGACACGGCCGGCGCCCCAGACTTCGATTGCCGCGTCAGTCACTTCCAGCAGCAGGCGGGCACGGTTTTCCAGGGAGCCGCCGTATTGGTCGGTGCGTTGGTTGGTGCTGCTTTGCAGGAACTGGTCGAGCAGGTAGCCGTTGGCGCCGTGGATTTCCACACCGTCGAAACCGGCCGCCTTGGCGTTTTCCGAGCCGACGCGGTAGGCGTCGACGATGTCGGCGATTTCAGCGGTTTCCAGCGCACGAGGGGTTGGGTAGTCGGCCAGCGGGCGAACCAGGCTGACGTGGCCTTTTGGCTGGATTGCGCTCGGTGCAACCGGCGCTTCGCCGTTCAGGTACGACGGGTGGGAAATCCGGCCGACGTGCCACAGTTGCAGGACGATCTTGCCGCCGGCTGCGTGAACGGCCTTGGTCACGTTGGTCCAGCCGCGCACCTGGTCGTTGGACCAGATGCCCGGGGTGTCCGGGTAGCCGACACCCATCGGGGTCACCGAGGTGGCTTCGCTGATGATCAGGCCGGCCGAAGCGCGTTGTACGTAGTACTCGGCCATCAGCGCGTTGGGTACGCGGCCTTCGTCGGCGCGGCAGCGGGTCAGCGGCGCCATGATGATGCGGTTGGACAGCTCGAGGTCGCCCAGTTTGATCGGATCGAAAATCGTTGCCATGAGATACAACCCTCGTGAGGTAAGTGAGTGAATCAGTTAGCGGTGGCCAGTTCGGGATTGCCGTTCTGGCGGAATGTGATCAGGGTCACCAGCAGCGCGAGGACCGCCAGCGCCGCTGCGGCGAGAGGCACGCTGGTCAGGCCGTAGCCGTGGGCGATGACGCTGCCGCCGACCCAGGCGCCGAGGGCGTTGCCGACGTTGAAGGCGCCGATGTTCAGGGTCGACACCAGGTTCGGTGCGGCCTGGCCGTAGGTCACGACGTTCACTTGCAGGGCCGGCACGGCGGCGAAGCACGCGGTGGCCCAGAGGAACAGAGTGATCTCGGTCGGGATCAGCGCGATGCTGGTCCAGGTCAGTACCGTGGAGGTCACGGCCATCGCGATGAACACGCCGATCAGCGTCGCGGCCAGGCCCCTGTCGGCCAGTTTGCCGCCGATGATGTTGCCGACGGTCAGGCCCAGGCCGATGAGCATCAGGGTCCAGGTCACGCCACGGGGCGAGACGCCGGTGACATCGCCCAGCAGCGGTGCGACGTAAGTGAACAGGGTGAATACCGAGGCGGCAAACAGCGCGGTCATGCTCAGCGACAGCCAGATACCGGCGCCTTTGAGCGCGGCCAGTTCGGCGCGCATGTCGAGTTTTTCTTCGTCACGCTTGGCGGGCAGGAAGCGGATCAGGCCGATCAGCGCGATCACACCGATCACGGTCACTGCCCAGAAGGTCGAGCGCCAGCCGGCTTCCTGACCGAGGGCGGTGCCCAGCGGTACGCCCAGCACGTTGGCCAGGGTCAGGCCGGTGAACATCAGGGCCACGGCCGAGGCGCGTTTGTTCGGAGCGACCAGGTTGGCCGCGACCACCGAACCGATGCCGAAGAACGCACCGTGGCAGAGAGCGGTAACCACTCGGGCGAACATCAGCACGTTGTAGTCACTGGCGATCGCGCAAAGCAGGTTGCCGATAATGAAGATGCCCATCAACGCCACCAGTGCAGCCTTGCGCGGCAGTCGTGCAGTGGCCATTGCCATGAACGGTGCACCGATGGCCACGCCCAGAGCGTAACCGGTCACCAGCCAGCCGGCGCCGGGGATCGACACACCGAGGTCGGCCGCCACATCAGGCAGCAGGCCCATGATGACGAACTCGGTGGTGCCGATGGCGAAGGCGCTCAAGGCGAGTATGAATAGTGAGAGGGGCATCGTTTGTTCCTTTTGGCTGGCTGACGTTAAGGGTCAGAGCTCTTTGCTGAGGGTGCTGAGGAACGCCTGGATCACGTCCTCGTTGCGTTTGAAAAAGTGCCACTGGCCGGCTTTCTGACTGCTGATCAGCCCGGCCCGTTGCAGGGTGGCCAGGTGGGCGGAAACGGTCGATTGCGACAGGCCGCAGCGTTGATCGATCTGCCCGGCACAGATGCCGTACTCGTGGTTGTGGATCTGTTCCGGAAACTCGGCTTTCGGGTCTTTCAGCCAGTTGAGGATGTCTCGCCGTACTGGGTGTGCCAGGGCTTTTATTATTTCGTCGAGGTCAATGTTCATGGCTGGGTGCTCAAGATGTGTGTAGCGCTATATCGCGATGGGGCGAACTTTAAATCGGTACTTCGCGATATACCAATATGAATTTGATCTGATGACCGCATAAATCGGTATATCGGGTTATAACGATATGTGAGGTGTAAACAAACGCGGGCGCGGTGCTAAGCTGCGCCCATGAACTATCTCGCACATTTACACCTCGGTGGCCAGCGTCCCGGTCAACTGCTTGGCAGTCTGTATGGCGATTTCGTCAAAGGGCGGCTGCAAGGGCAGTTCGACCCGGAGATCGAAGCGGCGATTGCCCTGCATCGGCAGATCGACGTGTTCACCGATCGCCACCCGCTGGTGGATGTCTCACTGGCGCGGTTCTCCAGGACCCGCCGTCGTTACGCGGGCATCGTCCTCGACGTGTTTTTCGACCATTGCCTGGCCCGGGACTGGACGCTGTACGCCGACCGCCCGCTCGCCCAGTTCACCTCCGACGTTTACCGTGTGCTGTCCAGCGAGCGGCAGTTGCCCGAGCGCCTGGCGAAGATCGTCCCGCACATGGTGGCCAATGACTGGTTGGGTTCGTATCAGCAATTCGAAGTGCTGGAACAAGTGTTGCGCGGGATCTCCCGGCGCCTGACCCGACCTGAAGAACTGGCGGGGGCGATGGAAGACTTGCGTCAGTTGTATGAACCGTTGAGCGAAGACTTTCGTTTGTTCTACCCACAGCTGCAGGACTTTGCCGGCCGGCAGCTGTAGGCGGAAGTCGCCGATCAGGCCGCGATCAGATCGCGGGCGTGTTGCGCTTCGACCGGTTTGAGTACATCGCCGAACAAGGCTTTCTGCACCGCCTGCTGTGCCTCGAACGCCAGCGCCGCGCGCTCCCGGCCCTGGCAGGCAATCGGCTTGAGCAGGTGAATCTCGACATCGCCGCAGTCGTTGCTGAACAGACGCATCAGGTGCGACAGCAGATCATCGTCACCAATGAACGGCGCCAGCGAATCGATCTTGCCCTCGCGCAGATAACGGATCGCCACCGGTTGCAGCTTCACCTCGGAATCAATCGCCGCCGACAGCAGGCGACCATGAAAGGTGCGCAGCGAACGGCCATCGGTGGTGGTGCCTTCCGGGAACATCAGCAACGGATGATCGGTTTGCAGGTGACGGGTCATCTGCTTGCGGATCAACTGGCTGTCGCCCGCACCGCGACGGATGAACAGGCTGCCGGCCTTCGCCGCCAGCCAGCCGGCCACCGGCCAGGTGCGCACTTCGGCCTTGGACAGAAACGACAGCGGCGTGAGCATGCCGAGCAGCGGAATGTCAGTCCACGACACATGGTTGCTGACCCACAGCATCGGCTGTTTCGGCAGCTCGCCGTGAACGGTCACACGAAAGGGCAGGGCATTGCTCAGGCGCGCCATGAAAAAACGCGACCAGCGCTGCCGACGTTCCATCGAGTGGGCCAGCCCCAGGCGTTCGAAAACGCCGAAGACACTGGCCATGCTCAGGCCCAGCGTCACCACCAGCAGCACTCGCGCGATCCGCGCGTACACCCGCAGCCGGCTCATCACACGGCCGCCTTGAAGTGTTTGGCGTAACGCGGGCAGAGTTCGTCGCGCTTGAGCAGGATGAACACGTCGGCGACCTGGAAGTCCTCGTCCCAGCACGGCTCGCCGCAGATCTTCGCGCCCAGGCGCATGTAGGCCTTGAGCAGCGGTGGCATTTCGGCGATCACGTTCGATGGAATGTCGAGGCTCGGCAGCGGATTCTTCGGCTCGGCGCGCAGGTGTTCGGTGCACAGGTAGCGCTCGCGCAGGCGCTGCATGATCGCGTGGGCCTGCACGCCGCCGTCCTGCATCGGGATGCTCGCGCAACCCATCAGATAGCTGTAGCCGCCCTGATTCAGGACTTCGGCCAGTTCGCCCCACAGCACGGCGATGGTGCCGCCGTTGCGGTAGGCCGGGTCGACGCAGGTGCGACCGATTTCCAGGATCGGGCCTTGCAGGCCGGCGAGGCCGTGCAGGCTGAATTCTTCTTCGCTGTAGAACTTGCCCAGGCTGCTGGCGGCAGCGTGATCGAGCAAACGGGTGGTTGCCACCAGACGGCCGGTGTTCAGGTCACGCACGCCGATGTGGCTACAGTGAACATCATAGTCATCCATGTCCAGACCCAGCTCCGCGCCGTTCAGCTTGGCGTTGAACTCGCCGCTGAACACGTTGAAGCGCAAGGCCTGGGCTTGCTGCAAGGCCTCGGCGCCGATCAGGCGTTCGGCTTGCAGGCGGCGTTCATTGCCGGTGTCGCTGATGCGGGCGATCTGAGTCATATGAATCTCCGTACGGGCCTTGAACCCGTCATGGGTTGCAGCCGATCGACTTTCTTTATGCAGCCGTGTTGTGCAAAGTCAGGCTATGTAGCCCCGGTGTCATCGCCATGAATGTTTGGTGATGCTTATATGACAGCCCACAAGGAGCCTCTGATGACCTGGTCGATCCTGCTTGAATGCCGCGAACGCCTGCCCGCCGATGCCGATCTGGCGGAGGGCTTCGCCACGTTGCTGCAGCAACTGGGCAGCGTGACGCCGTTCGAACTGGCGGTGGCAGGCGGGCGGCGGATGGCGACGCCGGGGCTGGCTTTTCTGGTGGGCTATCAGGCGGCGTTGCGGATGCTCTGGCCAAGCGCGCCACCAAGCCTCGGTGCGTTGTGTGCGACTGAACAGCGCAGCCTGCGCCCGGCGGACATGCAGACCCGGCTCACGGACCTGCGCCTCACCGGGCAGAAGGATTTCGTCACCGCCGGCGATGCGGCGGACTGGCTGCTGATCGCCGCACGCAGTGAGCAACCCGGCGAATCACCGCGCCTGAGCCTGGCGGTGGTCTATCCCGGTGAGCCTGGTGTGCGGGTGGAAAAACTCCCGCCCCTGCCGCTGATGCCGGACATCAGCCATGGCCGACTGCATCTCGATGAGGCGTTGTGCGAGCTGCTCGCCGGGGACGGTTGGGATGCCTACGTCAAACCGTTCCGCACCCTTGAAGATATCTATGTGCTCAGCGCGATGACCGCCTGGTTGTACGGCGTCGGTCAGGACAGCGGCTGGCCACAGCCGTTGCAATTGCGCTTGCTGGCGCTGTTGGCCGGGTGTGCGGAAGTCAGTCGGCAGCCACCGAACAATCCCGCCGGGCATGTGTTGCTTGGTGGCTTGTTTGCGCAGTTTGACGGGCTCAAAGCGGAAGTCGATCAGGCCCTGAGTGACGGCAATCCCGAGTGGGCGGCGATGTGGCAGCGCGATCAATCGGTCATGCAACTGGCGGCGGGCGCGCGGGCCAAACGCCTGGCCAAGGCGTTGGCGGTGGACTGACCGGCCTCATCGCTGGCAAGCCAGCTCCCACACAGTCGCTGGTGTGCAGGCTATCAATGGCAATCCTCTACCCCTGTGGGAGCTGGCTTGCCAGCGATGGCGGTTTCATGGGCGGCCAAATTCTCAAATCTGTCATCAACCCTGACTACCCTCAGCAGGTTCTCCCCAAGAGCCCTCACCATGTTCAAAGGCCTGTCCCTGTTTCTGCTGTTGATCAGCTTCACGGTTCAGGCCGAACAATGGCCGGGCAAGCAGTGGCCGACCGGCCCGAAACTCAACGGCCAGGCCGTCGAGGCATTGGAGGCTTACGCCTTTGCCGCCCGCGATGACAACACCCGAAAAGGCATCCGCACCGACGCTTTGCTGGTGATCCGTGACGGCCAGCTCATCTACGAACGCTACGCCGCCGCGACCACCACCGACACCCCGCACCTGACCTGGTCGATCAGCAAAAGCCTGATGGCCACGGTGCTCGGCGTGGCGTACGGCGAAGGCCTGTTCAAGCTCGAGGACTCGGCCGCAACGTTCTACCCGGCGCTGGAAAAACACCCGGCCATCACCCTCAAGGATCTGCTGCACTGGGCCTCCGGCATCGACTGGCAGGAAGACTACGAATACGCCCCGCTGAAATCCTCGGTGGTGGCGATGCTTTACACCCGTGGCCACCGCGACATGGCCGCCTTCACCGCCGATCACGACCGCTACGCTCCACCGGGTCAGGCGTTCCGTTATTCCAGCGGTGACAGCAATCTGTTGGCCGCCGCACTGAAAACCATCGTCGGCCCACAGCGTTATCCGGACTATCCGTGGACAGCACTTTTCGATCCCCTGGGCATCCGCAATGCCACCTGGGAAACCGACGCGACGGGCACCTTCGTCGCCTCTTCCTACGCTTATATGACGGCCCGGGATCTGGCGCGAATCGGCCTGTTGATGGAGCGTGACGGACGCTGGAACGACCGGCAGTTGCTGTCCAGGGATTGGGTCGCCTTCAACCGCCAACCCTTCGCCGGCTACAAGGCTCATCAGGACGAAGCCGTGCCCGGCGGCCAATGGTGGCTCAATCGCCCGGCGGATGGCGCGCCTTCTCCGTGGCCCGACGCACCGCCCGACACCTTTGCCGCCCTCGGCCATTGGGGCCAGGCGTTGTACGTGATTCCCAGCGAAAAACTGGTGATCGTGCGCTACGCCGACGACCGCGACGGCAGCTATCGCCACAACGAATTGCTCAAGCGCGTGCTCGGGGCGGTGCGGCCATGAAACTGTTCAGACGACTCCTGCTGGTGCTGTTGGTCGTGCTGCTGGGCTGGGGCTGGCACGAGCGCGAAAACCTGTGGGCTTTCCCGGACATCATCAGCGCCTACACCGCCAAGGAATATTGTTCGTGCCGCTACGTGATGAACAACGACGCCGAATATTGCCGGGGCTACGTCAAGCAGTGGTTGCCCGCTGAGCTGACCGATAACGCTGCACAAAAACTCATCAGTGCCAGCGGCATGGGCCGTAGCAACAGCGCCCAATGGCAGGGCGAGCGTCAGGGCTGTCGTCTCAATCCCTGATCAGCAAAATGAACTGCCGGTTTGCAACCCGGCTCCAGGCAGTTAAGGTTCGTGCAGGTTTATCGGCCCCACGAGTCTTCAATGTTCAACCGTTCTCTGCACAACGCCTTCGCCGGCCTGCTGCTGGGCGCTGCTGCGCTGCCGGCCCAGGCCAACTGGTATCTGGACGGCGAGTCGTCGCGGCTGTCGTTCGTCAGCACGAAAAACGCCAATATTTCTGAAGTGCAGCGCTTTCTGGTGCTGCACGGCAAGGTCGATCCCGATGGCCGCGCCGTGGTCGAAGTCGAACTGGATTCGATCAACAGCGGCATCCCGCTGCGCGACGAGCGCATGCGCAAGGAACTGTTCCAGATCGAGCAATTCCCCGAAGCGACCATCAGCACCCGGATCGACCTGCGCCCGATCAACGATCTGGCCCCTGGCGCGCAGCTTGAATTGCGCCTGCCGCTGACCGTCAATCTGCATGGCAAACAGCGCGAATATCCCGCCGAATTGCTTGCCACGCGCCTCGATGACCGACGCTTTCAAGTGGTGACCCTGGAACCGCTGGTGATCAGCGCCGAGGATTTCGATCTGCTGCCGGGCCTGGAAAGCCTGCGCAACATGGCCGGCCTGTCGGCCATCAGTCTGTCGGTGCCGGTGGGTGCGGTGCTGATTTTCACGGCGCGCTGACATGCGCGGCGCGGTATTTCCGTGGCGTGATGGCAACCGCTTCGAGCTGTTGATCGACGGTCCGCAATTCTTCCCGCGCATGCTCGACGAGATCGCCCGCGCCCGCGAGCAGATCGAACTGGAGCTGTATCTGGTGGAGGCCGGCGCCTGTGCCGAAACCATCGTGCAGGCGCTGGTGCTGGCGGCAGAGCGGGGCGTGCGGGTGCGTTGCCTGTTCGACGATTACGGCAGCCTCGCGTTCACCCTCACGTTGCGTCGGCGGCTGACCGGTGCCGGGGTCGAACTGCGTTTTTACAATCGGCTGAACTGGCGGCGCTGGGTCGGCAATTTCTATCGCGACCATCGCAAGCTGTTGCTGGTCGACCAGCGTCTGGCGGTGGTCGGTGGCACCGGGGTCACCGATGAGTTCTGGACGCCGGGCCACGACACCAGCGAGTGGCACGAGGTCATGGTGGAAATCACCGGCCCGCTGGTGCTCGACTGGCAATTGCTGTTCGACCGCCAATGGATTGCCAACCGCCACCGTCGGGCCTGGAGGCCCAATGCGCATTTCGGCCTGCCACGGCTGCCCCGCGTGCCGGACACGGGCGAGGGCATGGGCCGTGTGGCCTACGCCGACGCCCGTCAGCATCGGGACATTCTGCAATCGCTGTTCCGCGCGCTGAACAGCGGCCAGCAGCGGATCTGGCTGGCCACGCCGTATTTTCTGCCGACCTGGAAAATCCGCCGTTCCCTGCGCAAGGCCGCCGCCCGTGGTCTCGACGTGCGCCTGCTGCTGACCGGGCCGCGCACCGATCACCCGTCGGTGCGCTACGCGGGGCATCGCTACTATCCGCGCCTGCTCAAGGCCGGGGTGAAAATCTACGAATACCAGCCGTGTTTCCTGCATTTGAAAATGGTGCTGGTGGACGATTGGGTGAGCATCGGTTCGTGCAATTTCGATCACTGGAATCTGCGCTTCAACCTTGAAGCGAACCTGGAAGCGCTGGATCCGTCATTGACGGCAGCGGTGGTGGCGAGTTTCGAGAAGGACTTCGGCCTGAGTCAGCAGGTGAGTCTGGAGGAATGGCAGCGCCGACCGTTGTGGCGGCGGGTGAAGCAGCGGATCTGGGGCTGGGTGGATCGGGTGGTGGTCAATCTGCTCGATAGACGCGGCTAAGTGCAGTTTTCAGATTTGATCGTTCCCACGCTCCGCGTGGGAATGCCTCAATGGACGCTCTGCGTCCGCTTTGGGACGCGGAGCGTCCCGGGCTGCATTCCCACGCGGAGCGTGGGAACGATCGGGGCGCGGGATTACAGCAACTCAAAGCTCTGTTGCGTCACGTCCTGTGAATCCAGACCGATCTGCACGTTGAACTTGCCAGGCTCGGCTGCGTACTTGAGCTGGGCGTTGTAGAACTTCAGGTCATCTTCGGTGATGGTGAAGTGCACGACCTTCTGCTCGCCGGCCTTGAGCATGATCTTCTGAAAGTTCTTCAGCTCCTTGACCGGACGGATCATCGAACCGGTGACGTCCTGGATGTACAGCTGCACCACGGTTTCGCCATCGCGCTTGCCGGTGTTCTTGACCATGACACTGGCGTCGAGCTTGCCGGTAGCGTTCAGGGTGGTCGAGGACAGCGCCATGTCACTCAGGCTGAAGCTGGTGTAGCTCAGGCCGTAACCGAACGGAAAGAGGGGCCCGGTGGTGTCATCGAAATACTGCGAGGTGTAGTTGCCCGGTTTGCCCGGCGTGAACGGCCGGCCAATGCTCAGGTGGTTGTAGTAGGTCGGGATCTGGCCCACGGAACGCGGGAAGGTCACCGGCAGCTTGCCCGACGGGTTGTAGTCGCCGAACAGCACGTCAGCGATGGCGTTGCCCCCCTCGGTGCCGCTGAACCAGGTTTCCAGAATCGCGTCGGCCTGTTCTTTCTCTTCAAGAATCGTCAGCGGACGGCCGTTCATCAGCACCAGCACCAACGGCTTGCCGGTCGCTTTCAGGGCACGGATCAGCTCGCGCTGGTTTTCCGGGATGTTCAGGTCGGTACGGCTCGACGATTCGTGGGACATGCCACGGGACTCACCCACGGCGGCAACCACAATGTCGGCGTCCCTGGCAGCTTTCACCGCTTCGTCGATCAGCACGTTGGCCGGACGCGGGTCATCGACCACTTCCGGGGCATCGAAGTTGAGGAAGTTCAGGTAGTCGACGATCTTCTTGTCACTGGTGATGTTGGCACCGCGGGCGTAGATCAGGTTCGCCTTGTCGCCGATCACATTGCTCATGCCGTCGAACAGGGTCACCGACTGCGCCGGACGACCGGCGGCTGCCCAGCTGCCCATCATGTCGATCGGGGCCTTGGCCAGCGGGCCGACCAGCGCGATTTTGGCGGTTTTCTTCAGCGGCAGGGTTTCGTTCTGGTTCTTCAGCAGCACCAGGCTGCGACGCGCCACTTCGCGGGCGTCGGCGCGGTGCAGGCGGCTTTCGGCGTAGGTGTCGGCCGGGTCGTCTTCAGCCTTGCCGATACGCAGGTACGGGTCCTTGAACAGGCCCATGTCGTACTTGGCGGCGAGGACTTCACGCACTGCGTTGTCGATGTCTTTCTGTTCGATCTCGCCGGACTTGAGCAGTCCCGGCAGCTCTTTGCCGTACAGGGTGTCATTCATGCTCATGTCGATGCCGGCCTTGATTGCCAGCTTCGCCGCTTCACGCCCGTCGCGGGCCACGCCGTGCTTGATCAGTTCGAAGATCGCGCCGTGGTCGCTGACCGCCAGGCCCTTGAAGCCCCATTCCTTGCGCAGCAGGTCATTCATCAGCCAGGTATTGGCGGTGGCCGGGATGCCGTTGATCGAGTTCAACGCCACCATCACGCCGCCGGCGCCGGCATCAATCGCGGCGCGGTACGGTGGCAGATAGTCCTGGTACATCTTCACCGGGCTCATGTCGACGGTGTTGTAGTCGCGACCGCCCTCGACCGCGCCGTACAGGGCGAAGTGCTTGACGCTGGCCATGATGCTGTCGGCCGCGCTCGGGGCCTCGCCCTGATAGGCCTTGACCATGACTTTGGCGATACGCGAAGTCAGGTACGTGTCTTCACCGAAACCTTCTGAGCTGCGGCCCCAGCGCGGGTCGCGGGAGATGTCGACCATCGGCGCGAAGGTGATGTCGAGGCTGTCGGCGGCGGCCTCTTTGGCGGCAACGCGCCCGGACTGGCCGATGGCGTCCATGTCCCAGCTCGATGCCAGGGCCAGCGGAATCGGGAAAATCGTACGGTGACCGTGGATCACGTCGTACGCGAAAAACATCGGAATCTTCAGGCGGCTGCGCATGGCAGCGTCCTGCATCGGACGGTTTTCCGGGCGGGTGATCGAGTTGAACGTACCGCCGATGTTGCCCGCCGCGATCTCTTTGCGGATCAGCTCGCGGGGCATTTCCGGGCCGATGCTGATCAGGCGCAACTGGCCGATCTTCTCGTCGAGGGTCATTTGCTTCATCAGGTTGCTGATGAACGCGTCCTTGTTTTCCAGGGGTACCGGGGTCGTGGCGGCCAGTACTTGATGACTGGCCAGGCTGACGAACAGGCCCAGCAAACACAGCTTCTTCATGAATAGTTTTCTCAAGGGCCTAAACGGCGTTGCAATGCCGGCCAGCCAAAATTTAGGGAGCGACTATTGTTGTTCGGGTGCTGATTCAGAAAACGACAGCCGAATGTACGTCGAAAGTGTCGGCGACGTGATCGCGCAGGGCCTCTTTTTAGCCCATCGGCCCGCTGCAATCCAGTGGCGCGGGCGATTATGCCGCAACCGTCGGCTGAGAATGTTTCGCGATTCATTATTCATGAACTGTGCAAGGGAGCACCCGTCCGATGAATGTCAGTCCTGTCTACCGCTCGCGATTGAAGGTCGCCACCCTGCTGGTGCTGGCCACATTGTTGACCGCCTGCGGCATCAACAACATCCCGACCCTCGATGAGCAGGCCAAGGCCGCCTGGGGCCAGGTGCAGAACCAGTATCAGCGCCGTGCCGACCTGATCCCCAATCTGGTGGAAACCGTGAAGGGGTACGCCAAGCACGAAGAGGAAACCCTGACGGCAGTCATCGAGGCCCGGGCCAAGGCGACGTCGATCCAGGTCGATGCCAGCACGCTCGACAACCCGGAAAAGCTCAAGCAGTTCGATCAGGCCCAGAATCAACTGACCGGCGCCTTGAGCCGGTTGATGGTGGTGTCCGAGCGTTATCCGGACCTGAAAGCCAACCAGAACTTCCTCGCCCTGCAATCGCAACTTGAGGGCACGGAAAACCGTATCGCCGTTGCGCGCCGGGATTTCATTCTGGCGGTGCAGAAGTACAACACCGAGATCCGCACCTTCCCGGGTCGCCTTTGGCACAGCGTGATGTACAGCAACCTGCCGATCCGCGAGACCTTCGAAGCCACCAGCCCCGGCGCGGACAAGGCCCCGGAAGTGAAGTTCTGAGCCGGGGATGCCCATGCGTGTGTTGAAGATGGGCCTGGTGCTGATGCTGTGGCTGTTCGCCGTCAGCGCCCGGGCCGAGTTGACCTTTCCGGCACTGACCGGGCGGGTGGTGGACGACGCGCAGATGATCGAACCGTCGGTGCGCGCGCAACTGAGCCAGCAGTTGCAGGCCCACGAACAGGTGACCGGCGAGCAACTGGTGGTGGTGACCTTGCCGAACCTGCAAGGCGCGACCATCGAGAACTACGGCGTCGAACTCGGCCGGCACTGGGGCATCGGCCAGAAGGACAAGAACAACGGCGCGCTGTTGATCGTCGCCCGGGACGAGCGCAAGTTACGCATCGAAGTCGGCTACGGGCTGGAGGACCGGCTGACCGATGCCCAGAGCTCGGTGATCATTCATCAGGTGATCACGCCGTCGTTCAAGGCCGGTAACTTCAGTAAAGGCATCAGTGACGGCGTGGCGGCGATGCTGGTGGTGCTGGGCGGCAATCCACTGGACGAACCTTCCACGGTGTATGAGTCGGCCGGCGATCCTGCGGATGATTTCGTCTCGCGGCACCCGGCGTTGTTCGTATTTCTGGTGATGTTGTTCATCCTGACTGTTTTTGTCTGCCAGATGCTCGGTATCCTTCCCGCCGGCCGGGGCGGCTCCGGAGGAGGGGGCGGCTTTGGTGGCGGAGGTTTTGGCGGCGGCGGTGGTGGTGGCGGGGGCTTCAGCGGCGGCGGTGGCAGTTTCGGCGGGGGCGGGTCCTCCGGCGGCTGGTGATAACAATAATGAGCAGGCACTTCACGACATGGCATTACTGACTGAACACGAACAACGCAAGGTCGCCGAGGCCATCGCCCGGGTCGAGCGCGACACCGACGCCGAACTGGTGACGGTGCTCGCGGCCCGTGCCGACGACTACGCGTACATCCCGCTGCTCTGGGCCAGCCTGCTGGCGCTGATTGTGCCGGGGATCGTGCATTACCTGACCGGCTGGCTGACGATGCACAGCCTGTTGCTGGTGCAGTGGGGCATTTTCATCGTGCTGTGCCTGTTGTTTCGCTTGCCGACAATCACCACACATCTGGTGCCACGCCGTGTCCGGCACTGGCGCGCGTCGAACCTGGCGCGGCGGCAGTTTCTCGAACAGAACCTGCACCACACGGTGGGCAGCACCGGCATGCTGATTTTTGTCTGCGAGGCGGAGCGGTATGTGGAGATCCTGGTGGATGAAGGGATTTCCAGAAAACTGGACAACAAAAGCTGGGATTCGATTGTCGCGGCGTTTACCGAACAGGTCCGGCAAGGGCAGACGTTGCAGGGGTTTGTTACCTGTATCGAGGCGTGCGGGGAATTGCTCAAGGTGCATGTGCCGGTGACGCAGGTTCGCAATGAATTGCCCAATCGGCTGGTGGTGCTGGGGTAAACCGTTCGGGAAATTAGCCGTGCCCTTGAGCGCCATCCCCCCTAAACTAGCGGCCATTCCCGATTTGCCCGTCCGAGGCCGCTTTTTCCCATGTCCGTTACCGCTCCCTCCGCATCTGCCAAACCGGCGCCCGATCATCACGCCCGGTTCATCGAGCTGCTGCAAACCAGCCTCGAACAGAACGGCTTTATCAAACTGGTCCTGGCCAGGTACGTCGGCGAAGAAGCGGATCTGCAGCGGATCATCATCAAACCGGTGACGGTCAAGGCGCAGCCGTGCCTGTCGTTCGTTTATCGCTACAAGACCCGCGACATCACCAAGAACCTGCCGCTGGACGAAGCGGTGGCGACGATTGCCGGGCTGCTGCCAACGGCGTTCAAGAATGCGCATTTACTGACGCTGACTGACGAAGCCCAGCTCGAATACAGCAAAAAGGGCAAGAGCTCGCTGTTCATGAGCAAACCCCAGCAATTGCGCGAAGTGCCGTCCGCCGGGCATAACCGCGAGAAAAACCGCTTCCTCGATCTGAACCGGCCGTTCCTCAAGGATCTGGGCGTGACCAATACGCAGCACGAGCTGATCCCGGCGATGTCGCGCAAATGGAAGCAGATCAACAAGTTCATCGAAGTCTTCAGCCATGCGCTGACCTCGTCGCCGCTGGCCCTGGACAAACCGGTGCGGGTGGCGGATTTCGGTTCGGGCAAGGGTTACCTGACGTTCGCCATTCACGACTACCTGCGCAACACCCTGAAGGCCGAGGGCGAAGTCACCGGCGTGGAGCTGCGTGAAGAAATGGTCAATCTGTGCAACACCGCCGCCGCGAAGCTGGAACACCCGGGGCTGGTGTTCAAATGCGGCGATGTGCGCAGCGTGGCGCCGAGCGAACTGGACGTGATGATCGCCCTGCATGCCTGCGACATCGCCACCGACTACGCGATCCACACCGGCATTCGTTCCGGCGCCTCGATCATCATGTGCTCGCCGTGCTGCCACAAACAGATCCGCTTGCAGATCCAGAGCCCGGCGTTGCTCAAGCCGATGCTGCAATACGGTCTGCACCTGGGCCAACAGGCGGAAATGGTCACAGACAGCTTGCGTGCGCTGTTCCTCGAAGCCTGCGGTTACGAGACCAAGGTGTTCGAGTTCATCTCCCTGGACCACACCAACAAGAACAAGATGATTCTGGCGGTCAAGCGCGCCGAGCCGGTGGACCCGACTCAGCTGCTGGTGAAGATTCAGGAGTTGAAGGCGTTCTACCAGATCAGCGAGCACTGCCTCGAAACCCTGCTGCTCGCTGACGGCCTGCTGAAGCTCAAGGCTTGAGCTGAACCCCGGCGGGTAACGTGCCCGGTTGAGCCGGGCGCACCGCGGTCTTGCGCCCGAGCATCACCGTCGCGATCACCCCGCAGGCGAACAGCCAGGTGATCGGCTCCACGTGTTCGCCAAAGAACAGCGCGGAAAACGCGATAGTGAAGAAGATCTGCAACAACTGGATCTGACTGACCCGGGCAATGCCACCCATGGCCAGCCCGGCGTACCAGGCGAAGAACCCCAGGAACTGCGAAAACAGTGCGACGTAACCGAACGCCCACCAGGTTTTCGCCGACACCGCGCCCTGATGCTGCAACGCCAGGTACAGCACCGGGCCGATCAGCAACGGTGTCGACAGCACCAGCGCCCAGCAGATCACCTGCCAGCCGCCCATCTCCCGGGCCAGCCGCCCGCCCTCGGCGTATCCCAGACCGCCCACCGCAATCGCACCGAGCATCAATAAGTCTCCGGCCTGAATGCTGCCGGCGCCGGTGTACAACGCATAACCCAGCACCAGCGCACTGCCCAGCGCGGCGCAGGCCCAGAAGGCTTTCGACGGTCGTTCATGGGACAGCCACGCCGCGTAAAGCGCCACGCACAGCGGCTGCAAGCCGTTGACCAGCGCGCCGTGGGACGCCGGCAAGGTCTGCATGGCCCATGCCGACAGCACCGGGAAACCGAGAATCACCCCGGCGATCACCAGGCTCAGGCCTTTGACCTGCTTCCAGGTCGGCCCCTTCTCCCGTCGCCACAACAACAGCGCCGCAGCAGGAATCGCCGCGAACAACGCGCGGCCCAGGCCGTTGAGCAGCGGGTGCAGTTCCTGCACCACGATGCGGGTGAAGGGCAGGGTAAGGCTGAAAATCACCACGCCGAGCAGGCCGAGGGCCATGCCGGTGTTTTCGCGCGAAGACATGAGGGCAAACCGATTCAAAGGTGGCAGGGAGGTGCTTTCATCTAGCCACAATCCACGGCAATCGGGCTGTTACAGCTGAGCGCAGAGTTATCCATACAGTTTGCGAACGCCATCGCGGTCCTTGGACTACTGTGAATATTCCTGTGCATTCACCAGAGGAGTCCTGCCCATGGCCGCGAAAAAGATTCTGATGCTGGTCGGCGATTACGTCGAAGACTACGAAGTGATGGTGCCGTTCCAGGCCCTGCAAATGGTCGGTCACACCGTCCACGCGGTGTGCCCGGACAAGGCCGCCGGCAAGACCGTGCGCACCGCGATTCATGACTTCGAAGGCGATCAGACCTACAGCGAGAAGCCCGGTCACCAGTTCGCCCTGAACTTCGATTTCGCCAAGGTCGACGCCAAGGACTACGACGCGTTGCTGGTGCCCGGTGGTCGTGCGCCGGAATACCTGCGGCTGAATGAAAAGGTCCTGGAACTGGTGCGGGCCTTCGACAAGGCCGGCAAACCGATTGCCGCTGTCTGTCACGGCGCGCAACTGCTGGCGGCGGCGGGGATTCTCGAAGGGCGGGAGTGCAGCGCCTACCCGGCCTGTGCCCCGGAAGTGCGGTTGGCCGGCGGCACCTACATCGACATCCCGGTCACGGACGGCCACGTCCAGGGCAACCTGGCGACCGCGCCCGCCTGGCCGGCGCATCCGAAATGGCTGGCGGGTTTCCTCGGGCTGCTTGGAACCAAAATCACCCTGTGACCCATCGATAAGGAGAAACACCATGTCCGGATGGTATGAGTTGAGCAAAAGCAGCAACGGCCAGTACAAGTTCGTACTGAAAGCGGCGAATGCCGAAACCATTCTGACCAGCGAGCTGTACACCAGCCGCACGGCCGCCGAAAGCGGCATCGCCTCGGTGCAGGCCAACAGCCCGTTGGACGAGCGTTACGAGAGGAAGTCGACAAAGGACGGCCATCCCTACTTCAACCTCAAGGCGGCCAATCACCAGATCATCGGCAGCAGCGAATCCTATTCATCGGACGCGGCGTGCGCCAAAGGCATCGCCAGCGTCAAGGCCAACGGGCCGACGAAGGTGATCAAGGACAAAACCCTGCCGGTGCTTTGAATCCAGCACAAAACCCTGTGGGAGCCTGGCTCCCACAGGTGGGTGTGCGGCTCGAAATCAGCTCAGGCTTTTGAGAATGGCTTGCAACTGATGACACCCGGCCTCGCTCAGCGGGAACACCGGCAAACGCGGATCGCCGACTTCCAGATCGGTCAGGCGCAGACCGGCCTTGATCGTCGCTGGCAAGCCACCCTTGAGGATGAAGTCCAGCAGCGGCAACTGGCGGTAGAACAACTCACGCGCCTTGCCCAGATCCCCCGCCAGCGTGGCTTCGTACAAATCCAGGTTGAGCTGCGCAATCAGGTTCGGTGCCGCCGTGCACCAGCCGCTGGCCCCGGCGACGAAGGCTTCCAGCGCCAGCGGGTTGCAGCCGTTGTAGAACGGCACCCGGCCTTCGCCGAGCAGTTGCAGCTTGTGCATGCGCTGGATGTCGCCGGTGCTCTCCTTGACCATGGTCACGTTTTCCACGCCATTGACGATGCGCAGGATCAGCTCCACCGACATGTCGGTGCCGCTGGTGGCCGGGTTGTTGTAGAGCATGATCGGCACGCCGATGCTGTCGCCGATGGCGCGGTAGTGGGCCAGGATTTCCGCTTCGCCGAGCTTCCAGTAAGAGGTCGGCAGCACCATCACCACGTCGGCGCCGTGGGCTTCGGCGAAACGTGCGCGGCGCACCGCTTTGGCGGTGGTCAGGTCGGACACGCTGACCACGGTCGGCACGCGTTTGGCCACGTGCGTGATGCTGAACTCGGCGACCTGATCCCACTCCGCATCGCTCAGGTAGGCGCCTTCGCCGGTGCTGCCCAGCGGCGCGATGGCGTGGACGCCACCAGCAATCAGACGATCAATTGAGCGGCCGAGGGCCGGCAGGTCGACGCCTTCGCCGTTGGCGCCGAACGGGGTGATGGTGTAGCCGATGATGCCGTGAATGTTGGACATGGGAGTGCTCCGCAAGGATGAGGTGTTCAGTTCAGGCAATCGGCGTGCTGACGCAGGTTCTGCCGGGCGTAGTAGTTGAAGGCTGCGGCGTGGCGTTTGGGTTTCGAGACCCAGTCATGCGCCTCGCGACCCAGCTCGGGGATGATCGGCTTGATCGTCCCGGCGGCCATCGCCAGCAGTTGCAGTTTGGCGGCGCGCTCGATCAATTGGGCGATGACACAGGCTTCCTCGATGGTCGTGCCGGTGGACAGCTGACCGTGATGGGAAAGCAGGATCGCCCGCTTGTCACCCAGCGCCCCGGCAATCAATTCGCCTTCTTCGTTGCCCACCGGCACGCCCGGCCAGCCTTCAAGGAACGCACAATCTTCGTACAGCGGGCACAGGTCCATGTGGGAAATCTGCAGCGGCACTTCCAGCATCGACAGCGCGGCAATGTGCGTCGGGTGAGTGTGGATGATGCAATTCACGTCCGGCCGGGCGCGGTACACCCAGCTGTGGAAACGGTTGGCCGGGTTAGCCATACCGTGGCCTTCGAGCACTTCCAGGTCTTCGTTGACCAGCAGCAGATTGCTTGCGGTGATTTCATCGAAACCCAGGCCCAGTTGCTGCGTGTAGTAAGTGCCTGGCAGCGGGCCACGGGCGGTGATCTGCCCGGCGAGGCCCGAATCGTGGCCGTTCTCGAACAGGATCCGGCAGGTCAGGGCCAGCTTTTGCCGGTCTGTCCACGTATTATCCGCCAGGCTTTTTTGCATCTGGGTCAGCGCTTGCTTGACCAGTTCGTCTTTGGGTAGTGCTAATGTCTTCGCCATATCCGTGTCCTGTGGTGGTTGCCATGGATGACACTTAAGAGGCTATATGACACTTTGTGTCATTGGCAAGGACAAATCGTCTTTCCTTTGCTGGAATAATCGCTTCGCATGTCTATCCGTTTGAAATTATTGAGAAAAAAACTCGGCGTAACCCTTGAGGCACTGGCCGAGAAATCCGGCATGACCAAGAGTTACCTGTCGAAGGTCGAGCGCGGCTTGAACACGCCGTCGATTGCCGCCGCGCTGAAACTGGCCAAGGCGCTGAACGTGAAAGTCGAGGAATTGTTCTCCGAAGACAACGTCAGCCTCGACAGCTACAGCCTGGTGCGCAGCCACGAACGCCAGTCGCTGGCGGCCAACGACCACAGCCCAGGTTATGCGGTGCTGGCCCATCAGGTCAGCGAGCGCAGCCTGCTGCCGTTCATCATTTACCCGCCGAGCGAATTCACCGACAAAACCTTCAAGGAACACTTGGGCGAGGAGTTTCTGTTCGTCCACGAAGGCCAGGTCGAAGTCGACTTCGTGAACGAAAGGGTTGTACTGGAGCGGGGCGATGCGCTGCACTTCAATGCACAGAAACCCCATCGCATCCGCTCGGTGGGCGAGGTGCAGGCGCAGTTGCTGGTGGTGGTGCACAGCAGCGAGGAATGATCAGTCCTCGACCGGCACTGACAGCTTCGGGTTGCCCAGGGCATGGGACTTCGAATCAAAGAACCGCAGTTCCACGCCGGTTCCGTCGAACACCTTCGCGTAATGCCGTTTCTGGTGCTGGATGAACGCCGCGCTGCGCGGGTAGATCGAGATCGCCACGGTCTTCGGTTTCGCCAGACGCAGGGCGCGCACAAGGTGGCTGTCCTGTTCGCCGAGGGCATGGCCGAAGATGCACAGGCTGTCGCCGTGACCGAGTAACTGGTCGTAGCAGAACGACAGGTAATCGGAACTGCGGATGGTCTTGAGCTTGTCGGCGCTCGGCCCTTCGTTGACGAACAGTGGCACGTCGTCGAGCGTCTTGAGCGTGTTGTTGATCGCGAAATTGCCGAGCAGCGTGCCCTCGGTGGCGGTCAGCTTGCGGGCGGTGCCGTCCTGGTTGCGCACCAGGTGCAGGCCGCCGTGCAGGTACAGCAGGCGCGGTTTTTCAGTGTGGCTGGCGCACAGATCGAAACTCGCATCGGGGCCGTTGAACAGGTCGTCGATCGCCTCGCCCTGATGTTGCAGGGCCCAATAATTGAGCAAGTCGTAATTGGTGGTGAACACCGTGCGATAACTTGCCAGTTCACTGTTCAGCGTCGCCAGGGTCGAGGCTTCGATCAGCCGCCACGGGATGTGTACCGCGTGCACGGTATTGATCAGCGCTTCCTTGATCGCGTAGTAGCGGTTGCGCGGCGCGGCCGAGCTGACGGCCAGCGCCTTGTTGACCCGGCTGGTGGTTTTCAGCGCGCCGAGTACCTGCTCGAAACTGCGCGTCTGCATCGCGTCGAACACGCTCAGTTCCGACGGGCTCAACGGTTTTTCTTCCACCGTGCGGGCGTTTTCGAACAGCGAGTCGTAGCCGAAGTCGTCCCACACCGCGCGACTGGCGCCATTGCCCAGCAGCAGACCGCTGAAGTCGGTGGTGGCGCGCAACGCGTTCCAGTCTTCGAGGGTGGCGTCGACATCCAGAAAATCAGTCATTGCAGGGCACGTCTCAAAACAAAGGGGCAGATGGACGGCGACTTTATCACGAGCGGGCATTGAGCCAGATCAACATCCGCCGTGACCGATCAGTCGATCCTGTGTGCACCCGCCGGATCGCAGAAGTCGATTTGGTCCCTGTCAGGAGACGCGCCATGAGCAGCACCTTTTTCATTCCAGCAGTCAACATCATGGGCAGCGGCTGCCTCGACGAAGCCATGCTTGCGATCCGCAATTACGGTTTTCGCAAGGCGCTGATCGTCACCGACGCCGGGCTGGCCAAGGCCGGCGTGGCGACGATGATCGCCGAGAAACTGGCGATGCAGGACATCGATTCAGTGATTTTCGACGGCGCCAAACCCAACCCGAGCATCGCCAACGTCGAGGCGGGGCTGGCGCTGCTCAAGAACAGCCGCTGCGATTTCGTGGTGTCGCTGGGCGGCGGCTCGCCCCACGACTGCGCCAAGGGCATCGCGTTGTGCGCGACCAACGGCGGGCAGATCCGCGACTACGAAGGCGTCGATCAATCGACCAAGCCGCAACTGCCGCTGATCGCCATCAACACCACCGCCGGCACCGCCAGCGAGATGACCCGGTTCTGCATCATCACCGACGAAACCCGTCACGTGAAAATGGCCATCGTCGACCGCAACGTCACGCCGCTGCTGTCGGTCAACGACCCGGCGCTGATGGTCGCCATGCCGAAAGGCCTGACCGCCGCCACCGGCATGGACGCGCTGACCCATGCGATCGAAGCCTACGTCTCCACCGCTGCCAACCCGATCACCGATGCCTGCGCACTGAAGGCCATGACCTTGATCAGTAACAACCTGCGCCTGGCCGTGCGTGACGGCAGCGATCTGGCCGCGCGGGAAAACATGGCCTACGCGCAGTTCCTCGCGGGCATGGCGTTCAACAATGCCTCGCTCGGCTATGTGCACGCGATGGCGCACCAGTTGGGCGGTTTCTACGATCTGCCTCACGGCGTGTGCAACGCGGTGTTGTTGCCGCATGTGCAGACGTTCAACGCGCTGGTCTGTGCCGATCGCCTCACCGACGTAGCCCACGCCATGGGGGCCGACATTCGTGGTTTCAGTCCGGAGGAGGGTGCAAAAGCCGCGATTGATGCGATCCGTTGCCTGGCCAGAGACGTCGAGATACCCGGCGGCCTGCGCGATCTGGGCGCCAAGTGCACCGACATTCCGGTACTCGCCGCCAACGCCCTGAAAGACGCCTGCGGCTTCACCAACCCGCGGGAGGCGGATCAGCGGCAGATCGAGGAGATTTTCCGCAGCGCGTTTTAAGCAGACTGACGATCGGGCGTGAACCTCGTGCAGAGCGCCGCGCCCGCCGCCAGAAAGCAACACAGCAGCGACAGCGGCCACGCGTGTGGACCGGCCAGCAGGCTGGCCACCGCGCCGATCAGTGCGGCCATCAACTGGTGGATGAAACCGCTCAGGGCCATCGCGTAAGCGCCGGCAATCGGCGCTCCATCGTTGGCCCGCGAGAGGCTGATCGGATAGTTCAGCGACTGGCCGAACACGGCGACGCAGTAAGGCAACCAAAGCAGCCAGGCAACGGCGCTGGCCAGCAGGCTGCCAGCCAGCATTACCCCGCCTCCGGCCATCACCAGGCCCACACCCAACGCCATCAACCGATGCTGACCGGTACGCAGCACAAAGCGATTGACCGCCAGCGCCCCCAGAAAATACGCCGCACTGATCGGCCAGCCCAGCAACCCGTAGTCGGTCGTCGACCAACCGAACGGGCCTTGCAGAATCAACGGCGCAGCGCTGTTGAACGCGATGATCACGCCATAACCCAGACCACCCGCGAGCGCCGGCAGAATAAACGCCCGGTGGGTCAGAATCCTTCCGTAGACCGCCCAGGGCGACGCGGTTGCGGGTGCTTCGACAAGTTCCGGAAAGCTCAGGCGCGAGACAATCGCAGCCATCAACAGGCTGACCGCACCCAGCAGATAGAAAATCGCCTGCCAGCCCAGCGTCACCTGAGTCAGCGAGCCGGCGTATTGCCCGATCCCGAGCGCGACAACGAACGAAATCGAAATCCACGACAACGCCTTCGCCAGCAGATCGCCCCGGAAACTGTCACGGATCAGCACCCGCGCCATCACTGAAATGCCGCTGGCGCCGATCCCCTGAAGCAGTCGCAACAGCAGGAACGACTCCAGCGTCGAACCCAGCGGCAACGCCAGGTTCGCCAGCCCGTAAATCCCCAGCGCCGCCAACAGCACCGGTTTACGGCCGATGCGCTGCGCCAGACTGCCCCAGAGCAGCATCGGCAGCGCCATGCCGATCAGGTACAGCGACAAGCCCCAGGCCACCTGCGTTGCATCGACGTGCAAGTGCCCGGCGATCTGTGGCAACGCCGGCAGGTAAATGCTCATGCCCAGTTGGGCGAGGAACACGGTGGAGCAGGTGATGAGCAGGATGAGTCCGGGATTCATGAGTCGTCCGTGAAGGTTCAGCGGTCGCGATGGCCGCCGTGAGTCAGTAACAGTCCGGTGATCAAATCACAGAACTGGTGGATCAGGGTCGATTCCATGTCGGCGCGCAGGGTCACGCGGATCGCGGCTTTACCTTGCGCCACCGCCGGGAAAAACACCGCGCTGGTGAAAAAGCCGTGTTCGGCCAGTTCAATGGCAATTCGAGTGGCCAGGGCAGCCTCGCCGCAGTTGATCAAACGGATGGCCATGGGGCTGCCGTGCTGTTCGGTGCTCACCAAACTGTCGAACAGGCGAATATTGCTCTGGAGCCGAATCTGCAACGCACGCAGCTCTGCACTGCGATGCAGCTGAATTGAGGCAAGGCCCGCACCGATGGCCGCGCGATTGAGGCTTTGCGACCCGTTGCTCGGCCCGCCGTAACGCTGAATCAGTTTCCTCTGCCGCTCATTGCCGAGCATCACCAGGCCGCCGCTGGCCCCGAACGATTTGGCCAGTGACGAGACGATCAGGCAGTCCTCCTCCAGCGTCGGCATTCTTGGCCGTACAAGACCGGCGCCGTTGCTACCCACCGCCGACAACGCGTGGGAGTCATCGAGATAAAGAAACAGGCCGTAACGCTCTTTCAGGTACAGCAGGCCGTCCAGATTGGCCACGCCGCCCATGCTGTAGGCACCGTCGGCGATATAGGCGACCGTTGTGTGGCGCTGGCACACCGATTCGAGAAAATCCATGTCGTTGTGGGGGCAGGTCAATACCTGGGTTTCGTCGGCGCAACTGGCCTTCAGGTGATTCATCGAATAGTGAGCCAGACGATCGAACACCATCACCGGTGGACGGCCCTGGGTAAACACACCACTGGCCAGCAGCGGCAGGATTCCGGCACTGGCGGCGCTGCAGGACAGAGTGCTCAGACACACGGCGCCAAACAATTGCGACAGCTCGCTTTCGTATCGGTCGAGCAGCGCCAGTTTGCAGCGGTTTTTCGAATTGGCTACGCGCAGTGTGCCGGTTTCCCGTAACGCCGCGATGGCACCTTCGAGCAGGGCGGGGTGGTGATCGAGACCCAGATAGGACGTGGTGCAGAAATGATGGAACTGGCGCCCGTGTTGATCGAGCAACTGGTTGCAGCCTTTGACCTCAACATTGAGGGCGGCGACTTTTCCGGCTTCGGCGGCTTCCCAGTCGTGGTCGGCCAGCGCGATGACTTTGCGATAGTTGGTGAAGGTGTTGGCGGATTCCGGCGAGTGATTCATAGGCAGCTCTCCTTGAGCATGGCAATCCATGGGGTGTTTCAATTTGTGTGTGTTGCCAGACTTTACAGAGGGCGATGCGGGGTCAGAATCGGCTGTATCCGATAGCCTTGAGCGTTGTTTGAGTTTTTTTTGTAGGGGAATGTAACCCTTGGTTGTAGGGCAATTGACTGCCTGCATCGAGAGCAACGCGATTATCCTGCCGGGGTCCGCGAACCCTGTTAACGAGTGCCTCATGTTGCAGAAAAACCTGACCCGCCGCCTCGACCTGATCACCCTGCAACTGTTCGTCGCCGTGCACGAGGAAGGCACGCTGACCCGTGCCGCGTCCCGCGAGGCGATTGCCGTGTCGGCGGCGAGCAAGCGCTTGATGGAGCTGGAGGAAGCGCTGGGGATCAGCCTGTTCGTGCGTCAGGCGAAAGGCATGACCCTGACCCCGGCCGGCGAAACCCTGTTGCACCACGCCCGGCGGATGTTGTTCAACGTCGAGAAAATGGGCCTGGAACTGGGCGAGCACAGCCACGGTGTACGCGGCTATGTACGAATGCTGGCGAACCTGTCGGCGATCATTGAATTTCTCCCCGAGGACCTGCGTGACTTCGCCGCGCAACACCCGCAGGTCAAGACCGACCTCGAAGAACGGCCCAGTGCCGGAGTGATTCAGGGTGTGCTCGATGGCGTGGCGGATCTGGGTATCTGCTCCAGCGACAGTGATATCAAAGGCCTGCACAGCGTGTGCTATCGCCGGGACAAACTGGTGGTGGTGATGTTGCCCGAGCATCCGCTGGCAGTGCGTGAATCCATGGCGTTCAGCGAAACCCTCGACAGCGATTACGTCGGCTTGCATGCCGCCAGTTCGATCAACATGCGCACCCACGCCGCCGCGCGGCAGGCCGGCAAGGTGCTGCGCATACGCATTCATGTGCCGGGTTTCGACGCGGTGTGCCGGATGGTGCAGGCCAACATGGGCATCGGCATCCTGCCGCAGCGGGCGTATGAATTATTTGGTCGGGCGCTGGGGTTGCAAGCGGTGCCGCTGACCGATGGCTGGTCGGATCGCGACCTTATCGTGGTGGTGCGTGACGAGGCCGGGTTGTCGCCCGTGAGCCGGATCCTGTTCGAGCATTTGCGCGCAGCCGGCTGAGCGTTCGCGTTTGGCGAACGCCCGTTGCCGAGTGACGGCTGGATTGCAGTCATGACGTTCCTCTAGCCTTGGCCGCAATTCCAAGAACAAGAGGTACCCCGCGATGACTGCCCCTCTGAGTGCGATCAAAGTGATCGAAATCGGCACCCTGATTGCTGCGCCGTTTGCCGCGCGCATGCTCGCCGAATTCGGCGCCGAGGTGATCAAGATCGAAGCCATGGGTCAGGGCGACCCGCTGCGCAAATGGCGCAAGCTGCACGAAGGAACGTCGCTGTGGTGGTACCTGCAATCGCGCAACAAGAAATCCCTGGCGCTCAATCTGAAATCCGGCGAAGGCATCGAACTGGTCAAGCAACTGGCCCGTGATGCCGATGTGATCATCGAAAACCTGCGCCCCGGCGCCCTGGAAAAACTCGGTCTGGGTTGGGACGTGCTGCACGCGCTCAATCCCGACCTGACCCTGGTGCGCATTTCCGGCTACGGCCAGACCGGCCCTTACCGCGACCGCCCCGGCTTCGGTGCGATCGGCGAGGCCATGGGCGGCATTCGCTACACCACCGGTACCCCCGGTTCGCCACCGGCGCGAGTCGGTGTCAGCCTCGGCGATTCGCTGGCTTCGCTGCACGCGGTGATCGGCGCGCTGATGTCGCTGCTGCGGGTCAAGACCGGGCAGGGCGGCGGGCAGATTGTCGACGTGTCACTGGCCGAAAGCGTGTTCAACGTCATGGAAAGCCTGGTGCCGGAATACGACATGCTCGGCCATGTCCGCGAACGCAGCGGCGGCGCGTTGCCGGGCATCGCACCCTCCAACACCTACCTCACGGCCGATGGCGCCTACGTGGTGATCGCCGGTAACAGCGATCCGATCTACAAGCGCCTGATGCAGGTGATCGGTCGGGATGATCTGGCCGACGCCGAAGAGTTCGCCCACAACGACGGCCGCGCCGCGAAGAGCGGTCTGCTCGACGCCGCCATTACCCACTGGACCAGCAGCCTGCCGATCAATGATGTACTGGCGGCACTGGAAGCCGCCGAAGTGCCGGCCGGCCGCATCTACTCGGTGGCCGATATTGTTGCCGATCCGCACTATCAGGCCCGGGACATGTTGCTCGACGCCGAACTGCCCGGCGGGGCGAGCGTGAAGATGCCGGGCATCGTGCCCAAGCTTTCGGAAACCCCCGGCGGGGTGAACTGGTCGGGCCCCGGCCTTGGTCAGCACACCGACGGCATTCTCGCAGGCCTCGGTCTGACCGCCTCGGACATCGAACGCCTGAAAAGCCAGGGGGTGGTGCAATGATCAGCGATTACTCGCAGACCCTGATCGTCCAGGAAGTCTCGCCCCGGGACGGCCTGCAAATCGAACCGACCTGGGTCGAAACCGAAGACAAGATCGCCCTGATCGATCAGCTGTCACAGGCAGGATTCAGCCGCATCGAGGCCGGCTCGTTCGTCTCGCCGAAAGCGATCCCGGCCCTGCGTGATGGCGAGCAGGTGTTCAAGGGCATTGAGCGTCAGCCGGGGGTGATTTACGTCGCGCTGATTCCCAACCTCAAGGGCGCGCAACGGGCGCTGGAGTCCGGCGCCGATGAACTGAACCTGGTGATGTCCGCCAGCCAGACCCACAACCTGGCGAACATGCGCATGCGTTGCGAAGCTTCGCTGGCGGCGTTCGGCGAAATCGTGAGTTTCGCCAGCGGCTCGGGCGTGCGGCTCAACGGCAGTGTCGCGACGACCTTCGGTTGCCCGTTCGAAGGCGCGATCGACGAAGACCGTGTATTGCAAATTGTCGAGGCCTATCAGGCGCTCGGCATTCAGGGCATCACCCTGGCCGACACCACCGGCATGGCCAATCCGCGACAGGTCGATCGACTGGTGCGACGGGTATTGCAGCGCGTTTCGGCGGCGGACCTGACCCTGCATTTCCACAACACCCGAGGCCTGGGTCTGTGCAATGGACTGGCGGCTTACGAAGCAGGTGCCCGGCGTTTCGACGCGGCGTTGGGCGGGCTCGGCGGCTGTCCGTTTGCGCCGGGTGCATCGGGCAATATTTGCACCGAAGACCTGGTGAACCTCTGCGATGAAGTCGGCATTCCCACCGGCATCGATCTGCCGCTGCTGCTGAAACTGTCCCGTGGTTTGCCCGCGCTGCTGGGCCACGAAGTGCCGGGGCAACTGGCCAAGGCCGGACGCAATTGCGATCTGCACCCGATCCCCACCTGATTTCACACGCTCACCGACTCACCCGAACCAGACAACAACAACAATCGGACGCCCACCGGCAGTCCGCCTGGAGAAAAAACTATGAGCCTCAATGTTATGGAGGCGGGCGCGAGCCCGTCCGTCGATCACGACGCCGAAAAAGCCCTGGTCAGCAAAGTCGCCTGGCGCCTGATGCCGTTGATCATGGTCTGCTACCTGTTCGCCTTCTTCGACCGCATCAACATCAGCTTCGCCAAGTTTCAGTTGCAGGCCGACCTGAGCCTGAGTGACACCGCCTACGGTCTCGGTGCCGGTCTGTTCGTGGTCGGTTACGTGCTGTTCGAAGTGCCGAGCAACATGATGCTGTACAAGGTCGGCGCGCGGCGCTGGATCGCCCGGATCATGATGTCCTGGGGCGTGGCGACGGCGCTGATGGTTTTCGTCACCAGCGAATGGCAGTTCTACGTGCTGCGCTTTCTGATCGGGGCGATGGAGGCCGGTTTCGCCCCCGGCGTGCTGTATTACCTGACGCTGTGGTTCCCGCAGCACTTCCGTGGCCGCATCACTTCGATGCTGTTCCTGGCCTCGGCGTTTGCCGGACTGGTCGGCGCGCCGTTCTCCGGACTGGTGCTGGAACACCTCGACGGCGTGCTGCAAATGCGCGGCTGGCACTGGTTGTTCCTGCTCGGCGGCGTGCCGTGCGTCGGTCTGGGTTTTCTGGTGCTGACCTTGCTCAAGGACCGCATCGAGGACGCTCACTGGCTGACCCCGGATGAGAAAAAACTGTTGGCCAGCCGCATCGCCCATCACGAACCGCACAAGAGTGGCGGTTCGTTGCTGGCGGCGCTGAAGATTCCGGGTTTCCTGACCTTGGGGCTGATCTACTTCCTGATCCAGGTCGCGTCCTACGGCCTGAATTTCTGGGCTCCGCAACTGATCCGCAGTGCCGGCACCGAAAGCCCGGTGATGATCGGTCTGCTGACCTCGATTCCGTACGTTTGCGGTGCGATCAGCATGGTGGTGATCGGTCGTCTGTCAGATGCCACGGGGGAGCGGCGCAAGTTTGTCGCGGGGCTGGTGGTTGTCGGCGCCATCGGCTTCTTCAGTGCGGGGATTTTCGCCAGCCACACCACGTTCCTGATCGTCGCCCTTGGATTGCTGGGCGCCGGGATCATCGCGTCGATTCCGAGTTTCTGGACCCTGCCACCGAAGTTGCTGGCCGGCGCTGGAGCCGGTGCGGCGGGCGGGATTGCGGTGATCAACACCCTGGGGCAGTTCGGCGGCATCGTCAGCCCGGTAATGGTCGGCCGGATCAGGGATCTGACCGGCAGCACCACACCGGCGTTGTATGTCATCGGCGTGGCGGCGCTGATCGCGGCGGCGTTGCTGTTGTGGGGCTTGCCGCAGAAGCTGCGCACGCTGGACAAGTACTGAGATCACGGGCTGGTCGTTCTTGTAACGCGAACGATCAGCTCGCCGCTGACAGGGACCTGGCAGCCGAGTCACCAAACTGAATCAGCACCACTCCAGCCATCAACAACACCGCGCCGAACAGGCGCGGCAAGGTCAGATGTTTCTCCACCAATCCGAACAGGCCAAAGTGATCCAGCACGATTGACGTGATCATTTGCCCGGCCAGGGCCAGCGCCAGAAATCCCGACGCCCCCAACTTTGGCAGCAACACCACCGCCAATGCGACAAAGCACACCCCGAACGCGCCACCGGTCCACATCCAAAACGGCAGCTTGCTGGCGAGGGCCAGCGACGGCAACGGCAGGCGCAGCGCGACAATCACCGGCAACAACACCAGCACGCTCACCACAAGCGAGGTGAGCGTTGCCCACAGCGGATGCCCCAACCCCCGCGCCAGATTGATGTTGATCGCACTCTGAAACGGCACCACCGCACCGGCGAATACCGCCAATAACAGCAATCCGACCCACTGCATCGTCCCCATGACCGTTCTCCTGCAAGGTTTTGCTGGACTCTAGGGTATTCGTCGCGCAGATTTAAATTCTGTTTTGGTATCCGGAACATGCATCGAATGAATGATCTGCGCCGCATCGATCTCAACCTGCTGGTGATTCTGGACGCGTTGCTGAGCGAGCAGCATGTGACCCGCGCTGCCGAGCGTCTGCACCTGAGTCAACCGGCGGTCAGCCACGCGTTGGCGCGCTTGCGCGACTTGCTCGGTGATCCATTGCTGGTGCGTGCCGGTTCGGGGCTGGTGCCCACTGCGCGAGCGCTGGAGCTGGCGGCACCGCTGGCAGAAACCCTGGCTCAGGTGCAATCGCTGCTGGCGCCGAATACCTTTGATCCGGCCAGCGCCCGTCGGACCTTTCGCCTTGCGATGTCGGACTACGGCGCGGCGATCATCCTGCCCGGACTGATTCGCACCTTGCGCGCGGAAGCGCCGGGCATCGATCTGCAAATCCGTCACGCCAGCCGCGAAGGCATGGTCGAAGGTCTGCTCAACGGCGACATAGATCTCGCTGCCGGTGTACTCCCTGAGTTGCCCGGTGAACTGCGTAGCACGCCGTTGTTCGAGGAACGCTACGTCTGCCTTCTGGATCGCCATAGCCTTCCCGCCGGAGGTGTTCTCGACCTGCCAACCTATCTCTCCCGTCCCCATGTCCTGCTGGAAATGCGCGGCAGCGGCACCCCGGAAATCGAACGCACCCTGACCGCCCTGCGCGAACGCCGCCGCGTCGCCATCAGCCTGCCGCACTGGAGCGTCGCGCCGCAGTTCATCAGCGGCACGGACCTGATCCTGACCGTGGCCTCGCGGGCGTTGAATGAGGTGCATGACGACTCACTGATCGTCGTGCCGCCACCGTTTGAAATCGCGCCGTTCACGTTTGTCTCGGCGTGGCACAAACGGCGCGGCGGGGATCAGGCGTTGAACTGGTTGAATCGGCGGATTGAGCAGGGGATAGTGCGCGGCTGAAAAATATCAAGGAGCGGGGCGTGACAGTGAAGTCTGGGGTAACGGTGGGGCTGGCGCTGTGTGGGGCGTTGATCGCGGGGCAGGTGTTAGCTGAGTGTGTGCCTGCGCCGGTGACGGGCGCGCGGGATTTTTCAGTGTGTAGGGCGTGGCCCGCTTATCCCGGCTTGACCCTGAATGCGGTTTCGAAATTTGCACCCGATCCGGTGTATGGCAAGGACAATGACGTCGGCAGTTATGACCTTGGGTTGTCGGTAACTACAGATGAATTCAAAACGATTGCCACCTATCACTTGCCCTCTGCATTCATGTCCGATGCGATCGCATTGGAAAGCGTGGAGTTCGATACGGCGCGTTACAAGCTCACTCCCGAGCTTCGGGCTTTTGGCGTTCGTGTGAGATTCAAGGGCTCTTCCCGCGTCAATCCCATGGATCAAGTCCTGTTGTCGCTCTATGTGAAGGAGGGCGACAAGTTGCGTCCGGTGCTGGATCGACTGGTGATGTATGACTACGGTGGCGAGTGGGATGGTGGTTGTGCGGGGGAGCGTTATTACACGGATCGTACTATCGAAATCGGTAAAACCAGTTCGCACGGTTACGCCGACCTGATTGTTAAATCAGTCACTACCGGCCTTGTAGGCGAAGGGCCACCGGACACTTGTGCGTTGAAGACTACGGCCGATAAACCCGTATTGACCACACTTCGGTATGACGGCAAGTCTTACGTCTTGCCTAAAGGTTTCAAAGCCATCGAGTGATACAGAGCCAACGCGACTTATTTCAAGGAAGAACAATGCTCAGCCCAACCCGACTTTTCATCGCCCTAGGCTTTCTGGCCGTTACCACTCAGGCACACGCTGCCTGTCAGGTAAAAAAACTCGACGGCCACTCCCTGTCACGCTGCAAAGTGTGGCCGGCCTTCCCCGACAAGGCGATTTCGGCGAAGTCCACGTTCGTGCCCGATTCCGAAGGTGACCAGGATGGAGTGTTCGACCTGGAACTGTCGCTGCTCAACGCTTCCGACGCCAAACCGCTGGCGACTTATACCAAGCCCGGCGCCTACAACTCTGATGCTACCCGGTTCGATGATCTGAAGATCGATACCGCCCGTTACCGTCTCGCATCGGAGGTTCGCGCGTTCGGTCTGCGCTCGGATTTCTCTGTCCATCTCTCCAGAGCCAATCCCTATGCGAGGACAGACTTGGCGCTGTACGTCCGCGAAGGCGCCAAGCTACGACCTGTACTGGAAGGTCTGGTCATTCGCAAGGAGTTCGGCGAGGGTACGGGGGAGTGCGAAACCAGGGACACGAAAATCCTCAGGACCTTGGAAATCGGCCCATCCAGCCATAATGGCCTCGCTGACCTGATCGTTTCCTCAAGTGGTGTGGTGTACACCTCGACCCAGTCAGGCAAAGAGTGCGTTTCCAAAACCACCGACCTGAAGAAAACCCAAATCACCCTGACCTACGACGGCAAGCAATACACCATTCCCGAAGACCTCAGAGGTTACTGACCGATGCTCACCGGCCTCAACCACCTGACCCTCGCCGTCAGCGACCTGGACCGCAGCCTCGCGTTCTACCGCGATGTGCTGAAGCTGCACGTCGAGGCCATCTGGGACGGCGGTGCCTACCTGTCGCTCCCGGGCCTGTGGTTGTGCCTGTCGCTTGATCCGAAGCGCCATCCCGAGCCCGCCGCCGACTACACCCACTACGCCTTCAGCATTGGCGCTGCGGACTTTGCGCTGTTCGTGCAGCAGCTGCGTGCCGCCAACGTGCAGGAATGGCGCGACAACCGCAGTGAAGGCGCGTCGTTCTACTTCCTCGACCCGGACGGGCACAAGCTCGAAGCCCACGTCGGTGATCTCGCTTCGCGGTTGGCCGCGTGTCGGCAAAAGCCCTACGCGGGCATGCGTTTTTTCAACGAGCCGTGAATATCCACAAACCGCTGGGATAGACTGGCGGCCACGTTTTCCGGGACTTGCAGGTTTTCCATGACTCCATCGTTGCTAATGGCCGTGCTGGCCTCGGGTTTCATCTACGGCATCACGCCGGGGCCGGGTGTGCTGGCGGTGTTCGGCATCGGCGCCGCACGTGGGCGGCGGGCCGGGGCGGGGTTCTTGTGCGGGCATCTGCTGGGCGATGTGATCTGGTGCAGCACCGCGTTGATCGCGATTGTCGGCGCCCGGGAAATCGGCAGCACCGCGTTCGATGTGCTCGGCGTACTCAGCGGCCTGTACCTGTTCTGGCTCGGCTGGCGCGCGGTGCGGACCAAGCGCAGCAACGGCGAACAGCCGCAGGGTGCGGCGCGTCAGCCGTTCTGGCACGGCATCCTGTTCGGGCTGACCAACCCCAAGGCCTACCCGGTGGCGGTGGCGACGTTCACTGCGTTGCTGTCGAGCCGCGCCGAACTGCTTAACTGGTCGATGCTGCCGATGCTGATCGCCTTGAGTTTCCTCGGCGGATTGCTCGCCTACGCTATCCTCATTGGCATCGTCGGGGCGCGGCAGGTGCGTACGCTGTATCAGCGCCACGAACTGGCGATCACCCGGTTGTGCGGGATCATGTTCATCGGTTTTGCCATCAACGCGCTGGTGCATGCGCTGCCGGGGTTGATGCCGAACAAGGCTTGAAAACAGTCGCAGGGATGCGAGGTCGAGGTCATGGATGGTTGAACAGTGCTGCATTGCCCGGACACCTACGCTGAACCATGGAAAGCCGAAATTCCGCGCCGCTGGCGAGTTACATCGATCTGTTGCTGGACGCCGTTTGCGCGGTC
Organism: Pseudomonas sp. MCal1; assembly: GCF_026341415.1. Taxonomy (NCBI): domain Bacteria; kingdom Pseudomonadati; phylum Pseudomonadota; class Gammaproteobacteria; order Pseudomonadales; family Pseudomonadaceae; genus Pseudomonas; species Pseudomonas sp. MCal1. Next base: position 57,522 of record NZ_JAKUMP010000018.1, read on the forward strand.
GACAAGCAAGGTCGTTTCGTATTTGTCAGTGCGGCCTGCGAGCGGATTCTCGGTTACACGCCTGACGAACTGATCGGCCAGGCGATGATCGACTACGTCTACCCGGCGGATCGTGAGCGCACCCTGGCCGCCGCCAGCGACATCATGGGCGGCGAACCCAAGCTCAATTTCGAAAACCGCTATGTACGCAAGGACGGCAGCGTCGTGCACATTCTGTGGTCGGCGCGCTGGTCGGAAGTCGATCAACTGCGCATCGCCGTGGCCCGTGACATTACCGAACGCAAACTGGCCGAATCCCGACAGGCGGCGCTGTACGCGATCTCCGAAGCGGCCCATGCGGCGGAGGATCTGCTGGCGCTGTTCAAGCGCATCCATATGATTATTGGCGAGTGGCTGCCGGCGCTGAATTTCTCCGTGGCGCTGTACGACGAACATTGCGCGCAGTTGAACTTTCCCTATCACGTCGACGATAACGAGTTGCAACCGGAGCAACCCGGCACCGTCACCGGGCGCCTGTGTACGGAAGTGATTCGCAGCGGCCAGCCGATCCTCCTGACCCCGGATTGCCCACACGCGCCGCCGGAGTTCGCAGCGCTGGTAACCGGTCAGCAATCACCGTGCTGGCTCGGCGTGCCGCTGAGTTCGAAAGACCGCACCATCGGCGCGCTGATCGTCAAAAGCCTGCCCGGCGGCGAGCGCTACACCGAGCGCGACAAGGAATTGCTGCAATACGTCTGCGCCCAGGTCGCCACCGCCATCGAACGCCAGCGACTGCACGCCCGTCTGCGGCGCATGGCGCAATACGATCAACTGACCCAATTGCCCAACCGCGAACTGCTGCGCGACCGCCTCAAGGCAGCGCTGAGCCGTGCGCGGGAACAGTCCGGGCACATGGCGCTGCTGTATGTCGATCTGGATCGCTTCAAACAGGTCAACGACACCTTTGGTCATGGGGTCGGTGACATGCTGCTGCAGACGGTGGCCAACCGGCTCAAGGGCTGTGTGCGCGAAACCGACACCGTGGCGCGGATCGGCGGCGACGAATTCGTGGTGCTGTTGCACAGCGTCCACGCCGCCGACGATGCCGACAGCGTGGCGGAAAAAATCCGACAGGTACTGGTGCAACCCATGCGCCTGGACGGACACAACCTGCACATCGAACCGAGCATTGGCGTGGCCCGTTACCCCGAGCATGGCGACGAGGAACAGCAACTGTTCCGCCACGCCGACCAAGCCATGTACAGCGCCAAGCGCCAGAATCATCGGCGGCTGGACAGCTGATTGGCGGTTCACCGTTCGTCGCGGCAACCGCAACTTTTCTAAACCTTTGGCGGCGAGGAAATTCTCAATCTAGGCGGGCACCTGCTCGCTTACGATCAATGCCAAGAGGTAGAGAATCATGCCTAACTCAAGAAACTCGAACTCGGGAAACTTCGCCAACGATCGAACGAAGGCGTCTGAAGCCGGTCGCAAAGGTGGGAAAACTACCACTACGACTGTCGACAAAGAGCCTAAAACCGACATGGGCCGCAAGCCTGCTCAGAAATCGAAGTAGTCGGCGAAGGTTGTTTTGATTGAGAGGCGGGGGCGCAAGCTCCCGCTTGAATCTGCAAAGAAGGAGGGCGCGACCATGAGCCGGATGGCCACCCGAGTACGCCGCATCAGTTTTGTCAGCCTGTTGGGGTTGTTTGCCAGCAGTGCGTTTGCCCAGTCGCCAGCCGACTTCATCAACGAAGCCTCGGCCAAAGGCATGGCCGACATCGAGGCCAGTCGTCTGGCGCACAGCAAGGCGGAGTCCAAAGAAGTCAAGGATTACACCATCGTCGTCATCAACGACCGCACCACCGCCAACCAGCATCTGGCGAAAATTGCCAGGAAACTGGATCTTCCGGTCGCGCCCCGCGAAGAAGTCGCCGACAAGGCCAAGGCGTTGATGCCGGAGGTCAAAGAGGGCGCGAGCTTCGATCAGGCGTACGCCGCCAGCCAGGTCAAGGCCACTGAAGAAGCCATCGAGCAGATCCAGCAGGAAGCCCAGACCACCGACGTGCCGGAGATCAAGGCGTTTGCCGACGAGACTCTGCCGAAATTGCAGAGTCATCTGGAAATGGCCAAGGCCCTGGCCAGTCGCTAACGCCGAGGTAAAGAAAACGGCGCTCATGGCGCCGTTTTTGTTGTCTTCAACAGTCGTTCAGATTCTGTTTCGGCTTGCTCTTTTCCCCCAGGCCTTCCAGGTCAAACACCTCGTTTTCACCCATTGCCCGGTAATGCCGGCGCAGCGCTTCCAGCTGCTTGAGATCCAGCGACTCCAGCCCGAGCATCGCGTTCTGCGCTTCCTTGGTTACCCGCAGCAACTCATCGAGTTTCAAATGAATGATGTCGGTGTCGCGGTTCTGAGTGTTCTGGATCAGGAACACCATCAGGAACGTGATGATCGTGGTCGAGGTATTGATGATCAGTTGCCAGGTGTCGTTGTAATCGAAAATCGGCCCGCTCAACCCCCAAAGCCCGATCAGAATCAAAGCCCCCATGAACGTCTTGGGGCTACCGGCCCAGAGCGCCAGCGTTTGTGAAACCTTTGCGAATTTCATGACCGTGTTCCTTGTTGGGGGGCTTGAAATTCAGACATCGGGGGCCGTGTGAAAATTCTACTTACAGTTTTCTGAATCCCTGTGCGCATGGTGAAGACAGCGCTCCCGGCGATATCGGACGTACGTAGGGGAAGGCAGATAAACACGATCGCTGTATCGTGACGGCAGCCGCTTTTGCACGTTTCGCCAAAACGTCCACGACAGGAGAACGCAATGACCTGGTCCGCCAAGCAATACGTCACTTTCGAAGATGAACGCACCCGCCCGGCCCGCGATTTGCTGGCGGCGATTCCGACGCCCGATGCACGTTCCGTGGTTGATATCGGTTGTGGTCCCGGTAACTCGACCGAGCTTTTGGTGGAGCGTTTTCCGGGGGCGAAAGTGCGGGGGCTCGACAGTTCGCCGGACATGATCGATGCCGCGCGCAAGCGTCTGCCGCAGTTGCAGTTCGAGGTGGCGGACATTGATCAATGGGCGGATGCAGGGCCGTTCGATGTGATTTTTGCCAACGCCGTTTTGCAGTGGGTGCCGGATCACGCGACCTTGTTGCCGGCGCTGGCGGGCAAGTTGGCGCAGGGTGGCAGTCTGGCGATTCAGATGCCGGACAACCTCAACGAGCCGTCCCATCGGTTGATGCGTGAAGTGGCGGCCAACGGGCCGTGGGCCGACAAACTGGCGGGCGCGGCGGGGCAGCGGACCGAGATGGCGGATGCCAGTTCTTATTTTTCGATGCTGCGTCCGCATTGCGCACGGGTCGATGTGTGGCGCACCACGTATCACCATCAGTTGGCGGGCGGGGCTTCGGGCGTTGTCGAGTGGTTCAAGGGCAGCGGTCTGATTCCGTTCCTCAGCCCGCTGGCGGAAGCGGAACGGGCGGAGTATCTGGCGCACTATCTGGCGGAGGTCGCGAAGGCGTATCCGGCACTGGCGGATGGTTCGGTGCTGTTGCCGTTTCCACGGTTGTTCATTGTCGCCACACGTTGATACGAAAAAGGGCCGATTTGATCGGCCCTTTCTTTGGCGGTCAGCGCTGTACGGCGACCAGCATCATCATCGGCCGCTCACGCTCTTCAGCGAGCGCTGGTTGCGCGGCGACTTCGGCATCGCTCGGGCCCCATTCGTTGACGTGTTGAATCTTGAACCCGGCGTCGATCAACGCGTTGAGTAGCGTGCCGACCGTACGATGCTGCTTGATTACGCCGTCGGCCAGCCAGTTGGTCACCCGCTCGCCTTCCATCTGATAACTGTCCAGCGGCCAGCGCTTGTTGCCTTCGCTGTCGACCAGCCAGCCCGGATTGCGCGGCGCCATGAAGATCGGATGCTCAATGGAAAACACAAAGTGCGCACCGGGTTTAAGCGCCGCGTGCAGTTTGGCGAACAGCCCCGAGAGATCCTTGATGTAGTGCAGGGCCAGTGAGCTGTAGGCCAGATCGTAAGTGCATGCAGGCAAGTCGAGATGTTCCAGGTCGGCACGTTCGTAGCGGATGTTCGCGGCCGAGGTGGTTTCCTTCGCTCGTGCGAGCATTTTCTCCGAGACATCCAGCCCCAGCACCTCGGCTGCGCCGTGTTCGCTGGCCCAGCGACAGAACCAGCCATAGCCGCAGCCCAGATCCACCACCTGCAAACCGTGCAGGGAGGGCAACAAAGCTTTCAGCGCCGGCCATTCCGGCGCGGCATCGAGGCCGCCGATGGAGCGGTTCATCTGGCTGTAGCCCTGGAAAAATTCGGGGTCGTCGTAGATGTTTTGGGTCATGGGTTTGCTGCTCTTTTGAATTTGATTTGGGTGGCTCGGAGGCCACGGATTTGAATCCCTCGAAACGTGAAGGCGCGTATTCGTCGATGGCCGCGCAGGGGGAGGGTGGTGGGCGATGGGGAAATGCTAGCGGGTCGTGGCGAGCGTGAGAACCGGGGGAATGTTGGGGATCTGTAAACGTGGTTTTTCGATTCGGGATGTTTAAAGAGTGGGTTCCGTTCACTGAACCTTCCCACAAGGTTTTCAGGTTGTCCGTCGGAAGTGCGGGCTCTAGCCTGTGAGGATCGCTGATGAATCGGCGATCGGGATTGGAACCCCGAGTAGAGTTGACGACGCACAAGCGTTGTTCATGACGTATGCTGCGCACCTTGAATGTGTGCACTCAGTTATGGCGGCTGTGCGCGGGAGACCTTTGTGTCTGTCGGGTTGTCTCTCCCCGGGTTCCAACCCGCGTACAGCTGCCTCCTCTCGCGTGGAACCGAGTGGATCAGCTCAAACCTATACTTTGAGAGATGAAATCATGTTCAAGCCAACACCTAATCCCCCTGAAGTCGAAACCGACCCGACGTCCCCGTATGTCTCTATCGACTGCAGAAAACTCAACGACGCCGCCAACCGCGCCCTCGACCACTACCTCAGTCCAGGCGCCCATGTCATGGGCACGACCAACCAACCCGACCCGATGTACTTCGCCAACCCGGCCTACGACACCGAATCCCTGCTGGCCAACGCCAGCGAGTCCCTGGGCTCGGCCTCCGAGATGCTCAACAACTTCGCCGCCACCCTCGACCCCGCCCACCGCAGAACCGCGATAGGCATTGCGCAACTGGTGATGCTGGGGGAATTGGCGGTGAATCAGGCGCTGGATCATGTTGAGGTGAAGGACTGATTTGCAGATGTTTTGGCAGGTATAAAAAAACCGGTCATCGCGACCGGTTTTTTCATTTTTGGCGCTTTGGCAGAGCAATCTCAGCGAAGCCGCTCGACGTTTTCATCGATTCGTTTCTGGATAGTCTGCAACGTGTCCTGAGTGATGATGCCGGGGTACATCTTTTCTGCCATCGTCGCGAACTGATCAGCCACCTCGCAGAATCGGGCGATGATGCCGTCGGCCGTTTCAGCCGATACTTCCGCTTCCTCTGCAAGGTCGAGCATGGCTTTTCGTCCGATCTCCAATGCTTCGCCCATGACGTCCATCTGGTGGTATCCGCCGGGACCCTCACAGAAGGTCACATCGTAGGCGGGCGCCAGCGTCCATTGGCCCGATTTAGACATGATGTAGGCGAAGTTCTTGGGGTGGTCATCGCGGTTGTTGAACGCGACGTTGAAGACTACACGCTCAAACGCGAGCGCTTTCTCTCGTACGTCATTGGTGCAGAGATGGGTCGCACGCAAGAAGTTGACGTAGTCCAGCGCACCGGCATTCTGGAAGTCGGCGGCAGTGAAGGCCGCGAGACTTTGCATCGGCACGCGTAAGTTGTCTTCGCGATCAAAGCGTTTGGTAGCAAACGCTGCCAGCCCGTTTGGCAGGCTGAAGTACTGAGTGTCAGGTGTGTTTATTCCACACATCCGCAAGCATTCGGCGTAGACCATTTCGATGGCACATACCTCGGGGTGCTCCTGCCGGGCGGGAAACTTGACCAGCCAGGCCTCGAAGCCTGATCTGGCTATGGTGGTAAAGATGCCTGTTCGCGGATCGCGATAGACCAAGGCTTTGGGTCTGGCACCCTGCGGAGATCCACCCACCAGCAACAGCTGTTGCAAGAACTCGCCACCCTCACCCTTGAGGACTTCCTGCACCTCGGCAGCCAGCAGATCAATGGAGACCTCAACTTGCGGCTCCAGCGCCTCGGGTGCTACCGGCTCGAATGACATTGCGCCCATGGCATTGTTGCCGATGTAAGCGAGGCGCTCGAGTGGGCCGATACGTGCGGAATTAAGGCCGCGCCGCTTGAACAATCGATCCATCAGCAGCATGCCCCAGCCATCCGGCAGCGCATCGTAGACCGGTCCAGGCAAACCCAATTGATGGAGCGGAAAGTCCCGCCGTAACTTGGGGCCTTCCAATGGAAGTCTGTACGCCGACAATTCCAGACCTCTGTTCTTTGCCTCGTCGCTGTACTCGAACACGATCAGTGGGCGACCGGTGATAGCCGTCGTGGAAACGAGCGTGCCCCACCGCCAGTGTTCACCCCAGCCATCGTAGTAGACGTCCACTTGTTCAAGCATTTCCTGATTTCCTTTTTATGCGCTGACGCCTGGAGCTGTCTTCGTAACGAAGGATGTCGTCCAGGCTGTCCAGTTTTGGCAAGAACAGGTCTTCGATTTCCTGGACGCGCCCCACAACCATGGCCACTCGAACTACGGTTTCGAAACTGACATTGCGCCCGGCTTCAAGGTTGGCCACCGTATTGGTGCCGACACCTGCGCGAGCAGCCACATCGGCTTGCGTCATCTGCAGGGCTATCCGCTCTGTGCGCAGGCGTTGGCAGAGCCGTTTGACGATCTCGCTTGGTTTGCTGAGGCTTAATTCCAGCATGGTGTGCCTTATGTCGCATAAAGGTCGGTTAATACCCAAAATTATAGAGTTAACCTTCATTGCGTCAAATCAGTTAACTCCATTTTGATGTGGGTTATATGCGATTAATGCCGATAAAACACAATAATTCAGAATTAAATTGTCGGTGTTAAAACCGCTTTAGCTTGGCTTTACGTTGAGACTCCATCGAAACCCTTCGCATACCCTTGATCGCCTCTGTCCTAGAAGCAGCCGGGGAAGCATGCGGATCTCTCCCTTGAAGCCGAACGCTTCGATAACGAGCGCTCACGACATGAGTGACTGACTGTCAGGAGCGTAAGCGCAGATGGGGGGAATTCAATCAACGTGTTGTTTCTGAATGGTTCAAAGCTGGCTTGCTCGCTACTAAATCCCGGACACAAAAAAACCGGCCATCAAGGCCGGTTTTTTCTGTTTGCGCATCCTTCGTCAAACCACGACGCAGGACATGAATTCGGTTGGAGCGGGTGAAGGGAATCGAACCCTCGTTATCAGCTTGGGAAGCTGGAGTAATGCCATTATACGACACCCGCTCAGAGCGGCTGACTTTGTACCAGACTCGGCCACGGATTTGAAGTTTTCTTTGCACGCGAACTACGGAAAGTCCTGAAACAGAGCCGAAATCGGTCAATCGCGGGCAAGCGCTGCGGGCTGGACGACGGCTGAATCTCAGCTCTGCAGGCTTGCTCGCGAGGACGCTGTTTCAAATGGCCAATGCATGGTGATCCTGGACTAACTGGTAACGCGTTCGGCTGGCCTGTTGCGCCGGTTTCAGGAAACCGAGCAGGGCGTTCTGGCTGTCCCGGCAGGCGGACTTGTGTTCCATGTCGAGGAAGTGTCCGGTGGCCTGCAGGGTGGTGAAGGTGCTTTGTGCGACATGGTTGCCGAACAGGCGCGCGTCTTCGGCGGCGGTGTATTCGTCCCATTCGCCGTTCATGAACAGCACCGGCACGTTGATTTTCTTCGCCGCGTTCAGATAGCACTGACGGTCGCTGTGCAGCACGTCGTTGATGTGGAAATGCATCTGCCCGTATTCGTGCTCGGCCAGGCTGCTGACGTGGCGATAGTTGAAGCGCTTGAACAGCGACGGCAGGTGTTTGCCGATGGTGTTATTGACCAGGTGCCCGACCCGGTCGCCGTCACGTTGGCCGAGGCATTCGACGCCGCGTTCCAGGTAGTCAAGCATGTGCGCGTTGATCACCGGGGAGAACGAGCTGATCACGGCTTTTTCGATTCGCCGAGGCTGATGGGCGAGGGCGACCATGGTCGCGGCGCCACCCCAGGAGAACGACAAAACGTGTTCAGCGGCGAAGTGATCGATCAGCTCCAGCAGGATCAGACCTTCGACTTCTTTCGTCAGATGTTTCTCGTGGCGATTGTGGACTTTCGACTTGCCCGCGTAGGGCTGGTCGTAGCAGACCACATTGAATTGCGGGTGCAGGTTTTTCACGGTTTGTGCAAACGACGCAGTCGTGGCCATCGAGCCGTTGACCAGGATGATGGTCTTTTCTGCGGCGTCTGCGCGATAGAACTCCGTGTAAACCCGATACTGACCCTGTATATCCAGCACAGCGATTTCTGGCCTCATGTCATAAGACTCCTGGCAAGCAAGCGGGTATGCGCGCAAATAGAGATTGCACGAGCTTTGTGACAGGTAGGCATACGCCTGGAATTTTGGAGCCCATGTCGATCCGGAACGGCAGGTCGACGGGTATTGTTATTGGCGGGCAGTCTGTCGGCTGAGGCGCAGCCCTGATGGGCTGTCTACCGACAAAAAGTTTCTTGGATGTTATGTGTGACTCATCGGTCACAATTTGGCCGACGTCCTGATTCAAGCAGGGGGATCCGGATCGCGCAAGTGCCGTTGGTAAATTGTTCGACAACTTCTGCTGAGCGGTCGGCCGCTTGGAACAAATGAATCTCTTCGGTGCGCAAGGCCCGGTATTCGCCCGGTTTTAGCGCGTTATCCAGGTTCAGCAGGCCCATGGATTCGCGGTGCAGCCGCAGCACTTTGTTGTTGAAGTGACCGAACATGCGCTTCACCTGATGGTAGCGACCCTCGACGATGCTCAGCCGCGCCGTTCGCGGGCCGAGCACTTGCAGTTGCGCCGGTTGGGTGGTCAGGTCTTCGAAGGCGAAATAGATCCCCTCGGCGAACTTGATCGCATATTCCGGGCCGATCTCCTGCTCGGTCTCGACGTAATAGACCTTCGGCAGCTTGGTCTGCGGTTGGGTCAGGCGCCGCGACCAGGTGCCATCGTTGGTGATCAGCATCAGCCCGGTGGTGTTGAAGTCCAGACGCCCGGCGATGTGCAGGTCGTCCTTGTCCGGCTCATGGATCAGGTCGAGCACGGTCGGGTGCTCGGGATCGCGGGTGGCGCTGACGCAGCCCTGCGGTTTGTGCAGCATGAAATAGCGTGCCGGTTTGCCGCTTTGCAGCACTTCGTCGTCGACTTCGACACGGCTGAATTCCAGGACTTCGCTGTGGGGATCGCTGACGATTTTTCCGTCAATGCGCACGCGCTTTTCCACCAGCAACAGGCGAACCTGCTTGCGGTTGTAGCGGGGCAGGTTACTGAGGAAACGGTCGACACGCATGATCAGGAATCGGCAGGCAGCGGGGCGCGCATCTTACGGGATCGACGGCTTGGCCGCTTGCAGTTGCGCTTCGACCTGGGCGCAACGCGGGCACAGGCAGGATTGGTCGCGCAGTTGCGGCGGCAGGGCTTCGAGCACTGCCGGATCGATGGTGACGCCGTAGCACCAGCAGGCGCGGTCGGCGGTGCGCGGGTCGGCCAGGGTGCAGTCGTTGCGGGCGCCACAGGCCGGGCAGAGGTCAGGTTTGTTCATGGGCTTCAGGCATAGGTCGAGTGAGGCATTTCCACGCAGGTGCGATTGCGGCCAGTCTGTTTGGCCCGATACATCGCATGATCGGCCCGGGACAGCAGGCTGTGCAAGGTGTCATCCCGTTGCAGGGTGGTGGCGCCGATGCTGACCGTCAGATTCAGCGTGTGGCCGTTGTAGGCATATTCATGCTGTTCGACGTGCTGGCGGATCTTCTCGGCAATCTTCTGACCGGTCTCGCCGTCGGTGTCCTTCAGCAGCACGATAAATTCCTCACCACCCCAACGGCAGACGATGTCGGAATGGCGCAGGCAGCTTTGCAGGTCCCGGGCAAAGCCGATCAAAACCTGATCGCCGGCCATGTGTCCGAAGGTGTCGTTCAACTCCTTGAAGTGGTCCAGATCCAGAAGCAACGCTGTCAGTGGTTTTGGCTCGCGGCGGGCTTCCTGCAGGGCTTGCGCGGCGAGCAGGTCGAAGCCGCGGCGGTTGGGCAGTTCGGTGAGGCTGTCGAGGGTGGCCTGGGCGTGGATCTTGTCCTGGTAGCGTTTGATCAAGCGGTTGACCAGCCACAGCACGATCAACGTCACCAGCAGGCAGATCAGCAGATTGATATACAGCGACTGGCGGATTTCGCTCAGCGCGCCGTCTTCACGTTTGTCGACGAACAGGTACCAGTTCAACTCGGGAATGAACCGCACGTTGAGGAAATGTCCCTGGCCGTGGGCGGAATATTCGTAGCTGCCGCTGTGGGGTTTGGGCAACTGGCTGACCAGGCTTTTCATGCTGTCGAGATCGTTGAGGCTTTTCCCGACCCGCGCACCTTCCGGGCCGCCCTCGGCGCCGGTCAAGACCAGTCGGCCGAAGGTGTCGACGAAGTAAACGCTGCGTTGATAACGCTGCTGGTACTTGTCGATCAGCTTGATCACCGCATCCACCGTCAGCCCTACGCCGGCGGCGCCGATGAAGCGATCGTTGTAGTCGTAGACCTTGTAGTTGATGAAGAAGGTCATGTTGTCTTTGTTGGCCAGGTCCGGGTCGACATTGATCTCGTAAGGATCCTTCATGTCGCGCACGCGGAAGTACCAGGTGTCACGCGGCTCGTCGATTTTCACCTGCTTGAGCACGCCCTTGGCGTGGTAGTAGGTGTGGGTGCTGTTGGAGACGAAGAACGCGGTGTAGGCGCCGTAGTGGGTCATGACCTCGTCGAGGTAACGGGTCATCTGGTCGCTGTCTTTTTCGCCGTTCACCACCCAGTCGCGCATGAAGGTGTCGCGCGACATCATCGAGGAAATCAGGATTGGTCTGACGAGGTCTTTCTGGATTTCCGAGTACACCGTGTCGGAGGTCAGCGGCAGTTCGGTGTTGACGATGTTGTCGCGGATCGAGGCCCGCGAGGCGTAGTAGCTGAGCAGCGAGGTGGCGAGGAAACCTGCGCCGAGGAAGGCGACCAGAGTCAATACCAGCGAACGTTGGGAGTAAAACGCAGATCTGAGCGGCATTGGCAATTCCGTTGACAGTGACCCGATGGGCAGCATTCTAGTGGCACGGCGGGGAAAAGACTGCGGGATTTGTGCCTGAAATGCGGGGGGATCAGCCGGGCAGGTGTGTCTGGAGAATGGCTTGCTCATCCAGCCCCCCTCCCGGAACGAGAGGGGGCCGGTTTTCGAATCAGGTTCTGGTTTGCAGATACGCTCGCCACCCACCCAAATGGCTGATATCGGTTGCACCTTCCAGGCCGTAAGGTTCGCAGATGAATCCGCTTTCCCATCGGCCGTCCGCCAGTTGCACCTTACCCAGGCCCAGCGGCGCCGGGATCCCGGTCAGGAACGAGCCCAGTTCACTGCTCGGTAACTCCCAGACTTCCACCGCGATGGCCACGCCACCGTCGGCCACGCGCAGCATGCCCGGGCGCAACGGCGGGCCACCGGCCAGGGCATAAAGTTTGTAGTCCTTCGAGCTGCAGGTGGCTTCGATCAGGCGTGCGCCGCGCTGACGCAGTTGCCAGTTCAGGGCCAGTCCGTCCAGATGCGCACCGCAGACCACCAGTCGTGCACGGTCATGGCGCGCCGGGTTATTCGGCGTCGGCAGCGCGCGATCCTGCTGGCGCTGCAAGGCATCGGCCACGCCCAGCAGATACTGATCGGTGAACGCTCGACCAAACAGTGTCACACCCCACGGCAGCCCGTTGGCCATGAGACCGCCGGGTACGGCGACGGCGGCGTAATCGAGCAGGTTCATGAAGTTGGTGTAGTAGCCCAGTTCGGAATTGCGCAGCACCGGTTCCGCGTCGAGCTCCGCCAGCGTCACCGGACGACCAATAGTGGGCGTGAGCACGCAGTCGAGTCCTTCCAGTGCTTTATCGCAAACGGCTTTCAGTGCTTGCAGGCGATATTGCGCACGGAACGTCTGCACGCCGCTGACGGCTGGTGCTTTGGCCAGCACCGCGCGGATCACCGACAGCACCGCCGCAGGATTTTCTTCCATCAACTCGCCGGCCACGCTGTAGCGCTCGGCCACCCACGGCCCTTCATAGAGCAACCGCGCCGCTTCGAGGAATGGCGACAGGTCCAGCTCGACAGCCTCACCGCCCGCTGCCTTGAGCCGGTCAATGGCATCGCCGAACAGCCGCGGGCCCTCCTCACAGCCGAAAAATTCCAGGTCTTGCGCACGTGGTACACCGAAGCGGAACGGCCGTGGTACGCCGAACGCGGAACCGTCATTCCATGACGGATTACTGCGGCTGTATTCGTCCCTCGAATCGAGGTGCGCGGTCAGCGCCAGTAGCTGACTGGCTTCCCGCGCCGTTGCGGTGAACGTGGTGACGCAATCGAGCGTGCGGCAGGCCGGCAGCACGCCGGCGGTGGAGATCAGCCCTTTGCTGGCCTTCAGACCCACCAGATTGTTCAACGCCGCCGGCACCCTTCCGGAGCCCGCGGTGTCGGTGCCCAACGCGAAACTGGCGACGCCGAGCGCCACCGCCAGCGACGAGCCGGCACTGGAACCACCGGAGGGATATTCCGGCAGCACGCTGTTCGGGCAAGCGCCGTACGGTGATCGGCTGCCATTGAGGCCGGTGGCGAACTGGTCGAGGTTGGTCTTGCCGAGCGGAATTGCGCCCAGCGCCAGCAACTGTTCGACGATGGTGGCCGAACGTTCGGGAACGTAGGCGAATGCCGGGCACGCGGCCGTGGTCGGGACACCGGCCAGGTCAATGTTGTCCTTGATCGCGAACGGCACGCCATACAGCGGCAAGCTCTCTGGATCGCGACCGTCGAGGCTGGCGAGGTACGGCTCCAGTTCCTCGACGCTGAGCAGATGAATAAACAAGTGATAGTCGGGATTGAGCGCAGCGGCTTTTTCCCGCAGGGCCAACAGCAATTTGCGGGGTGTGGTCTGGCCGTCGCGGTAGGCCTGGCGCAGGGCATCGAGTTGCAGATTCATGGGGTCATCCTTTGCAAAAATGGGTTCAGTCGAGTTCCAGCACCACGACCCGTTGACCGGCGCGTACCGCCGAACCGGGTTGCACGCGAATCTCCCGGACCACGCCGGGCAGCGGTGCGAGTACGGGGATTTCCATCTTCATCGACTCCAGGATCACCAACGCATCGCCGGCGGCGACGCGACTTCCGACCTCGACCTGGACCTGCCACAGGTTGCCGGCGATATGGCTGTCGACACTCTGCTGACCGCAGGCCAGTGGCATTTCTTCGCAGCTTTGCGACACGGCCTCTTCGCTGTCGAAATGCGCCTGGCCGCTGGCGATCCAGCGTTCGCGCTCGGCGTTGAACGCGGCTTGTTGCTGCAGGCGAAAGGCGTGGATGCTCTCGGCCTCGCGGTTGAGAAACGCTTGATATTCGCCGAGGTTGAGCTGGCTCTGTTCGATGTTCAGGTCGAAGCGGCCGAGAGGAAAGTCGCGGCGGATGCGCAGCAGTTCTTCGGCGGTGACCGGGTAGAAACGGATCTGATCGAAAAACCGCAGCAGCCACGGTTTGCCTTCGAACGCGGCGACTTCGCGATATCGGTTCCACATCTGCAAGGTACGCCCGACGAACTGATATCCGCCCGGGCCTTCCATGCCGTAGACGCACAGGTAGGCGCCGCCGATGCCCACCGAGTTTTCGGCGGTCCAGGTGCGCGCCGGGTTGTACTTGGTGGTCACCAGCCGATGGCGCGGGTCGAGCGGTGTGGCGACCGGCGCACCGAGGTAGACATCACCGAGGCCCATCACCAGATAGCTCGCATCGAACACTGTGCGTTGCACCTCGTCGAGGTTGGGCAGGTCATTGATGCGGCGGATGAACTCCAGATTGCTCGGGCACCACGGCGCGTCCTTGCGCACGGTGGTCATGTATTTCTCGATCGCCAACTGGCAGGCCGGATCGTCCCAAGACAACGGCAGGTGGACGATGCGCGACGGTACTTGCAGATCCCCGGCAGCGCACACGGCATCCCACTCGCCCGCGACGATCCCGAGCAGATCGGCCAGCGGCAGTTGTTCGGGCTGATAGTGGATCTGCAGTGAACGAATGCCGGGTGTCAGGTCGATCACGCCGTGCAGGTTTTTGCCTTCCAGCGCCTGCATCAGTGCGTGGGCCCGGAAGCGCAGGACCAGATCCAGCTCCGCAGCGCCGATTTCCAGCAGCAGATGGGTATCGCCGGACACACGCCCGACCAGCCGCTTGTCGTCCTGACCCAATTCCAGAACCACAGGCGAAACCAAGCCCTGTGGGAGCTGGCTTGCCAGCGACAGGGCCCGAGCAGACACCGCGTCAACTTCATCGCTGGCAAGCCCGCTTTCACAGGAATCCCATTTCAGAGCGAGATCGCGTGCAGTCTTGAGGTCAACGGGCACGAACTGCACTTTGTCCCCGGCCTTGAGTTGACCCAGTTGCCAGAGATCCGCCTCGATCACCGTCACCGGGCACACGAAACCGCCAAGGCTCGGGCCGTCCGGGCCGAGGATCACCGGCATGTCACCGGTGAAGTCCACCGCACCGATGGCGTAGGGATTGTCGTGAATGTTCGACGGATGCAGGCCGGCCTCGCCGCCGTCAGCGCGCACCCACTCCGGTTTCGGCCCGATCAGGCGTACGCCGGTGCGGCTGGAGTTGAAATGCACTTCCCATTGCGTGGCGAAAAAGGTGTCGATGTAGTTTTCAGTGAAATACTCAGGCGCGCCATGGGGGCCGTAGATGACGCGGATCCGGCGCACGGCAGGTAATTCGCTGACGTGATGGGGGGGCAATGTCTGCCCGGTGCTGCGCTCACTCAGGGCGGCCAGATGCAGTACGTCGCCGGCGCGCAAGGCCCGTCCGCCATGACCACCGAACTGACCGAGGGTGAAGGTGCTTTTGCTGCCCAGATAATCCGGCACTTGCAACCCGCCGCGCAGGCACAGGTAGCTGCGGGCTCCGGCGCCCGACAGATTGCCCAGATGCAGCTGGCTGCCCGCGGGGATCAGCAGGGCGGTATTCATCGCCTGCGGCTGACCGTCGAGTGTCAGGGCAATCGGTGCACCGGTCACGGCCACCACCGCATCGCAATTGAAGCGCAGCAACGGCCCGCTCATGGTGATTTCCAGCGCCGCCAAGCCTTCATCGTTACCCAGTAGACGATTGCCCAGACGCAGCGCGCGACTGTCCATCGGCCCCGAAGGTGGCACGCCGACCGCCCAGTAACCGAGGCGACCGGGGTAGTCCTGGACGCTGGTCTGGGTGCCGGCGCTCAGCACTTCAAACGTGTTGGCCCGGTACACCAGGCCTTCCAGGCAACGGGTCCAGGGCTGGCCGCTGGCGAAAGGCGTATCGAGCAGAATCTGCCGCAGGTAGTCGCGGTTGGTTTCCACGCCGTACAGCTGGCTGTCGCCGAGGGCCTGATGCAGATCGGTGCGGGCCTGTTCGCGGGTCGGCGCCCAGCTGATGATTTTGGCGATCATCGGATCGAAGTAGGGCGGGATCTCACACCCGGCCTCGACCCAGGTGTCGATGCGCAGGTGCCGGCCATTGGCGACCGGGAAATCGACCGCCGTCAGCAAGCCGGGGCTGGGCTGGAAATCGCGGCCCGGATCCTCGGCATACAGCCGCGCCTGAATCGCATGCCCTTGCGGTTGCAGGCCTGCGAACAACTCGGCCAGCGGCGGCAAGTCACCGGCCGCCAACTCGATCATCCAGCGCACCAGATCGACGCCCCACACCTGTTCGGTGACGCCGTGCTCAACCTGCAACCGGGTGTTCACTTCCAGAAAATAGAAGCGCTGCGCATCGCTGTCGAAAACGAATTCGACGGTGCCGGCGCTGCGGTAATTCACTGCCTTGGCCAGTTTGATCGCCGCTGCGCACAGCTCATCCGCCATGCCTTCGGGCAGGTTCGGTGCCGGGGTTTCTTCAAGGACTTTCTGATTGCGCCGCTGCACCGAACAGTCGCGCACGCCGAGGGCGATCACCGCACCGTGGCCGTCGCCGAACACCTGCACTTCCAGATGCCGCGCACGCTGGATGTACTTCTCGATGAACACGCCGGCGTCGCTGAAGTTGTTCTGACCGAGGCGCTTCACCGCGTCGAAAGACTCGCTCAGTTCGCCGGGGTTACGGCACACGCGCATGCCGATGCCACCGCCACCGGCAGTGCTTTTGAGCATGACCGGATAACCGACCTGTTCGCCGGCAATCAGTGCGGCTTCAAGGCTGTCGAGCAGTTCGGTGCCTTCGAGCATCGGCACACCGTGCTGTTTGGCCAGGGCGCGTGCGGTGTGCTTGAGGCCGAACACCCGCAGTTGCTCCGGTGTCGGGCCGATGAAGGCAATGCCATGGTTTGCGCAGGCTTCTGCGAACGCGGCGTTTTCCGAAAGGAAGCCGTAACCGGGGTGGATTGCTGTGGCGCCACTGGCTTTGGCGATGGCAAGAATCTTGTCCACGGCCAGATAGGTGCCGGCCGCTGCGCCTTCGCCGAGGCTGTGCGCTTCTTCAGCTTGCAGGATGTGCAGGCTGGCGGCATCGGCTTCAGAGTAGACCGCGACGCCTTCGACGTGCAGTTCACGCAAGGTGCGCAGAATGCGGCAGGCAATCGCGCCACGGTTGGCAATCAGGACTTTTTCGAACATGGAAAATCCCCCGGAGCCCGCGCAGGTGGCGGGCTCGACTGGGAGGCGGGCCGTCCCGCCGTTTTTGTTCAGGCGCCAGGGTCGTCCCCGACGGCGAAATCACTTCACTTTTTCAGGCACTGGCCCGAGCGCGCCTGGCACAGGCCAAACAACCAGCGGCGCAGACGGACGAATTTCAGTTCCATACCAGTAGCTCCGCAGGTGTCGGGTTGTAGGCGTTGCACGGGTTGTTCAGTTGCGGGCAGTTGGAAATCAGCACGATCACGTCCATCTCCGCGCGCAGGTCGACGTATTTGCCGGGGGCGGAAATTCCGTCTTCGAAGGTCAGGCCGCCCTCGGCAGTGACCGGCACGTTCATGAAGAAATTGATGTTCGGCCCGATGTCACCTTTGCCCAGGCGCCCGTCGTGGGCGCAGGCGCGCAGGTAGTTGTCGCGGCAGCTGTGCATGTAGCGTTTTTCCAGGGCGTAGCGCACGGTGTTGCTCTCTTGCGCGCAGGCGCCGCCGAGGGTGTCGTGGCGGCCGCAGGTGTCGGCGATGATGGTCAGCATCGGTTTGCCGATGTTGGAATACAAAACGCTGCCGGTGCTCAGGTAGACGTTGTTTTGTCGACGCAATGTGCGCTGCACGTCGTAGCGCTCACGGGGATTGGCGGCGCTGTAAAACAAGGTGTCGACCGCCTGATTGCCTTCCAGATCAAGGATACGCAGGGTCTGGCCGGCCTTGACCTCCATCAGCCAGGGTTCGCCGGCGGGAATGGTGGCGCGGTATACCGCAGTGTCCGGTTGTTTTTGCGAAGTGGCGATAGCAACTGACATGGCGACGATCCTCAGGCGAACAAACGGTCGGTGTTGATGAAGCCGCGCTCGTTCTCCGGGCGCGAGGTACGGCAGTGCTCGGCGACGCTCGGGTCGGCGTTCATCCAGCTCAGCTTCAGCGGTTTGGGCGCGTATTGCGGCGACGGATCCAGCGGATGTTGCAGGGCAGTGAGCACAACCAGGGTGTCCATCGGTGCATAGAGTTCGATGTAGTCACCGGCCTGCGAATGGCCTTCGACAAAGTGCAAACGCCCGCTGTCGTCGACGTTGACCCGGCTGAACAGGTTGAGGGTCATCAGCAGGTCGGACAGGCCCAGCCCCCACTTGCCGAGCTCCACCAGCAGGTTGTCGGTGCCGTTGCGAAAGAAGCCGTTGCGCAGTTCCTGATAGCGGCCCTGGCCGTATTTCTCCGCGACCTCCTCGGCGCACAGCACGCCGCCGAGACTGTCACTCCAGCCGCAGGTATCGGCCGTGATCGCCGCCAGCACGCGGCCCATGTCCGAGTAGAGGCAATGGCCCGCGGTCAGCTTGGCGGTGTGTTGACATTTGAGGCTGTCGGGCAGGTTCAGGCGCTCGGTTTTTTCGTTGGCGTTGAGCAAGGTCAGGCTGACGTTGGCACCACCGCGCAGATCCGTCAGGCGCAGCAGCTGCCCGCGTTTCAAGACGAAGGAGCGATGGCCGCCGCCGGGCAGGGTTTCTTCGGCGAAGGGCGGGAAAATTCGGGTTGAATCAGTCATGGGAAATTCCTCTCAAGCGGTTCGAAGGGCGCTCACCAGTTGCTCCGGCAGGGCGTCGACGGCGGCGCGTTGGGCACGGCGGTCGCTGTTCAAAGGGATGTCGTAGGTGATGCGGGCGCCATAGGCACCGGGGGCGTGCGGATCGAGGCGGACCTTGTCGAACACCAGCAGACGGGTGCCGAGGCTGAAGCCTTCGGACAGGTCGTGGGTGACCATGAATACGGTCAGTTGCGTCTCGCGCCACAGCTCCAGCAGCAGCGCGTGCATGTCCTTGCGAATGCCCGGATCGAGCGCGCCGAACGGTTCGTCGAGCAGCAACACGCGCGGTTTCATGATCAACGCCTGGGCGATCGCCAACCGCTGTTGCATGCCGCCGGACAGTTGCGCCGGGTACTTGTCCAGCGCGTGGCCGAGGCCGACTTTTTGCAGCAGCGCCGTGGCCTGTTCGCGGGCGTCGCGTTTGGCGCTGCCGAACAGACGTCCGAGCAGTGGCGCCCGGGGCAGTTCGAGGCCGAGGGCGACGTTGTCCAGCACACTCAAGTGCGGGAACACCGAGTAGCGCTGGAACACCACGCCACGGCTGGCATCCGGTTCGCGGGCCAGTGGCTGGCCGTCGAGCAGAATCTCGCCGCGACTGGCGGTTTCCTGACCCAGTAGCAGGCGCAGGAAGGTCGATTTACCGCAGCCCGAAGCTCCGACCAGCGTGCAGAACTCACCCTCGTTGACGTTGAGGTTCAGCCCTTCGAGCACCACTTGGTCGGCGTATTGCTGCCAGACGTTTTTCACTGTGATGAAGCTCATTTGGCTGCTCCCTCATACCAGGGGAATGCACGCCGGGTCAGGCACTTGAGGCCCCAGTCCATCAGCCAGGCGAGCAGGGTGATCCACACCACGTACGGCAGAATCACATCCATCGCCAGGTAACGACGCACGAGGAAAATCCGGTAGCCCAGACCGTCGGTGGAGGCGATGGCTTCGGCGGCGATCAGGAACAGCCACGCCGAACCGAGCATCAGCCGCAGTGAAATCAGCAGACGCGGCAACAGCTGCGGCAGAACCACACGCAGCATCAGGGTCCAGGTCGAGGCGCCGAGGGTCTGCGCCTTGATCAGCAGTTCGACCGGAATGTCCCGCGCGCGCTGTTCCAGATCTCGGGCGAGAGCCGGGGTGATACCGATCACGATCAGCATCACCTTCGACAACTCGCCGAGGCCGAAGACGATGAACAGAATCGGCAGGATCGCCAAGGGTGGCACCATCGATAACACCGTCAGCATCGGCGACAACGGTGCGCCGAACAGCGGCAGGGTTCCGGCCGCGATGCCCAGGCACAGCCCGGCCAGCGCGGCGATACCGAGACCGATGGCCAGGCGTTGCAGGCTCGCGGCGGTGTCCTGCCAGAGCAGATATTCACCGGTGCGGCTGTCGGCATTGAATGCCAGGCGTTTCACCGCATCGGTCATCTGCACGGCACTGGGCAGCAGTTTGTCGTTGGGGTTCTCCGCCAGACGTTCGGCCGAGCCCATGAAATAGGCGAACAGCACCAGGGCGAACGGCAGGATCACCAGCAGCAGACGACTGGGGCGATCCGGGTGGCGATTGATCAGGCGCATGGCCAAATCCTCCGTGGCTTACAGCTTGGCGTCGGCGGCCATCTGCACGTAGGTCGGATCGAAACGCAGCTTGAGATTGGCGGTGTCGCCGCTGGTCACGCCGTTGGCGAACGCCATGCCGACCGCACTGGTGTCTTTCGCGCCTTCGCCGAGCAAACCGTGCTCAAACGAAAACTCGGCGACCCTGCGCATGGTTTCCGGCAGTTGCTTGCTGGTGGCGAACGCCAGGGCTTCTTTGGGGGTGGCGAACAGTTTGGTGGTGTCCAGTTGCGCCTGGAATCCGGCCAGGTCGGTGCCCGAGGCCTTGGCCATGTGCTCAAGCGCGGCTTTGCTCGCAGCGTTTTTTGCGTTCATCAGCTCGACCACTTCGAACCACGCGCCGGTCAGCGCCTTGCCCAGGGCCGGGTTGTCTTTGAGGGTGGCGCTGTTGACCACCATCATGTCCATGATTTCGCCGGGGATCTGGCTGGAATTGAAGACTTCGGTCACGCCGGGTTTGGCCTTGATGTCCGAGAGCATCGGGTTCCAGGTGGTGACGGCGTTGACCTGCTCGGTGTTGAAGGCGGCAGAAATGTCGGCGTCGGAGGTGTTGACCACTTTCAGGTCTTTCTCGGTCAGGTCGACCGAGTCCAGCGCGCGGGCCAGCAGGTAATGCGAGACCGACAGTTCGACCAGGTTGACGTCCATGCCCTTGAGGTCGGCAACTTTCTTGCCCTCGCCTTTGAGAACGATGCCGTCGTTGCCGTTGGAGAAATCGCTGACGATCAGCGCGGTGCTGTCGACGCCGCCGGCGGCCGGGATGGTCAACGCGTCCATGTTGGTCATGGTGCAGCCGTCGAACTGACCGGCGGTGTACTGATTGATCGATTCGACGTAATCGTTGAGCTGGACCACGTCGATCTTGATCCCGTATTTCTTCGCCCATTTATCGACGATGCCCTGGCTGCCGGCATATTCCCATGGCATCCAGCCGGCGTAGATCGTCCAGCAGACACTGAAGTGGTCTTTCTGCGCGGCGGGGGATTGGGTGCTGACGAGCGCGGCGAACGCGGCGGCGAGCAGGGCGGGCAAACGTAGTCGGGACATGGTGGCTTCTCCAGTTGATCGAGGGCGGGCAGGAAGGCAACGCGGCACCGCGAACGGTGGCTTGTCTCCCGGGCTTTTGTCCCGCCGTGTAACCTCAACTGGAGGTCGCCAACTCTCGGACCAGCCACTCGCAGATGCGAGCCGGAACCCTAGTCAGCCATTGCAAATTGTGGTGCCGCGAACCTGTGATGACTCCTGCACGGGTTTGCTAAAGCGAGAGGCGTGCCAAGTCGCGGCGAGCCTTCTGCGACGCGGCTTGCGGGTGGAAGGATGCGGTTGGCAGGTGGCGGCGACGCTTTGTGTTGGTGCGCGCCTGCACCGTGATGCAGCGCGATGGCCGCTGATCCGATGCTCGGTGGGGCGTGGGCACTCGGTAGCGGTCAGCCAGTCAAACGTGATGTCAGCCGGTCTGTGCCGACTGCTGTCACAGGTCTTTCAGGAGGCCGCCATGCGTATTTCAAAATTGCTGCGTTGGGTGCTGCCGGGAGCAGTGCTCGGTCTGGGGCTGTCCGGTTGTTACTACTACGCCGGCGGCTACGATGTTTATTCCTCGCCCTATTACTATCCCGGCTATTACTCGCCCTATTACTACGGTGGTTATTACGGTCCGCGCTACTACGGCGGTGCCCGCTATTACTACGGCGGTTATGGCTATCGCGGCGGCTATGGACGGGGTTATCACGGCGGTGGATACCACGGTGGGCACCACTAATCAGCGGCTGAATGAAGGCGTTTTTGGATGAACAAGGTTTCATGAAGCACTTGTTTCAAGTTGTTGCAGAAACGCACCAGATGCCGAAAACGCTGTCTGATTTTTCGTCAGTCGCCGAATAAAAGACTGACGCCTGCCAGCGTCGCTGGTGTGGCTACCCGCGGTCCAGGAGGCCGCCATGTATCGCCGAATTCTTCTGTTCACCGTGATGCTTTTTTCCCTTGGCGGATGCGTCCCTTATTCCTACGGAGATGGCTACTACAGCTCAGAGGTCTACACATCGCAGGCACCTTCGTATTACAGCGGTGGCACTTATTACACCGGCGGCAGCACGTACTACTCGGCGCCGCGCTACTACCAGCCAGCACCGCGCTATTACCAACCGGCTCCACGCTATTACTCGGCGCCTCGTTATTACCAACCGGCCCCGCGCTACTATGAGAGCCGTCGCTGGCACGGTCATGATCGCGGACGCTGGGATGACCATCGCCGCGGTGGCTGGGATGATCGTCGGGGTCGCGGCAACTACGACCGTCACAGCGGACGCGGCGATTACAACCGGCACGGCAACCGCTGGTAACCCCTCGCAAAAAAGCGGCGCATTGAGCGCCGCTTTTTTTGTGCCTGCTTTTTGTGCTGGTGTGGATCGCACCATCTCCTAGGGGGTTCTCGGATCCCTCCTACAGTTTTACTTCTGAACATTTGTTAGCGTTTGTATGCACATGTTGATGTTGAAAAACTTCAATTTCATGGAGGTGTATAAGCGCGGGATATTGCTCAGATATGAATCTTCTTATCATTCATCAGAATTTTCCCGGTCAGTTTCGTCATGTGGCGTTGGAAGCATTGCGCAGACGTTTGGGAGTTATTGCAATTGGACGCGATACAGCGCCAGGTATTGCCGGGGTAAGGTTATTTCGATACCGACCATCAAGGCATATGGCTAATGGCGTTCATGGCTATTTGCATAGATATGAAGAGGCCGTTTCGGACGGGCAACAAGTTCAACGAATATTGAAGAGGCTCAGCCAGGCAGGCTTTCGGCCTGATGTGATTCTTGCCCATCCGGGGTGGGGTGAAACGCTATTCGTCAAAGATGTTTACCCCGATGTGCCGCTAGTTCATTTCTGTGAGTACTATTACCGAGCGCGTGAGGCAGACTCTGGTTTCGATCCTGAGTTTCCCTGTGCGATGGATGCGTCCTCAAGGCTTAGAGTCTTGAATTCGATGCATCTCCTGAATATTGAGCAGTGCGATGCCGGGATTGCACCTACACAATGGCAGCGCAGTCTTTTTCCGAAAATATATCAGTCGAAAATTCGTGTCATTCATGAAGGCATTGTTCAATTTTCCGAATCAGAAAAGGTCGAGTCTGTAACGCTGCCGAGTGGGCGCGTGATAAAAGCAGGTCAGTCTATCGTGACTTATGTCGCCAGAAACCTCGAACCGTACCGAGGCTTTCATAGTTTTATGAGATCCATTCCCTATATCCATGAAAAGTGCCCCAGTGCACAGGTTGTTGTAATCGGTGGTGATGGTGTCAGTTATGGGCGGATGCCCATTGGATACCCCAACTGGCGAAGCAAGATGATTGCGGAGGTGGATATTGATATTTCCAATGTTCACTTTGTTGGGAAGTTGCCTTATCAAACATACAGATCGGTTCTGGGTCTTTCAAAGGCTCACGTGTATTTGACGTATCCGTTCGTACTGTCGTGGTCTCTGTTGGAAGCAATGGCTTCTGGCTGTGTTGTCGTAGGTTCAAATACCGCTCCCGTACAGGAAGTTGTCGAAGATGGAGTCAGCGGGATGCTTGTTGATTTTTTTGACGCTGAAGAAATCGCCTCGGCAGTTTGCAGGGTTATAACTTCTCCCGGTGAGTTTGACTCAATGAAGGAAGCGGCGAGGTTGACGGCAAACAAATTCGATGTGGTTAAGGGTGTAAGCGGATACTTTGATGTGTTTAAAAGCTTAACGGATGGTGGTCGCGTCGAGTGATGGGTTAGTCATTTTAAAATGGAGATTTGAAATGCTTAAGATGTCTCGCAAGGAAGTTTTTCGCCAGTGCGGAAGGGGAATTAAATATGGAGTGTTACTAGCGATCTGTTATTGGGTCGTTGATTTCTGTATCCGATGGGAGGAGGCCGCAAAAGCGCGGGCCATTTATCAGAAGAAACAAGGGGCGTGCAGCAGGAAGCTGGCGGGTATGGAGCAGGTTCCGATACTTGGCGGCAGTCTTCTGGACCGAACAAAGATTCCCGGGTTTCATTTTGGATCGACATTAAGGAGCGACGGTTCCTGTATTGCCGATCTTCTTGATGGCTCATTCTGGTGGACGGGAAAAGAACTGTTTCCTGTGTATGAAACTCTTGGGGTAGAACCACCCAGCAGCTGGACGCATTACCACGTTACCGCCAGGCTTTTCACCAGAGGGAATACCACGGCACCGCACAATATGGGCGGGCGGCATGTGAGTTGGCCGGATGAACTGATTGTTAAGCTGAAAAATTATCCAGGCCTGGAACTTTGGCTTACCGCGCCTCCACCCAGTATCAAAAATGAATTCTCTGTTCGAATTTTTGTTATGCCCGACTGGCGCCGGCGTGATGGAACACCACGGAAGATAAATTGTATTGGTTTAAATTCGCCCGAATCTAAAGCTTCTGCCAGTGGTTTGAGTAAAGCATATCTTTTGAAAATGAATAAGGAGCAGTTGGAGAATTTGGAGTTTGGGAGTTTACGTACGTATTGCACGGTCGAGTTGCACCATTTCGACTTTGCAGGTGGGGATGCTCGTATACATTTGGGTACCGAGGGCTTGCGGGGTGCTCCAGAAGCGCTTAAGGCTGTCAGCGACTATCTTTCACATTCAATTATTACAGGGAAATGAATATGAGCTATATATTCAGTGGTTTGGAAAAGTTGGAAATTTTGCAGGCTGCAAATATTTGTGAGGGAATGAAATTCAATGTCGAGGAGGAAGAGTATTTTGCGATGGCAGTGGAGGGGCGAAACTGCGCTGTACTTTATCGTACATTGTCGAATATTTTGGGTGGGAAATTCTTAGGCGGTTCTGCGTTCGATGAGAGCGTAATGGGCATTTTTAAAGATGCCAAACTCTGGCTCGATGTAGCAATTGATGCAAATGGCGGAGTGGGCGCTTATTCTGCATTGATCCGAGCTTATACCCTGCGGCAGGGGGAGTTAAGGTTAAATAAAAAAATCAGCGATTCGAAGATGCAACAGTCATCTAATCAGGTGGCTGTCAATCTCATGAATACGTTGATAAAAGGCTCCGTTGAGCATGATTTGGCTCCATGGACTGTGCCCTCCATAAGCCAAATTGCAGAAATCGATGCGAGCGCTATTGGTAAAGTATTATTTCGTGAAGATGTTGATGAAATTGATACAGCTACCAGTCGTAATGCGGGATGGTCTGGAACAATCGGCTTCAGCCTGTTGGGTGGAGAAAAACCATATGAAACTTGGAGGTTGATCTCCGCCGGTGATCCGGATTCCCATATAAAAGGGAATCATGGTATTGCCAAGTTCAACAGACTAGATGATCTAAAAAATATTTTGTTTGCCGTGGATTCATACGGTATAGCCTTGCAGGCAGTGATCAAAAACTTCGGGTTGAATATGGTCGAAAGCCTGTTCTCAGTCCTGCCTGAACAGATAAACATCGCTCTTGCCAGTGGCAGCATCAATCCGCTTATTCAGCACGTGGTGAAAGGTACGCCCATTTCACCTATTGTCAGCCTGATATTGCGATATAGCCTGAATGACTTCTTTGACATGCTCAGGCGAACCTACGACGGGAACTCGGCCGCCACACCGACCACCGATGAAACCTTCGCCTCCAACGCCTACACATTTTTCTCCGCACTTTCTCCGTCTCAATCGCAAAGCATCGTTACCAGAACCATTGGCGAGTATGGCAGTGCCAAGGACTGGGCAACGTTGGCCAGTCAGGCAACGCCAATCGGCGCCGCGTTACGCAATTCCCTCAAGCAACTAAGCGAAATCGTGATTGAGCGGGCCGACGGTTTTTCCGGACGCAGCCTGGAGCTTTACGACCCCGAAACGGGCGAGGGCTTCATCACTGAACAGTGGCTTGCCGATCGCTCTGAAATGCTGGCCCGGCTGATTTCCCGAACCAATGGATCGTTCGGTCGAAATACTGTCCAGACCTTTTCCTATTCAGACTTGGCTTCGGGCAAACAGGCCCTTATGACCACCGGCGTCTCAAACCCTCTGGTCATGTTTGGTGATGATGGCGGACGATCATTTGGTGGCGGGGCAAATACCGATCATCTTTACGGCGGTGGCGGCAACGATTCAATCAGTGGGCTGTCCGGTAATGACTTTATCCAGGGAGCTCGCGGCAATGACTCTTTAACAGGAGGCGATGGCAATGATGCGTTGTACGGTATGGCCGGTGATGATGTGTTGGTGGGTGGCAAGGGTAACGACTCTCTCGCTGGTGGGCCAGGTAACGATCGGTATGAGTTCTCCAGCGGAGATGGAATCGACGAAATTTTTGATGCGCACGTTGGGGGCGGATTGCTGATAAATGGACTTCCGATCCCACCTCTCGAACGCAGTGCTCCGCTCAGCAATATCTGGCTTACGGAAGATCGAGCCATCAGCTTGACGCTCATTGAAGATCAGGCTGAAAACACGCTGAACATTAAATACGGACTGAGTGATCTCATCGTCGTGAAGAACTTCAATCCGGGGATGCTCGGCATTGATCTTCCTGATTACCAGGACCAGGCGTTCCCCGCTCCCGATCTGGTCCTTCAAGGCGACTGGAAAATTAAAGATAACGACCCCAATGTTCGCGGAGATCAGCCTTCTTACGATGAGTTGGGCAACGCTTTGCTTTTGCCCAATGTTAAACAGAGGAACAAAGCGGACCTGCTTTACGGATCACCGAAAGATGACCTCATCGTTGGTCTTGGCGGGTCTGATCGACTGTTCGGCAAAGAAGGCAACGATCGTTTATTCGGTGACAAGCAGACGACGCTGGAAAATGCATTTGCCGATGCAACAAAAGGAAAGGCTAGCCGTGGCGATTGGCTGGATGGCGGGCAGGGTGATGACCTGCTTGTCGGCACTGTCTCGCGAGACGTGCTGCTCGGCGGCAACGGTCGAGACACGCTGATTGGGGGAGCAGGTGATGACAATTTGTCCGGTGATCAAACAACCGGTGCACATGAGCAAAATTGGACAGTCAAGCGCATCGACGTTCCACTCAGTGATGGCGTCATCAGCATGCGTAGCGTCTTTGACAAATTTTCATTGAATAGTCCCACCGAGGGCGGTGACGACATCCTCTATGGGCAGGGTGGCCGGGATTTTATTATTGGCGGCAGAGGAGATGACCTGCTCGATGGAGGAAGTGACGACGACACGCTGTGCGGCGAAGAGGGTAATGACACGCTGGCTGGCGGGAGTGGCAATGACACATTGCAAGGAGACAACCTCGATTGGGGTGGCGGTCTCGACAGCCGCCATCATGGCAACGATTTGTTGGCGGGAGGCAGTGGCGATGACTACCTTGATGGCAATGGTGGTGGCGACGTGTTGTACGGAGGCAGCGGCAATGACGTTCTGAAAGGTGATGACGACGTACTGCGAGGCGTTTCGGGTGTTGCCGCAGACTTTTTCGGAAGTGATTTTCTGGATGGCGGCGAGGGAAATGACACCCTTTGGGGCGGCGGTGCCGGTGATTCGCTTTTCGGTGGCAGCGGTAACGACGAATTGGTCGGTGATTACCATGAACACCCGATTCGTTATCACGGTGATGATTATCTCGATGGCGGTGCGGGTGACGACACACTCCGTGGCTTGGGTGGCTCCGACACACTGATAGGCGGATCAGGCGCCGACGCTCTGGATGGCGATGAGCCCAACTTGAAAGCGGGCGGAACCAACGATGACCACATTCAAGGTAATTCAGGAAACGATACGCTCTGGGGTGGTTTGGGCGCCGATACGCTTTTGGGCGGTGCCGATGATGACCTTTTGGTGGGGGACTACGAGCAAACATCCGAAGCAGAACATGGCGCCGATTTTCTTGACGGCGGCTCAGGCAACGACACTTTGCTGGGCAGTGGTGGAAACGACACGCTGGTTGGCGGGGAGGGAGTCGATTATTTGCGCGGCGGCCCTGGCGATAACGTGTTTGAGGGTGGTGCCGGCAACGATTATCTGGAAGGGATGCAGGGTAACGATGTTTTCTACTTCGGAGTGGGTGATGGACTGGATGTTGTTACCGATACAGGTGGCAACAATGTCGTAAGTTTTGGTGATGGATTTTCTGCGGAGAACTTGCAGGCCAAGATCGTCAATCTTGATGTGGGCACGGCGTTGCGGCTGTCGAATGGTATTGGTGACGCGCTTCTGATTCTTCACCATGAAAAGTGGGCAGGTTCGACGTTCAGGTTCAGCGACGGCGTGATCCTGAATTTCCAGGATGTAATCAAATTAACGGTGCAACCGGTAGATATAACGGATCCGTCTACGACAGTTGCTGCGGTACCCGATCCCGAAAAAAAGCAGGACATTGAGAGTGAGAGCGAAGCAGTCGTCCAGACACTGCCCGATGACTTAGCCGCTTCTACTGAGAGGGAAGGCAGTGAAACGGGTCGTCACACCCGGTGGGATAGCCTTTTTCTTTCGGAACTGAACACAAAGCGCTCAGCGGCCCGGCAGGCATCAGGATTTGCACTGAACGATCAGGGTGTTTGGGTTAGAAGTCATATTGCTACCGACAAAAGTGGCTATGTCATCAGCGCCGAACTGATCCATGAGGACGTTGAAGCCGGAGTCTTTTCCAATACACCTGAGTGGATGGGGGCGATTGCCGCTGACGCTGTGGTGACTGAAAGGCAGTCAAATTCTGCAACGAAAACCACGTTCAAGTTTGTAAAAGCAGAAACTGCGCAATTACCGAAACAAAAGCCAAAATATTACCCGTCTGGCTCCAGTTATTCGGGGTTCTCGTTCAACGTGGGTGATGCTGTAGTCGAAGATATAGACCACTCGGGCGCTATTCTGGGGTGGTACGTGTACCCCGCTGGCAGTTTTGAAAATCATGAAATTGTTCGTAAAGCGTTTCGCTGGAGCTCTACTACCCAAACGATCAAGCATAAAGTTGTTCATGGTAATGACGCTGGCGGCAGGGTAAATCTCGAAGTGGGAAATCTCTTTCATGGCGGTGCAGGAGATGACTTGGTGGTTACCTATGCTGGTTCAGTGCTTAAGTACGGCGGGGTGAGCGACAGGATCCCAGGCGCATTTTTATCAGCTGGCGCAGGCAACGACACACTGCTCGGCTCCGCGGGTGCCGATTATTTGATCAGTGGGCCGGGAGAAGATTGGCTTTACGGCGAAAACGGTCCCGACACTTACATAGTTGAAGCGCATGATGGCGCAACCACCATTATTGCCGACGTTCTTGACCCTGTTTTTTTGCGCCCCGAGGTTGGAGCCTCTGGGTGGCATGAAGAGTTTGGGGGGCTTGATATTGATACCGTCGTTCTTCCGGAAGAGGCGAAACCAGATAAGTTGAAACTAACCTGGGGTGCTGTGTTGGTTGAGGCGGTAAATATTGAACTGTCACCCACCCCACCGCGTGGGGCTCATCGTCAACCGCCTCGAGCCCAGATGCTGTACACCACACTCGATATCGAATGGGGCGGAACTCAAAAAGTACGAATCGTTTTGCCCAATCCGAACGATCTCAGTGGTTCTGGAATTGAAAGGGTGAGGTTTGCTGATGGCTCGAGCATCAATTTTAAAGACGTCGTTAGCCGCTTAGGCATTGCCCCCGATACTTATCATCATGGCATCACCGTTCAGTACGCTACTCAGGTTAAGTCTTTTCGAGACAACCGTTTTCTACCGCTCGTGGGCGGTCGCGGTAATGACACCCTCAGCGGCACTGGTGAAATAAGAGGGATGCAAGGAGATGATCTGCTCGGC
The DNA here is from genome assembly GCF_026341415.1 of Pseudomonas sp. MCal1. Lineage (NCBI taxonomy): Bacteria > Pseudomonadati > Pseudomonadota > Gammaproteobacteria > Pseudomonadales > Pseudomonadaceae > Pseudomonas > Pseudomonas sp. MCal1. Next base: position 87,323 of record NZ_JAKUMP010000018.1, read on the forward strand.
GGTGGCTCAGGTGATGAAGTGCTTTACGGTGGGCCGGGCAATGACACCTTGTCCGGTGGCGGGGGCAATGATGTTTATAAATATGATGGGCTTGGGCGAGACCTGGTAATCAATGCCGGCGGCGGAACTGACGGTATAGATTTTTCGGAGGTCGGACTGTCGATTGGTCAACTCAAGTTCCACCGTGAACGGAATGATCTCGTCATCGTAGTGAGTTATGGCATGTCTCCAAAGGTTCGTGTCTCCGAACACTTTTCAGGAGGCGATGCCGCTATCAGCTTCATCAGCGTTCAAGGAGAAGAGGGCGCTGTTAAAAATTACACGGCGAACCAGCTCACTGAGCTTTTGCACCCTCTACCTCCCTTACGGGACGTAGAGGATATCTTGCCGAGAAATGATGAAGAGGCGTTGCGGGCAATGAAGGAAATAATCGCGTTTTATGAGTTGAATATTTGATCGCAGATAGTTTCGCAACGGGCTCAAACTTCCCGCGACAGAGCCCAAAAGACTGCCATCGCGGGTAACGATAGGTTCTAGTATTGCGACAGATCCGCCAACGGATGCCGCCCCTCCCACACCTTGTGAAAGTGCGCCTCGACCACCGCGTCCGGCACCCGGGCGATGTCCGGCCAGTGCCAGTGCGGTTTTTGATCCTTGTCGATCAGTCGCGCCCGGACCCCTTCGCTGAATTCCGGATGGCGGCAGCAATTGAGGCTCAGGGTGTATTCCATCTGAAAGACTTCGGCCAGTGACAAGTGGCGGGCACGAATGATCTGTTCCCAGACCAGATGCGCCGTCAGTGGCGAGCCTTCACTCATGGTTTTCGCCGCACGGGCAATCAACAGGTCGCTGCTGTCCCGATGCAGGCTGATGGCTTTCCAGGCGCAGGTCACGTCGCTGACATCCAGCCATTCATCGATCTGCTGCCGACGCGGCAGCCATTGCGCCTCAGGCATTTGCGCCACGGCTTCCTGCTGCAGCGCTTTGAGCAGGCTGTTGAGCTGCATGGCGGTCTGTTCCTGCCAGTTCAACTGCAACAAGCCGTCGATCAGTTCCTGTTGCTGGTCGTCAAGCAGGAAGCGGTCGGCCAGATCCAGATCGATCGCATCGCGACCGTTCATGTGTGCGCCGGTCAAACCCAGGAACAAACCGAGCCTGCCCGGCAGCCGCGACAGAAACCAACTGGCGCCGACATCCGGGTACAGGCCGATGCTGATTTCCGGCATCGCCAGTCGACTGCTCGGCGTGACGATCCGGATGCTCGCGCCTTGCAGCAGGCCCATGCCGCCGCCGAGCACATATCCATGGCCCCAGCAGATCAGCGGCTTCGGGTAGGTGTGGAGGCTGTAGTCCAGCCGATATTCAGCATTGAAAAACTGCGCGGCCAGCGGCGGAACCTCGCCGGGATGGGCGCGACAGGCTTCCACCAGGCTGCGCACTTCGCCACCGGCACAGAAGGCCTTGGCGCCGTTACCGCGCAGCAGCACGCAGACGATTTGCGGCTCCTTGGCCCAGGCGTTCAGTTTGTCGCTCAGGGCGTGGATCATCGGCAGGGACAGCGCATTGAGCGACTTTTCGGCATCCAGCGTGGCCACGCCGATGCGTGCGCCGTCGGTGCCGGTGAGTTCTTCGAAGTGCAGATTCATCGTGACCTCGATCGGGAATTTGAACGATCAGTATGATCGCTGTGTGGGAAAGTGCCGGATCTGCGTCAGATCAATTGACAAGCGTGGTCGGCTTTCCTAGGGTTCGCCCCACTGATTTTGCCGGGTATGACCATGACTGCTGACGACCGTATCAAACTCGAACCGAGCTGGAAGGAGGCACTGCGTGCCGAATTCGACCAGCCCTACATGGCAGAGTTGCGCACTTTTCTGCAGCAGGAGCGGGCGGCCGGCAAGGAAATCTATCCGCCGGGACCGCTGATTTTCAATGCGTTGAATTCGACGCCGCTGGACAAGGTGAAAGTGGTCATCCTCGGCCAGGATCCGTACCACGGCCCGGGCCAGGCCCACGGCTTGTGTTTCTCGGTGCAACCGGGCGTGCCGGCGCCGCCTTCGCTGGTCAACATCTATAAAGAGTTGAAGCGCGACCTGAACATCGACATTCCCAACCACGGCTACTTGCAGAGCTGGGCGGATCAGGGCGTGCTGATGCTCAACACCACCATGACCGTAGAGCGCGCCAACGCCAATGCGCACAAGGACAAGGGTTGGCAGTTCTTCACGGACCGGATCATTGAGGTGGTCAGTCAGCGGCAGCCGCATCTGGTGTTCATGCTCTGGGGTTCCCATGCCCAGAGCAAACAGAAGCTGATCGACGCCACCAAGCATCTGGTGTTGACCTCGGTGCACCCGTCGCCGCTGTCGGCCTATCGCGGCTTTCTCGGTTGCGGGCATTTCAGCCGCACCAACAAGTTCCTGGAGCAGAACGGCGAAGCGCCGATCGAGTGGCGTCTGCCGTCGGTGGTCTGATGCTCAGGGCTGGCGGTTAATCTCGTTCCCACGTCGAGGCGTCCGCGTGGGAACGATCAAAACCGGATCAGGCTTCGGGATTACGGTTCCAGTACTTGAACAACGGTTCCGCCAGAAACAACACGAACAACAACCGCATCACCTGCATCGCCGTCACCAGCGGCACTGACAATTGCAGGGTTTCTGCCGTCAGGCTCATCTCGGCGATTCCGCCGGGCATCATGCCCAGGGTCAGCGATCGCAGATCCAGATGGGTCATGGCACTCAGTCCCAACGCCGCCAGTGTCGCGATCAACATGGTCAGCGCCGTGCCGATCAACGTCCGTCCCATGAACGACGGTGCCCGGCGGAAGAACTGGCGGTTGAAGTGACAGCCCAGACCGCTGCCGATCAGCCACTGGCCGATCTGACTGCCGCCATTGGGCAGACCGATGTGCAGATCCCAGCCGATGCTCACTGCTGCGCTGACCAGCAGCGGGCCGAACAGCCATGGGTTGGGTTGACGCAAACGTTGCCAAAACCAGGCGAGCAGGCCGCCCGCCGGAAAAAGAATCGCCAGCCAGCGCCAATCGACGCTGCCGGCGTGAGAAATCGGTGCGCCATCGCCCAGCAGATATTTGAATGCCGCCGGCACACACAGCACCACCACCAGCACCCGCAAGCTCTGCCCGGCCGCGACATGGCTGAGCATCGCGCCGTTGCGTGCGCCGAGGTTGACCATCTCGCCGGAGCCGCCGGGCATGCTGGAGAAGAATGCCGTGGCGCGATCCTCACCGGTGCGGCGCATCAGCCACACGCCGACCACCGCCGACAGGCTGGTGACCAGCGCGCCGAAAAAGATCAGGCCGAAGTGGCTCAGTACCTGCTCCATCACCAGCGGGGTGAAGTGCAGGCCGATGCCGATCCCGACGATCCACTGGCCGCATTTGCGGCCGCCAGGGATTTCGGTCAATTGCCACGGGGTCAGGCAGCGCACCAGGATGATCGCCAGCAACGAGCCGACCATCCACGGCAGCGGCCAGCCGATCTGGCTGGCGATGTAACCGCCAAGCAGACCGACCAGCGGGGTTCCCCACCACGTTTTAAGGGAGAGCCGATCAGACATCGGCGATAGCGCGTTGCGCGGCCGAGCGTTTGCGCCAGATGCGCAGCAGTGGCATCAGCAACATGATCGCTGTCAGCACCCAGACACCGAAGGTGATCGGGCTCGACCAGAGAATCTCCAGCGCACCGTTGGAAATCGACAGCGCCCGGCGCAGATTCTGCTCCATCAGGCCGCCGAGGATGAAGCCCAGCAGGACTGGCGACAGCGGGAAGTCCAGTTTGCGCAGGATGTAGCCAAAGATGCCGATGCCTACCATCAGGAACAGGTCGAACGTGGTCGCGTGCACGGCGTAGACGCCGATCCCGGTAATGATCGCGATCACCGGCACCAGTGCCCAGTTCGGTACAGCGAGGATGCGGGTGAAGATACGGATCATCGGGATGTTCAGGATCACCAGCATGATGTTGGCGATGAACAGCGAGGCGATCAGGCCCCAGACGATGTCCGGTTGTTGCTGGAACAGCAGTGGGCCCGGAGTGATGTTGTACAGCGACAGGGCGCCAATCATCACCGCCGTGGTGCCCGAACCCGGAACGCCGAGGGTCAGCATCGGCACCAGCGCGCCGCAGGCGGAGGCACCGATAGCGGTTTCCGGCGCAGCGAGGCCGCGCGCGTCGCCCTGACCGAACTTGCCGCTGGCTCCGGCGATGCGTTTCTCGGTCATGTAGGCAACGGCGCTGGCCAGGGTCGCGCCAGCACCCGGCAACACACCCATGATGAAACCGAGCAGGCCGCAACGGATGTTCACCACGAACACCGAAGCCGCTTCCTTGAAGTTGAACATCATCCGGCCGGTGGCTTTTACCGCTTCCTGGCCGCGATGGGTTTTTTCAAGCAACAAGAGAATTTCGCTGACCGAGAACAGGCCCAGTACCAGCACCACGAACTGAATGCCGTCGGTCAGGTGAATGTTGTCGCCGGTGAAACGGTACACGCCACTATTGGCGTCGATGCCGACGCTGGACAGGAACAGGCCGATCAACGCCGCGATGAAGGTTTTCAGCGGTCGGTCACCGGCCATGCCGCCCAGGCAGACAATTGCGAACACCATCAGCACGAAATATTCCGCCGGCCCGAAGGCAATCGCCCATTTCGCCAGCAGCGGTGCGAACAGCACCATGCCGCAGGTGGCGATGAAGGCGCCGATGAACGAACTCCATGCCGACAACGACAGCGCCACGCCAGCCAGGCCTTTGCGGGCCATCGGGTAGCCGTCGAGAGTGGTCATCACGGTGGAGGCTTCGCCGGGGATGTTCAGCAGAATCGAACTGATCCGGCCGCCGTATTCGCAGCCCAGATACACCGCTGCCAGCAGGATCAGAGCCGATTCCGGTGGCAAGCCGAGGGCGAATGCGATGGGGATCAGCAGCGCTACGCCATTGATCGGCCCCAGACCCGGCAACAAGCCGACCACGGTGCCGATCAGCGTGCCGGTCAGGGCCGTGACCAGGTTGTACGGGCTCAGCGCGACGCCGAAGCCCTGACCCAAATAACCGAGAGTATCCATATCAGTTCTCCAGAACGTCGAGCAGGCCGAGGGGCAGCGGAACGTCCATCAAACGGTCGAACAGCAGGTAAAGACCTACGGCCATCAGGCTGATGATCACCACACTCGGCAACCAGCGGCCGCCGTACAGTCGGGCCATGGGTACGCCGACGATGATGCTGGCGACGATGAAACCAAGGGGTTCGAAAGTGCCGGCGAACACCAGCAGCAGGGCCACGCAGATGCCGATCTTGGTCAGGGTTTCGCGGTCCAGTGGCGGCTCGTCGTCGCTGTGCTTGATGGGCGCTGGACGAAAAACCATGTACAGCAACGCCAGGCCCATCAGGCCGAGCATCAGCAATGGAAACGCCCGGGGGCCGACCGGTTCGTAGGAAAACGCCGCCTGGTAAGGCCACGCCATCAGTGCCAGGCCGACGCAGGCCAGCAACAGCACCGAGGCAAAAATGCGTTGAATAAGCATGAGGGAACTCCTGCCATGGCCCCGGTGAAAGGGCCATGGACGCTAGACAGAGACGATCACTGAATCAGGCCGAACTCTTTGGCCAGCACCTTGTAGTCCGCCACTTGCTTCTTGACGTAGGTGTCCAGCTCGGGACCGGTCATGGCGAACGGGAAGAGTTCACGCTGATCGCGCAGCTTGGCGAAGTCGTCGGAGGCCAGCAGTTTGTCGAAGGAGGCTTTCCACCAGGCGTAGTCTTCATCGCTGACTTTCGGCCCGAGATAGAAACCGCGCACCACCGGCCAGACGATGTCGTAACCCTGTTCGCGGGCAGTCGGGATGTCTTTCATTTCCGGCTCGTCCAGGCGTTTCTCGGCAAACACGGCCAGCAGGCGCATGTCACCACTCTGGATGTGCGGCATGGAGTCGGAGATGTCGGTACTGCCAACCTGGATGTGGCCGCCGAGCAGGGCGGTAGCGATCTCGCCGCCACCTTCGAGGGCGACGTAGCGCAGGTCGCGCGGGTTGATCCCGGCGGCTTTAGCGATCAGTGCGGTCTGCATCCAGTCCTGGCTGCCGACGGTGCCGCCGGAGCCGATGACCACGGAGCTCGGATCTTTCTTCAGCGCTTGCACGAGATCGTCGAGGGTTTTGTAGGGGGAGTCGTTTTTCACCGCGATGGCGCCGTAGCTGGTGCCGACCGCCGCCAGCCAGCGCACGTTGGTTTCATCGAACCGACCGAACTTGCCTTGGGCCAGGTTCAACAGCGAACCGCTGGACCACGCCACCAAAGTGCCCGCATCAGCCGGACGCTGCGCCACGACGGCGTTGTACGCCACCGCGCCGACACCGCCGGGCATGTAGGTCACGCGCATCGGTTTGGTCAGCAGTTTTTCGTTGACCAGCGCGCTTTGCGCCAGTTTGCAGGTCAGGTCGAAACCGCCGCCGGGGGAGGCGGGGGCAATGCATTCCGGACGTTTGGGTTCGGCCATCAGTTGGCCGGCGAACAATACGCAACCGGCGGCGAGGGCGAAACGGCGCAGGGATCGGTTCATGAGTGTCTCCATGGGAGTTGTTGTTTTTGGGGATATTTCAGGTGCGGCAGTTTCGCGCGTGCAGGCTGACAGGCTCAGACCCGGACGGGTTGAACGCCGCGCAGCCGACGATGGCGCTGACAAGCGAAAACGGGGAAATACGAGAGGAAGAATGAAACGGGTCAACCTGAAGCTGTGTGGACAGCATGATGCAGTACCTCGTTATTGTTCTTATTGGCGAAAACGCATCGTGGCGTTTTTCGAGAGCTACGTTTTGAAGCTATGGTGCAGGAACGGAGAAAACGGCGAAGGTCGGCAGTCGGGACCCTCGGTGAAGCGACTGTAACGGCCCAACCTTTCGCTAACCTTTCAGTATTCTTTCGCGTGTTTTCGGGCTTCACAGTGGCGGTTGCGGCTGTAAACTCCGCCGCAAAGAATGGCGTCGGCCATCCCTGAATGAGGTAGAGATCCATGCGTGTCCTGCTCGTCGAAGACCATTTGCCGCTGGCCGAAAGCGTTGCCCAGGCGCTCAAGAGCACCGGTCTGACCGTGGATGTCTTGCACGATGGCGTTGCTGCCGACCTGGCCCTGGGCAGCGAGGAATACGCGGTGGCGATCCTTGATGTCGGCCTGCCGCGCATGGACGGTTTTGAGGTGCTGGCGCGCCTGCGGGCCCGGGGCAAGAACTTGCCGGTACTGATGCTGACCGCCCGTAGCGACGTCAAGGATCGGGTCCATGGGCTCAATCTTGGGGCCGACGATTACCTCGCCAAGCCGTTCGAACTCACGGAACTCGAAGCGCGGGTCAAAGCCCTGTTGCGCCGCAGCGTACTCGGCGGCGAACGTCAGCAACGTTGCGGCGTGCTGGCCTACGACCTCGATACCCGGCGCTTCACCCTCGGCGAAGAATTGCTGACGCTGACCTCCCGCGAGCAGGCGGTGCTCGAAGCGTTGATTGCCCGTCCGGGAAGGGTGATGAGCAAGGAGCAACTGGCTGCTCAGGTATTCGGTCTCGACGAAGAGGCCAGCCCCGACGCCATCGAAATCTACGTGCACCGCCTGCGCAAAAAGCTCGACGGCCATTCAGTGGCCATCGTGACCTTTCGCGGTCTGGGCTATCTGCTGGAAAGCCGCGATGCATAAGCCCAGCAGTCTGCGCTGGCGGTTGGTGTGGAACCTCGCGCTGCTGCTGGTGGTGTTGATGCTCGCCAGCGGATTGAGCGCGTACTGGAACGGTCGCGAAGCCGCCGACACCGCCTACGACCGCACACTTCTCGCGTCAGCACGGACTATCGCCGCCGGTCTGTCCCAGCGCGATGGCAGTCTCAGTGCCGACGTGCCTTATGTGGCGCTCGATACCTTCGCTTACGACAGCGCCGGGCGCATCTATTACCAGGTCAACGACATCAACCAGAAGTTGATTTCCGGCTACGAAAACTTGCCGGGCCCGCCGCCGGGCACACCGAGAACCGACAGCTATCCCGCCTTGGCGCGCTTTTACGACGCGAAATATCAGGGGCAGAACGTGCGCGTGGTGAGTTTGCTCAAGGCAGTGAGCGAACCGAACATGAACGGCATGGCGGAGATTCGCGTTGCCGAAACCGACGAGGCGCGCGTCAGCATGGCCCGCAGTCTGGCGGCCGATACGCTGCTGCGGCTCGGGATGCTGGCGATTGGCGCGTTGTTGCTGGTGTGGTTTGCGGTGAGTGCGGCGCTGCGGCCGATCGAGCGTTTGCGCACGGCAGTGGAAGAGCGTCAGCCCGATGACCTGCGGCCCTTGCCTTTGGTCGAAGTGCAGCACGAGTTGTGGCCATTGGTGCGAGCGCTCAATCACTTTACCGAGCGCCTGCGCGGGCAGTTCGAGCGGCAGGCGCAGTTCATCGCCGATGCGGCTCACGAGTTGCGCACGCCACTGGCGGCGCTCAAGGCACGGCTTGAACTGGGCTTGCGCTCAAACGAGCCGCAGACCTGGCGCGACACGTTGGAATCTTCGGCGCAAAGCACGGATCGCCTGACCCATCTGGCCAACCAGTTGTTGTCGCTGGCCCGCGTGGAAAACGGCGCCCGGGCGATTGCCGAGGGCGGTGCGCAGTTGCTCGATCTGAGTCAGTTGGCGCGGGAACTGGGCATGGCCATGGCGCCGCTGGCCCACGCGCGGGGTGTCGCGCTGGCGCTGGAGGCGGACGAGCCGGTCTGGCTGCGTGGCGAGCCGACGTTGCTCAACGAGTTGCTGAGCAATCTGGTGGATAATGCGCTGGCGCACACGCCGCCGGGCGGCAACGTGATCCTGCGGGTTACGGCGCCGGCGGTGCTGGAGGTCGAAGACGATGGGCCGGGCATTCCGCTGGAGGAGCGGGATCGGGTGTTCGAACGCTTTTACCGGCGCAACCAGCAGGTGGCCGGTTCCGGGCTCGGGCTGGCGATCGTCGGGGAAATCTGCCGCGCGCATCTGGCGCAGATCAGTCTGCACGATGGGGAACAGGCGGGTTTGAAGGTGCGGGTGAGTTTTGTCGCCGGTTGATCAGTAGAACATCGACCGCGATTCTTCCAGATCGGCGCACAGCGCCTTGTTTTCCGGATCGATGCCGAGCTTGCGGAACGCCGGCACGCTGAACGGATCGATGCGGGCCATCGGGTGGTCGGTGTCCTTGTGGCAATACAGGCTGGCCACTTGCACGATGTCGACGTAATCGATCTGTTGCGATTCGCGCTTGAGGTCCTCATACAGACCCGGCAACTCCACCAGACGCTCGGGGAATTCCCAGACCCGCAGCAGCTTGTCGCCGAGCAGCGGGTGAATGTGGTCGATCACATGGTTGAGGCTGACCGGATCGGACAGCAATTCGTAGTGGTCTTCAGCGTAAGTCAGGATCGGCAGCACGCCGATCTGATGAACCAGTCCACCGAGCGCGGCTTGATCGGGTTTGAGTTGGGTATAGCGGCGGCACAGGGCGTAGCTGACGCCGGCGATCTCCAGACTCTTGCGCCAGACTTCGCGCATCTTTTGTTCTACCACGTCGGAGCGGGCGTGGAAGATTTGCTCCATCACCAGACCGATCGCCAGATTGCTGCTGTAGTTGACGCCGAGCCGAGTGATGGCGGTGTGCAGGTCGGTAACTTCCTGAGTGGCACGCAGCAGCGGGCTGTTGACCACTTTGATCAGGCGCGCCGACAACGCTGTGTCGCGGCCGATCACTTTGCTCAGGTCGCTGACGCTGATGTCCGGATCTTCAGCGGCCTTGCGAATCTGCAGAGCCACTTCCGGTAACGTTGGCAGAACCAGGTCATCGTTATCGATGGCCTCAACCAAATCCTGTTGGACCTTATCCGCCAGCTCACTCATGTCGTTTCTCTAGGGTGTTGCAACAAATGCTGCGATCAACGCTGGATTTCGCGGTCGCGATCCAGTTCGTAAGGCAGGTCGAGCAAGTGCAGCGCCGGGCCTTCGGCTGCGCCCAGATGCAAATCGCCTGCGTCGGCAGCTTCGGCCTGCAACACCGCCAGCAGTTCAATATTCTTTTCGGCACGGGCAGCCAGTACCACTTCGCCGATGGAGCTGCCGTGGCTCGGGGCGAACAGCGGGGTGCCCGGCTCCGGCAATTCGCTGGCGTCCAGTTGCACGCGGTACAGGCGACGCTTGAGTTTGCCGAGGTACTGCATGCGCGCGACGATTTCCTGACCGGTGTAGCAGCCTTTCTTGAAACTCACGCCGCCGACGGCCTGCAGATTGAGCATCTGCGGGATGAACAGCTCGCGGGTGCTCGGCATGACCTGACCGATCCCGGCGCGGATCTGGCCCAGCAGCCATTGATTGAGTTCGGCTTCGCTCAAGTGCGCGGTCAATTTGCCTTTGACGGTGTCGGCCTGATCGGCGGGCGCCCAGAGTTCGGCACGGTTCGGGGAGACGCGAATCGCGATCAGACCTTCGTGGCGGGCCACGCTGTCGGTTTCTGCCGGCAGTTCCAGACACAGACTGCTCAGGGCCGCATCGCCATGATCGAGGCCGAAGCGTACCCAGGAGGCGCTTTCGTCGGTCAGTTTCGATTTGGAGAACACGGCGTACTTTTTCAGATCCGCCAGTTGCGGCTCCAGCAGCTCGCCGGCCATCGCCAGCAGCACGCCGTCGCCTTCCAGCACGATGCGGAAACTCGACTGCATGCGGCCTTTCTGCGTGCAGCGTGCACCGAGGCTGGCCTGGGTTTCGCTCAGATAATTGATGTTGCAGGTCAGTTGGCCTTGCAGGAATTTGCCGGCATCCGCGCCGCGAACCGCGAGAACGCCTTCATGAGAGAGGGTGCAGAAAAAAGCAGAATCGGCCATGGGTCATCGCAGGGTAAATAGACTGGGGCACATCATAAGGGGGTGCTGTTGAAATGGGTAGTTGATAAAGGATCGGTGGTGCCCGACCAAAGCCGACTGTTCGGCCTGCTTCGGGCCTGTATACTTGCGGCCTATTTGAGGAGGGCTCCATGGTCGAACAAGTTGAACTGAATCGCCTCTTTTGGCACAGCCGTCGCGGCATGCTGGAACTCGACGTGTTGCTGGTGCCGTTCGTGAAAGAGGTCTACGCCAATCTGAATGAGGTGGATCGCGCGTTGTATGTCCGCCTGCTCGAGTGCGAGGATCAGGACATGTTCGGCTGGTTCATGGAGCGCAGCGAATCGGAAGATCCCGAGCTGCAACGCATGGTTCGCATGATTCTGGATCGTGTCCAGCCCAAGTAACACGTTCGAATGCCGCTGGCACGCCTCACGGCAGTTGCTGGCGGCGTATCTGCTGGCCCAGGCATTCGCGCTGGGTTCTTTGTTTCTGTTGTCGATTCCTTTATGGGGTTCTCTGCTGGGGGCATTCGCATGTCTCGCCCATGCTGTCTGGGTGTTGCCACGGCAGATTCTGTTGAGTCATCCCAAGGCATTTTGCCGATTGCGTCGGGACGCGGATGGCTGGCAGCTGTGGAACAAGGCCGATGGCTGGCAAGCGGTGCAATTGCGCCCGGACAGCCTGGCGCTGCCGCTGATCGTGGTGTTGCGTTTTCGATTGCGTGGTGAGCGGCGCGTCAGGTCGATCTGCGTGCCGCGGGATGCGCAGGCGTCGGATTTGCACCGACGCCTGCGGGTACGCCTCAAGTTCAGCCGGCGTAGGTGGGCGGCACCAGAATAGTGTCGAGCGCTTCAGGCAGCAGGTCCGGGTAGTCGAGGGTGTAATGGAGGCCCCGGCTCTCCTTGCGTTCCATGGCCGAGCGGATCATCAGTTCTGCCACTTGCGCCAGGTTGCGCAGCTCGATCAGGTCACGGCTGACCTTGTAGTTACTGTAGAACTCGTCGATTTCGTCCAGCAGCAGACGCACGCGATGCTGTGCCCGTTGCAGGCGCTTGTTGGTGCGCACGATGCCGACGTAGTCCCACATGAACCGCCGCAATTCGTCCCAGTTGTGGGCGATGATCACGTCTTCATCGGAGTCGGTCACCTGGCTGGCGTCCCAGGCGGGCAGGGCGCGCGGGATCGCGACGTCGGGCAGTTGCTCGAGAATGTCCGCTGCAGCTGAGCGGGCGTAGACGAAACATTCGAGCAGCGAGTTGCTGGCCATACGGTTGGCGCCGTGCAGGCCGGTGAAGCTGGTTTCGCCAATGGCGTACAGGCCGGGCACATCGGTGCGGCCCTGTTGATCGACCATCACGCCGCCGCAGGTGTAGTGCGCCGCCGGTACGACCGGAATCGGTTGCTTGGTGATGTCGATGCCGAAGCCGAGGCAGCGCTCGTAGACAGTCGGGAAGTGCGATTTGATGAAGGCTTCGGGCTTGTGGCTGATGTCGAGGTAGACGCAATCGACACCCAGGCGCTTCATTTCATGGTCGATGGCGCGGGCGACGATGTCCCGTGGTGCCAGTTCTGCACGTGGGTCAAAACGTTGCATGAAGCGTTCGCCGTTCGGCAGCTTCAAATGGGCGCCTTCGCCACGCAGGGCTTCGGTTACCAGAAAGCTCTTGGCTTGCGGGTGGTAGAGGCAAGTGGGGTGGAACTGGTTGAACTCCAGGTTTGCCACGCGGCAGCCCGAACGCCAGGCCATGGCGATGCCGTCACCGCAGGCGCCGTCGGGGTTGCTTGTATATAGATAGACTTTCGCGGCGCCGCCGGACGCCAGGATCACAAAGCGTGCTCCGAAGGTATCGACTTCTCCGGTTTTTCGATTGAGCACGTAGGCGCCCAGGCAACGTTCGCCTTCCAGCCCCAACCGACGCTCGGTGATCAGGTCGACCGCTACCCGCTGTTCGAGCAATTCGATGTTCGGGCGTTCTTTGGCCTGGGCCAGCAGGGTCGTGAAAATCGCAGCGCCAGTGGCGTCAGCTGCGTGGATGATCCGGCGATGGCTGTGGCCGCCCTCGCGGGTCAGGTGGAATTCGAAACCGCCGTCTTCCGTACCGGACTGCTCGTCGCGCGTGAACGGCACGCCCTGGTCGATCAGCCACTGGATTGCTTCCTTACTGTGCTCGACGGTGAAACGCACCGCGTCTTCATGGCACAGGCCGCCACCGGCATTCAGAGTGTCATCGACATGGGACTCGACGGTGTCGGTGTCGTCCAGCACGGCCGCGACGCCACCTTGTGCCCAATAGGTCGAGCCGTTGGCGAGGTCACCTTTGCTCAATACGGCGATGCGCAAGTGACCGGGCAGGGTCAGCGCGAGACTCAAACCGGCAGCACCGCTGCCAATCACCAGAACATCGTGTTGAAACTGTTGGCTCATTTCAGGATTCCGCTCAAAGCGACCCGGGTCGGGGTTGGCGCAGGACTGGCGGATGGGCGAGTCGAGGCAGCCACACAGCCCACTAGTATATAGAGGGGTTGGGCGGCACAATAGCCGGGCCGATATGGCATTGTGAAACTACCGTGACGGAAAATCCCGACGCTTTGTCGTCAGTTTTTTCAGCGGTTTTGGGGAAAAGCGACTGTATCGACGATGAAACAGGCTTTTTCCGCTCACGGTTGCACAAGGTCGGTGCGACACGTCTATAAATATTTGGAACTTTTGCCAGAGGCCCAAGATCAATAGACAGTTGCCCGAAACAAGGGACAGTGTCGGCTTCAATGCGGAACCTGCGGTTGGGTTCTTGCCGGCGAGCCGATGACAAGATTATTCGCGCAGCCGGTTCATCCCGCGCTGCGTTTTTCGTGCGTGCCAAATCAGAGCTCGCAGGAAACTTGCTTGGAGGGGGAGAACTTTTGCGAAAAGCCCGAGTCTATGTTTGCAAGTCCGGTCGATTGGTCATGCAAGCCTCCTCCGAGTTTATCGAGGAGTGTTCATGCTAACCCAGGAAGAGGATCAGCAGCTGGTCGAACGCGTTCAGCGTGGCGACAAGCGAGCTTTCGATCTGCTGGTGCTGAAGTATCAGCACAAAATTCTCGGGTTGATCGTGCGTTTTGTGCACGACACCCATGAAGCCCAGGACGTCGCACAAGAAGCCTTTATCAAGGCATATCGAGCGCTTGGAAATTTCCGCGGCGACAGTGCGTTTTATACGTGGCTGTACCGCATCGCCATTAACACGGCGAAGAACTATCTGGTTTCACGCGGCCGTCGGCCGCCGGATAGTGATGTAAGTTCCGAAGATGCAGAGTTCTATGACGGCGATCACGGCCTGAAGGATCTCGAGTCGCCTGAACGTGCATTGCTGCGGGATGAGATCGAGGGCACCGTCCATCGAACCATTCAGCAACTGCCAGAGGATTTGCGCACGGCGTTAACTTTGCGTGAATTCGATGGTCTGAGTTACGAGGACATCGCGAGCGTCATGCAATGTCCGGTTGGTACCGTGCGCTCCCGGATTTTCCGCGCCCGGGAGGCCATCGATAAAGCCCTGCAGCCGTTGTTGCAGGAAAACTAAAGACAGCGGCGACAGCCAAGAGAGGAACGCCATGAGTCGTGAAGCCCTGCAGGAATCGCTGTCCGCAGTGATGGATAACGAAGCGGACGAACTGGAATTGCGTCGAGTGCTCAATGCACTGGACGATGTTGAAACCCGTGAAACCTGGGCTCGTTACCAGATCGCTCGGGCAGCCATGCACAAGGATCTGTTGCTTCCACGTCTGGATCTCGCTGCGGCTGTTTCTGCTGCACTGGAAGACGAAGCGACCCCTGCCAAAGTGTCCCGCGGTCCATGGCGCAGCCTCGGTCGTCTGGCCGTAGCCGCTTCGGTGACCGTTGCCGTTCTGGCGGGTGTTCGCCTGTACAACCAGGACGAAATCGCCGGCGTGGAACTCGCCCAGCAATCCAATCAGCCAGTGTTGGCCACTCCTCAGGTCAAAGGCCCGGCGGTATTGGCGGGCTACAATGAGAGTTCGGAAGCCACAGGCCCAATGGCCAATGGCGTATTGCAAGGTCAGCCAGGCTGGCATGATCAGCGTCTGCCAGGTTACCTGCGTCAACACGCTCAACAGGCTGCCCTGAAAGGCACCGAAAGCGCGCTGCCCTATGCACGTGCAGCAAGCCTGGAAAACCGTTAAGGGGGATCATGCGCGCCATACCTCTACTTTCGCTTCTGCTCAGCGGCTGGTTCATTGTTCCAGCCCACGCCGACGAGGCTCAGGACTGGTTGACCCGCCTGGGCCGGGCCGAGCAGCAGCAAAGCTTTCACGGCACATTCGTTTACGAGCGTAACGGTAGTTTCTCTACCCATAACATCTGGCATCGGGTCCAGAATGGCCAGGTCCGCGAGCGTTTGCTTCAGCTCGACGGTTCGGCTCAGGAAGTCGTGCGCATTGATGGACATACTCAGTGCGTCAGCGGCACCCTGATTGCGGGTCTGGGAGACTCTCCCAATACTGCCGCTCGTCCTCTGGATCCTCAAAAGCTTAAGAACTGGTATGACCTTGCCGTCATCGGCAAGTCGCGCGTAGCCGGGCGGGAAGCGGTGATCGTATCGCTGACGCCGCGGGATCAGCACCGTTATGGATTCGAACTGCATCTGG
Source organism: Pseudomonas sp. MCal1 (assembly GCF_026341415.1). NCBI lineage: Bacteria > Pseudomonadati > Pseudomonadota > Gammaproteobacteria > Pseudomonadales > Pseudomonadaceae > Pseudomonas > Pseudomonas sp. MCal1. The sequence continues at coordinate 102,849 of NZ_JAKUMP010000018.1, forward strand.
ACAAGGAAACGGGTCTGCCGCTCAAGTCGCTGCTGTTGAACGACAAGGGACAGTTGCTCGAAAGATTCCAGTTCACGCGGCTGGACACGTCTGATGTCCCGTCCGATAAAGATCTGCAAGCCGATTCCGATTGCAAGACGGTTACTCTAGACAGCGACAAGGCGTCTGCAGTCAAGACCGCCCAGGTCTGGCGTTCCGACTGGCTGCCTCCTGGCTTCGAGCTCACCAGCAGCTCCTCCCACAAGGATCCGGAAACCAAGACCCAGGTCAACAGCCTGATGTACGACGATGGTCTCGCCCGTTTCTCTGTCTTCCTGGAGCCGCTCAACGGCGCAACCGTTACCGATACCCGGACTCAACTGGGCCCGACCGTTGCCGTATCCCGCCGTTTGACAACGCCTCAAGGCGAAATGATGGTCACGGTGGTTGGCGAGATCCCTATCGGGACAGCCGAACGAATTGCCCTGTCGATGCGCAATGATGGCGCTGCAACCAGCAAGCAGTGAGCTGATTCCAGCTATCTCCACTTCGTCTTCGAGACGTGAAATGTTTGCTGAGCTTTTTCATTTGCAAAACACCCGAAAATTTTTTATAGGTCAGAGCCTCTCGGCTCTGGCCTTGTTTGTTGTTCCCGGAACAAAAATGCCGGCCTGTGGTTTCCGGTGTTCCTTGCTCCATATCGCTTAACCCTGCTCGTCGTAACGGGAGCTGTATGTCGATACCAAGCTTGAAATCTTATCTCTCCATTTTCGCCACTGTGCTGGTGCTCGGTCAGGCTGTTCCTGCAGTCCAGGCGGCCGAAGCAGCCAGTCCGGTCAACCTGCCTGATTTCACTCAACTGGTCGAACAGGCCTCGCCTGCCGTGGTGAACATCAGTACCACGCAAAAACTGCCGGATCGCAAAGTGAGCCAGCAGATGCCTGATCTGGAAGGCTTGCCGCCGATGTTGCGCGAGTTCTTCGAGCGCGGCATGCCGCCGCAACAGCGTTCTCCGCGTGGTGATCGTCAGCGTGAAGCGCAGTCGTTGGGTTCGGGTTTCATCATTTCGCCGGATGGCTACATTCTGACCAACAACCACGTGATCGCCGATGCCGATGAAATCCTTGTCCGTCTGGCTGATCGCAGTGAGATGAAAGCCAAGCTGATCGGCACCGATCCACGCTCCGACGTGGCGCTGTTGAAAATCGAAGGCAAGGATCTGCCAGTGCTCAAGCTTGGCAAATCCCAGGATCTGAAAGCCGGTCAGTGGGTCGTGGCAATCGGCTCTCCATTCGGCTTTGACCACACCGTGACCCAAGGCATCGTCAGTGCCGTCGGCCGCAGCCTGCCGAATGAAAACTACGTGCCGTTCATCCAGACCGACGTGCCGATCAACCCGGGCAACTCCGGTGGCCCGCTGTTCAACCTGAACGGTGAAGTGGTCGGGATCAACTCGCAGATCTACACCCGTTCCGGTGGCTTCATGGGTGTGTCGTTCGCCATTCCGATCGACGTGGCGATGGACGTTTCCAACCAGCTGAAAAGCGGCGGCAAGGTCAGCCGTGGTTGGCTGGGTGTCGTCATCCAGGAAGTGAACAAGGATCTGGCCGAGTCGTTCGGTCTGGACAAACCGGCCGGTGCGCTGGTTGCTCAGATTCAGGATGACGGCCCGGCTGCCAAAGGCGGCCTGCAAGTGGGTGACGTGATCCTGAGCATGAACGGCCAACCGATCGTCATGTCCGCTGACCTGCCACATCTGGTGGGGGCATTGAAGGCGGGTGCCAAGGCCAACCTCGAAGTGATTCGTGACGGCAAGCGCAAGAATGTCGAGTTGACGGTCGGCGCCATCCCGGACGAAGACAAGGAGCTGGATGCCCTGCCGAAATCCGGTGCCGAGACCAATAGCAATCGTCTGGGTGTTTCGGTGGCAGAGCTGAGCGCCGAGCAGAAGAAAACCTACGACCTGAAGGGCGGTGTGGTGATCAAGGAAGTGCAGGACGGTCCTGCAGCTCTGATCGGTCTACAGCCGGGCGACATCATCACCCATCTGAACAACCAGGCCATTGGTTCTTCCAAGGAGTTTGCCGAGATTGCGAAGGCGCTGCCAAAGAACCGTTCGGTGTCGATGCGCGTACTGCGTCAGGGCCGTGCCAGCTTCATCACCTTCAAACTGGCTGAATGATCCAGTTGTCCAAGAAGTAAAAAGAAACCGCCTCGAAAGAGGCGGTTTTTTTTGTCCGGAATTTGTCTCGGCGCGGGCTTAACCCATCATGTCCTTGACCATGCGCTCCTGCTCCATCAGCTCGCGCTGGCGGGCATCGATACGTGAGGACAGCGGGAAGTTGCTGCCGGCCTTGCGTTTGGCGAAGTCCAGTTGCTGAATCGCCTGGCGATAATCACCGACCAGCGCGAAGTACTCGGCACGCGCCTGATGCAGGCCGATGATGTTGCCGGACAGCCCGCGAGTTTCTGCAACTTGATACCAGACGTCCGGATCGTCCGGACGTGATTTCAACAAACCTTCCAGCGCCTTCTCCGCATCGGCGGTGCGGTTCTGTTTCAGCAGCAGATCGACGCGAACCTGATTCAGCGGGTAATTGCCAGGATACTGACTGAGCATCCGGTCAACCCGAGTCTGTGCATCGGCCAGTTTGTTGTTGGTGATGTCCAGATCGATCTGCGCCAGGTTGTAGATGATCTCGTTCGGTGATTTGGCCAGCAGTTGCGTGAGATTCGCCCGTGCTTCGTTCAACTGGCCGCCCTTGATCTGGGCGATCGCCAAGCCATAGCGAGCCACGTCGTTTTTCGGGTTCTCATCGAGTTGGGCGCGGAAGCGCTTGGCACCAAGGCCCGGCGTTTCTTCGTAGGTCAACTGCACCCGCGCACGGATCAGTTGATAGCGCATGCTGTCTTCGATGCCCCCGGGTTTAGCCTGTTCGGCACGGTTGCGGGTGTCGGCGATCCGCGACTCGGTGACTGGGTGAGTCAGCAGGAATTCCGGTGGCTTGGCGTCGAAACGATACTGGCGCATCAAACGCTCGAACATGGTCGGCATCGAGCGCGGATCGTATCCGGCCTTTTCCAGGTTAAGGATGCCGATGCGGTCGGCTTCCTGCTCGTTCTGACGCGAGAAGCGCCGTTGTTCCTGGATTGCCGCCGCCTGGGTGCCGGCAATCGTCGCGATGCCAGCATCACCGGCGCCGGCCGCGGCGATCACGATACCGGCCAGCAGCGCCGCCATCATCGGCACCTGCATCCGCTGCGAGGCTTCGACGCCGCGTGCGAAGTGACGCTGGGACAAGTGCGCCAGTTCGTGAGCCAGTACCGAGGCGTATTCGCCTTCGGTCTGGGCATTGAGGAACAGGCCGCCGTTGACCCCGACAATTCCGCCCGGCGCCGCGAAAGCGTTGAGCTGCGGGCTGTTGATCAGGATGAATTCCAGGCGTCGGTCATTGACCTGGCTGGTTTCCACCAGTTTGTAAACGCTGGACTCGACGTAGTCCTTGAGTTGTGGATCGTTGAGCTGCGAAACCTGGCTGCGCAGCAATGCCAGCCAGGCGCGACCCAATTGATATTCCTGTTGTGGCGAGACGATGGCAGAGCTGGCGTCACCGAGTGACGGCAGGTCGTCGGCGAAGCCCGGTGAGGCGAGCAGGCAAGCGAGCGTCAGCAGGGTGGGGCGCAAAAAAGTCATGCACAAAGCCTTAGTCGACAAAGACCTTACTGTAGCCGGACACCGAGCTTGCGACCAGATATTCTAGGCAGCCTGACCACCTGATCCGGAGTGACGCATGACCGACGCTGTAGCCTATGACTGTGAGCTGGACGCCAGTGGCCTGAATTGTCCGTTGCCGTTGCTCAAGGCCAAAATGGAGCTGAACAAGCTGCCCACTGGAGCGGTACTCAAGGTGATTGCAACGGATGCCGGTTCGCAGCGCGACTTTCGCACCTTCGCCAAGTTGGCCGGTCATACGCTGCTGCGTGAAGAAGACGAGGCGGGTGTCTACCGTTACTGGCTGAAAAAAGCCTGAAACCGACCGCGTAAATGACCTAAGGAAAATTGATGTTCAAAGTGTTGCGCGACTGGATTCAGCGCTACTTCTCCGATGAAGAAGCGGTGGTACTGGCTGTTTTGCTGTTTCTCGCCTTCACCGCTGTACTGACGCTGGGCGGAATGCTCGCGCCGGTGCTGGCCGGGATGGTGCTGGCGTACCTGATGCAGGGGCTGGTGGTCACGCTCGAGCGCCTGCGCGTACCCGGCGGCGCGGCGGTCGGTCTGGTGTTTGCACTGTTCATGGGCGTGCTGATGGTGTTTATCGTCGTGGTGCTGCCGCTGCTCTGGCATCAGTTGATCACCCTGTTCAACGAGCTGCCGGGGATGCTCGCCAAGTGGCAATCGCTGCTGCTGTTACTGCCGGAGCGTTATCCGCATCTGGTGTCCGACGAGCAGGTGCTACAAGCGATCGAAGCGGCGCGGGGTGAAATCGGCAAGTTCGGCCAGTGGGCGCTGACGTTTTCGTTGTCGAGCTTGCCGCTGCTGGTGAACATCATGATCTACCTGGTGCTGGTGCCGATACTGGTGTTCTTCTTCCTCAAGGATCGGGCAATGATCGGCGAGTGGGTGCGCGGCTATTTGCCGCGTGAGCGAGCGCTGATCACCCGGGTCGCCGAAGAAATGAACCGGCAGATCGCCAACTACATTCGCGGCAAGGTCATCGAGATCGTAATCTGTGGTGGCGTGACATACATTGCCTTTGTCGCGCTAGGGCTCAACTACGCAGCGTTGCTGGCCCTGTTGGTCGGCGTGTCGGTGGTGGTGCCGTATGTCGGAGCGGTGGTGGTGACCGTGCCGGTTCTGCTGATTGCGCTGTTCCAGTGGGGCTGGAGCGATCAGTTCATCTATCTGATGGCGGTCTACGGCATCATTCAGACGCTGGATGGCAACGTGCTGGTGCCGTTGCTGTTCTCCGAAGCGGTCAACCTGCATCCGGTGGCGATCATCTGCGCGGTGCTGTTGTTTGGTGGGCTTTGGGGATTTTGGGGCGTGTTCTTCGCGATTCCGCTGGCGACCCTGTTCAAGGCTGTGCTGGATGCTTGGCCGCGCAAGGAGCCGGCGGTGGCGCCGCTGCTTTGAAAATGAAGGGGCGCCCGCAAGGGCGCCAACAGCATCAGGCCTTGTTCAGCGCCTGAGCAGCAGCCAGCACTGCATCGACATGTCCTGGCACTTTCACGCCGCGCCATTCCTGACGCAGTACGCCGTTCTTGTCGATCAGGAAGGTGCTGCGATCAACGCCCAGGTATTCCTTGCCGTAGAGCTTTTTCAACTTGATCACGTCGAACAGCTGGCAGACGGCTTCGTCCTTGTCGCTGATCAGCTCGAACGGAAACTCCTGCTTGCACTTGAAGTTCTCGTGGGATTTCAGGCTGTCGCGGGAAATCCCGAAGATTTCCGTGTTGGCAGCCTTGAACGCTGCGTATTGATCGCGAAAGCCCTGGCCTTCGGTGGTGCAGCCCGGAGTGCTGTCCTTCGGATAGAAGTAGATCACCACTTGCTTGCCCTTGAGGGCTGACAGGCTGATGGTCTGCCCGCTGGTGGCAGGTGCTTCGAAATCCGTAACCGGTTGGTCAATGACAACGGCCATGAAAGCTTCCTTACATTGGGTTCTGTGGGCGCCACGGTTCGATCAGTGCATCCAGGTTCATGGCGTCGGCGAAATCCAGAAACTGGTCGCGCAGCCAGCTGATCTGGGTGCCGGCGGGCAGGGTCACGGTGAACGTGGCGTTGAGCATGGTGCCGCCGGTCTGTGGTGCCTGATAGGTATCGCACGTCAGGTTTTCCAGCTCGACGTTGTGATCCATGAAGAACTGGCACAGCTCGTTGATGATGTCCGGGCGGTACGCCGAAGACACGTAAGCCACATACGGCAGGGCCTGCGGACGATTTTCCAGGGCGGCGCTGCGTACCACGTTGACGGTGAACGCATGACGCTTGGCCAGCACCGGCAGGCTGCCTTCAAGGCGAGCCAGGGCGTCCCAGCTGCCGGAGACTTCGAGCACCAGCGCACTGCACTCGCCGTGGCGGGTCAGGCGCGAGGTGACGACTGCGCAACGGTTTTCATGGCTGGCGCGGCACAGGACGTTGGTCAGCTCCATGGGATTGGCGCCGAGGGCACTGATGACAAGGAATTGTTCGCGAACTGTGGGGGTGGACATGCAGCATTCCTAAAGCGATGAGCGGTCGGTAGGGAGAGGGCGTTGATTGCCGGGGCAATGACTGTCCGGAAGGCTCGATTCGTGTGGCGCTACGGCTCCATGAACAAGCAAGCGTACGGCAACGACACTGGAACGGAGCCCGGGAGGCCGAAACGGGAGACTGGAACCCGGCGTACAAGCTGATCAGTACCGATCAAAGTCTGAAGGGTAGCGAAAAGCGGCGCCAAGGGGAATGGCGGCACAGTACTTCGCTTGTGCAAGCATCTTGGCGCCAGTACCATTACCGCTCTCTTTTTCCGGCAGGAGCGGTTTCATGATTGCGGGCAGTATGGTGGCACTGGTCACACCCATGGATGCACAAGGGCGTCTTGACTGGGACAGCCTCAGCAAACTCGTGGACTTCCATCTCAAGAACGGCACCCATGCCATTGTCGCGGTCGGCACCACCGGCGAGTCGGCAACCCTTGATGTAGAAGAACACATCGCCGTCATCAAAGCCGTGGTCAAACAGGTTGCCGGTCGCATTCCGGTGATCGCCGGTACCGGTGCCAACTCGACCCGCGAAGCGGTCGAGCTGACCCGCAATGCCAAAGAAGCCGGCGCCGATGCCTGCCTGCTCGTAGTCCCGTATTACAACAAGCCGACCCAGGAAGGCCTGTACCAGCACTTCAAGCACATCGCCGAAGCGGTCGACATCCCACAGATTCTCTACAACGTTCCTGGCCGCACCTCCTGCGACATGCAGGCCGAGACCGTGATCCGCCTGTCCACCGTGCCGAACATCATCGGCATCAAGGAAGCGACCGGCGACCTGAAACGCGCCAAGGCGATCATCGACGGCGTGAGCAAGGACTTCATCGTGCTGTCCGGCGATGATCCGACCGCAGTCGAGCTGATCCTGCTGGGCGGCAAGGGCAACATCTCCGTCACCGCCAACGTCGCCCCGCGCGAAATGGCCGACCTGTGCGAGGCCGCGCTCAAGGGCGATGCCGAGACCGCACGGGCCATCAATGAAAAACTGATGCCGCTGCACAAGGACCTGTTCATCGAAGCCAACCCGATTCCGGTGAAGTGGGCTTTGGTCGAAATGGGCCTGATGCACGAAGGCATCCGCCTGCCGCTGACCTGGCTGAGCGCTCCTTGTCATGAAACGCTGCGCTCGGCCCTGCGCCAGTGCAACGTCCTGGTTTAATTGAGGAAGTACAACGCATGAAGCGAATGGCCGGACTTTCCGCACTTGCCTTGATTATCTCCAGCACCAGTGGCTGCGGATGGATCTGGGGCCCGGAAGGTTATTTCCGTGACCGTGGTAGCGATTACCTGGAAGCGCAACAGACTGCACCGATGCAACTGCCACCAGACGTCAGCACTTCCAAGCGCCTGGATCCGCTGCTGCCGATCCCGCGCAACGTGGCCGACGACACCGCCAAGGGTGAATACGTCGTTCCGCGTCCTCAACCGCTGTCGACCGTTGCCGATGCCAGCGACTACTCGCTGCAGAAGAGCGGTGATTCGCGTTGGGTCATGGCCCAGCACCCACCGGCCGAAGTCTGGCCAGTGGCGGTGCAGTACTTCCAAGACAACGGTTTCCGTCTGGATGAACAGCGCCCGCAAACCGGCGAATTCACCACCACCTGGCAGCATTCCGATGAACTGTCCGCCGCCATGGCCAAGCGCCTGAGCGCCGCCGGCGTCAGCACCGACAGCGAAACCCGCGTGCGGGTGCGCATCGAGCCTGGCGTGCAGCGCAACACCAGTGAAGTCTACGTGGTCAGCGCCGAGCGTCCTGCCGGCAGCACCGCCAATGTCGATTTCACCAACCGTTCGGTCAACACTGGCCTGGACGCTGCGCTGGTTGACGACATGCTCGCGAGCATGAGCCGGACCTCCGAGAAGGGTGGTTCGGTGTCGATGCTGGCTTCGCGTGATTTCGACACCCCAAGCCGTGTCAGCCTGAGCGAAGACGGCAGCGGCAACCCGGTACTGAACGTCGGTACGGATCTGGATCGTGCCTGGTCGAGCGTCGGTCGTGCGCTGGAACAGGGCGAATGGCGCGTTGAAGACATCAACCGCAGCCTGGGTCTCTACTACATCAACTTGTCCGAAAAGGCCGAGAAGAAAGACGAGAAGCCAGGTTTCTTCAGCAGCCTGTTCGGCAGCGCGCCGACCAAGGAAGAAGTTGAAGCCCGTGCCGAGCGTTATCAGGTTCGCCTGAGCAAGGTCGGCGAGAACGTTCAGGTGACCGTCGAGAAAAACATCAACACCGTTGCGCCGGCCGATGTGGCCCGCAAAGTGTTGAGCGTGATTCAGGACAACCTGGGCTGATCCAATGCGTTTTGCCGTTCTCGGCAGCGGTAGCCAAGGGAACGGCACGCTGATCGCCAGTGCTGATACGTATGTGCTGGTGGATTGTGGTTTTTCCCTGCGGGAAACCGAAAAACGCCTGTTGCGCCTGGGGGTTAACCCGGCGCAACTGAGCGCGATACTCGTAACCCACGAACATGCCGACCACGTGCATGGCGTGGGTTTGCTGTCTCGGCGCTACAATCTGCCTGTCTACCTCAGTCGCGGCACACTGCGCGGGATGCGCAAACCGATTGAACCTGCCGGTTTCGTGACCGGTGGCGAGCAGTTGCAGATCGGTGCTCTGAACATCGGGGTCATTGCCGTGGCCCATGATGCGCGGGAACCGACTCAGTACGTGTTCAGTGACGGTGAACGGCGCTTCGGCCTGCTGACCGACCTGGGCTCTTACTGTGAACGGGTGCTGGACGGCTATCGGGATCTCGATGCGTTGATGATCGAGTCCAATCACTGTCGCAACATGCTGGCCCGTGGTCATTACCCGTACTTTCTCAAGCAGCGGGTGGGCGGCGAGCTGGGACATTTGAATAACCATCAGGCGGCATTCCTGGTGGCCGAGTTGGGCTGGCAAGGCCTGCAACACCTGGTCCTGGCCCATCTGAGCAGCAAGAACAACCTGCCGCAGCTGGCCCGGCAATGTTTTGTCGACACCCTCGGGTGCGACCCGGACTGGCTGCAACTGGCCGATCAAGATTCAGGGCTCGACTGGCGCCACATCGCCTAGCCCATCTACTTAGCAAGCGGAGCCCATCATGGAAAAACGTGAAGAACTCTACCGCGGCAAAGCCAAATCGGTTTACAAGACCGACGACGCTGACCGCTTGATCCTGCTGTTTCGCAACGACACTTCGGCGTTCGACGGCAAGCGCATCGAGCAACTCGACCGCAAAGGCATGGTGAACAACAAGTTCAACGCCTTCATCATGCAGAAACTCGAAGCGGCCGGCATTCCGACCCAGTTCGACAAACTGCTGGGCGACAACGAGTGCCTGGTGAAGAAACTCGACATGATCCCGGTCGAGTGCGTCGTGCGTAATTACGCCGCCGGCAGCCTGGTCAAGCGTCTGGGCGTCGAGGAGGGCATGAAGCTCAACCCGTACACCTTCGAACTGTTCCTGAAGGACGACGCCAAGGGCGACCCGTTCATCAACGAATCCCACGTCGTGGCTTTCGGCTGGGGCACCGCCGAGCAACTGGCGCGCATGAAGGAACTGTCGCTCAAGGTCAACGAAGTCCTGAGCAAACTGTTCGACGACGCAGGCCTCTTGCTGGTGGACTTCAAGCTTGAATTCGGCGTGTTCAGCGACGGCTCCATCGTCCTGGGCGATGAGTTCAGCCCGGACGGCTGCCGTCTGTGGGACAAGGACACCAAGAAGAAGATGGACAAGGACCGCTTCCGTCAGGGCCTCGGTGACGTCATCGAAGCCTACGAAGAAGTCGCCAACCGTCTGGGCGTACCGCTTTAATCGACGCAAGCATCTGATAGCACGGAGAAATTTTCGAAAGAGGGTTTGCTTTCGGTAAAAGTGTTGTTATGATGCGCGCCGTTGGAGAGATGCCAGAGTGGCCGAATGGGACGGATTCGAAATCCGTTGTACCTTCACCGGTACCTAGGGTTCGAATCCCTATCTCTCCGCCATTATTGAACAAGACTAAGCCCCCGTAATCATTGAAGATTACGGGGGCTTTTTCGTTCCCGTCGATCTATTTGAAACATTTCCTGGGCATAAACCTTGCCCGTCATGCGGCTCTAGTCCGTTTTAAAACCCCAGCATTTTTGACACGACACCGGCCATGCTCTTGGTGTCTACGAGCGCTTCGAACGGCTCTACATCGCTCTTGCTGATGTAGACGATTCGGCGTTTGCCAAATTTTTTCGACGTGCTTGGCGTTGCTTACATAGTTAACGACGGACTTGATGCTCTAAGGCTGGCTGAATACCTTTCAGAGGGACTTATGAGGGGACGAATGAAATCCAACGAATGGTGATCGTCCGGCATATTTGGTAAAAGCTTAGTAGGCTGACCGACCGCTTCCAGCGATAAGCAGAGGTTTGCCAGTAACCACCATCGGCCAATCGTGGACGCAAAAATCTTCCAAATCGCTTGTCTTGAGCGTGGTCGCTCTGAATGTCCGGCTCTGTAAAGAGCAAGATCTCGAGCTAGTAAAAAACCTGCAATTTGCGGGGAACTATTTATATTCACGAATGGACTGAGCTGCTATTGCGATCAAAATAAAACGGCGCAGAAAACTTTTAAATAATGGAGCGCGTAATGGGCAGGTCAGGCAAAGAGTTTGAATTTTGGTGGGGTACATCCGGATCGTGGGTTGAACCGCCCAATGTGCGCCGAAGCGGTACTAGTGGTGTCCAGCTGGTTGTTCAAGATAACAGAACGTTCTTCGTCAAGCGTCAAACCGGCCATCTGTTTCGCAGCCTGCGTTATCCCACTGGCAGACCCACCGCTCTGCGTGAGGGGGTTGCCCTCTCCAGACTCGAGAAACTGGGTGTAAACGCGCCAAGACCCGTATTTTATGGTGCGAGAAAAGTCGACGGGGTATGGCAAGGTGTTTTGGTCACGGAAGACCTGGGCGGCTTCATAGATCTGGATACTTGGTATAGCCAAGGCGCTGCCAGCATGTTGACGACGGAACAACATGAGCAACTATTTAAGCGTTTGGCGCAAATGCTGGCGAGAATGCACTCGGGCAAGTGGCAGCACGGTTGCATGCGGTCCAAACACATCTTTATCAAGGCATCGATTACGGATGCGGTATTTGACTTCGAGCTGGCGTTACTTGATTTAGAGAAGTCACGCGGTCGTGCTACGGCGATGGGAGCAGCTCGTCACGACATTCCTCAACTCAGACGGCATTCTTACTGGGATGAGTCGCAGTGGCGGCATTTCCTTTCATACTACGAGCAAGCAATTGGCAGAACCATCTAAGCTGGTTTGTCTAGCACTCAGCAGGCCCGCCAGTTGTAACTTCTGAAGATATCAACAAGTGCTTAAAACATAGAGTCACCTCTTAAATTAAGGATTCTTCTATCGGCTGATTCTGGCTGGGTAGCGACGGTCAGGACTCGACCGTCGCAAGGCATATTCAAACATCGGTCTGTTCCGCCATCTCCAGGGCGACCTGATGCCCTGAAGCAACATCAGAAGTCGCCGGAGCTGCCAACACAGGCAGCCCGGCGTCCTGAACAGTCCTCAGATCTCCTTGATCGGCGTATCCCCCTGGACACCCTTGATCAACTCGATCACATGCAGACAATCCGCCTTGTTCACATACGACTCCCCGCTGGCGACCGTCTCGTGGTTGCCTGCCCGCAGCCGCCAGCGCCATTGGCCCTTTCCGGTGCTCGGGGTGCCTTTGGATTGCCTGTAAATCTCGAAATACATTCAGTTCGCTCCATGCGATTTATGTGCGACAGCCTGTGTGACGCCTCGACGCAAGCCTAGCGGAGCGCGGATTTTTGGCTATCGGGGATTTGTTTCCAATCGTTCGTGAATGTTTCTGAAAGGCACGGGGCAGAGCGCAGGGATCGTCCTCCGGATTGGCCGGAACGCCGTCGTTTGCCCCTTGCATGACATATCGGGCTGCTGCTTAATACGGTGCGGCTCATGGTGTCGAACGGCGTTCGACGACCGACAATCACTATAAGAAAGAGCAGTCCATTGGTTCATCTGCACGGAACGCAACACGCGAACCCGGTGAAGTTGTCGCTGGTGATTCCCGTATTCAATGAAGAGGACAGCCTCGACGGCTTTCTCCTGCGCATTCATCAGGTTTTCGAGCAAGAGGCGCTCGTCCAACTGGAACTGGTGTTCGTCAATGACGGCAGTTCCGATACAACGCTGGAACGCTTGCTGCATTGCCAGCAGAGCGATTCGCGCATCCGCATCGTCGATCTGAGTCGCAATTTCGGCAAGGAAGCGGCCATGTCCGCCGGTTTGCAGATTGCCACCGGGCAGATCGTGGTACCGATCGACGTTGATCTGCAGGATCCTCCCGAAGTCATTTTGCAGATGATCGAACGCTGGCGGGAGGGTTTCGAGGTCGTGCTCGGCCACCGCATCAGCCGGCGCAACGACACTTGGGCCAAACAGACCTCCGCCAGTTGGTTCTATCGCCTGCACAACCGGATTGCCGATCAGCCATTGCCCGAGAATGTCGGCGATTTTCGCTTGATGGATCGCTGTGTGGTCGATGCGTTGCTGACCTTGCCCGAGTCGCGGCGCTTCATGAAAGGCTTGTTCGCCTGGGTCGGTTTCCGCACCACGCAGGTCGAATATGAACGCCCCGAGCGGGCGGCGGGGCAGAGCAAGTTCAATGGCTGGCGACTGTGGAATTTCGCGCTGGAAGGCATCACCAGTTTCAGCACCGAGCCGTTGCGGATCTGGACGTATCTGGGGGCGCTGGTGTCTCTGGTGTCGTTCGCCTTTGCGATGTTCATCGTGCTGCGTACGGTGCTGCACGGTGTCGATCTGCCAGGTTATGCGTCGCTGATGGTGGCGGTGACATTCCTCGGCGGCCTGCAACTGATCGGCATTGGCGTGCTCGGCGAGTACCTGGGCCGCACCTACATCGAAGCGAAGCGCCGGCCGGTTTTCCTGGTGCGCCGCATTTACGAATCCAAGGACTGACAGATGGATCTCAAGGAAACCGACATTCTCGGCGACAGCATCGGCGAGCATTGGTATTACTGCTCCAAGGCAGCGGCTACCCGCCGCCTGCTGGGTGAGGCGCCCATCAAACGAATTCTCGACGTCGGCGCCGGTTCAGGATTTTTTTCCCATCATTTGTTGACGCACACGGCGGCACGCGAAGCCTGGTGCGTGGACATCAGCTACCCGGCCGACTCCAGCGCCACCACTGCCGGCAAACCGGTGCATTACCGTCGCTCGATCGACACCGTGGATGCTGATCTGGTGTTGCTGATGGATGTGTTGGAGCACGTCGATGACGACCTCGGCCTGCTCAAGTCTTACGTCGACAAAGTGCCCTCCGGCAGTCGCTTCCTGATGACCGTGCCGGCGTTCCAGTTCATGTGGAGCGGGCACGATGATTTTCTCGAACACAAGCGTCGCTACACCCTGGGGCAGTTCGAAACTCTCGCCCGAAAGGCCGGATTGACGGTGGAGCGGGGCGCCTATTACTTCGGCGCGGTCTTCCCGATTGCGCTGGCGTCGCGCCTGATACCCGGCGCTCGGGGTTCGGCACCGCGTTCGCAATTGAAAAAACACCATCCGCTGGTCAATAGACTGCTGAAAACCCTGTGCAGCCTCGAGCTGCCGCTGATGGGCATCAACCGCGCAGGCGGACTGAGTGTGTTCGTGCTGGCGCGCAAGCCGTGATGGCGACGAAACGGTCCGCACTGATTCAGCGCGGTGTGCGTTTTGCCGTCACCGGTCTGTTCGTCACGGCGCTGCATGCGTTGGTGGCAGTGCTGTTCATCAATTTCGTCAGTCCTGTGCCTGCGTTGGCCAACGGCGTCGCCTTTATCGTGGCGACGGTGGTGTCCTACGTGATCAACACCACCTGGAGTTTTTCCGCCCGGTTGCACGGCAAGACTCTGATGCGTTTTCTGATGGTTTCGGCGGGCGGCTTTCTGTTGGCAATGTTCGTGGCCTGGGCGGCGCAGATGGCCGGGCTGCACGATCTGGCCGGAATCATTGCCGTGGCGCTGACGATTCCGGCATTCACCTTTGTACTGCATAACTTCTGGACGTATCGATGACGGATTCACGGGAGCACCCGGCACTTCCCCTGTTGCCGCTGCTATTGGGTGTTCTGGTGTTTTTTCTGGTGGTCGGGCCGCAAGCGCTGAATCCGCAGAACATCGCCTGGCTGGAGCAGGGCGATCCGGCGACGCATTATCTGGGCTGGGCGTTTTTTCGGCAGGCGCCCTGGACGTTCCCGCTCGGGCTCAATCCTTCTTACGGCCTGGAACTGGGCAGCGCGATCATTTTTTCCGACTCCAATCCACTGCTCGCGCTGTTGTTCAAACCGTTCAGTGCCTGGTTGCCGGAGACCTTCCAGTATTTCGGTTTGTGGCTGTTGGCCTGTTGTGTCCTGCAAGCCTGGTTTGGCTGGAAGCTAATGGGGCTGATGACGACCCAAACCTTGATTCGACTGCTAGGGACGGGGTTGCTGGTGTTCTCGCCTGCGATGTTTTTGCGCATGGGCGCGCACCTCTCGCTGGCGGGCCATTTCCTGATCCTGGCTGCGCTGTACCTGACGCTGTTGCCGAACCTGAGCCGACGTCGTGTCGCCTGGGGAACCTTGCTTGCTGTAACGGCATGGGTGCACGCCTACCTGCTGGCCATGGTTGCGCTGATCTGGGTGGCGGATCTGCTGGGCAAGACATTCAATCAGTCATTGACCCGGCGTCAGGGGATGATTGAAGGGGGCATGCTTTTCGCTCTGGTAAGCGTGTGTTGCTGGCAGGCCGGGTATTTCAGCATTGCCGATGGCGCGGCATCCGGTGGCTTTGGTTTGTACCGGATGAATCTGCTGTCGCCCCTCGACCCGGCCGGCTGGTCATTGATCCTGCCTGATCTGCCGAAGGCCGACGGGGATTACGAAGGTTTCAACTACCTTGGTCCGGGCGTTCTCTTGTTGGCGCCGCTGGCGCTGATTGCCGGATTTCGAAACCGCCAACCCTTGCAGGATCAGGTGCGCGCGCGTCCATGGCTGCTGATGGCGCTGTTCGGTTTATGGCTGTTCGCTTTGTCGAATCAGATCGGTATCGGGGCGTTGAATCTCGATTATCCGCTGCCGAAAAGTTTTGTCGCGCTGGCCAATATCTTTCGTGCCTCGGGCCGGATGTTCTGGCCGGTTCTGTATGTCTGCATCCTGGCCGCGATTTTTCTGGTGGTACGCGGTTATCGGCCGCGCGTCGCCATCGGTCTGCTCGCGGTGGCGCTGCTGATCCAGGTTGTCGATACCCGAAACGGCTGGATGGGGCTGCGGCAGGGAAAAATGGTGGCACCTTCGTCGGTCTGGGCCAGCCCGATGACTGATCCTTTCTGGGCGAGCGCCGCTGCGCGTTATGCCAATGTCCGCAGTCTGATGCCACAGAATCAAGGAGAGCGCTGGCAGATGATTGCCGGTTTCGCAGCGACCCACGGCATGAAGACCGATGCTGTCTATCTGGGACGCATGAGCACTTCGGCGCTGGTGCGGGCACAGCAGAACGCCCGCGCGATGCTCGATTCGGGGCAGTACGACGCAGATTCCTTGTACGTCCTGGACGACGATGCTTTGGTCGATGCCGCGAGAACCATCAACAGTGAAACCGATCTGCTGACGCGCGTGGACGGGATTGCGGTACTGGCGCCGGGCTGGAAACGTTGTGTGCAGTGCCTGTCCGTGCAGGATGAGGGGCGACGGATTTCACTCCTTCCCTTGACTCGCCCGGGACAGGCGTTGGTCTTCAATTATCGAAACCGGCAACTGGCCAGCGGCTGGTCGAAGCCTGAAAGCTGGGGGACGTGGACGGAAGGTCAACAGGCGAAAATCCAATTGCGCGTGTTGCCTCCGGCGAGTTCGATCGTGATCGACGCATTGGCATTCATACAGCCCGGGCACCCCGGCCAGCGGGTGATCATCAGTCTGAACGGCCAACCAGTGCTGGATACCCGTTTGACGCAGTTTCAAGGCAATCGCCTGGAAATTCCGATCAGCGCCCAGCTTAACCAGCGCCTCGGGAACGATGCCCGGCTCGAAATCGAATTACAGTTGCCGGATGCCGTCAGCCCCCGACAGTTGGGGATCAACGACGATTCGCGGGTCATGGGTCTGGGGCTGAAGACGTTGACGGTGCAATGACGCACCGTTTCGATGGACGCCGCCCCCACGGCCTTTCTACACTGCCGCAATCTGGGGATCGGGGGGCAATGGATGAACCGCAATGAACTACGCAAGGCCGACATCAACCTGATGGTGGTATTCGAGACCTTGATGCTCGAACGCAACGTGACCCGGGCCGCCGAGAAGCTGTTTCTCGGCCAGCCGACCATCAGTTCGGCGCTCAATCGTTTGCGCACCATGCTTAACGATCCGTTGTTCATCCGCGTCGGCCATCGCATGGAGCCGACCGCCCGCGCCGAAGACATTTATCGCCATCTAAAGCCCGCGCTTGACTCGCTGTCGGTGGCGCTGAGCCTGACCCGGGATTTCGACCCGGCCGTCAGCACCATGACCTTTCGCATCGGTCTGTCGGATGACGTCGAATTCGGCCTGTTGCCACCATTGCTTCGGGTATTGCGCCAGGAGGCGCCGAACGTGGTGTTCGTGGTGCAGCACGTCGATTACTGGCGGATTCCCGATCTGCTGGCCGCCGGCGATATCACTGTCGGCATCAGCCAGACCCGCGGCCTGCCGGCCAACGCCAAGCGCAAACTGCTGCGGCATATTCAGCCGAGCATCCTGCGCGCCGACAAATCCGACACGCCGCTGACACTCGATGAATATTGCGCACGCCCCCACGTGCTGGTTTCCCACACAGCCAATGTCAGTGGCTACGCCGATGAGTGGCTGGCGGATATCGGTCGCACCCGTCAGGTGGTGCTGTCGGTGCCGCAGTACAGTTCGTTGCCGGCGTTGCTGGCCGGCACCGATCTGATTGCCAGCCTGCCGGACTACACCGCCGAAGCCATGGCCGCTTCCGGGTTCCTGTTCAAGGAGCCGTTCCCGTTCAAGACCCCGACCCTTGACCTGTCGATGGTCTGGCTCAGCCACGTCGACAGCGACCCGGCGGAGCGCTGGCTGCGTTCGCGGCTGGAGCAGTTCATGAGTGAGCGTCCGGTGATGTCGTCGTTGGCGTGAGTCATGCGTTGCTGTGTTATATGTACGACCTTTCCGCCGAACCACTGGAGCACCGAGATGCCACACCTGCACCTGGAATACACCGCCAACCTGCCGCAACTGAACGCTGACGTGGCGTTGATCCGGCTCAATAACACGCTGGTGGGTTCCGGTCAGTTCTCGGCGGAGTTCGATATCAAGAGCCGTGCGCTCAAGGTTGAAACCTTCAAGGTCGGCACCGCCATGAACGAGCGCGCCTTTGTGGCGGTGAGGCTGGCGCTGCTCAGCGGGCGCTCTCCGGAGATCAAGAAGCAACTGTCGCAGAGCCTGTTGGCGGTATTGCAGGAATTGTGCGAATGGCCGGCCGGGGTCGAGGTGCAGTTGAGTGTGGAACTGCTCGACATCGACCGCGAGTCCTACAACAAGACCGCCATCGGCGTGTAGGACTCAGGCCGCTTCCAGCTCTGCGCAGGTCTTGATGACCTGCTCGCGCAGCCAGAGGTTGGCGCTGTCCTGATCGACGTTGTGGCTCCACTGCATGTCGAGGGTAAACCCCGGCAGGCCATTCGGCGCCTCGCAGTGGTTGAACACCGCTTCGTTGGTCAGTAAACGCTGGATCCGCCGGGGCAGGGTGAGAATGAAATCGGTGCCGGTGATCATCTTCAACGCCGCGCTGTAACTGTTGGAGCGGGCGACGATCTGGCGTTTTTGCGCCTGGCGCGCCAGCCAGCCATCGACCATGTTGGTGGTCGACGTCCACGGCGTGGGAAACACATGCCGGCGTTCGGTAAAAGCTTGCAGACTCAGTCGCGGCTCCAGCGGCGTGGCGCGTTTGTCGAAAACGCAGACCAGATCATCTTCCAGCAACATGCGTGATTTCAGGTCGGCGTGACTGCGATGGAAGTGCGGGCCGAAACAGATCACCAGATCGAGGCTGCCGTCGCGCAACTCTTCGACCGGCACGTCGGTTTCGAACTTGTGCATGTTGACCATCACCGGCAAGTCATCGAAGTCAAAGCGCTTCAACATCCGCGGCAGGATCAGTTGCTCGAAGTATTCCGGGGCACAGATGTTGAAGGTCACCGGTTGCGCCATCGGGTCGAAGGTCGGGGCGCCGGCGTGGCAGAGGTTGATGCTTTCGAGGATTTTCTGCACATGGCCATACATGCTGCTGGCCTTGTAGGTCGGGCGCATGCCCGTGCGGGTATTGACGAACAAATCGTCTTCGAAGCTGGTACGCAGTTTTTTCAGGCAGTAACTGACGGTGGACTGGCTGACGAACAGCGACTCCGACACGTCGGTGACGCTGCTTTGCTCATACACGGCGACAAACACCATGAGATCCTGCATGTCGAGCTTTCTAAGCAAGTTACTGTTCAGCATCCGTTCTGTCTCGCTGTGCTCCTTGCGCCGAATCCGCGCAAACGTGTGCGCATGATCGTAACGGAACGATGGTGCCAGGAGAAAGCCCTGTAGGACGTTTCACTGTCACTTGTGGGACAGAAAGTTTTAGTAACACGACGTACACAATCAAACCCGGAAAAGCTGGCCAGAAGCCTTTATCCAGACGAGGCGGCCTGCCGTTCGCCCGATCAGCCCATGTGCCGGGTGTAATGCCGTGGATCAAAACGCAGCACCATCAACAGCATGAGCGCCATCACTGCCGTCAGTGACCACCAGGCCCATTCGAAGCTGCCCAACTGATCGCGCACCATCCCGGCCATCAGCGGCGAGAGCCCGGCAATCAGGTAGCCGATGCCTTGTACGAATGCGGTCAGCCCGCCGGCACGTTGCGGTTCGTCGAGGTGATCGAGGGATACGATCAAGCTCATCGGGAACAACCCGCCGATACCCAGCCCGAGCAGGCACGGCCATAGCAGGCTCAAGTGCAGGGGACTGAGGATCAGCCCCACAAACCCGGCGATGATCAGGCCGAGCAGGGCGCCAAGCACCAGGCGTCGGTCACGGCTGCGATTGGCGATGGCCGGCACCACCAGCCCTGAAATCACCTCCATGGCCGTCAGAAAACCCAGCATCAGGCCGGCGTTTTGTTCGCTCCAGCCCTTTTCCACGTAATACGGCGCCAGCCAGGCGAGCACGCAGGTGTAGGACGCGGTGCCGAGACCAAAGAAGATCGCGAGCAGCCAGGCGCGGGAATTCGTGAAGAAGGATTCTTTTCTGACAACGGCCCGGTTGGTGTTCGGTGACGTGGCGCGGTTTTTCCACCAGAAAGGAATGGCGAGCAGTGCCAAAACCGCCCAGACAGCCAGTCCCGCCCGCCAGTTGCCGGTCTGCATCATCACCCACGGTGCGAACGAAGCGGCCAGCGCCGCGCCGCCCATGATCGAAGTGACGTAAAGGCCCATACACAGCGCCACGTTGTCGGGAAATCGCGATTTGATCAGCGCGGGCATCAGGGCCTGGATCAGTGCAATACCGATCCCGGCCAGCACGGCGCTGGCGATCAATCCGCCCGCTGAATCGAGAAACAAACGCGAAAACGTCGCCAAGCCAATGATCACCAGCGACAGCAGCACCGTGCGCTGTTCACCGAGGCGCTGGCTGACCGCCATGCCGAAAAACATCGCCAGCCCCATCGCCATCACCGGTAGCAGGGTCAGTAACGCTGCGAGACTGAAGCTCAGCGCCATATCGCCGCGAATGGCCGAGAGCAAGGGGCCGACCGCCGCCATCGACGGGCGCAGGTTGAGGGCGACCAGGATGATGCCGAGCATGAGCCAGAAAGCGGGGCGGGCAGTGGCGCGAACGTTTTCCATCTTCAGACCTTTGAACCAGGGGCTGTTGATTAGGCGGGCAGGCGAGCGGGGCGGCAAATCAGAATGTCATGACCGCTATCGAGAAACTCGATACGGCACCTCGTGGCCCGCGTCTTAACCACAGCTGAATCATTCTCAAATACGCTGCATATTTCATGGTTATTTCATCGGCCAACTAATCGTTGGCTTCTTTTTCACAAAAAATTGATGGTTGCCTGCTTAGAGTTTGTGTGGTCTGCGTCAATGAAATTTTCACAATTGGCGACGGCACTTCTTTCAAGGAAATAGTCCCTCGCCATGTTCAAGTTAAAAGCCGTGCACCCGGAATGGGTGACGTTGTTTGCCAGCGCCTTTCTTTTGACCGGATTCAATTTCGTTCTCTGGCAACACCTGTTCGACATCACCGCCGCGGACGGCAAGGGCATTGCGATGCGCATTGCGTTCGGGGTGATGATCTTCGCGGCGTATAACATCGTCTTGACGCTGCTGGCGTTTCGACCTGTTTTGAAACCTGTGTTGACGTTGTTGTTCATGGTCAGTGCCGGCGTAGCTTATTTCATGAGCCAATACGGTGTATTGATCGATGCCGGCATGTTTCGCAACTTTGCCGAAACCAATGCCACCGAAGTTCGCGATCTGCTGTCTTTGAAGTTGCTGGTTTATATCTTGTTTTTGGGTGTCTTGCCGTCCTGGTTGTTGTGGAAAGTTCCAGTCAACTATCGTCGCTGGCATCGCGAGTTATTAAGCAAAGTTGTGGTGAGTGTCGCGTCGGTCGCGGTTATTGGCGGCGTCGCGTTGGCCAATTATCAAGGACTGTCGTCGCTGTTTCGCAATCACCACGAAATTCGCCTGATGCTGGTGCCGAGCAATTACATCGGCGCCTCGGCCGGTTATCTGCGTGAGCAGGTGGCTTCGGCGCATCAACCGTTCGTCACGCTTGGCGAAGACGCCCAGCGTAACGCCGCCGTGCAGAACCATCCGCGCAAATCCCTGACGGTGCTGGTAGTGGGGGAAAGTGCCCGGGCGGAAAACTTCGGCATCCTCGGTTATGACCGCGACACCACACCGAAACTGGACAAGGAAGCCGGCCTGATCGCCTTCACCGACGTGCATTCCTGCGGCACCGAAACCGCGGTGTCGGTGCCGTGCATGTTCTCCAACATGGGCCGCAAGGATTACGACGCCAGCAAGGCGAAGAATGAGGAAGGGTTGCTGGACGTGCTGAAACGGGCCGGGATCGACGTGATCTGGCGCGACAACCAGTCCGGCTGCAAAGGCACCTGCGACCGTGTCACCCTGCAGGATGTCAGCAATCTGAAAGACCCGGCGCTGTGCGCCAACAGCGAATGCCGCGACGAGATTTTGCTGCAAGGCCTGCAAAGCTTCATCGATCACCTGGACAAGGACACTGTGCTGGTCCTGCACCAGATGGGCAGTCACGGTCCGGAATACTTCAAGCGCTATCCAAAGGAATACGAGCGCTTCACCCCGGTGTGTGAAAGCAATGCGCTGAACAATTGCAGCCGCGAAAGCATCGTCAACGGTTACGACAACACGCTGGTGTACACCGATCATGTGCTCTCGAGCCTGATCGATGTGCTGCGCAGCAATCAGGACAAGGTCGATACCGCCATGCTCTACCTGTCTGACCACGGCGAATCCCTGGGTGAGTACAACCTGTTCCTGCACGGCACGCCGTACATGCTGGCGCCGGAGCAGCAAAAACACGTGGCAATGCTGGCGTGGTTCTCTGACAGCTATCAGAAGTCTTACTCGGTCGACACCCATTGCCTGCAAATGAGCCGCGACAAGCCGCTGAGCCAGGACAACCTGTTCCACTCGATGCTCGGTCTGCTGGAGGTGCAGAGCAAGGTGTACCAGCCGGATCTGGACATGTTTGCCGGCTGCCGGGGCGCGGTGATCGACGGGGTGCTGGCCAAGGACTGACCGGCAGACTCAATCTGTAAGACTATTCTTTCCCTCAGGCAGGAGATTTCATCAAGCTCTTGCCCTGTAGAGGCGCGGAAAGCGCCGGTGGCGATATATACTGCGCGCCATTCTTGAAGGGAGAGCCGTGTGGCCATCGATATTCACTGGATTCGCGACAACGATAGCCTCGCGCAGTTTTGCGCCGAGTGGCAGCAGCTGCCGTTCGTTGCCCTCGACACCGAATTCATGCGGGTCGACACCTTCTACCCGATTGCCGGCCTGTTGCAGGTCGGCGACGGCAAACGCGCCTACCTGATCGACCCGCTGACCATCAACGCCTGGCAACCTCTGGCCGCTTTGCTGGAAAACCCGGCGGTACTCAAAGTCCTGCACGCCTGCAGCGAAGACCTTGAAGTCCTGCTGCGCCTGACCGGCAGCCTGCCGGCGCCGCTGTTCGACACCCAACTGGCTGCCGCCTACCTGAACCTCGGGTTCTCGATGGGTTATTCGCGTCTGGTGCAGGAAGTGCTCGGCATCGAACTGCCGAAGGGTGAAACCCGTTCCGACTGGTTGCAGCGTCCGTTGTCTGACACGCAAATCAGCTATGCCGCCGAAGACGCCGTGCATCTGGCGGAGGTTTTCGTACAACTGCGTCCGAAACTGTCCGACGACAAATACGCCTGGGTGCTGGAGGACGGCGCCGAACTGGTCGCCAACCTGCGCCGCGAAACCGACCCGTACGAGGTGTATCGCGAGGCCAAACTGGCGTGGAAGCTGTCCCGCGCCCAACTGGCCGTACTGCGTGAGCTGTGTGCCTGGCGTGAACGCGAGGCCCGTGCCCGCGATCTGCCGCGCAACCGCATCGTCCGTGAACACTCGCTGTGGCCGCTGGCCCGGACCCAACCGGACAGCCTCAGCGCGCTGGGCAAGATCGAAGACATGCATCCGCGTACCGTGCGTCAGGACGGCGAGTTTCTGCTTGATCTGATCAAGCGCTCTGGCAGTGTGGGGCCTGATCAATGGCCGCCAGCTGTGCCGGAGCCATTGCCGATCGAAGCCGCCGCGCTGATCAAACAGCTGCGGGCGCTCGGTCAGGCCGAAGCTGAGCGTCTGGGCATCGCGCCGGAGCTGATGCTGCGCAAGAAAACCCTCGAAGCGCTGGTCAAAAGCGGCTTCCCCGAGGGGCCTTACCAATTGCCTGATTCGCTGCGTGGCTGGCGCCGCGAATTGATGGGCCAGAAGCTGCTCGACAGCCTGGCCACCGCCGGAGAACAGCCTTGAAACGTATTTGTTCCATTTATCAAAGTTCGAAGAAAAGCGGCATGTATCTGTACGTGCTCAAGAGCGATGCGCTGGAGCGTGTGCCGGAAGGCCTGATGGCGGCGTTCGGCAAGGCGAAGCACTCCTTCGATCTGGTGCTGACCCCCGAGCGCAAGCTCGCCAGCGAAGACATCGCCGTGGTCCTGGAAAACCTCGACAAGCAGGGCTATCACCTGCAGATGCCACCGGCCGAGGAAGAGTACATCGAGCACTTGCCCGAAGAGTTGCTGCGACGCAACGACCCGGTCTGATCCGCGAGGCCCTGTCCTGGGCCTCTTGTAACCCCTGGAACGGTTTTTACGGCGACGGCTGCCCCGAAGTGGACGGCCGCCTGCACGGTTTGCGAAAGGTTTGAAGATGCGCGTTCTGATTGCTGAACACGACCACGCGATATACGCCCGACTGCTGCGTCAGGCGGCCCCGGAGCTTGAAGTGCTGACCAGCGGCGACTCCGCCGAACTGGCCCGTCAGGCCGTCGATTGCCCGGTATGGCTGGGTCAGCCGGATCTGCTGGCGACCCTGCTGCGTCAGGGCCACCAGCCCCAATGGCTGCAATCGACCTGGGCCGGCATCACGCCGCTGTTGGCCGACGGCCTGCGCCGGGATTACCGCTTGACCCGGGCGGTCGGCATTTTCGGCCAGGTCATGGCTGAATACGTGCTGACCTACATGCTCGGCCATGAGCGCGAAGTGCTGGCGCGACTGGTCAGCCAGGTCGAGCGCAAGTGGGACAACCGCACCGGCCAGAGTCTGGTCGGACGCAAGGTGCTGATCGTCGGCACCGGTGACATCGGCCAGAGCGTGGCGCAGTTCCTGCTGCCGTTTGGCGTCGAGTTGTACGGCATCGCCAGCAGCGCTCGCGAGCAGGCGCCTTTTGTCGAAGTCGGCTCGATGGCGGACTTGCCGCGTCTGGTGGGCGAAGCGGATTACGTGGTCAATCTGCTGCCCAACACCGAGCACACCCACGACATCTACGACGCTGCACTGTTCAAGCAATTCAAGCCGACCGGGTTGTTCATCAACGCCGGGCGCGGTGTCGCGGTGGTCGACGCGGATCTGGTGGAAGCGTTGAAAGAAGGCCATCTGGCTGGCGCGGTGATCGACGTTTGCCGCCAGGAACCGTTGCCGCAACGGCACCCGTTCTGGACCGCGTGGGGCTTGCTGCTGACCGGGCACAGCTCGGCACCGACCTCGCCGCCGATGATGGTGCAGTTGTTTCTGGATAACTTGCGGGCGTATCAGGCGGGCGAGGCGCTGCGCGGCGAAGTGGATTTCGCACGCGGTTACTGACTAGAGATCGTTCCCACGCTCCGCGTGGGAATGCAGCCCGTGACGCTCCGCGTCACTGGACGCGGAGCGTCCCTTGAGGCATTCCCACGCAGAGCGTGGGAACGATCAAACGGGGCTTAGAGGGTGAAATCGCCTTCAGCCGCCAGTTCGCTCAGCGGACGACGCGGGCTCGGCGTTTCCCGTGCTTGCAGGTAATCCGCCAGGCTTGCCTTGTCACCCAGCTTGCCCACCGCGACGGCGGCGTGCAGCGCATAGCCTTGCGGAATGTTCAGCTCCTTGCGGGTCAGCTCCTGATCGAAGCCGGCCATGCCGTGGGTGTGCCAGCCGCTCAGGCTCGCTTGCAGCGCCAGATGGCCCCACGCGGAACCGGTGTCGAAGGTGTGCCACAGCGCTGGCGTTTCCTCGGTCGCGCCCGGTGCGGTGAAGGTGGTTTTCGAAATCACGATCACCAGTGCCGACGCGTGCTGTGCCCAGCTGCGGTTGAATTCATTGAGCAGACCCAGGTAACGCTCCCAGTTCGGCGTGTCGCGACGGGCATAGAGAAAACGCCACGGCTGCGAGTTGTACGCCGACGGCGCCCAGCGCGCGGCTTCGAAGAAGCTCAACAAGGTTTCTTCGGAAATCGCTTCGCCGGTAAAGGCGCGGGGCGACCAGCGATCGGTGAACTGCGGGTGGATGGCGTATTCGGCAACGCGAGGGTTGGCACTCATCGAGAGATTCCTTGCTACGTTTGAGGACAGGTTGGAAGCGAAACCCGGCGGGATCAGTTGGGCTGAACGATGGGGTTGTGGCGCAAGCCTGCAGTTCACCGGGTGCAACGCGGTCGAGCGTTAATGGCATCCGGCGAAGGCCTGGTGTGACCGGCAAAACTACTTGGCCGCGCAAAAACTGACAAGCCCCGCACAACCGGCAGTCGCCAGCGCTTGGATCACGGGGCCTTGGGCACTAGACTGGCGGCCTTTTCACCACCTGATGTTGATGCTTGAGCCATGGCCGCCAAAGTCGAACCGTTCTGGATACGCAAAACCCTCGATCAACTCGATCACGAGGAGTGGGAATCGCTGTGCGACGGTTGCGGCCTGTGCTGCCTGCAAAAGCTCGAGGATGAAGAAGACAACAGCGTCTATTACACGCGTATCGCCTGCAAACTGCTGGACCTGAAAACCTGCCAGTGCAGCGATTACCCGAACCGCATGAAGTTTGTTCCGGACTGCATTCAGCTCACCCCGGGCCAGGCCGAACAATTCAAATGGCTGCCGCCGACCTGCGGTTATCGGCTGGTCAGCGAAGGCAAGGATCTGCCGCTGTGGCATCACCTGGTCTGCGGTGATCGCGACGCGGTGCACCACGAGCGGATTTCCCAGTCCGGGCGCATGCTCGCCGAAGGCAGCGTGCCGGAAGACGACTGGGAAGATCACCTGATTTTCCGCGCAGGTTAACGATTGACCAAGGAGCAGGTATGGCGACGGGATTGCGCCGGGCGCTGATCGTCACGCTGCTGGCGCTGAGTGCGCCGGTGTGGGCGGCGAAGAAAGTCGATCTGGATTATCAGGTACGCCTGTTGCCGCAGAGCGATCAGGCCGAAGTGCGCATGACCTTCGCCAGGGGCGAAGTGGTGCGCAGCCTGGATTTCGACCTTGGCGATGGCAGCCGCTACAGCGATTTCAAGGCCGACGGCCAGTGGCAACTGACGCCGGGCAAACCGGCGCGCGGGGTCTGGCGCCCGACGGCGGACAAGGCCAGCCTGACCTACCGCGTGCGCATCAGCCATGGTCGCAAGAACGGCAGCTTCGACACGCGCATGACCCCGACCTGGGCGCTGATGCGCGGCGATGAACTGGTGCCGCCAGCCAGGCTCGATCAACAGGACGGCATCGAGCTGGTCGCACGCCTGCACTTCGAATTGCCCGATGGCTGGAAAAGCGTCGAAACCGCCTGGCCACGCATCGGCAAGAACAAATTCCGCATCGATAATCCGTCACGCCTGTTCGACCGCCCGACCGGCTGGATGCTCGCCGGCCACCTTGGCAGCCGTCGCTCGCGGTTGGGGGAAACCGAAGTCACCGTGGCCTCGCCGCAAGGGCAGGGCATGCGCCGGATGGACGTGTTGACGCTGCTGACGTTTGTCTGGCCGCAGGTGCAGGCGGTGTTTCCGCGCCATCCGAGCAAACTGTTGATCGTCGGTGCCAACGACCCGATGTGGCGCGGCAGCCTGGCGGCGCGGGAGTCGATCTACCTCAACACGCGGTTGCCGCTGGTCAGCGAAAGCGGCAGCAGCGCACTGGTGCGCGAGCTGGCGCAAGTGTTCGGACGGATCAACGACGAGCAGCGCAGCGACTGGATCAGCGAAGGGTTTGCCGAGTATTACGCCATCGAACTGGTGCGCCGTGCGGGGGGCATGAGCGACGAGCGTTACCAGGCGTTGCAGGCGAAGCTGGCCAAGGACAGCCAGAAGGTCACGACCCTGCGCGGCGAGCAGATCAGCCCGGCGCAGGTGTCGAAAGCGGTGCTGCTGTTGCAGGAGCTGGATGGCGAAATTCGCCTGAAGACCCGCAACAAGCGCTCGCTGGATGACATGCTGCGCGGGGCAATGCATCTGGGGACGGTGGACACCAAAGCGTTCGTGCAACTCGCCGAAAGCATTCTCGGCGAGTCGTCCAAAGTCCTCGATACCGCGTTACTGCAGTAATACCGTCATCGCTGGCCAGCCAGCTCCCACAGGATTGTGTGGTGACCACCGATTGGTCTCCACCCCAAAACATTGTGGGAGCTGGCTTGCCAGCGATGAGGCCAGCAGCCTCAAGGTAAATCCAGAATCAAACCCCGGCTTTCGGCGATTTCACTGAGTCATTACCGGTCACCGTGGCGGTGTTGGTCGCCGCTTCGGCATTGGCCTTGAGCTTGCTCAGCTCGTCGCCGGCCCGCTCGATCTTTGCCCGCACGTTGTTCATGTCCTGACGACTTTTCTCCAGCAGGCTTTTTACCGAGCTGTGGCCGGTGATGCCGCGGGCCATGGCCACACCGCCAATCGCCACCTGAATCAGCCCGAACACCCCGCCACGGCGCAGGCCCTTGCCGACCATGATCACGCCGCCGGCCAGCGAGCCGATGCGCTCCCAGCCTTCGACGTTCTGCTCGGAACGGCTCTGGAACGGGGTGGATTCGATACGCTCGACGCGTTTGAGCTCGGTCATGATCTTTCTCCAGGCAATGAGTAATCGATAAACAAGCTGACTGCGCAGGCGGTCAGCTCGTTCCATCGGATGTGCGGCGTTTCAGCGAAATTTCGGTCCGGAGCGGGTATTCAGGCCTTTGGCCATGCGGTCGTAGAGCACGACGTTGACCGTGGCGGCGAGGTTCATGCAGCCGGTGGTCGGGATGTACACGACGTCTTCGCACCAGTCGCGGATCTCTTGATCCAGCGAACCGTCTTCGGGGCCGAAGATGTACAGGGCGCGGTCCGGATGGGTGTATTCGGGCAAGGGGCGGGCGCCGTCGACCAGTTCCACGGCGACCGGGACGCAGTTGAGCGGCAGGATCTTTTTCAGGTCGTCGATGCCGATCAGCGGGATGTCGTAGTGCACGCGCTTGGTGTCGGTGACGAAATCGGCGGCGCGCTCATAGCGCTTGCCGGTGTAGAACACGGTCGACACGCCGTAGCAGCCTGCGGCGCGCATCACCGAACCGACGTTTTCCGGTGATTTGGGGTTATACAAACCAATGCAGCTGTACCGTTTGTCTGCCACGAGCGGGGTGCCTTCGGGAAAAAGAGGGCGATTATACGGGGATTGGGGGAGGGCGGGCAGATTGAGGATCTGCGGTGCTGATCGTTCCCACGCTCTGCGTGGGAATGCCTCAATGGACGCTCTGCGTCCGCTTTGGGACGCGGAGCGTCCCGGGC